>LNIY01000073.1 GCA_001449105.1 Caulobacter vibrioides | reverse complement strand
CACGCCCTCACACGTCCACCGTGTCGCCCGCGCGCTGGCTTCGGTGACGGGGCGCGGGTGCCCCCCCCCCCCCCGCCGGGCC
The DNA here is from genome assembly GCA_001449105.1 of Caulobacter vibrioides. Lineage (GTDB taxonomy): Bacteria > Pseudomonadota > Alphaproteobacteria > Caulobacterales > Caulobacteraceae > Caulobacter > Caulobacter vibrioides_C. The sequence continues at coordinate 192,882 of LNIY01000073.1, read as the reverse complement.
ACCGCCCCCAGAGGGGGAGGATCTGGTCAGCGCCGGGCTTAGGTGCTCCCCCTCTGGGGGAGCTGTCGCGGAGCGACTGAGGGGGCCTACTTCCGGATCCGCATCAGGCATTCCTGGGCCACCGAGGCCACCAGCTTGCCGTCGCGACTGAACATCTGGCCACGCACCAGGCCGCGCCCCTGCGAGGCGCTGGGGCTGTCCTGGGAGAACAGGGTCCAGTCGTTGAAGTCGAAGGGGTGGTGGAACCACATGGCGTGGTCGAGGCTGGCGGCCTGCAGGCCCGGCGTCGTCCAGATCAGGCCGTGCGGGCGCAGGGCGCTTTCCATGAAGGCCATGTCCGAGGCGTAGGCCAGGGCGGCCTGCTGCATGCGGATGTCCTCGCCCAGCGGGGCGACGGCGCGCATCCAGACCTGCTTGTCGCCCGACTTCTTGACCGGGGCGACAGGGTTCTGCGGATCGATCCAGCGCAGGTCGACAGGGCGCGGGCGCTCCATGAAGGCCAGCATCTTGGGATGGATCTGGTCGCCCAGGCTGCGCAGGTACTCGGCCTCGGTAGGCAGGGTCTCGGGCGCGGGAACGTCGGGCGCCTCGAACTGGTGCTCCAGGCCCACTTCCGGCGTCTGGAACGAGGCGGCCAGGTTGAAGATCTGCTCGCCGTGCTGGATGGCCGCAACCCGGCGGGTGGTGAAGGTGCCGCCGTCGCGGGCCCGCTCGACCTCGTACAGCACCGGGGCGTTCACGTCGCCCGGGCGGATGAAGTAGGCGTGCAGCGAGTGGCAGACGCGGTCGGGCACGGTCTTGTAGGCCGCCGTCAGCGCCTGGGCGATGACCAGGCCGCCGAAGATGCGCGGAAAGCCGTCGTTGGGGCTGACGCCCCGGAACAGGTTCACCTCGATGGCTTCGAGGGTCAGGATTTCGGCGAGGTTCTCGGGCGTCTGCATGGTGCGCTGCGATAAGCTTCACGGACGGCCAGAGCAAGCCTGCCCATAGCGTCAGCCTTGCGCCGCATGGTCGCGGCGCCCATCCTCTGGGCCATGCCGCCGCCCCTGCCGCCTATCGTCCATCACCCCGCCTTCCGGGCCGAAATGCCGCCCGGGCACCGCTTCCCGATGGACAAGTTCTCGCGGCTGGCCAGCCTGCTGGAGGCCGAGGGGCTGCCGGGGGCGCACGGCTTCCACAAGCCGGAGTTCGCGCCGCTGGACGTGCTGCGGCTGGCCCATGCCGACGACTATGTGCGCGGCGTGGTCGAGCTTTCGCTGCCGCCCGACATCGTGCGCCGGATCGGCATGCCCAACAGCGAAAGCGTCGCGACCCGGGCCCGCGCCGCCACCGGCGGCACCATCCTGGCCGCCCGTCTGGCGCTGGAGCACGGGATCGCCTGCAACACCGCCGGCGGCAGCCATCATGCCGAGGCGGGGTCCGGCGCCGGGTTCTGCGTGTTCAACGACGTGGCCGTCGCCGCCCGGCTCCTGCAGGCCGAGGGCAGGGTGGGGCAGGTGCTGGTCGTCGATCTCGACGTCCACCAGGGCGACGGCACGGCGCGGATCTTCGAGGACGACCCCAGCGTCTTCACCTTCTCGATGCATGCCGAGAAGAACTTCCCGCACCGCAAGGCCGCCTCCGACCTTGATGTCGAGCTGCCCGACGGAACCGATGACGCCGCCTATCTGGCCCGGCTCGACGCGGTGCTGCCCGAGCTGCTGGCCCGGGTGGCGCCCGAGCTCGTCTTCTTCAATGCCGGGGTCGATCCGCATGCGGACGACAAGCTGGGCCGGCTGTCGCTGACCAACGCCGGCATCGCCGCCCGCGAGGCGCGGGTCCTGGGCGCGTGCCTTGAACGCGAGATCCCGGTCGTGGGCGTGATCGGCGGCGGCTACGACCCCGACATCGACCGCCTGGCCGACCGCCACGCCATCCTGCACCGTACGGCCGCGGCGCTCCTGTCCACGCAAAAGGGGCGGCCCATCGCCGAGCCGCCCCTTCCTTACGCGATCTGAGATCCGGCTCTAGAAGGCCGTCCGCAGGCTGAGCACCGCCGCGCGCGGGGCGCCCACATAGGCGTAGGTGCGCGCATAGCCGGGGTCGCCCGGGGTGGCGCTGGTCTGGGTCCCCGACAGGTTGCCGTAGTAGAACTTGTCGAAAATGTTGGTGACGTTGAGCTGGAGATACGACTTCTTCCAGCCGTCGCCGCCCAGGTCGTAGCGCACGTCGGCGTCCCACACCGTGTAGTGCGGCAGCTTCTGGTCGTTCACGTCGGTCATGTAGCGCTCGCCGATGAACTTGCCCTGCACGCCGATCTGGAACTTGCCGATGTCGTAGGTCAGGCGGCCGGCGAAGGTCCACTTCGGGGTCTCCACCACCTGCTTGCCGGCGGTGTCGGCATAGGTCGCCAGGCCCGTGGTCGAGCTGTAGCTGACGGCCAGATTGTCCTGCAGCTTGGCGTCGGTATAGGCCATCGAGCCGTAGATCGTCAGGTTGTCGTCCAGGCGCCACTGGGCCTGGGCGTCGAAGCCCTGGATCTCGACGTCGCCGACGTTGCGGTCGATGTAGGTGCCGTCGTTCTGGTCGACCGTGGTGACGATCCGGTTCTGGATGTCGGTGTGGTAGACGCTGGCCGAGGCCATCACCGTCGGCGTGCGGAAGCGGTAGCCGACTTCCACCGTCTGGCCGGTTTCCGGCTCGACATTGCCCAGGGCGCCGGTGCTGGTCAGGGTGTAGAGGTTGTCGACCTTGGGGGCCGACATCTGCTCCGAATAGCTGCCGTAGATCGAGTGGTTGTCGCCCAGTCGATACGACAGGCCCACGTTCGGCAGGATGTCGTCATAGCTCTTCTTGGCCGAGAACGGCGAGAAGTAGGTCGCGCCGTTGACGGTGACGACCGAGGCCACCGCGCCGTCTGCCTTGGCGGCCGTCGCCGTCGGGGTCATCGACGAGCAGTAGTAGGTGGTCGAGCCGGCGCGCGAGTAGCAGTACTGGTTCAGTTCGCGGTCCAGGGTGGGCAGGCGCACGCCGACGTTGGCGACCAGCCTCTCGTCCAGGAATTCGCCGCGGTACTCGACGCTGAACTGGTTGAAGGTGGCGACCGAACTGCGGTTGCGCTTCTGGGCGATGTCGCCGGCGGCGGTCTTGATCGCCACGCCGTAGCCGTCCTTGCCGCTGAACACGTCGGTCGGGTCGCCGTTGCTGTTCAGCGCGCTGTACTCGCCGGTCTGGCGGGTATGGGCCTCGTCCCAGGCATAGGCGAAGCGCACGCGGTGGTGGTCGGCCACGTCCCAGATCAGCGAGGTGTTCAGGCCCCAGCGGCGGGTGTTGGTGTTGCTGGGCGAATAGACCAGCACGGTGTCGCCCGTGTCGCCGTCGCCGTTGAGGTCGACGCCCACGCCGGCGCTGTTCTTCAGCTGGATCGAGGTTTCCGACAGGCTGGTCGAGCCGCCGCCGTTGGCCAGGGTGTAGTTGAACGACGGGTCGACCGTCAGCTTCAGGTTCGGCAGCAGGGTGAAGCGCGACTGGCCGCGGATGGTGCCCGTGTTCGACGGGTTGATGCGCAGGCCGTAGTAGCTCGACGTGCCCGGCGTGGTGCTGAAGTCGTAGTCCTGGCCGTAGGTCGCCACGTCGCCGGCCACCGAGGCGTCGGCGTTGGTCAGGTAGGGCGCGTAGTAGCTGCTGTTGCGGTTTTCGTTGTAGTTGAAGTTCAGCGCCAGGAAGTCGCCCGGCTTGGCCAGGTCCTGCTCGATGCGGGCGTTGATCTGATTCTTCTCGAGCGTGCCCGGACCCTTGAACTTGTCGTACTTCTGCCAGCTGCCGGCGATCCAGGCGCGGGCGCCCGTCGGGCCGAACTCGCCGGTCTGCAGCAGGGCGAAGGCGCGGCGGAAGTTGTCGGTGCCGACGCCGGCCTTGGTCACCACGCCGAAGTCCTTGGCGGCGCGCAGGGTGGTGTAGTTGATCACGCCGGCGGTCGAGGAGGCGGTGACGGAGTCGGCGTCGGTCGAACCGGTGTTGACGTTGGCCTGCTGGATCAGCTCGGCGTCGACCTGCTGGTTCGAGTAGATCGCGTAGTTGCCGCCGTCGTTCAGCGGCACGCCGTCGACGAGGAAGCCGATGTGGGCGCCGTCCTGGCCATGCAGGCGGATGCTGCCGCCCGACGAGCCGTACGGGTCGCTGTTGGTGAACACCACGCCCGGCACCAGGTTCAGCGACTGCAGAACGGTCTGGCCGTCGGCCTGCCGGTTCAGGAACTCGTTGGTGACCGTGTACTTACCCTTGGGCGCCGTCTCGGCGACCATGGTCCCGTCCAGGGTCTTCGGACCCGAGGCGGCGGTGACGACGACGGTGTCGAGTTCGGTGGTGGCGGTCGATTGGGCGAAGGCGCCGGTGGCCGAAAGCAGGCCGCCAAACAGCGCCGTCGTGGCCAGGCAGGCCAGCTTGGTTCTGTTCATCTCTAAGATTATCCCCTTGTCCGCAACAACTCCGCCGATATGCGAAGTAAATCCCTGCGGAGCGGGGATTTTTAGAGATCGTAATTCAATGTTTGATGACGATAATAGAGCGATTATGGGGTCGAAAATCGACGATATCGCTGCAAGTTCGCTGCAAAAGCAACGTTCGGATATCTATGGAAACAAGTAAGTTTCGAATTCTTTCCGATCTAATCTTGCGAGAAGGATCTCGCTAGCGCCATGCTCCGCCGGGATCGGGCCGGCGGAGCTAAGCGGCGTTCACTTAGAAGCTCGGCGAGATGAAGCCGGCGATGACGACGAGGGGCAGCACGGCGAGCACCAGGCTGGCGAGCGAAGCAAAAGCGTTGTTCGAGAAGGTCATTGGTCTTGTCCCTGAGTTGTTTGCCCGGCGCGACGTCCGCGTCCGGTGAAAAGAGGTATAGGCGGGGCGAGGGACGAACACCCGTTACCCTTGCGTCATGACGCCATTTTAAGAAAATATAAGGCCCGTAATGTGCATTACATTGGATTAATGTGGGTGCATTTATCGGCTTTGACGAAAAATATCACCTTCTTGACCGGGCTGGCGGCGGGAGCGCCTTGCGTCCCGCCGCCGCAACCGGGGGAAGATCAGTCCTCGGCCCCGGTCAGCAGGAAGTGGCCCCGCAAGGCCGCGATCGGCGCCGCGCGCTGTTCCTGCCAGGCCTCGACATGGACGTTGGCGATCCGCCGGCCGACCTTCTTGATCTGGGCGCGGGCGTAGGTGGTCAGCGGCCGGCCCGAGCGCAGGTACTCGATCGAGACGTCGATGGTGCGCGGCTGGCGCTTCAGGGTTTCGGCGATGGACAGCTGGGCCAGCGCCGTCATCTCCATGAAGGCCCCCAGCACCCCGCCGTGAATGGCCGGCAGCATCGGGTTGCCGACGATCTCGGGCGAGAACGGCAGGATGGCGGTCATTTCGTCGCCGGCCAGCTCGGCCTTCATGCCGATGAAGCGGGCGTAGGGAATGGCGCCGAGCACGGCGACCAGACGATCTTGAGCTTCACTCATTGGCCGCCCTCCTTCTTGCTGGAGCCAGGGGGCTTGAGGTTGGCGCCCGCCTTCTTGCCGGCGCTGGAATCCAGCATGAACGCGGCCTGGGCGGCGGCGATCGGGTCCTCGGGGTCGGTCTCGTAGGCCACGGCCCGCACGAAGGCGACAGAGCGGGTCAGCTTGTAGCAGTGGGCGCGGGCCAGGATGTCCTTCCCCGGCTCGGCCGGCCGCATGTAGTCGATGCGCAGGTCCAGCGTGGCGATCGAGGTCCAGCTGGTCATGGCCGCGTGCACCGCCTGCCCCGAAGCGTGGTCGAGCAGGGTGGTGACCACCCCGCCGGCGATGACCCCCGTCTCGGGATCGCCGACCAGTTCGGTGCGGTAGGGAACCTTCAGGATGGCGACGCCGTCGCCGATCTCCAGGGTCGAAAAGCCCAGGGCCTTGGCCTGGGGGCTTCCCTCGTTCATCGCCTTGGCGATGAGGCGGTGCTGTTCGCCGATATCCGTCTCGCTCATGAGGGATAGGCTTACAGGATCGCGCGTTGTCTTATCCAGCCGTGATCAAGCCCCAGGATCTTCTCTGTCCGAAGCCCGGAGGGTTGTATTGCCCACCCGGCGACTTCTACATCGATCCGGTCCGTCCTGTGGACCGGGCGGTGATCACCCACGGCCATTCCGACCATGCCCGCGCCGGCCACGACACCGTGCTGGCCACGCCGCAGACCCTGGCGATCATGGCCGAGCGCTACGGCGAGGACTTCGCCAGGCAGCGTCAGGCCGTGGCCTACGGCGAGACCGTCACGCACAACGGCGTCGAGGTCTCCCTCGTCCCGGCCGGTCACGTGCTGGGCTCGGCCCAGGCGGTGGTGCGCTGGAAGGGCCTGACCATCGTCGTCTCCGGCGACTACAAGCGCCGACGCGACCCGACGTGCGCGCGGTTCGAGCCCGTGCCGTGCGACGTCTTCGTCACCGAGGCGACCTTCGGCTTGCCGGTGTTTCGCCATCCCGACGACAAGGGCGAGATCGCCGCCCTGCTGAAGTCGGTCGAGCAGTTTCCCGAGCGCGCCCACATCGTCGGCGCCTACGCCCTGGGCAAGGCCCAGCGGGTGATCGCCCTGCTGCGAGAGGCCGGCTGGGACCGGACGATCCACGTGCACGGCGCCATGGAGCGGCTGAACCGCCTCTACGAGGCCCATGGCGTCGATCTGGGTCCGTTGGCCCCGGCGACCGTGGAGCGCGGCAAGACCGGTGACTTCGCGGGATCGATCATCGTCGCCCCGCCCTCGGCCCTGGCCGACCGCTGGAGCCGCCGCTTCCCCGATCCCGTCGACTGCTTCGCCAGCGGCTGGATGCGGGTGCGAGCCCGCGCGCGCCAACGGGGCGTCGAGCTGCCGCTGATCATCTCCGACCACGCCGACTGGGACGAGCTGACCGACACGCTGTCGGAGCTGCGTCCCGGGGAGGTGTGGATCACCCATGGCCGCGAGGAGGCCCTGGAGCGGTGGTGCGAACTGGAGGGCATCCCGGCCCGCGCCCTGCGACTAGTCGGCTACGACGAGGAGGACGGCGAGTAGTGCGCGCCTTCGCCCATCTTCTCGACCGCCTGTCGCTGACGGCCTCGCGAAACGCCAAGCTGACCCTGATCGAGGACTTCCTGCGCGGCACGGCCGATCCCGACCGCGGCTACGCGCTTGCGGCCCTGACCGGCGCCCTGTCGTTCGACGCTGCCAAGCCGGCCTTCATCCGCAAGGCCGTCGAGGCGCGGATGGACGCCCAGCTGTTCGCCTGGTCCTACGACTATGTGGGCGACCTCGCCGAGACCGTCGCCCTGGTCTGGCCCGCCAAGCCCGGCGCCAATCGCGAGCCGGAGCTGTCGGAGGTGGTCGAGGCGCTGAAGGCGACTTCCCGCGCCCAGGCGCAGGCGCTGATCGAAGGCTGGCTCGACGCCCTGGACGCCGACGGCCGCTGGGCGCTGCTCAAGCTGATGACCGGCGGCCTGCGGGTAGGGGTCTCCTCGCGCCTGGCCAAGCAGGCCTGCGCCAATCTGGGCGGCGTGCCGATCGGCGAGATCGAGGAGGTCTGGCACGCGATCGAGCCGCCCTACGGCGACCTCTTCGCCTGGCTGGAGGGGCGCTCGGAGCGGCCCTCGCCCGACGCGCCCGGCCGCTTCCGGCCGGTGATGCTGGCCCAGGCCATCGACGAGGCGGTGGATTTCGAGAAGCTGAAGCCCGCCGACTACGCCGCCGAATGGAAGTGGGACGGCATCCGCGTCCAGGCGGTCAGCGAGCGCGGCGAGCGGCGGCTCTACACCCGCACCGGCGACGACATCTCGGCGACCTTTCCCGACGTGCTGGAGGCGCTGGACTTCGAGGGCGCGCTGGACGGCGAACTGCTGGTCATGCGCGGCGGCGCGATCGCAAGCTTCGGCGACCTGCAGCAGCGGCTGAACCGCAAGACCGTCGACGCCAGGCTGATGGCCGTCCATCCGGCCGGGATCCGAGCCTACGACCTGTTGCTCGACGGGCAGGAGGATCTGCGCGGCCTGCCGTTCGCCCAGCGCCGGCGGCGGCTGGAGGCCTTCGTCGACCGGCTGCCGACGACGCGGATCGATCTTTCGCCGCTGCAGTCGTTCGAGACCTGGGAAGGCCTGGCCGCCCTGCGCGCCGATCCGCCGGAGGGCGATCCGGCCATCGCCGAGGGCCTGATGCTCAAGCGCTGGGACAGCGTCTACGAGCCCGGCCGTCCCAAGGGGCCGTGGTTCAAGTGGAAGCGCGACCCGCACCTGGTGGATGCGGTGCTGATGTACGCCCAGCGCGGCCACGGCAAGCGGTCGAGCTTCTATTCCGACTACACCTTCGGCGTCTGGCGGCAGGATGAGACCGGCGATCGCAAGCTGACCCCGGTCGGCAAGGCCTATTTCGGCTTCACCGACGAGGAGCTGAAGCTGATCGACAAGTTCGTCCGCGACAACACCGTCGAGCGGTTCGGACCGGTGCGGTCGGTGCGGGCCGACCTGGACTTCGGCCTGGTGTTCGAGGTGGCGTTCGAGGGCTTGCAGCGCTCGACCCGCCACAAGTCGGGCGTGGCCATGCGCTTTCCCCGCATCAACCGCATCCGCTGGGACAAGCCCGCCCGCGAGGCCGACGAGCTGTCGACCCTGGAGCGGATGCTGGACTGAAGCCTCAGTGGGCCATGTCCGGCGCGCCGCCCCCGTGGCCGGTCTGGAACAGCCTGCCCTTCTCGGTGACCAGCACGGCGAGCAGGCCGGCCAGGCCGAAGCCGAAGAAGCCCAGGGTCAGGGGTCCGACGGTGCCATCGAACAGCTGGCCGATCAGGAAGCCGCCCAGGGCGCCGCCGATGGTGGTGACGAAGCCCTGCAGCGAGGCCGCCGCGCCGGCGATGTGGCCCAGCGGCTCCATGGCGATGGCCCCGAAGTTCGACATGACGAGGCCGAAGCAGAACATCATGCCGCCCTGCAGCAGGGCGAAGGTCCAGACCGTCTCGTGCTGGGTGTGGGCGACGACGGCGTGCACGCCGGCGAAGGCGATGAAGCCGATCAGCGCGACGTGCGAGACCTTGCGCATGCCCAGCCGCTCGACGATGCGGGCGTTGACCAGCGAGGCCAGGGCGATGCCGCCGGCGATCCCGGCGAAGATCAGGGTGAACCATTCGCCCGCGCCCAGGGCGTCGACGAACACCTGCTGGGCCGAGTTGATGAAGCCGAACAGGCCCGCCAGCACCAGGGTCGCGGCGATGGTGTAGCCCATGGCGACGCGGTCGGTCAGGGCGGTGCGGAACGCGCCGAGAATGGCCTTGGGCGAGATCGGGGTGCGATCCTCCGGATGCAGGGTCTCGGGCAGCTTCACGGCGGTCCAGGCGATCACGGCCGCGCCGAACACGGCCATGACGCCGAAGATCCAGCGCCAGGGCGCGACCAGCACGATGGCCTGGCCGATCGACGGGGCGATGATCGGGACGGCCAGGAAGACGATGAACGACAGCGACATCACCTGGGCCATGCGGCGGCCCGAATAGCAGTCGCGGACGATCGACACCGACAGCACCCGCGTCGCGGCCGCGCCGACGCCGGTCAGGGCGCGGGCGACCAGCAGCATCTCGAACGAGGTGGTCAGGGCGCAGGCCAGGCCGAACAGCACGTAGAGGGCCAGGCCCGCCAGCAGCACCGGCTTGCGGCCGTAGCGGTCGGCCAGCGAGCCGTAGGCGATCTGGGCCGCGCCGAAGCCCAGCAGGTAGGCGGTGATCACCCACTGGCGCTGGTTGTCGGCGGTAAGACCCAGGCTGGCGCTGATCTGCGGCAGGGCCGGCAGCATGGAGTCGATGGCCAGGGCGTTGGTGGCCATCATCGCCGCGATCAGGGCGACGAACTGGATGAAGCCCATGCCGGCATGGGGCGATGTGGTCTGCTGAGTATCCCGGGGCATGACGCGCTTTCTGTTCGGCCGTGGACGCGCGAGGCGCCGGCCGGCGCGAAACGCTACGCGCGGCATATAGGCCGACGGGACCCGCGCGCCAACCGCGCGGGCCCGTTTACCGGGCCATCTGGAACTGGATGCTCACGGTCTGGCCCTCGCCGACCTTGGAGGCGCCTTCCTGCGACTGGCCGACGCTGGCGACCCGCAGCAGGGGCTGGGAGCCGGGCTGGTCGGTCGGGGCGTTGCGCAGGGCGCCGAGCACCGGCCGGGCGCCGGTCAGGGCCTGGTGGAAGGCGGCCGAGCGGGCCAGGGCCAGGGCGGCGGCCTTCTGGCCTTCGGCGGTGAAGGCGTCGAGATCGGTCTGGCTGACCACGTTGACCAGGGACAGCTTCGCTTCGCCCTCGGGGCAGGTCGCCGAGGCCTGGCCGCCATAGGCCAGGCACGGCAGGCGCTTGGCCAGCGAGGCGGCGACGTCGCCGGCGATCTCGCGGCCGCCGGCCGAAAGGTTCGCCGTGCCCGGCTCGAACAGCTTGTCGGCCGAGAACGACAGGGCCCCGCCCGAGGTGTCGCCCACCAGCGGAGCGCCGGCGTCGCGCAGGTCGGCGTCGAGGAAGCCCATCAGGGCCTTCTGGGCTTCCGAGGCGGCGACGGCCTGGCCCGTGCTCTTGGTCGGCGGGGCGTAGGAGAAGCAGCGGCGATCGCTCGCCGCGCCGCCGATCGCGCTCTCGGGCACGCACAGCACGCGGGCCTTCTCGTCGATCTCGACGGTGACGTCACGCGGCGTCAGGGCGGTGGCGGTCTGCAGCAGGGCCGCCGTCTCCGGATGTTTCGCCTCGGTCAGGGCCTTGGTCGACTGCCGGAACTGCAGGGCGAAATAGCTCAGCATGATGATGAAGATGAAGATCACCCCGACCATCATGTCGGTCATCGAGACGTAGTAGCTTTCGCCTTCCTCGAGGTCGGGCGTGCGGCGCCGGCGGGCGCGGGCCAGGGCCATCAGGCCAGGCTCGGCGCGGCGGGCTGGACCCTTGCGGCGCCCGCCAGGGCCGCTTCGATGCGCGACAGCACGGCCAGCTGCTCCAGCATCACCTTCTCGGGCGGGGCGAAGCGCACGCAGCCGTCGAGCAGGGCGAAGAAGTGGGCCTCCAGGCTCTCGATGGCCTGGCGCCGACGGCGGGCCACGAGGCGCAGCACGATCGAGCCCAGCACGCCGGCGATCGAGGTCCAGAACTTGGTGGCGGCCACGGCCAGCAGGCCCATCAGCGCGGTCTGCATGCCCGCGCCGCCCTGGCGCTGCATGGCGTCGACCGCCTCGGTCAGGGCCGCGACGATGCCCATGAAGGTGATGACGAGGCCGATGGCGACCAGCAGGTTGGCCCACCATTCCAGCGTTCGGGCCGGGCCGTCGGCGTGCTCGAAGGCGTCGACGGCATGGATCGACGAGGCGAGCCGCCCGTCGGCGGTCTGGGCCAGCTGGCCGCGATAGGTCGCCCAGCCCAGTTCGAGGGTGGGATAGGCCGAACCGCCCAGGCGCTTGTCGATGACCGGAAAGGCCTCGGCGAAGGCCTTCTGCGGGTCGGATCCGTTCAGCTCCGAAAGCAGGTCGGTGCGCCGGGCGAGATCGTCCTTCAGCGGGGCGAACTCGAAATGGCCCGACTGGAAGATCAGGCCGACCGCCAGGGCCAGTATGGCCCCGGCCATGATCAGGGCCGCGCCGGGCGCGCTGAAGACCGAGACGACGAGGCTGGTGATCGGATCGTGCATGCGCGCCTTCTGAGGGGGACTACCGCGCTGCACAATCCCCCTAGTTGAGGCCTCAATGAGGCGCAGCTTAGCCGTTGAAGCCCCGGATCGCCTCGATGATCACCGCCTGATCGGCTTCCGCCAGATAAGGGTGCATCGGCAGGGCCAGAACGGTTTCGGCCTTGGCTTCGGTCACCGGCAGGCGGCCGGCGCCGCGCGGGAAGGCCGCGTACGGCGCCTGCACGTGCATCGGAACGGGATAGTAGACGGCGGTCGGCACGCCCTTGGTCTTCAGGTGGGCGGCCAGGCCGTCGCGGTTCTCGTGCTCGATGACGTACTGGGCCCACACCGAGACGCCGCCGTCGATCACCTTGGGCGTGGACAGCACGGAGCCGGCCAGACCCTCGGCGTAGCGGTCGGCGACGGCCTGGCGCAGCTGGATCTCCTCGGCGAAGATCGCCAGCTTCTCGATCAGGATCGCCGCCTGGATCGTGTCGAGGCGCGAGTTCATGCCGATGCGGGTGTTCAGGTACTTGGGGTCGTGATCGAAGGTCTTGCCTTCCAGGTCCGGACCGACGGCCTTGCCGTGCACGCGGTAGCTGTCCATCAGGTCCCAGAGCACCGCGTCGTTGGTCAGCACCGCGCCGCCGTCGCCGTAGCAGCCCAGCGGCTTGGCCGGGAAGAAGCTGGTGGTGGCCACGTCCGCCCAGTGCAGCGGATGCTCGCCGTTCAGGGTGCAGCCGAAGCCCTGGGCGCTGTCGGCGATCAGCTTCAGGCCTTCGCGCTCGCAGATGGCCTTGATGGCCGGATAGTCGGCCGGCTGGCCGAACAGGTCGACGGCGATGACCACCTTGGGGGTCAGCTCGCCCCGCGCCTTCACCTCGGCGATGGCGGCTTCCAGCTTCACGGGATCGAGGTTGTAGGTGTCGGGCAGCACGTCGACGAACACCGGCGTGGCGTTGACCCACGGCACGACTTCCGGCGTCGCGGCGAAGGTGAAGGACGGGCAGAACACCGCATCGCCCGCGCCCACGCCCCAGGCCATCAGCGGCAGGGCGATGGCGTCGGTGCCGTTGGCGCAGGACAGGGCCTTGCCGGCCTGGCCGAAGGCGGCCAGCTGGGCTTCGAACTCGCGGACCTGAGGGCCCATGACATAGGCGCCGCTGTCGAGGACGGCGGCGATCGCCGCGTCGATCTTGTCGCGGATCCGGCGCTGCTGCGCGGCGAGGTCGATGAAGGGCATGCTCATGAGCGCGGCTCTTAGAGTTCAAAGGCGGCGGTTTCGAGCCAATTGATGTAACCGACTGTTTCGCCAGATGCTCCCCCTGAAGGGGGAGGCGACCGAGGGGGAAGGGATTGCTGCGTCGGGGATGTGCTTGGTCTCGCCGGGAGCTACCGCCTCCGGCCCTCCGGGCTGCGTCCCCCAGAGGGGGAGGATCTGGTCGGCGCGGCGCTCTTCGAGATGCTCCCCCTCTGGGGGAGCTGTCGCGGAGCGACTGAGGGGGTAGCGCAGGCATGCGCTCTCGCACTCCCGTGGAAGTCCACGAAAGCTGGCGGGGAGGCGCGGAGCGGCCGGGCGGAGCCCGGAGACCGTGAGTTTGTTTAGCGTTTCGGCTTCGTCGACCGCTCCGCCGCATCGTTTTTCCCGGAGGGGCCGAGGGCGCGGGTGCTGTTTCAACCCAAGCGCCGACCTGTCCCCCGAACGGGCAGGACCAATAGCTCCGCGGTAATCCGGCGGCGCCTCGGCTGATCCTGTTAGGCCGGTTTACGATCCCGGCCCTGTCGACCCACTCGTTGCGCCATGGACGGCTTGGCGGCCCAATCACGCCTTCTGAGCGATCCTGCAAACCCGCCTTTTCCCACGACGCGTCAAGCGGCCCCGCTCGATGCGGTCCTCGCCACGCTTGGGCCGGTACCAAGAGCCCTCCCCATGGCGGGGACGGTTTGATTATGACCCGGGGCTGGGCGCGTCTGATAAGTTCGGGTGAGAAAGTTGTAGGGCGTTGGATTTGTTGGGGTCTGCTGGCGATGCGCCGGGGGTCCACGCTGCTCTGTCCCCGTCCGCCGCCAGATGCTCCCCCTCTGGGGGAGCTGTCGCGGAGCGACTGAGGGGGTTCTTGGCGCCGGCGCTAGCCCCCTCCGGCCCTCTGGGCCACCTCCCCCAGAGGGGGAGGATCTTCGTGACTGCTCCCACCTTCCGTAAAATCCCCGCGAAAGCGGGGATTTTACGGGTGGGATGCGTCGGTCGGCGGCGTAACCCCTCCCCCTCCCAATGGGAGAGGTTTGAAGGTGGCGCGGCCTTGCTCCCTTAGACCGCCGCCGGGGCTGGGGTCAGGGCGCGCACGGCGGCGATGATGGGGTCGGCTTCGGTGCGGACCAGCCAGTCGGGGCTGACGTCGGCGAAGCGGACGACGCCCTTGCGGTCGATGACCACCACGGCCGGCTGCGGCAGTTCCCAGGTTCCCGTACCGGTGACGTCGCCGATGAAGCTGCCCTTGGCGCGCGCAGCGGCCTGGCTGGCTTCGTCGGCGGTGTAGGTGACGCCGAAACGGCGGCCCAACTCATTGCCGAGGTCGGAGGCGACCTTGTAGCTGAGGCCATGGCGCTGGCGGATCTCGCCCAGACGCTCGGGGACCTGGGGGCTTACGGCGACCAGGGTCGCGCCTATGGCCTTCAGGGCCGGCGCCAGGGTCTCTTCATAGTAGGGCAAGGCGATGTTGCAGGCCGGGCAGCCGGCGAAGCGGAAGAAGACCAGCACGGCCGGCCCCCTGGCGGTCAGGCTCTCCAGGGTCAGTTCGCCGCCCTCGACGTCCTTCAGCACGAAGGGCGCCACCTTGTCGCCGACCTTGACCCAGTCGTCCGGTTCGGCCGCCTCGACCAGCCGGGCGCGCTGGTCGATGTTGATCTTCAGCGCCGCCGGCTCCCAGGTGCGGACGCGCTCTTCGTGCAGAGCGGCCAGGCGCTCGCGCAGGGTCTGATGGCTCATTTGGTCCTCCCGTCCTCGGTTCGAGCGGTGTTGGCGGCGTCGATCGCCATCAGGCGGGCGCGCTCGAAGATCGCCCCCATCCGCCAGTGCTGGTTGGTGTGGGTGCTCGCGTGCTCGTCCCAGCCGCTGTCGCGCCGGAAGCCACCGACGTCGCCGGTGGCGAGAGCCTGTTCTGCGGAGAGGCCGACGATCCGGTCGGTCTGCGGCCAGACGAACAGGGCGTCCTCGGGACAATAGAGCTCGCACAGATAGCAGGTCTGGCAGTCGGCCTGGCGGGCGATCACCGCCTTGCCGCCCGGCCCGCGCGCCAGCACGTCGCTGGGGCAGACGTCCACGCAGGACCCGCAGCCGCCGCAGCGGTCGTCGATCACGACCTCGATCATGCGACATCCTCCCACCTTGTGTTTTCGGGGCCGGCCGTCTCGAAGCGGGTGACGACCCGGTCCAGGCCATGGGCGCGCTGGCGCGAGGCCAGCCGGGGATCGAGGCCCGGCGCGTCCTCCCGGCGATGCATCCCGCGGCTTTCGCGACGTTGCAGGGCGCTGGCCTTGCTCCAACGGGCGGCGGCCACCAGGGCGGCGGCCTCGCGAGCGCGCACGAGCCCCCTGCCCCAGCCGCCGGCATAGGCGGCGATCTCGCGCCAGGCGCCGTCGAGCGCCTCGATCGAGGCTTCCAGTCGCGCGCCCGTGCGGAAGATGTTGCGGTCGTAGGCGCCCATCTCGTCGCGGACGACCTGGACGGCGGCCGGCAGGTCGAGGCTCGCCGGCCGGCTGGTCGGTCGCAGCCCGGCCTGGCCGATGTGATGCAGGCGTTCGGCTAGACCCCGACGCTCGCGGGAGAACCACGCCGCGCCCTGCCCGGCCCACTGGCCCGACGACAGCGCCCAGGACGAGTTCACCGCCCCGCCGCCCGAGATCGCGCCGGTGACCAGCTCGCGGCTGGCCGCGTCGCCGGCGGCGAACAGGCCCGGCGCGGCGGTCTGGCAAAGCCGTCCGTCGATGCGCAGCCCGCCGACGCCTCGCACCGTGCCCTCCGACACCAGCGAGACCTCGAAGCGCTCGGCATAGGCGTCGATCCCCATCCGCGCGAACGGCCGCACGAAGTTGGGCTGCACCTGCGGCATCACCTCGCGGATGTCCTGCGGGATGCGGTCGAGGCGGCAGTAGAGGCGGCCCTTCAGCAGGGCCCGGGCCAGGTGCGGGCTGACGTCGGGCCCGGCCGGAATGTCGAGTTCGTTGTCGGCCTCGTCGAACCAGCGGGCGAAGGCGAAGCTCATCGAGCGGGCCATGTTCGTGCCGGCCTGCATCGGCGTGTAGTAGTTGGTGAACTCCATGCCCGAGAGATCGGCCCCGGCCTCGACGCCCATCAGCAGGCCATCGCCGGTGTTGGTGGCCGAGCCCAGCAGCCGCGAGGCGAAGGCGCAGCCGCCGGTGGCCAGCACCACCGCCCCGGCCCGGATCGTCCAGGGCCGCTCGCCGCGCAGGGCGACGCCCGCAGCCCCGGTGACCACGCCGTCGGCGTCGGTCAGCAGTTCCAGGGCCGGATGGTGGTCGAGGATGGTCACCCCGGCTTCGAGCGCGAAGGCGCGCATGGCCCGCATGTATTCGGGACCGCGCAGGCCGCGATACTGCGTGCGGCCCTGGTCGTCGGTCGAGAAGGCGTAGTGACCGGCCAGTTGCGGCAGGCTGGTCCAGGTAAGGTCCAGGATCCGCGCCATCCAGTCGGGATCGCCCAGGCCCAGCGAGCGCTTCAGGCGGTCGGCAACCGCCGCTTCGCGATGCTCCGGCGGAACCCACCAGTGGCCGGGGCCGGCCGTGGCGGTGACGCCGCTGGTCCCGCAGTAGCCCTTGTCGGCCAGGATCACCCGCGCGCCTTCGCGGGCGGCGGCGATGGCGGCCCAGGTTCCGGCCAGCCCCCCGCCGATCACCAGGACGTCGGCCTGCCAATGCGGGGCGTCGTCGTCCCGCGCCATCAGGCGACCGCCGCGTTGAACGAGGGGTCGAAGGCGCCGGCCGGATCCAGGGTCGAGGTGATCGCGCCCGCCGCGCGGAAGTGATCCAGCACCGAGCGCGCCTCGGCCACCGAGGTGTCGTCGATGGGCACGGGGATGGCCTTGTAGTTGCTGACCGTCCAGCGGGCGATGTCGAGCGACAGGCCCGTCTCCTTGGCCAGCACGGCGGCGAAGGCGTCGGGGTTCTGGGCGGCCCAGCGGCGGGCCCTGGCCAGGCGGCGCAGGAAGTCCTCGATCTGGGGGCGCTTGGTCTCGATCGCCTTGACGCTGGCGGCCTCGTAGCCGGAACCGCTGAGGAAGCCCTCGCCGTCGGCCAGCACCCGGGCGCTGTCGTGCAGCCGGGCGAGCGCCACGTAGGACCCCCAGGTCACCCAGGCGTCGATCGAACCGGCGGTGAAGGCGGCCTTGGCGTCGCCGGGGCTGAGGAACACCACCGAGATGTCGGCCGGCTTCAGCCCGGCCTTCTCGATCACCCGCAGCAGCAGGTAATGGCCGATGGAGCCGCGCCCCGTGGCGATCTTCTTGCCCTTCAGGTCGGCGGGCGTGCGGATGGCCGAGTCCTTGGGCACGAGGATCGCGGTGGAGCGACCCCCGCTGCGGCCGGCCTGCACGGCCTTGATCTTCGCGCCGCTGGCGTAGGCGAAGAGGAACGGCGCATCGCCGGCCTCGCCCAGGTCGACGGCGCCCGCGCCCAGCGCCTCGAGCAGCGGCTGGGCGGCGGGGAACTCGCTCCATTCGATTCTGTAGGGAAGACCTTCGAGAGCTCCGGAGGCGATCAGCACCGCCTTGGTGCCGCCGCGCTGGCTGCCGACCTTGAGCGGCGCGGCGGCCTCGCCCTTGCCGCAGGCGCTGAGGCCCGCGAGCGCGCCGAAACCGATGATGAGCTGGCGTCTGTCCATGCCGCCCTCCCCTTAGAAGCGTTGGGTCAGGCGGGCGTAGTAGTAGCCGCCGGTGATGCCGAAGGGCGAGAACAGGCCGTACTGCAGCGTTCCCTGGTCGGCGTTCACGATGCCGATCTTGTCGGGATACTGGTCGAACAGGTTGTTGGCCCCGATGGCCACGTTGGTGTTCGGGCGGACGTCCCAGGCGATGTCGAGATCGACGACCCACTTGGGGCTATAGGTCCGATCCAGGCTCACCGACGTGCCGGCCTCGGTGTATTCGCCGTAGCGGGTGGCGCGCAGGCTGGCCGAGACCGTCTGGCGGCTCCAGATCGCGCCCAGCACGACCTTCTCGCGCGGCGTGCCGACGGTGAGGTCGGAAATCTTCTGGCGATCGAACAGCACGAGGTTCGGATTGACCGCCTTGAGGATCGCCGGCGTCTGCGCGACCTCGCGCACCTTGGTCTTGTTGAAGGCGTAGGCGGCGTTGAGGTTGAGGCGGCCGGCCGAACCGAGGTCGAAGCCGTACTCGGCCACGAAGTCGATCCCCGTCGTCCGGGTGGAGACGGCGTTGGTGTAGTAGGTCGCCGTCAGCCCCTGAGGGAAGCGCGCCAGCAGGCCGACCAGGGCCGGCTGCGACTGCAGCTGGGTCACCGACAGGTCGAGGTTGCTGGTGTCGACGATGCGGTCGTCGATGTCGATCTGGTAGGCGTCGAGCGTCAGGCGCAGGCGGGGCAGCGGCTCGGCGGTGATCCCGAAGCTGTAGTTCGCCGAGGTCTCCGGCTTCAGCGGCGTCGCGCCCAGGGCCTTGGCCTCGGCCGTGTCGGTGCGCAGCACCTTGGTCGGGAAGGTCAGGTACTCGCCCGGCGTGCAGGGCGCGCCGCGGAAGGTGTTGTTCGGCGCGGCCGGGCACAGGCTGCCGGAGATGGTCGAGGTGGCGAACACCGTCTGGCCCAGCGATGGGGCGCGGAAGCCGTTGCTGACCGTGGCGCGCAGGGCGTAGCCGGGCAGGAACTCCCAGCGGGTGGTCAGCTTGCCGCTGGTCGTGTCGCCCACGTCGCCGGTGTAACGCTCGTGGCGGACGGCCGCGCCGACGTACCAGTTTTCGGTCAGGTCGGTCCCGACGTCGAGATAGGCCGCGTAGGAATTGCGCGAGGCCGAGCCGGCGTCCTCCGGCGCAGTGCCGGCGTAGGACGACAGGCCCGGATTGGGCCGCAGCCCCGCGAACGGCTGGCCGGTCGGGATCACATAGTCGCCGACGATGTAGGATGCCTCGTCGCCGGCCTCGATCAGGAAGTGCTCGTAGCGGTGCTCCAGGCCCCACGACACCTGCAGCGGTCGGGGCAGCACGCCCTCGAACGAGCGGGTGACGTCGAGGTTGTTGGTCCACTGCTGGAACTGGTGGGTCGACAGGTGGAAGTAGGTCGGGCTGTCGGGACCCAGCGTGGCGTTGAGGGTGTTCTGGCCGTCGAGCTGGGCGTGGTCCTGGGCGAAGGTGGTAGAGACGTCCCAGGCCCAGCCGGCCTTCTCGCCGCGCGCGCCCAGGCTGGTCTGCCAGTCCAGTTCGAAGATACGGCGCAGGGCGTTGAAGCCGTTGGGATAGACCTCGGGCAGCGAGTTGCGGTTCAGCGGGCGGCCCGCCGTGACGCCGGTGACGGGCGCGAGGTTGGGCAGGAAGCTGCCGGTGACCTTCTTGGACGAGCGGTGGCTGACCGTGCCGCTGGAATAGAGCGTCAGGTCGCGCCAGGGCAGTTCGGCGTTGTAGGCCGTGGCGATGATGTCCTCCTCGCCAGGCCCGTAGCTGGCGCCCCAGAAGTAGCGGTCGGCGCTGGCGTCGCGCGGGTCGGGCGTCACCGTGGTCACGCCGCCGACGGTGGTGACCGTGGGCTGGTAGAGGTACTGGGCGCGCGAGGGCACGGCGCGCGAGGCCGCCTCGTTGTTCTTCCAGTTGATGGCCAGCTGCAGGAAGCCACCGTCCTCGCCAAGGGCGCGGCCGAAGTTCAGGCTGGCCGCGCGGGTGTCGCCGTCGCCCAGATAGTTCTGGCCGCCGGTGTAGGAGAAGGCCCCGCCTTGGGTGTCCTTCTTCAGGATGATGTTGACGACGCCGGCGATGGCGTCCGAGCCGTACTGGGCCGAGGCGCCGTCGCGCAGCACCTCGATGCGCTCGATGGCCGAGGCCGGGATCAGGTCGAGGTCGACCGGCACGCCGCCCCGGCCCACGCGGGCCAGGTTGTTGATCAGCGAGGTGGTGTGGCGGCGCTTGCCGTTGACCAGGAACAGGGCCTGGTCGCCGTTGAGGCCGCGAAGCGTGATGGCCCGCACCGTCCACGAGGTGCCGCCGCCGTTGACGCCCGGCAGGTTGAACGACGGGATCAGGGTGTTGAGCACTTCCTTCAGGCCGGTCTTGCCGGTGGCGGTCAGTTGCTCGGACGAGATGACGTCGATGGGCGCGGGGCTGTCGGCGACGGTGCGGCGCACGCCGCGCACGCCGGTGACGACCACCCCGTCAACGGAGTCGGCGGCCGCGTCGGGCGCGTCCACGCTCGGGATCGGCTCGGCCGCCAGGGCCGCGCCCGAGGCGCAGGCCAGCAGCAGTCCGGCGAAGGCCGAGCGCTTCAGGGTCTTGGACGAGGAAACAAAGGTCAAAAGTCTATCCCCCGCGCGAGGCGCATCGGCCCGGCGTCGTTCTTGGTCTTGGAAGTCGGAAGGTGGGCGGCGCGGCTTCGGCGGGCCGCGCCGGCCGGATCAGGCAGGCTTGCGCTCGCGGTAGGGCACGTCGTCGGAGCCGATCAGCACCCGCTCCATCACCCGCGGGAAGTCGCCGTAGTCGCGCACGGCGTAGTGCAGGCCAGCGCGGTTGTCCCACAGGGCCACGGAGTTCTGCCGCCAGCGGAAGCGGGCGTGGTGCTCGGGCTTCTTCACCTCGTCATAGAGGCGGGCCAGCAGCGCCTTGCTCTCTTCCGGCGGCAGGTCGACGAAGCGCGGCTTGAGGCTGTAGTTGATCCAGAAGATCTCCTGGCCCGTCTCCGGATGGGTGCGGATCGCCGGGTGCGCCGTCAGCGGATAGCGCTCGCCCGAGCGGTTCAGGGCGTCCTGGTAGTCGTGGATGACGTAGAGCTCGTCGACGGCGGCCTTGAGGTCGTCGGGCAGGCCCTTCCAGATCGCGTGACCGTCGGCCCAGATGGTGTCGCCGCCGACCTCGGGGATGTGCACGGCCTTCAGCACCGCGCCGAACGAGGGGTTCACCCGCCAGCTGGTGTCGGTGTGCCAGTGGTTCTCGCGGATGTCGTACTTCTTGAAGGCCTCGGCCGAGATCGGCTGCACGGCGCGGTGGGTTTCCACCCCGCCGGTCGGGTGAGCGTAGACCTCGCCGAAGTTGGCGGCGAAGGCCAGCTGCTGGTCGCGGCTGATGTCCTGGTCGCGGAAGAACAGCACCTTGCGGTCGAGCAACAGGGCCTTCAGGGCGTCGCGCTGCTCGCGCGAGAGGGTCTGGCGCAGGTCGATCCCGGCGACTTCGGCGCCGATGGTCGGGCTGACGGGCGTGACGGTCAGCCCGGCGGACTGGCGGACCTGGTCGAGGACGGCGCTCATGGGGAACCTCCTTGCAGCCGACGCGAAGGCGGCCGGCGGAGGCGAACATGGCGAGCGCTCCCAAACGGTGCGAACGAGTATTTCTCAGAAAGAATTCAGAGATTTATATATCGCGAACCGCAATAGTCGGCATTGGCGGGGCGCATAATTCAGCGGCGCGAATGGCCAGGATGAGCCATGCTCGACAGGCGGCTTGCGCCATGCGCGGTGATCGTCGAAGAAACCCCTATCGTTTTTATAGAGTTTCCTGACCATGGCCTCGCCCCCATCGCCCGTGATCGCCGTGGTCGGCGCAGGTTTCAGCGGCGTGATGACCGCCCTGCACCTGCTGCGCGACGGCGCGGCGGTGCGGGTGATCCTCCTGGAGCGCAACGCGCCGGTCGGGCTGGGCGCGGCCTACGCCACCCACAATCCCAGCCACCGCCTGAACGTCCGCGCCGGCAACATGAGCGCCTGGCCCGACCGGCCGGAGGATTTCGTATCCTGGATGCGCGGGCTGGGCCTCGACGTCGGCCCCGGCGACTTCGCCACGCGCGGCGACTACGGCCGCTATCTCCAGAGCCTGGTGAGCGGGATCGTCGAGGGACCGGAAGGCGCGGGCCGGCTGGTGATCGCGCCGGACGCCGTGGTCGGACTGGAGCCGGGCGGAGACGGCTGGCGGCTGACCACCGCCATGGGCCGGCCGATCCTGGCCGACGCCGTGGTGCTGGCGCTCGGCAATCCCCCGCCCTGCCGGCCGGCCGGCGTGGACGGCGCCCTGGCCGCCTCGCGCGCCTATGTCGCCGATCCCTGGCGCTGGGATCCGACCCGCCTGCCGCCGGGACCGGTGCTGTTGCTCGGCACGGGGCTGACCATGGTCGACGTGGCGCTGAGCCTGGAAGACGCCATGCCCGGCCGTACGATCATCGCCCTGTCGCGACGCGGCCTGACGCCCCGGGAGCACGAAGGCGAGCCGCCGGCCCGGCCGCCCTCCCCGCCCGCATCGGACATTCCGCCCGTGGCCGCCCTGGCCTGGCTGCGACGCACGGCGGCCGAGCAGGGCTGGCGCACCGCCGTCGACGCCCTGCGTCCGGCGACCCAGGACCTGTGGCGCGGCTGGAGCGTCGCGCACAAGCAGGCCTTCCTGCGCCACGCCCGGCCGTTCTGGGACGTGCATCGCCACCGCCTGTCGCCGGAGGTGGCCGCGCGGGTCGCCGACCTGCGTCGGGCCGGCCGCCTCAAGGTCGCCGCCGGCAAGATCGTGCGCCTGGCCGAAGCTGAGGACGGCCGGGTCGACGGCGCCTGGCGGCCACGCGGAGAGGTGGGCTCACAGCCCTTCTCGGTGACGGCGGTGATCAACGCCACGGGTCCCACCGGCGACGTGACCCGATCGGAGGATCCGCTGGTGCTCGACCTGATCCGCCGGGGCCTGGCCCGTCCCGACCCGCTGCGCCTGGGCCTCGACGTGGACGCCGATAACCGCCTGCTCGACGTGTCGGGCTGCGCCAGCCGCACCCTGTTCGCGGTCGGGCCGATCACGCGCGGCGCGTGGTGGGAGATCAACGCCGTACCCGACATCCGCGGCCAGACGGATCAGGTGGCGGCGGCCGTGCTGAAGGCGACGCGGCGCGGCTAGGCCAGCGCGATATTCATGCGCTTGGGCCGATCTTCAACCGAGCATCCCCGCCTTCGCGGGCATTGGACGGATTGGGGAATGGCAGGTCAGTGAATGGGTGGACTCAAAGCTCCAGCGCCGCGGTGTGGATCAGCTCCGAAAGCTTGCCGATCGACGGGTGCGGGGCCGGACCCGTGCGGCGTACATAGGCCACCTTCGGCAGGATGGGCAGCGCGCCGTCGGCGATCGGCTGGGCCTCGGGCCGGAACAGGCTGGTGCGGCAGGTGACCGCCAGCCCCGACTGCACCGCCGCGCGCAAGGCCGACAGGCTTGGCGTCTCGAGCGCCACGCGATAGCGCCGCCCTTCCCGCTCCAGCGCCGCCAGGGCCGCGTCGCGGAACCGGCACGGGGCCTCCAGGATCGCCAGCGGCAGCACCTCCTGCTGGGCCAGATCCGCGTCGCCATGCCAGACCATCGGCACGGTGCGCGCCGCGGCCGGATCGTCATAGGCGCCCATGCACAGGATCACGTCGAGGCGGTCGCTGCGCAGCAGCTCCAGCAGCTCGGGCGAGCCGGCCACGCGCACCTGCAGCTGGGTGTCGGGATTGAGCTGGGCGAAGCGGGCCAGCACCCCCGACAGCAGGGTCTCGGCGAAATCCTGCACGAGGCCCACCCGAGCCGGTCCGGCCAGCGCATCGCCGGTCAGGGCCACCACCGCCCGGTCGTTCAACGCCAGGATATCGCGGGCGTGGCCCAGTAGGGTCTGGCCCGCCGGGGTCAGCGACAGCCGCCGCCCCTCGCGGTGGAACAGCGGCGTCAGCACCGTCTCCTCCAGCCGCTTCATCTGCAGGCTGAGCGCCGACTGGGTGACGAAGACGCGTTCGGTGGCGCGCAGCATCGAGCCGCTGTCGACGATGGCCACGAAGCTGCGGAGAAGTTCGGTCGGAAGGTTGGTCGGCATCTGGCGTCCCGTCTCACCCGTTGAGGAACTCTAATAAGACCCCTGAGGATAAGTCTATTGATCGAGTAGGAATTCAGCGTCCATCTCTGTGAAGCAACGGCGCCCCCGCCGCAACGGTCACAGCGAGGAAGCGCCCCGGTGTCTTTGGCGACCGCCGATAGAATTTCTCTAGCCAGGCCATTTCGATGGCCACGCCTGTCCCGCGCTCGCTGGCTGTCGCCCGTGCTGCTCCTGGCCTTGTGGGAGTTGGGATCGCGGTTCGGGGTGATCCCCGAGCGGGTGCTGGCCGCGCCCTCGACGGTGGCCGAAACCTTCTGGGCGCTGACCGTCTCGGGCGAGCTGCCCGCCAACCTGCTGGTGTCGCTGGCTCGCGCCGCGGCCGGCCTGGCCATCGCCCTGGTCGTGGCCGTCACCCTGGGGCTGATCTCCGGCCTGTCACGGCTGGGCGAAACGACGATCGACCCGCTGATGCAGATCAAGCGGACCATTCCGTCCCTGGCCCTGACGCCGCTGTTCATCGTCTGGTTCGGCATCGGCGAGACCCCGAAGATCGCCCTGATCGCGGTGGCCACGACCTTCCCGATCTATCTCAACCTGTTCGCCGGAGTGCGCGGCATCGACGTGCGGCTGGTCGAGGCCGCCCGGAGCTTTGGCCTGTCGGGCTGGAGCCTGGTGCGCGAGGTGATCCTGCCCGGCGCCCTGCCCTCGTTCTTCGTCGGCCTGCGCTACGCCCTCGGCGTCTCGGTGCTGGTGCTGGTTGTGGCCGAGCAGATCAACGCCCAGGCGGGCCTCGGCCACCTGATCAACAACGCCCGCGACTTCATGCGGACCGACATCATCGTCGTCTGCCTGCTCGTCTACGCCCTGCTCGGCCTCGGCGCCGACGCCCTCGTCCGCACGCTGGAGCGCCGCGCTCTGGCCTGGCGGCCCAGCCTCGTGGAGCAATGACCATGGTCCAGCCGCGCATCCGCCGCCGCGCCTTCGACGCCGTAACGCCCGCTCCGGCCGCCGCGCCGGTCGCCCCCGCCGTCAAGCTGACCGGCTTCGTCCGCCAGTTCGGCGCCAACCGGGTCATCGACGGCCTGGACCTGTCGATCGCGCCGGGCGAGTTCGTCGCCCTGCTGGGCGCCAGCGGCTCGGGCAAGACAACCCTGCTGCGCACCCTGGCCGGGCTCGATCCGGTCGGCGACCAGGACGTGACCACGCCCGACACGCGCGCCGTGGTGTTCCAGGACGCCCGCCTGCTGCCGTGGAAGAAGGTCTGGCGCAACGTGGCGCTGGGCCTGAAGGACAAAGGAGTCCGGGCTCGCGCGGAAGCGGCGCTGAAGGAGGTCGGCCTCGGCCATCGCCTCGACGCCTGGCCCTCCACCCTTTCCGGCGGCGAGGCCCAGCGTACGGCCCTGGCCCGCGCCCTCGTACGCGAGCCGGGCCTGCTGCTGCTCGACGAGCCGTTCGCGGCCCTCGACGCCCTGACCCGGCTGAAGATGCACGACCTGGTCCTGAACCTCTGGAACGAACACAAGCCGGCCGTCCTGCTGGTCACCCACGACGTCGACGAGGCCATCGCCCTGGCCGACCGCGTGCTGGTGCTGAACAAGGGCAGGATCGCCGCCGAGGAGCGCATCACGCTCGAACGCCCCCGCGCGCCGGACGCCCGCTTCCAGATCATCCGTCGCCGGCTGCTCGGCCACCTGGGCGTCGAAGCGCCCGCGCCTCACCTGGAAGGGTCCCACGAGGCCGCCCTGATCGCCTTCCCGACCGGCGAGGCCGTGCAGTGAGCACAGCCGCCGCCCGCAAGCTGGAGCCCGCGCCGCGCCTGCCCGATCTGGACGCCGTGCTGCCGGGCCTGACCGAAGCCTTCGCCGCCACCGCCGGCCGTCACGACCGCGAGGCCAGCTTTCCGTTCGCCAACTTCCAGGCCCTGCACGAGGCCGGCCTGCTGGCCCTGACCGCGCCCAAGCGCCTGGGCGGCCTCGAAAGCGACCTGCCCACTGCCCTGAAGGTGGTCTCGGCCGTCGCTCGGGGCGAACCGGCCACGGCCCTCGTGCTGGTCATGCAGTACCTGTTCCACGCCTCGGTCGAGGGGCGTTCGGGCTGGCCCGAGCACCTGAAGCAGCGAGTGATCGGCGACGCCATCGAGCACGGCGCGCTGATCAACGCCCTGCGGGTGGAGCCAGACCTCGGCACGCCCGCCCGCGGCGGCCTGCCGGCCACCATCGCCCGCCGCACGCCCGAGGGCTGGCGGATCAGCGGCCGCAAGATCTACTCCACCGGCTCGTCGGCCCTGACCTGGTTCGTCGTCTGGGCCCGCAGCGACGACGCAGATCCCCTGGTCGGCGGCTGGCTGGTGCGCGCCGACAGCCCCGGCGTGGTCATCGAGGAGACCTGGGACCACCTGGGCCTGCGCGCCAGCGCCAGCCACGACGTGATCTTCGAGGACGTGCTGGTTCCGCTGGACCACGCCCTGGACCCGCAGCCGCCGGGCGCGCCGCCGCCCTACTCGGCCGTGTTCGGAACCTGGTCGTCGGTGCTGACGGCGGCGATCTACGACGCCGTCGCGCGCTCGGCCCGCGACTGGCTGGCCGACTTCCTGATCAGCCGCAAGCCGGCCAACCTGGGCGCCAGCCTCTCGACCCTGCCGCGCTTCCAGGAAGCGCTTGGCGAGATCGACGGCCTGCTGCTGAGCAACCGCGTGCTGCTGGACGGCGCGGCCAGGGGCGACACGGCCGTCGGCGAGAGCGGCCTGGTCAAGCACCTGGTCACCGAGAACGCCATCACCGTGGTCGAGAAGGCCCTGAAGCTGACGGGCAATCCTGGCCTGACGCGCGCCAACCCGCTGGAGCGCCATCACCGCGACGTGCTGTGCGGCCGCGTGCATACGCCCCAGGCCGACGTGGTGCTGACCGGCGCCGGCCGCGCGGCCTTCGCCGAACGCGAGACGGCCCGATGAGCCGTCTCGTCGTCGCCAGCCAGTTGCCCGAGGTGTTCAACAGCGTCTTCGCCCAGCACGCGGCGGACGCCGAGATCATCGCGGTGCCGCCGGGCCTGACCGCGCCGCTGCCGCCCTCGGCCAAGGTCCTGGTGGCCGCGCCGTTCCGCAAGGCCGGCGGCGTGCTGCCGGCCAAGGCCCCGCCCGGCTGGCCTTTCGACGTGCGCTGGGTGCAGCTCGTCTCGGTGGGCATCGACTTCTATCCGGACTGGCTGTTCGACGGCCCCGTGGTGACCTCGGCGCGCGGCTCATCGGCCGTGGCGCTGGCCGAGTTCGCCCTGGCGGCGATCCTGGCCGACGCCAAGCGCCTGCCCGAGATCTGGATCGACAAGGCCGAGCGCTGGACGCCGCAGCCGCTGAAGCTGATCTCCGGCACGACGCTGGGCATCGTCGGCTTCGGCGCCATCGGCGAGGCCCTGGCCCCGCGCGCCCAGGCCCTGGGCCTGAACGTCCTGGCCACCCGCCGCTCGGACAAGCCGATCCCGGTGGCCGGCGTCGAGCGGGTCGCCGACCTGAAGACCCTGTTCGCCCGCAGCGACCACGTGGTGCTGGCCGCCCCGGCGACGCCGGAGACCGAGCGCCTGATCGGCCGCGAGGTGCTGGCCCACGCCAAGCCGGGCCTGCACCTGATCAACATCGCCCGCGGCGCGCTGATCGACGACGACGCCCTTCTGGCGGCGCTGGACGACGGCCGCGTCGGTCGCGCCAGCCTGGACGTGACCTTCCCCGAGCCGCTGACCGACGGCCATCCGTTCTACGGCCATCCGAAGGTTCGGCTCTCGCCCCACACCTCGGTGCACACGCCCGACACCCGCATCAACCTGGCGACCCAGTTCGCCGAGAACCTCGCCCGCTTCCGCGCAGGCGCGCCCCTGGCCGACGTCGTCGACCTGTCGCGCGGCTACTGAGAACAAGGACCCTTCGCGATGACCGCGATCCCAGCCCCTCGCGGCTTCGCCGCCGCGGGCCCCCATCCCGCCAAGATAGAGACAGTGCTGCCGCCGTTCGGCGCGCGCGAGATCCCCCAGCAGCCGACGATCGAGCTGGAGCGGCTCTATCGCAAGCAGCGCCTGGCCGCGGGCTACCGTCTGTTCGGCCGCTACGGCTTCGACATGGGGGGCGCCGGCCACATCACCGCCCGCGACCCCGAGCTGACCGACCATTTCTGGGTCAATCCGCTGGGCGTGCACTTCTCGCGCATCAAGGTCAGCGACCTGATGCTGGTCAGCCACGAGGGCGAGATCGTCCAGCCGCCGCAGAAGGCGCCGGCCCGCCTGAACCGCGCCGCCTTCGCCATCCACTCGCAGCTGCACGAGGCCCGGCCCGACGTGGTGGCCGCCGCCCACTCGCACTCGCTGTACGGCAAGGCCTGGTCCGCGCTGGGACGGCTGCTGGATCCGCTGACCCAGGACTCGGCGGCCTTCTATGACGACCACGCCCTGTTCGAGGAGTTCTCGGGCGTGGTGCTCGACACCAGCGAGGGCAAGAAGATCGCCCAGACGCTGGGCGCCAAGAAGGCGGTGATCCTGCAGAACCACGGGATCCTGACCGTCGGCCAGTCGGTGGAGGCCGCCGTCTGGCGCTACCTCGCCCTGGAGAACGCCTGCCAGGCCCAGCTGCTGGCCGAGGCCGCCGGCCCGACCAAGCCGATGCCGCCGGAGGTCGCCAAGCACACCGCAAGCCAGGTGGGTACGGAGCTGGGCGGGATCTACGCCTTCCAGCCCTACTGGGACATCGTCACCGAAGAAGAGCCGGACCTGTTCGACTGATGACCGGCCTTTCCCTGTCGCGCCGCGACCTGATGTCCGGCGGCCTGTCGATCGCGGGCCTTTCGCTGGCCGGCCTTACCACCCTCAACCTGGCGGCCTGCTCGCCAAAGGGGGACGACAAGGCCGGCTCGCTGGCCGGCCTGACGCTGAGGGTCGCCACCTATCGCGGCAATCCCGAGAGCTTCTTCGGCGAGGCCGGGATCCAGGATCCGCCCTACAAGCTGGCCCGCACCCAGTTCGCCGGCGGCAACCTGATCGCCGAGGCGATCAACGCCCGGGCGCTGGACTTCGGCGGCATGAGCGAGATCCCGCCGATCTTCGTCGCCGCCCAACCGGGCAACCAGGTCCGCATCGTCGGCGTGCTGCGCGGCGATGTGAACAACCAGGTCGTCCTCGTGCCCAAGGGCTCGCCGGCCAGGGATTTCAAGGACCTGAGGGGCAAGCGCGTGGGCTACGTGAAGGCCACGACCTCGCACTACATCCTGCTGCGCCTCCTGCAGGAAGCGGGCCTCTCCTGGGGCGACATCACGCCCGTCGCGCTGAGCCCGCAGGACGGTCTGGCCGCCTTCCAGAGCGGGGCGCTGGACGCCTGGGTGATCTACGGCGTCATCGTCTACCAGGCGCGGGAGGCCGGTGCGCGGGTGCTGCGCACGGCGCTGGGCATACTGTCGGGCAACTACCTGATCACGGCGGCCAAGGAGGCGCTGGACGATCCGGTGCGCTTCCAGGCCCTGGGCGACTATGTCAGCCGCTACAAGCGGGTGTTCGACTGGATCAACGCCGACGGCGAGCGCTGGGCCCAGGCCCGGGCGAAGGTCACCGGCGTCAAGGCCGAGTACTACGCCCAGGAGTTCCGCGAGAAGTCGTCGCTGAACTATCTGGAGCCGATCAGCGAGGCGGCGATCGCCTCGCAACGGGCCGTGGCCGACACCTTCGCTGCCGCCGAGATCATTCCGGCGCGGGTCGACGTGCGTCCGCTTTGGGATGACCGCCTCTCATCGTTCCTGAAATGATGTCGAGCACTGCAAATATATCCGATGACTTCGGACGATATGAGCAGAGCTATCCGCTCGATCATTTTATATTCGTTGAGATAAGCGGCCTCACCAAGACAAATCCCCATCGAACAAGTCGGGGATAGATCCGTGCAGACCTTCAAGCTTCAACTTCTCGCCTTCACTTCAGGCCTCGCCGTCTCCGGCGGGGCCTTGGCGGCCGAACCGGCGCCGGCCGCCAATACCGACGACGCCAGCACGGCCGCGGTCGAGCAGGTGATCGTCACCGCCGAGCGCCGCGCCACCGACCTGCAGAAGACCGCCATCGCCATCTCGGCCTTCGGCCCGCAGGTGCTGGCCGACCGCAAGGTCGACAACATCCGCGACCTGGCCGGCCAGATCCCGAACTTCAGCATCAGCCGCGTCACCATCAGCCACACCACCCAGACCTACGCCCTGCGCGGCGTCGGCGAGGCCGATCCGATCCAGGAACCGGTGCTGGCCGTCTATGTCGACGACGTCTACGTGCCCCGCCAGATCGGCTCGATGATCGAGTTCAACGATCTGGAGCGCATCGAGGTGCTGCGCGGCCCTCAGGGCACGCTGTACGGCCGCAACTCCAGCGCCGGCGCCCTGCGGATCATCACCCGCGATCCGGGCGAGGCCTTCCGGGCCAAGGCCGAGGTGGGCCTGGGCAGCTACGGCGCCGTCGACGTGCGCGCCCTGGTCGAAGGCCCGATCGTCGAGGGCAAGCTGGCCGGCAGCCTCTCGTACATCCACCACAAGCGCGACGGGGTGACCTTCGACCCGACGCTGAACCACGACGTCAACCGCATCGACCTGGACGCCTATCGCGGCAAGCTGCGCTGGACGCCGACGCAGAAGCTGGACGTGCTGCTGACGCTGAACGCCCTGCGCGACCGCAGCGACAGCCGCAGCTACGTGCCGGTGAGGCAGCCCGGCGGCGGGTTCGACAAGCGCCGGTCCTATTCCGAGGTCGAGCCCAAGCAGGACCTCGACCAGATCAGCGGTTCGATCCGCGTGCAGTACGCCCTGAACGACAACCTCAAGATCAAGTCGATCACGGCCTACGGCGGCTTCAACCTCAATCCCGTCAACTACGACAACGACGGCGAAGCGGCGCTGATCCAGAAGAACCTGATCCACTACAACGACCAGTACGTCACCCAGGAAGTCCAGCTGAACGGCGACTACGGCAAGCTGACCTTCACCAGCGGGCTCTTCTACCTGCACGAGCGCTTCTTCGTGGAGCGCGACGGTTACAGCCGCCGCAACGCCCTGGCGACCGATCCGACGGTGACGCCGGGCAACTACAACTTCGCCCGCGCCCACAACATCACCAACACCGACGCCTACGCCCTGTTCGGCGAGGCGACCTATGCGGTGACCGATCGCCTGAGCCTCACCGGCGGCCTGCGCTGGACCAACGAGGAAAAGGAGTTCGTCTTCGACAACAAGGTGCTGAACCTGGCGGGCCAGGTGATCGGCCAGTCGATCGCGGGACGAGCCGACAAGACCTGGTCGGCGATCACGCCCAAGTTCACGGCCCAGTTCCAGTGGACGCCGGACGTCTCGCAGTACGTCAGCTATTCCAAGGGCTTCAAGTCGGGCGGCTTCGACAACCGGGCCACGCGCCTTGACCTGGCCACCCTGCCCTTCGCGCCCGAGGACGTGACCACCTTCGAGACCGGCCTGAAGACGCAGGCCTTCGACCGCCGCCTGCGGGCCAACCTGGCGGCGTTCTACAACGACTACCAGGACCTGCAGGTGTCGTTCTACGACCCGGCCTATGTGGGCAGCCGCCGCGGCAACGCCGGCCAAGCCCACACCTACGGGGTCGAGCTGGAAACCGAGGCGCGGCCGACCGAGCGGGTGGGCCTGAACTTCAACGTCGGCTGGCTGTTCGCGGTCTATGACGACTACAAGGGCGCCGGCGGCGCGGGGGTGAACGCCGACGGCAACCGCCTGCTGAACTCGCCACGCTGGAACCTGTCGGGCGGCGTCACCTGGGACGTGCCGGTCCAGGTTCCCGGCTCGGTGCGCGCCGGCCTCGACGCCCAGTGGCAGAGCGGCGTCGTCAGCAGCGCCACCCCGTCGGCCGGCGGCCAGAACAACATCCCGTCGCAGGGCTTCCTGAACGGCACGATCACCTGGACCGCGCCGGACCCGCACTGGGCGGTGCAGCTGTCGGCCCGCAACATCCTCGACAGCGACAAGCCGGTGACCTCGACCTACACGCCGTCGACCGGGGTCTACTACCTGAACTTCCCCGATCCGCGGACCTGGCTGGTCACGCTCAAGTACGCGCTGTGACGTCATGAGCGGCGCGCCCAACCTTCCCCGCCTGGCCCAGTTCGTCGGAGACCTCGGCGCCCTGCTCGACCGTACCGGCGACGAGGCGCAGATCCTGCGCGAGGGCGAAGCGCTGCTGGCCGGCCTGATCGCCCAGGACGACTGGCTGCCGCAGGCCTATGCCGTTCCGAACCCGGCCCGCTACCAGCAGTACCTGCTGCACTGCGACAGCCGCGAGCGGTTCAGCGTCGTCAGCTTCGTCTGGGGACCGGGCCAGGCCACGCCGGTCCACGACCACACGGTCTGGGGCCTGGTGGGCGTGCTGCGCGGGGCCGAGCTGTCGCAGCCCTATCGCCGCGACGGCGAGGCCCTGGTCCCCGACGGCCCGGTCCACCGGCTGGAGCGCGGCCAGGTCGAGGCCGTCTCGCCCACCGTCGGCGACGTGCACCAGGTCACCAACGCCTTCGACGACCAGGTCTCGATCAGCATCCACGTCTACGGGGCCAATATCGGCGCGGTCCGCCGCGCCACCTACGACGCCGAGGGACGGGGGAAGCCCTTCGTCTCCGGCTACTCCAACGACACCCTCCCCAACCTGTGGGACCGCTCCAAGCCGGTCCCCGTCGAGGCCGCGCCATGACCCTGCCCGTCGTCACGCCCCGCGAGGTCCGCCAGGACCTGATCGCCCGCCGCGAGATCGCCCTTCTGGACCTGCGCGAGGAAGACCCCTTCGCCAAGGCCCACCCCTTGTTCGCCTCGCAGCTGCCGCTCAGCCGGCTGGAAGTCGAGATCCTGGACCGCGTGCCCCGCAAGGAGACGCGGATCGTGCTCTACGACAACGGCGAGGGCCTGGTTTCGCCGGCCGGCAAGCGGCTGGCGGCGCTGGGCTACGCCAACGTCCAGGCGCTGAAGGGCGGCCTGCAGGGCTGGAAGGACGCCGGCTACGAGCTGTTCCAGGACGTCAATTCCTACAGCAAGGCGTTCGGCGAGCTGGTCGAGGCGCGGCGGCACACCCCGTCCCTGCCCGCCCAGGAGGTGCAGGCGCGCATCGACGCCAAGGCCGACCAGGTGATCCTCGACGCCCGCCGGTTCGAGGAATACGCGGTGATGAGCATCCCGGGCGGGGTCAGCACGCCGGGGGCCGAACTGGTGCTGCGCGCCAGGGAACTGGCGCCCGATCCCTCGACCACGATCATCGTCAACTGCGCGGGCCGCACCCGCAGCCTGATCGGCGCCCAGTCGCTGGTGAACGCCGGCGTGCCCAACCCGGTCTTCGCCTTGCGCAACGGCACCATCGGCTGGACCCTGGCCCAGCAGAGCCTGGAGCACGGCCAGTCGCGGAAGTTCCCCGACGTCTCGACCCAGACCCTGGAGGAGGCCCGCGCCAAGGCCCGCGACGTCGCCTATCGCGCCGGGGTTCGCCGACTGGACGCCGAGGGGCTGGCCGACCTGGCCGCCGACCGCAAGCGCACCCTCTATCGCTTCGACGTGCGCACGCCCGACGAGTTCGCCAAAGGCCACCTGCCCGGCTTCCGCAGCGCGCCCGGCGGCCAGCTGGTGCAGGAGACCGACGTCTTCGCCCCCGTCCGCGGCGGCCGCATCGTGCTGGCCGACGACCTTGGCCCGCGCGCCGACATGACCGCCTCGTGGCTGGCCCAGCTGGGCTGGGAGGTCTACGTGCTGGACGGCGCCTTCGAAGGCGAGCTGGCGACCGGGGCCTGGACGCCGACGCAGCCGCCGCACCTGCCGGTGGTCGAGACCATCCTGCCGCGCGCCCTCTCCGAAGCCCTGGCCGACGAGACCGTGGTGGTGCTGGACCTCGCGCCCAGCCCCGTCCACCGCAAGGGACACGTGCCCGGCGCCTGGTTCGCCATCCGCGCCCAGCTGGCCGAGGCGCTGGAACGCATACCGGAAGGCAAGCCGATCGTCCTGACCTCGCCCGACGGGGTGCTGGCGCGCCTGGCCGCGCCGGAGCTGGAGGAGATCGCCGACCGGCCGGTGCGGGTGCTCGACGGCGGCGCCGCCGCCTGGGTCGCCGCCGGCCGGGCGCTGGAAACGGGCCTGCCCCGCGCCGCCAGCGATCCGACCGACGTCTACAAGCGCCCCTACGAGGGCACCGACAACGCCGCCGAGGCCATGCAGGCCTATCTGGACTGGGAGTTCGGCCTGGTCGACCAGCTGGCCCGCGACGGGTCGCACGGCTTCTACGTGATCTGAGGTCCCGCCATGACCCTGACCCTCTACATCGCGCCCGGCAGTTCCTCGCTGGCCCCGCTGGTGGCCCTGGAAGAGATCGGCGTCGCCTACGAGGTGCGCCGACTCGATCTTTCGGCTGGCGACCAGCGCAAGCCGGAGTACCTGCGGGTCAATCCCAAGGGCCGGATCCCGACCCTGCTGGTGGGCGACGAGCCGGTCACCGAGGTGCTGGCCATCCTGACCTACCTCGCCCACCGTTACCCGCACAGCGAGCTCCTGCCGCTGCTGGAGCCGCTGAAGCTGGCCCACGCCTACGAGGTGATGAGCTGGTTCGCCAGCACCGTGCATGTGGCCTTCGCCCAGATCGCCCGGCCCGAGCGCTACGCCGACGACGAGGCGGTGAAGGCGGCCCTGGCCACGCCGGGCGAGGCCCGGTTCGCCCGCACCCTGGCCGACATCGAGCGCCTGGCCCAGGGCCCCGGCCCGTGGCTGCTGGGCGAGCATTTCAGCGCCGTCGACGCCTACGCCCTGGTGATCTGGCGCTGGGCCGAGCGTCGGCAGATCGACCTTTCCGCCTATCCCGCCTGGAGCGCCAAGGCCGCCCGCGCCTTCGCCCGCCCCTCCGTCGTCCGCGCCCTGCGCAAGGAGACGGCCCAGGCCGCCACCCACGCCCACTGACCCCTTCTCTCGAACCCTCAGGAGCTTCCCCCATGAGCGTCGAATTCATCGGTATCATCCACACCCAGAACGTTTCCGAGATCCATCCGCCGGCCGGTCCGGTCATCGACGTCGACTATGTCGAGAAGATCGCCCGCGCCCATGACGAAGGCGGCTTCGACCGCGCCCTCGTGGCCTTCCACTCGACCGGCCCCGAAAGCCAGCTGGTGGTGGCCCACGCGGCGTCGGTGACCAAGAACCTGAAGTTCATGATCGCCCATCGGCCGGGCTTCACCCAGCCGACCCTGGCGGCGCGGCAGCTGGCGACGCTGGACCACTTCACCGGCGGCCGGGTGGCCGTGCACATCATCACCGGCGGTTCGGACGAGGAACTGGCCAAGGACGGCGACCACCTGACCAAGGACGAGCGCTACGCCCGCACCTCCGAGTATCTCGACATCGTCCGCGCCGAATGGACCAGCGAAAAGCCGTTCGACTACAAGGGCGAATACTATCAGGTCGACCAGGGCTTCGGCGCGGTGAAGCCGCTGCGCGCGCCCCAGATCCCGGTCTATTTCGGCGGCTCGTCTGAAGCGGCGATCCCCGTGGCCGGCAAGCACGCCGACATCTTCGCCCTGTGGGGCGAGACCCAGGCCCAGGTCGCCGAGACCATCGCCCGGGTGCGCCACGCCGCCGCCAAGCACGGCCGCCAGGTGCGGTTCTCGCTGTCGCTGCGCCCGGTCATCGCCGAGACGGAAGAAGCCGCCTGGGCGCGCGCCGACGAGATCGTCGCCAAGACCAAAGCCCTGCGCGAAGCCGCCGGCCTGCCGACCAGCGGCCACCGTCCGCCCAACGCCGGCTCGCAGCGCCTGCTGGACGCGGCCGCACAGGGTTCGCGTCTCGACAAGCGGCTGTGGACGGGCGTGGCGGCCGTCACCGGGGCCGCCGGCAACTCCACGGGCCTGGTGGGCACGCCCCAGCAGGTGGCCGAGGCGCTGCTCGACTATTACGACCTGGGCGTCACCACCTTCCTGATCCGCGGCTTCGATCCGGTCGAGGACGCCGTCGCCTACGGCCGCGACCTGATCCCGCTGGTGCGCAAGCTGGTGGCCGAGCGCGAGGCGCAAGCCCTGGCGGCGGCGAGCTGACGCCATGGCGCCGTACGACGCCGGCGCGCCGGCTCCGCAGCCGCAGACCGACTTTCGCGACGTGCTGGCCCATCTGGCCAGCGGCGTGGCCATCGTCGCCTGCTGGGACGGCGAGGCGCCCAGGGGCCTGCTGGTCAGCTCGATCACCGGCCTCTCCGTCGCCCCGCCCCGCTTCCTGTTCTGCGTGCGCAAGGAGGCGGGGTGCCACGATGCGCTGCTGGCGCGCCCCGACCTGTCGGTGGCGCTGCTGGGCTCGGCCGACGAGGACGAGGCCCTGCGCTTCGCCTCGGGGGCGCGGGCGCATGAGCGGTTCGATCCGTCCCGCTGGCGCCTGCACCGCCCGACGCCGCCGGTGTTCGCGGGCGGCGTGGCGCGGGCGGTGTGCCGGGTGGACGCCGTGGTCGACGCCGGCAGCCACTCGATCTTCATCGTCGAGGCCGAGCACGTCGGGTTCTCGCCCGGGCCGGCGCTGGTGGCGTGGAACCGGGGGCTGACGGCGGTGGGGTGACCCCCTCCGGCCCTCCGGGCCACCTCCCCCAGAGGGGGAGGATCTACAAGCGTCGGCGCTCTTTGAAGATGCTCCCCCTCTGGGGGAGCTGTCGCGGAGCGACTGAGGGGGCGCCGCAGGCGGACACGGCCGCTTCATCCCTGTCCGGCCTATCTTCCGTAAAATCCCCGCGAAAGCGGGGACCCAGGCGTTTTATCGTCGAGCGCCACGCGTTTCAGAAAAAGCCTGGGTCCCCGCTTTCGCGGGGATTTTACGGATGGGAGGCAGAGCTGGCCTCGCCCCCGTCATCACGCCGCCCGGATCCTCCGCAGCGCAGCGACCGCGCCCAGGCACGCTGCGGCGGCTTCGCGGCCCTTGTTGGCGGCGTCGTCGCGGCTGCGGACGAGGGCCTGATCATCGTCATAGGTGGTCAGCACGCCGAAGGTGATCGGGGTCTCGGTGGCAAGGCCGGCCTGCATCAGGCCGATGCTGGCGCCCAGGCTGATGAACTCGAAGTGGGCGGTGTCGCCCTTGATCACGCAGCCCAGGCAGACGACGCCGTCGTAGCGGCCGGTGCGGACCAGGGCCTGGGCCAGCAGCGGCAATTCGAAGGCGCCGGGGGCGTCGATGACGTCGCCTTCGGCCACGGGGGCGCCGCCTTCCTGAAGCTCGGCGAGCGCGCCGCGCAGCAGGCCGCCGGTGACCTCCGGATTGAAGCCGCTGACGACGACAGCGATGCGGGTTTCGGTATGGGTCATGAGGGGATCCGGATCAGGAGGCGCGGGCCAGGCCGTGGCCCAGCTTGTCGCGCTTGGCGGCGAGATAGGCGGCGTTGTGCGGGGTGACGGGCGCCAGCAGCGGAACCTGCTCGACCACCGCGATCCCGCCGTCGCGCAGGGCGGCGGCCTTGCGCGGGTTGTTGCTGAGCAGGCGCAGGCGATCGAGGCCAAGGCTCTTCAGCATGGCCACCGCGGCGGCGTAGTCGCGCGGATCGTCGGCGAAACCCAGGGCATGGTTGGCCTCGACGGTGTCGAGCCCGTCGTCCTGCAAGGCGTAGGCGGCGATCTTGTTGGCGAGGCCAAGGCCCCGGCCCTCGTGGCCGCGCAGATAGACGATCGCCCCGCCCTCCTCGGCGATGCGCTTCATCGAGGCCTGAAGCTGGGCGCCGCAGTCGCAGCGCTGGGAGCCCAGGGCGTCGCCGGTCAGGCACTCGGAATGCACCCGCACCAGCGGGGCCTCGCCCAGCGGTCCCTTCAGCAGGACCAGATGCTCGACGCCGCCGGCGCGGTCGCGAAAGGCCCGGACCTCGAACGCGCCGCCGTGGACCGACGGCAGGTGCGCGGCGGCGACCGGCTCCACGGCCTCGGCGCGCAGGTGCTCGACCAGTTCGGCGATGGTCAGGATCGGCAGGTCGTGGCGCGCGCCGAAGACCTCCAGGTCGTCGCGGCGGGCCATGGTCCCATCGTCGTTCATCACCTCGCAGATGACGGCGGCGGGGGAGAGGCCGGCCAGCTTCATCAGCTCGACCGAGGCCTCGGTATGGCCGGCGCGCGCCAGCACGCCGCCTGGCACGGCCCGCAGCGGGAAGACGTGGCCGGGCGAGACGAGGTCGGCGGGCGTCACGTCTGGCGCCACGGCGGCCTGGATGGTCAGCGCCCGATCGAAGGCCGAGATGCCGGTGTCGACGCCGACCGCCGCCTCGATCGAGACGGTGAAGGCGGTGCTGCGCCGGGTCCTGTTGTCGGCGACCATCGGAGGCAGGCCCAGGCGGTCGACGGCGTCGGGCTCCATGGCCAGGCAGATCAGGCCGCTGGCGGCCTTGGCCATGAAGGCGATGGCGGAGGCGTCGGCGAACTGGGCGCCGAGCACCAGGTCGCCCTCGTTCTCGCGGTCCTCGTCGTCGACGAGGATGATCATCCCGCCCGCCTTCAGGCGTTCGAGGGCGTCAGATAGGCGTGACATAGCCGCTCCACGTATTTGGCCAGCACGTCGACCTCGACATTGATCGGGTCGCCGGGCGCGGCTTGCTGCAGGTTGGTGTGGTTCCAGGTGTGGGGGATGATCGTGATCCCGATCGCAAAGCGCCCCTCGTCGTCGGCCGGGCCGACGCTGTTGAGGGTCAGGCTGATGCCGTCCAGCGCGATGGAGCCCTTCTCGACGCAGAAGGCGCCGAGCGATCCCGGCAGGCTCAGCGTCAGGCGGCGCGCGCCGCCGTCGTCGATGACCTCGACCAGGCGCGCGACGCCGTCGACATGGCCCTGGACCAGGTGACCCGACAGGCGGGTCGACAAGGTCACGGCCCGTTCGAGGTTGAGCACCGTTCCGACGCCGGCCGCGCCAAGGCTGGTGCGGGCCAGGGTCTCGGGGCTGACGAAGAAGTCCGCCCCGCCATCGGGATCGTGGCGGACGACGGTCAGGCAGGCGCCGTTGACGGCGACGCTCTCGCCCAAAACCAGGTCGGGAAAGCCGGTGGCGAGGCTGATGCGCAACGCGCCGTCCTCGGGGGCGACGGCGACGACCTCGCCCAGGGTTTCGATGATGCCTGAGAACATGCGGGCTCCTAGACGGCCGGGCGGCGCAGGACGCTCTCGACGGTGTCGGGATCGCCGGGCCGGGCGGCCTTGGTGATGGTCACGCGCTCGTCCCACAGGCCGGCGGCGAGGAAGGCGGCCGACAGGGTCGGGCCGGCCTCGACCAGCGCCTCCAGGGCGCCGCCGCCCGCGAGCTGGGCCAGCAGCGCGGGGATGTCGGCGTGGACGGAGGGGTCGAGGCCGCGCGCGCGGGCGGCGTCGAGATAGGCGCCCGGCACGCGGCCCCGGCGGTCGAGGATGGCCAGGCGACGGGGCGTGCGGCGCGGGTCGGGCGCGCGGCGGACGGTCAGCAGCGGGGCGTCGGCCAGGACCGTGCCCGATCCGGTGATCACCGCGTCGGCGCGGCGGCGCAGGGCGTGGGCCAGGTCGAGCGAAGCCTCGGAGGTGAAGGTCTTTGCGCCCGGCGGCGGGATCATCGAACCGTCAGCGGTGAAGGCCTGTTTCAGGGTCAGCCACGGACGGCCCCGGGTGGCGCGCATGGCGAACGGGGCGATCAGCCGGGCCGCTTCGCCGGCCAGGGGTCCGGCGACGAAGGCGACGTCGAGGCCGGCGGCGACCAGGCGGGCGGCTCCGCCGCCGGCGACAGCCGGGTTGGGGTCGCGGGCGCCGATCCAGACGGCGCGGGCGGGACTGGCCAGGATCGCCTCGACGCACGGCGGCGTGCGGCCGTGGTGGTTGCAGGGCTCCAGCGTGACGACGAGGGTATGGACCGCGCTCCAGCGGTCGCGGCAGGCGGCCAGGGCGGCGGCCTCTGCGTGCGGCAGGCCCGCGCCCTGGTGGGCCCGCACCGCCAGAACCTCGCCGTCGGCGGCCAGCACGGCGCAGCCCACCGGCGGGTTGGGCGCGGTCGCGCCCGCCCAGGCGAAGGCGGCGTCGAGGGCCAGGCGGAAGGCCCGGGCGATGGCCGGCGGTGGAGGCGAAAGAGCCGTCATGGCGGGGAGTTAGGCCCCGCTCCTAATCCTCGCCAAGCGTTGGTCGCTTTTCGAAACTCTTACATGTTAGAGCCCGCGGGAAATGACGGCGGCGCGTTTTGCGCCTACGAGCGTGAGCATGCGCGCGCAGCCTCCGAGCCGGCCATGAAGGGCCCCCTGAACAGCGTCGAGCCCCATGGCGACTGGGCCCCCGGGCTGCAGAAGGCGCGGCTGTACGAGCTGATCCTGCAGGACATCATCCTGGGCGAGCTGCCGCCGATGCAGGTGCTGGAGGAGAAAGCCCTGGCGGCCCGCTACGCCGGCGGAGTGGCGGGCGTCCGCGAGGCGCTGGGGCGGCTGGCCATCGAGGGCCTGGTGGTGCGCCGGCCGCGCGTGGGCACCATCGTCGCGCCGATGGACGTCACCGAGATCGAGCACGCCTTCGAGGTGCGGCGAATGCTGGAGGGTCGCACGGCGGCCCTGGCCGCCCGCAACCGCCGTCCGGCGGACCTGATGGCCATCACCGCCGCCTTCGAGGGGGCGGAAGCGGCGATCGAGGCCGGCGACTTCCGGGCCATGCTGGCCATGGACCACGCCTTCCATCGAGCCGTGGCCTTCGCCGCCCAGAACCCCACCCTCGCCCGCTTCGTCATCGCCCTGCAGAACGTCGCGACGCGGTTCTGGATCTGGCAGATGGAGAAGCAGACGCCGCAGGAGCAGATGGCCGACGTGGTGCTGCACCGGGCGCTTGCCCAGGCCATCGTCGACCGTGATCCCGAGACCGCCGAGGCCATCTGCGCCCAGCTGATCGGCGAGCCGCCCAGCGCCCAACGCGTCTGACATCGCCCACCTTGGGCGAAAAATGGGTCGGCTACGGGTTGCACATTGTTACGTTATAACATAGTTGACCTGCGATCGTTTTTAGATGGGGTCAGCGTTCCATGCAACTTCGAAGCATCCTTCTCGCCGCCGGCAGCCTTTCGGCGCTCGTCGCTCCGACCTGGGCGCTGGCCGCGCAATCGGGCCCGGGCGGGACCGACGTCGAGGGCGTGGTGGTGACCGCCGACCCGCTGGGCCGCTCGGGCAAGGAGGTGATCTCCAGCGTTGTCGTGCTGAACGGCGACGCGTTCGTGCAGCGCCGCCAGTCGACGCTGGGCGAGACCCTGAACGGCATCCCGGGCGTCAATTCCGACACCTTCGGCGGCGGCGCCAGCCGACCGGTGATCCGCGGCCAGACCGCCCCGCGCGTGAAGGTGCTGAGCGAGGGCGCGGCCCTGATGGACGCCTCGGAAGTGTCGCCCGACCACGCCGTTTCCGGCGAGCCGCTGCTGCTGGAGGGCGTGGAGATCCTGCGCGGACCCAGCGCCCTGCTCTACGGCGGCGGCGCGATCGGCGGCGCGGTCAACCTGATCGACCGCAAGATCCCGACCCAGATCCCGCCGCTGGGCGGCGACGGCGTGGCTGAGGTGCGCTTCGGCTCGGCCGACAACGAGCGGGCCGGCGTCGTCGGCCTGACGGCGGGCGTGGGCCAGTTCGCGGTGCGCATCGAGGCGGCCGAGCGCCGCACCGACGACTACGAGGTTCCGGACTTCGAGACCTCGACTGTCCCCGGCTCGTTCAACCGCACCTCGACGGCGACGCTGGGCCTGTCGTGGATAGGCTCGCGCGGCTATCTCGGCGCGGCCTACACCCAGCAAAGCAGCAAGTACGGCCTGCCCGGCCACACCCACGAGTACGAGTCCTGCCACCCGCACGGCACGACCCTGCACTGCGGCGGCCACGACGATCATGGCGACGAGGACGACCACGATCACGACCATGAGGGCGAGGAGCACGGCGTTCCGGTCGTCGACCTGCTGAGCAAGCGCCTGGACTTGCGCGGCGAGATCAACGACCCGTTCGCGGGCATCGAGCGCATCCGCCTGCGGGCCGGCTACACCGACTATCGCCACCACGAGAAGGAAGAAGGCGTCATCGCCACCACCTTCGGCAACGAGGGCTACGACGCCCGGATCGAGGCCCAGCACGCACCGATCGGCGGGGTGCGCGGCGTGGTCGGCGTGCAGGTGGGCAAGAGCGACTTCTCGGCCGTCGGCGAGGAGGCCTTCATCCCGCAGAGCCGCACCAAGACCACGGCGCTGTTCGTGGTCGAGGAATACGTGGCCGGTGACTGGCGCTTCGAAGGCGCCCTGCGCCAGGAGTGGCAGGACGCCAGCGCGCTTGGCCGCGCCGACGCCGAGCACAAGCCGTTCTCGGCCTCGGCGGCGGCGAGCTGGACCTTCACGCCGGGCTATGTGGCCTCGCTGTCTGTGGCCCGCTCGCAGCGCGCGCCCAGCGCCCAGGAGCTTTATGCCCGCGGCGTGCACCTGGCGACCAACACCTACGAGATCGGCTCGGCCGACCTCGACGTCGAGACCGCCGCCTCGATCGAGCTGGGCCTGCGCAAGACGCAAGGCGCGACGACCTTCTCGGCCAGCGTCTATCGCTACGAGTACGACGGCTACATCTATGCCGACACCCTGGACCGCTACGAGGACTTCCGCCTGGTGCGCTACAGCCAGGACGACGCCCGCTTCACCGGCGTCGAAGGCCAGGTGACGCAGAAGCTGAAGCCCTGGCTGTCGGTGACCGCGTTCGGCGACTACGTGCGGGCCAAGCTGAAGGACGGCGGCGGCGACCTGCCGCGGGTTCCGGCCGGACGCCTGGGCGCACGCAGCGACATGAAGAGCGGCGCCTGGAGCGGCAATGTCGAATACGTCCGGGTCTTCGACCAGGACCGGATCGCCGCCTTCGAAAGCCAGACCCCGGGCTACAACATGGTCAACGCCACCGTGGCCTACGACCTGCCGATGGGTCCGGTGATCGGCCAACTGTTTGTGCGCGGCACCAACCTGCTGGACGAGCGCGCGCTGAACCACGCCTCGTTCGTCAGCACCTCGGCTCCGCTGCGCGGACGCAACGTGGTGCTGGGCCTGCGGGCGCTGTTCTAGGACGGATCGACATTCAGTCGTTCTGGTCGCGTCTCACCGAGTTTCCCCGCGAAGGCGGGGATCCAAGCTGCATTTCAGGAGGCGGCGCGGCCGCGAACGACCCGCAACCTCCGCTTGGGTCCCCGCCTTCGCGGGGAAGGACGGATTAGAGGGGCGGCTGTCGATGAATGTCGATCGGCCCTAGGTCGGATCGACATTCAAATCTGAGACGAAAACCTCGTCCTTCGACAGGCTCAGGATGAGGTTTTTTCTGCGATCTCGGCCTGTAAATGGTCCTCATCCTGAGCTTGTCGAAGGACGAGGACCACGCTCGAACCTTGAATGTCGATCCAACCGAGGACGGCGCAAGCTTGGAGACGCCG
Organism: Caulobacter vibrioides; assembly: GCA_001449105.1. Taxonomy (GTDB): domain Bacteria; phylum Pseudomonadota; class Alphaproteobacteria; order Caulobacterales; family Caulobacteraceae; genus Caulobacter; species Caulobacter vibrioides_C. The sequence goes on along the minus strand of LNIY01000073.1, from coordinate 149,807 downwards.
CGGCCCCCTCCCCGGCGTCTCCGGGCGCTCGTCATCCCGGCCCTCGCCCGGGATGACGAGCTAGCCTTCAATCAATCTTCGCCACCACGCCCGGCGTGATACGCACGCTGTGCACGGCCCACATCGGCTCGATGGCCTTGCTGGCGAAGGTGAAGCAGATGTCGCCCTGGCCGCGCGGCGGGACGTCGACGACGATCTCGGTCAGCGCCGAGTTCTTGGCCGCCTGCGTCAGCGGCACGGTCGCCAGGCGCGGCCCCTTGCAGCCGAAGCGCACCTCCAACTCGCCCTCGGGACGCGAGGGCGGCCGCACCGGCAGCGGCTCCAGCTTGTTGCCCAGCTGGAAATTGTAGGGCAGCTGGCCGACGGTGACGGTCAGCTTGGCGCCCGCCGACAGGTCGGCGTCCTTCCAGATCCAGCACGGGTTGAGGATGTCGAGCAGGAAGGTGGCGCGCTCGCCCTTTTCGTTCGCCCCATCGTCCTCGAGATTGAGGATCAGGCCCTCGGTGCAGCGGGTCATCTGGTGCGAGCGGCGGGTAAGCGCGGTATCGGCGGTGACGGTCCAGGCGCGCACGCGGCCCAGCGGATGCTGGCCCTGGAAGGTGCGGGCCTTAAGTTGCGCCCCGGCTCGCAGCTTCAGCGGCGCGGCGTAGCGCGGCGAGGCCGCCGTCGGCTCGGAGCCGTCGGTGGTGTAGCGCACCTCGCCGACCTGCAGGCCGGTGTCGAGGCTGGCGCCGATCTCCGAGCCCTTGGGCCAGTCGAAGGCGGCCTGCGGCTCGAACGGCACGGTGTCGTAGGCGAGACCCAGGTCCGACAGGCGGCCGAGGGTGGCCGGCAGGCGATCCTCGAAGCCCGCCCAGCCCTGCTTGTCGCGCGGGGTCCAGGCGTTCTCGGCCAGGGCCGCCAGGCGCGGGAACAGCATAGTCACGGCCCGCTCGTCGGTGCGGATATGCTCGCTGAACATCGTGGCCTGCATGCCCAGCACATGCTTGTGCTGCTCGGGCGTCAGCTCGGACGGCTCGGCGTCGAAGGCGTAGACGGTCTTCAGCGTCGAGAGCTTGCCGCGGCCGGGCGGCTCGTCGGGCGAGGTGCTCTGGCGATGGTCGAAATAGAGAACCGGCCCCGGCGCCAGCACCGTGTCGTGGCCTTGCCGGGCGGCGGCGACCGCGCCCTCCAGGCCGCGCCAGGACATGACCGTGGCGTTGGGGGCGAGACCGCCCTCCAGGATCTCGTCCCAGCCGACCAGGCGGCGCCCCTTGGCGTTGAGATGCTTTTCGATGCGCTGGATGAAGTAGCTCTGCAGGGCGTGCTCGTCGGCCAGGCCCAGTTCCTTCATGCGCGCCTGGATCTTCGGGCTGGCCTCCCATTGGGCCTTCAGCGCCTCGTCGCCGCCGACGTGGATGTATTCCGACGGGAAGATCGCCATCACCTCGTCGAGCACGTCCTCCAGGAAGGCGAAGGTTTCGTCATCGACGTTGAAGATGTCCGGATAGACGCCCCAGTCGGCCATGACCCGATCGGCGGCCGGGCGCGTGCCCAGCTTAGGATAGCTGGAGATCGCCGCCTGGGCGTGGCCCGGCATCTCGATCTCGGGCACGACGACGATGCTGCGGGCGGCCGCGTAGGCGACGATCTCGCGCGCCTGATCCTGGGTGTAGAAGCCGCCGTAGCGGACCTCCTCGCCCGAGGCCTTGTAGCCCGCCGCCCCGGCCGGACGCCGCCAGGCGCCGTGGTCGGTCAGGTTGGGGTACTTCTTGATCTCCAGCCGCCAGCCCTGGTCGTCGGTCAGATGCCAGTGCAGGGTGTTGAGCTTCAGGCTGGCCATGCCGTCGATGATCCGCCTGATCGTCGGCAGGCTCTGGTAGTGGCGGGTGCTGTCCAGCATCAGGCCCCGCCAGGAGAAGCGCGGAGCGTCCTCGATGCGCACGGCCTGCACGCGGACCGGCGCGCCGGCCTTGTCCTTGCCTTGTGCGGGGCCCGCCAGCTGCCACAGCGACACCGCGCCGTAGAACAGGCCCGCCTTGTCCTTGGCGTGGATCTGGGCGCGCTGGGAAGAGACGTCCAGGGCGTAGGCCTCGCCCGGCGGACCACCGCGCGACAGCACCACGCCGCCGGAACCGGTCGGCTCGCCCTCCTTGATCACCAGGCGCACGCCGCGCGTGGCCGCCAGGGTGTCGACCAGCCACTGGGCCGCGCCCCGGGCCTCGGCGTCGCCGGCCGCGATCCAGACCGCGTCGCCGGCGCGCAGGGTCAGCGAACCTTGCGCCGGCGCGATCTTGGCGGGGGCCGGGGTGACGGCGAAGGCCTGGGCGGCCAGGGCCGGCGCGGGCAGCAAGGCGGCGAGCGCGACGGCGGCCAGGGCGGGTCGAAGGGACAAAGGCATGGTCAGCTCCCAGCGGCCTCTTCTCAGAGGCTCTTGATCGTTATGTTGGAAATCCGGGCTTCGAAGCCCTTGCCGGCCGGCGAGGCGGCCATGACGCCGAGGTCGACCGTGTCCGGCATCGGCAGGTGGGCAAGCCGCGTGTCGACGAAGGCCCCCTCGCCTATCGCATGGGCGCAGAACAGGGTCTGGCCCGAGCGGCGCAGCTTGACCCGTACGGCCGACGCGGTGGGGATGACCAGCGACGAGCCGTCCGACCAGTCGCGGGTGAAGACGGTGGCCGAGTGAAGCGCGCCGCCCAGACGCTCGACCCCGGTCTTCATCCAGAGGTCGGGGGCCAGGCGCAGCATCAGGCCGGTCTGGTCGGCGTCGGCGGCGTAGTCGCCGGCCAGGGTAGCGGTCATCTCGAAGTCGCCGGACTGGCGGCGGAACCAGAAGTGGCCGTTGTCGATCAGCGGGCCGCCGGCCGTGCGCCGCCAGAAGTCGGTTCCGGCCTTGGCCTCGCAGGCCAGGGTCCCGTCGTTCCAGGCCCAGGTGTCGGGCGCGTTCAGCCAGGACCAGCCGTCGGCGGCGCGGGCCATTGCGGGCGTGGCCACCAGGGCGGCCGTCGCGCCGGCCAGCAGGCCGCGACGATGAATGGCGCGATCAGACGACAAGGCTGAGCCCCAGCACGCAGATCAGCCCGACGATCCCGACCACGCTCTCCATCACCGTCCAGGACAGCAGGGTTTCTTTCAGCGACAGGCCGAAATACTCCTTGAACAGCCAGAAGCCCGGGTCGTTGACATGCGAGAACATCAGGCTGCCGGCACCGATGGCCAGCACCATCAGGTTGGGATCGACGCCGGTGGTCGCCATCAGAGGCTGGATCAGGCCGGCGGCGGTGAGGCCCGCGATCGTGGCCGAGCCGAGGGCGACGCGGATGACCATGGCGATCAGCCAGCCCAGCACCAGCGGGTGCAGCGGCAACGAACCCAGCCAGCCGCCGAGCGTGGCGCTGACGCCGCTGTCGACGAACACCTGCTTGAGCGCCCCGGCCCCGGCCAGGATCAGCAGGATCGAGGCGACGTCCTTGAGGGCCTCGCCATAGCGCTGCATCTGCACGGGAACCCCGATCCCGCGCAGCACGCCCAGGCTGAAGGTGGCGTAGATCAGGCACAGGGTCAGGACGACGGCGGGATGGCCGACGAAGCCGATCAGGTCGTGGGTCGGCGACGGGTTCTTGAAGGCCACCAGCAGCGCCGTGGTGGCGGCGATCAGCACCACCGGCAGCAGCGCGGTCGTGAAGCTGTTGATCGGCCCGGGCGCCTTGGCGTCCGGGGCCTCCTCGGCGGCGAAGGGCGAGTCCGCGGCCGGGCCGCCCAGCGGCAGCAGGTTCACCCGCTTGAGCACCAGGGTCAGCAGCGGGCCGCCGGCCATCAGGGCGGCGATGCTGACGATCAGGCCGTAGCCGAGGGTAAGGCCCGTGTCGGCGCCGAACAGGGTGACGAGTGCGGCCGGCGACGGGTGCGGCGGCAGGTAGCCGTGGGCCACCGAAAGGCCCGACAGCAGCGGCAGGCCGACATAGACCGGCGGCAGGTTCGCCCGCTTGGCGATCGAGAAGATCAGCGGGATCATGACCACGAAGCCGACGCTGTAGAACAGCGGGATGCCGACGATCAGGCCGGTCATGGCCATGGCCAGCAGGATGAAGCGCAGGCCGACGGCGTCGATCAGGGCGCGGGCGATGCTCCGGGCGGCTCCACTGTCGGCGATGGCGCGGCCGAACATGGCGCCCAGGCAGATGATGGCCACCAGGCCGCCGAGCATGTCGCCGACGCCCTTCTCCAGGGACTTGGGGATCTGGGCCAGCGGCATGCCGAACAGCACAGCCCCGCCCAGCGCCACGACCAGGAAGGCCAGGAACGGCGGAACCTTGCCCCAGGCGATCAGCACGACCAGCAGCGCGATCAGCGCGACAACGGCGAGCACCATCATGACCGAACCACCACCCTAGAGCATGCGGGCGACGTTTCGCTCCGCTGCGGGAAGGAAAGAGCGATTCCCCGGCGCCGTGGGGTTTTGTGGCGCCGGGGAATCTAAAGCCGGACAAGGCAGGGGATCCGCCTTGGGGCTGAGGCCCGGCCGCTTACCGGGGAGGGAGTGGCTTCGCGGCCGGTGAAGGGCGCGCTCGCAGAAGCGCGCCCCAGCTTGGCGGTCAGAACCGCAGGCGAACGCCCGCGCGGTACATCCGGCCGATGGTGTCGTAGAGGTAGGGATTGACGCCCGGGCTGACGTTGGTGGTCGGCGCGGCGACCGGATCCTCGTCGAACAGGTTGTCGACCTTGAAGTAGGCGGTGACGTTGTCGTTGACGTCGTAGGTGCCGCCGAGGTCGACGTAGGTCGCGCCCTTCATCTTGTTGTTGTCGATGGTGCGGTGCTGGACGGTCGAGACCGGGCAGCTGGTCTGGCACTCGATGTATTCGTTGTTGTAGACGCCGTCGCTGATCCAGCGCTGGTAGAGGGTCAGGCTGAGGCGGTCGAGCCCCCAGGTCTGGCTGAAGGTGGCCTTCCAGTCGGGCGTGTTGGACAGGTTCACGCCGGCGCTCTCGACCGGGATCGTGCCCAGCACGCCCGAGGTGGTCTTGAAGCTCATGACGTGGGTGGCCAGGGCCCGGATCGACAGCGTGCCGGGCAGGCCCCAGTCTTCCAGGTTCTTGCGGTAGATCGCCTCCAGGTCGACGCCCTTGGTGCGCATGGTGGCGACGTTGAAGGCCTGCACCCGCACGAAGTTGGTGTTGGGCTGGGTGCTGGTCAGCAGCATCGCCCCGCAGATCTCCTGGTTGCCGGCGACGCACAGGTCGACCAGGTCCTGGGCGGCCAGCGAGTTGATGGCGCCGTCGACCTTGATGTCGAAATAGTCGGCCGAGAAGCTGAAGCCCGGCAGCCAGGCCGGCTCGGCCAGGACGACGCCGACCTCGGTGTTGCGGGCGATCTCGGGCCGCAGGTTGCTGTTGCCGACGATCTCCTGGAGGACGTTCACCGCCGTGCCGCGATAGAGCACGGTGGCGTTGGTCACCACCGGCGGCGCGAACAGCTCGCCCAGGTTCGGGGCGCGGATGTCGCGCGAGGTAACCGCCCGCAGGCGCAGGCCCTGCACGGGGGTCTTCCAGACGCCGCCCAGCTTCCAGGTCGTGACGTTGCCCGAGGTGCTGTACTTGGTCTGGCGGACCGCGCCGTTGATGTTGGCCTCGCCGAGGGTCTCCGACTGGAGGATCGGCACGTTGGCCTCGAGGTAGCCTTCGGTGACGCTGTAGGAGCCGTGGCCGCCGTGATAGTTGCCGGCGTACCAGTTGTTGCCCGCCAGGCGCAGCAGCGGATCGGCCTTGTAGTCGTCGGTGTAGCCGTTGTCGGCCGTCGCGCCGTCGCCGTAGGGGTCGCCGATGGTCCGGTACTTTTCCTCGCGCCATTCCAGGCCGGCGGCGATGGCCACCGGGCCCGCCCACGACTGGAAGGGCTCGCCGGTGACGTTGAACGCGGCGACGGACTCGTTCTGCTTGGAACGCTGGCGCGGCCCGTTCTTGGGCATGACGTAGGCCAGGGCGGCCGGGTCCTGGGTCACGTTGCCGATGATGTTCAGCGGCACGCAGCCGGCGGCGCGAGCGATCGGATCGCGGCAGATCACCGTGCCGTTCGGGCCGGCGATGGCGTCGATGGCGGCGTTGTAGCGCGGCGTCAGGGTGATGTTGTCGACGTCGATGCTGATGCGGTTCACGCCGTAGGCGTAGTAGGCGTCATAGCTCCACGACGTGCCCAGCACCTCGCGGCTGCCGCTGGCGCCCAGCACGAAGCGTTCCTGCTCGCGCTTGACGTTGACGTCGATGGGACCGAAGGCGCCGTTGCTGGTGCCCATCTGGAAGCTGGTGATGTTGTTGTTGGCGCAGGCCGTGCGGATGGCGGCCGGCACGAACGGGTTCTCGCACTGGATGGTGAGGCCCGTGCGCTCGGCGCCGACGTTGGGTTGGTTCAGCGAGTTCACCTGGGCGAAGTTGGTGGTCAGGTAGATCTCGTCGTCGTCACCCCACTTGTAGCTGACACGGCCGTAGGCGACCTTTCGTTTCAGGCGCGCGGCCAGGGTCGGCGAGGCGCCGATGCCGCCCGACAGGTCGCCGCCGACGCAGAACGGGGCGAAGCAGCCGCTAACGCCGCCGGCGCCGTTGGGCGTGCCGCCCGAGCCGTACTGGAACTGGTAGGGCGCGCCGCCCGGACCGAAGGCGATGCCTTGCAGCGGACCGTTCGTGATCAGGCCGTACTTGGCGTACTGGATCTGCTGTGCGCCCTTGATGACGCGGTACTGCGGCAGGCCGTCGGTGGTCGAGGCCAGCGGACGCACCTGGATGGCGGGCGTCTCGTACCAGTCGCGGCCGCCGGCCTGCTGCTCGCCGAAGCCGCCGGCCAGGACGCCGGCCTCGCGGCTGTACTCGACGCTGCCGATGACGCGCAGGCGGTCATCCATGAAGGCGTCGCCGAAAGCGGCCTGGGCCACGAAGGTGTCGTTGTCGCGATACTTGCTCTCGCCGCCTTCGAGACGGGCCTTGAAGCCCTCGAAGGTCTTGTCGGTGACGAAGTTGACGACGCCGCCGATGGCGTCCGAACCGTAGGAGGCCGAGGCGCCGCCGGTGACCACGTCGACCTGCTTGATCAGCAGTTGCGGAAACTGGCTGACGTCGGAGACGCCGTTGATGTTGGCGGGCGTGACGCGCTGGCCGTCCAGCAGGGTCAGGGTGCGGATGGGGCCAAGACCGCGCAGGCTAAACGAGCTCAGGCCCTGCATGCCGCTGCTGGTGCTGTTGACGAAGACCGTCTTGCCGGTGCTGCCCTGCAGGGCCGGCATCTGGACGATGGCCTGGAAGACGTTGGGCTGCGAGGCCTTTTCAAGGTCCTCGGCGGTGACGGTGGTGGTCGGCGTCGGCTGGGTGAAACCGCGCGAGGCGATCCGCGAACCGGTGACGACGACTTCGGATACGGTGGCGTCGCCCTCGGCCGCGGGCGCTTCGGCTTGCTGAGCCGCGTGGGCCATCGCCCCCCAGGACAACAGCGCCAGAGCCGAGACCGTGCCGGCATAGGTTCGGCGATTCAATTTCAACAACTTCCAGCCCCCTTGCTCGTGGAGTTCGAGCCCGGGCGCACTGGTGGCGCTCACTGAACCCGACTCCAGGTAAGTGTTATTACTTCCCTGCTCGCGCAGAGATGCTCTTTATGTTTTCGAATGTCGGACAATCATGCGCGGATACTGTTGCGAACCGCGCCGCCGCCTTCATTTCCCGCCCTGTTCAGGACGCAGGAAGGATTGTCACAGGCCCCATATAACGTCAATCACAAAACATTCATTTATGTAGCGATCATAAAACGATTGCCTATGACGGCATCACGCAATCCGAAAAGATCCATATTTTTCAATGACAAGAACGGCGCCCAGAAACACGGCGCCAATGAAATATCCGCTTTCAGAATGGCGCGAGCAACCTCTGGCGCACACGCGGAACGTATGAGACCGCTATCAAATGAAATTTGAATTCCGAACGATCGAATAGGCGATCACGCCGCACCCACAAGCATCCGCACACCGAACGACGAAGAACAGCGCCGACCACCCTTCCCGACGGCGGGCGGGGGCCGCGCTCGGATCAGTCGCCGATCGGCTGCTGGGGCGCGATTCCGTGCAGCCAGGCGACGCTGCCACGCGCCCGACGCAGCATCTGGTGGGCCCGCTCACCCAGGGACGAGGCCACGGCATAGGCCAGCCGGTCGATGACGAACAGCTGGGCGAAGCGCATCGGGTTGGGCTGGAATTCCTCGACGCCCGACGGCGACAAGCCCACGTGCAGGCAGATGTCGGCGTCGCGGCCGAGCGGCGAGTCCGCGTCGGTGATGGCGATGCAGACGGCCTTGTAGTGCTTGGCCAGTTCCATGCTCTCCTGCAGCTCGCGCGGGCGGCCGGTGGAGGACAGGAACACCGCCACGTCGCCCGGCGACAGGATCGCGGCCGACATCCGCTGGGCGTAGCCGTCGGTGAACACCATGGCCGGCACGTCGAGGCGGAACAGGCGGTTGTGAATCTCGCCGGCCAGGGCGGCCGAGCTGCCGCCGATGCCGTAGACCACGACGCGCGCGGCCTTGGCGATGGCCAGGGCGGCGGCCTGCAGGTCCTTTTCGCTCAAGGATTCCCGGGTGCGACCGAGGGCGTCGATGATGGTGTCGAACAGGCGGTCGGCGACCGCGGCGTCGGCGCCCGAGGCGGCGACCGGCTCGGCCCTGGCGGGCGCGGGCCGCGCCGCCCGCTCGCGCTGGTCGGTCACGGCCTGGGCGTGGGCCAGCTCCTGGATCAGGCGGAACTTCAGGTCCTTGAAGCCCTCGCAGCCGATCGTGCGGCAAAAGCGCAGGACGGTCGGTTCACTGACGCCAAGATCCGTGGCGACCGACCGGACGCTGGCGCGGACGAACTCGTGCGGCGACTTCAGGATCAGCTTGGCGATCTTGAGGTCGGAGCGCGTCATCGACTCCATCATCGCCTCGATGCGCGGGAGGAGATCGCCGTCGTCCACGGCGCTTTCAGACTGATTCATCCCCCGATCCCTTCGCCAAACAGCGCCTACCCACCGACTGATACCGGCAACGACAGCGCCCCGCAATCAAGGCCGAGCACCCACCCGCATCAAGAATGATAGTTTCGCTACATTTTCGTTGACACGATTACATTCGACGTGGCTCCTGAAGGTCAGAACAGGGCCTTGAGTCAGGAGATTTCCTTGTCCATCCAACGCATCGGCGCGGCCACCACGGGCACCGGCGGCAACGCCCTGCCCTTCTGCCAGGCCACCGTGGCCAACGGCTTCGTCTTCGTTTCGGGCCAGGTGCCGATGGACGAGAACGGCGTGCTGGTCGACGGCGGCGTCGTGCCCCAGACCCACAAGGTGATCGAGAACATCGTCGGCATCCTGGCCAAGGCCGGCTGCACCCTGAAGGACGTGGTGAAAGCCAATGTCTGGCTGGACGACGCCCGCGACTTCCACGCCTTCAACCGCGTCTACAACAGCTATTTCGGCGACGCCCTGCCCGCTCGCGCCTGCGTTCAGTCGCCGATGATGGTCGACTGCAAGGTCGAGATCGAGGTCATCGCCCTGGTTCCGCAGGCCTGACGCCGATGCCCATGTCGCCCGCCGATCTCGACACGCTGGTCCTCGCGCCCGGAACCAAGGCCGTCCCGCTGGACGGCTCGGTGAAGACGCTGGGCGACCTGGCCAGACGGGGCCTGTCCCTGCTCGGCGGCGACATCCCGATGCCGGCCGCGGTGCTGAAGCGCGCCGCGATCGACAACAATCTGTCTGTCATGCAGGCCTATGTCGACGCGGCGGGCGCCAGGCTCGCCCCGCACGCCAAGACCACCATGTGCCCGCAACTGTTGGCACGGCAGATCGAGGGCGGCGCCTGGGGCCTGACGGCGGCGACCATGACCCAGCTGAAGCTGTGCCACGAGATCGGCGCGCCGCGCCTGATCCTGGCCAACCAGCTGGTCGGACGCGCCGAGGCGGAGTGCCTTCGCGACCTGACCACCGCCGCCCCCGAGCGCCCGGTCTATGTGCTGGTCGACGGCGAGGCCGGCGTTCGCGGGATCGCCGAGGTCTTCGCCGCCGCCCCGGACGCCCCGCCCGCCCGCCTGCTGATCGAGCTGGGCATGGCCGACGGCCGCTGCGGCGTGCGCTCGGTCGAGCAGGGTCTGGTTCTGGCCCGCCTGATCCGCGCCCTGCCCGGCGTCGAGCTGCATGGCGTCGAGGGCTACGAGGGCCTGGTGTTCAGCGACCACGCAACGCAGGACGCCGTAGCGGTGGACGCCTATCTCGATGGCCTGATCGGCCTGCACCACGCCCTGCGCGCGGAGAGCCTGTACGCCACGGGCGAGGTGGTGCTGACCGCCGGCGGTTCGGCCTATTACGACCTGGTGGCCCGCGCCCTGGCCGGCGAGGCGCCGGGCGCGACGATCGTGCTGCGCAGCGGCTGCTACGTCACCCACGACAGCGGCTTCTATCGCGAGCTCCTGAGCCGCATGGACGCCCGCGAGGCCGTCGGCGCGCCTCCGCGCCTGCGGCCGGCCCTGGAGGTCTGGACGCGGGTGATCTCGCGCCCGCAGCCGGACATGGCCATCGTGATGATGGGCAAGCGCGACGTCTCGTTCGACATCCACCTGCCGACGGCCCGCCGCTGGTTCCGCCCCGGCCTGCACCAGACGGCGCAGGACGTCGATGGCGTCGTCACCGCCAAGCTGGCCGACCAGCACGGCTTCCTCACCATCGCCCCCGAGGCCGACCTGGCGGTCGGCGACCTGCTGGGCTTCGAGATCTCCCACCCCTGCACGACTTTCGACAAGTGGTCGGTGCTGCTGGAGGTCGACGAGGCCTACGGGGTGCTGGGCGGCCTGAAGACCTTTTTCTGAGTGACGGTCTCTTGAGCAGTCCGACGCACGCCATGGCCAGCCCCCTCCCCGCCGCCGACATCGTCCTGAAGGGCGGCACGGTCATCGACGGCAGCGGCGGCGCGGCCTTCGTCGCCGACGTCGCCCTGGCCGGCGACACCATCGTGGCCGTAGGCGCCGCGCTGCCGGTGGGCATGGCGCAGGTCATCGACGTCTCGGGCCTTGTGGTGGCGCCGGGCTTCATCGACGTGCACACCCACGACGACCTCGTCTGCATCACCCAGCCCGACATGCTGCCCAAGATCAGCCAGGGCGTGACGACGGTGGTGGCGGGCAACTGCGGGATCTCGGCCCCGATGCTGCGCTTCGACGAAGCCGTCGCCGAGCCGTTCAACCTGCTGGGCGCGCGCGAGGACTTCGCCTACGCCGCCTTCGCCGACTATCGCCGCGCCATCGAAGCGGCCAGCCCGCGCGTCAACGTGGCGGCCCTGGTCGGCCACTCGACCCTGCGCGTTCTGTGCATGGACGACCTGGAGCGCGCCGCCACGCCGGCCGAGCGCGAGCGGATGGACGTGCTGCTGCGCGACGCGATGGCCGAGGGCGCGCTGGGCCTGAGCTCGGGCGTGTTCTACGCCCCCGCCTGGGCCGCCGACCTGGAAGAGCTGCAGGCCCTGGCACGGACGGTGGCGGAAGCCGGCGGCGTCTACACCGCCCACATCCGCGACGAGCGCGAGGGCATCATCGAGGCCCTGAAGGAGGCCTTCGCCGTGGCCGCGCCCAGTGGCGCGCCGCTGATCCTGTCGCACCACAAGTGCGCCGGCGTACGCAACTGGGGCCGCGCGGCCGAGACCCTGGGCCTGATCGACAAGACCCGCCAGAGCCAGCCGGTGCACCTGGACTGCTACCCCTACACCGCCGGCTCGACGATCATCCGGTCGGACCTGGCCGACGGCGAGGTCGAGATCCTGGTCAACTGGTCCGAGCCGTATCCGGAGATGGCCGGCCGCACCCTGGCGGCGATCGCCGCCGACTGGGGGCTGACCCAGCCGCAGGCGGCCGAGCGGCTGATGCCCGGCGGCGCCAGCTACTTCCAGATGGCCGAGGCCGACATGCGCTCGATCCTGGCCCATCCCTGCTGCATGGTCGGCTCGGACGGCCTGCCGCACGACAAGCGCCCGCATCCGCGCCTGTGGGGGGCCTTCCCGCGCGTGCTGGGCCACTACGCCCGCGACGAGAAGCTGATCAGCCTGGAGGCGGCCGTGCACAAGATGACCGGCCTGGCCGCCGACACCTTCCGCCTGGCCGGACGCGGCCGCGTGGCCGCGGGCATGAAGGCTGACCTCACCGTGTTCGACGCCGAGGCGATCATCGACCGGGCCACCTACGAGGCCCCCACGCGTCCGGCCAAGGGCGTCGAGCACGTGTTCGTCAACGGCGCCCTGGCCTTCAGCGGCGGCGGCGTCGTCGGCGCGCGCGCCGGCCGCTTCCTGCGCTCGGCCGCCTGAGGCGCCCGAGAGCCGGTTCCTGCTTCAGCGTGCGACGTCGTGCTTGTCGCGGCGCCGCACGCCCATCAGCAGGCGCGCCTCCAGCCGCTTGCGCAGGGCCGCGTAGTAGGCGCTGAGGAAGTCGTAGTCGTCTTCCTCGGCCAGGCGGGTCCAGCCGATCTTGCCGGCGATGCGGTCGGCGACCGCCCGCATCGTCTTGCGCTCGCGCTGGCGCAGGACGTCTTCCAGCACGTGCAGCTCCTTGGCCCCGTAGGCGTCGATCTGCTCGGGGGTGAAGGCGTAGCGCTGCAGGCGCTCGGCCCCCTCATCGGCCATATCGCGCATCAGCTTGCGCTTGGGCGCGCGGACGACCCAGGTGCCGCCGATCAGGTCTCCGGCCCGCAGGCGGTCCTTGTTGAACAGCGGAAACAGCAGGAACACGCACGCCCAGGTGACGCCCAGCAGGTACATCCAGCCCTCGACGCCGCCGCCCTCGACGCCGGCCGGGGCGAACAGCATGCTGATCGGAATGAATATCTCCAGCTCGCGCATGGCGTTGCGGGCGAAGATAGCGCCGGGACGCAGGCGGCCGCCGTCGCGCGCGGCGACCCGGATGCCCATGACCCGCTTGCCCGGCGTTGCGGCCGCGGCGCTGAGCTCGAAGCCGACGAAGTAGAAGTTGCGCAGCAGGAAGAAGCCGAGCAGCCAGAGCACGGCCATCACCTCCGCGCCCTTGATCCCCGCGGCCTTCCAGGCCCCGACGCCGATCAGGCCGATCAGGATCGAGGTCACGATGAGCACGCCCATCATGATCGCCGCGTCCAGCAGGAAGGCGCCGGCCCGCTGGCTGGCGTCGGCCAGTTGCAGGCGCAGGTCGACGCCCTCGGGCGTGACGAAGGGCCGGGTCAGCTTGATCGTGGTCGCGGCGTCGCTCATGCCCCGGCCCTCCGGCGCGGGCCGTAGAAGTAGAGGCCCCAGACCAGGGCGGTGGCCGCCGCGACGCCGTAGCGGGCCGGGGTGAAGGTGATCAGCTGGCGACCGAAGCCCTCCAGCAGGCCCGCGAAGAACAGCATGACCACGACCCCGCCCATGACCGTGGCGGCCTGCCGGCCGGCCGCGGCCGCCGCGTCGAGGCGGCTGCGCTCGCCCGGGAAGGCCACCGACCAGCCGATCTTCAGCCCCGCCGCGCCGGCCAGGCAGACGGCGAACAGTTCGGTGACCCCATGGATCGCCAGCCAGCCCCCGGCCTCGACGCCGAGCCCGCGGGTGGCGAACAGCGAGAAGAACACGCCCAGCATCACGCCGTTATAGATCACCAGCATCGCGGTCGGGACGCATAGGGCAAAGCCCAGCGCGAAGGCCAGCAACGCCACCTGGGCGTTGTGGGTGAAGAGGAAGGTGGCGAAGAACGACAGGCCGCTGCCGTCCTTGCTGCCGTTCAGGGTCGAGCGGAGCATCTCGGTGGTGGCCGCCGGATCGCGGCCGCCGGCCATCTCCTTGGGCATGAAGGCGTAGTACCACTCGGCGTCCTGGTGGAAGAGCCAGGCCCCGACCAGCGCGCCGATCACCATCAGAGCGACGCTGACCAGGGTCTCGCGCCACAGGCCGCGCACGGCGGCCGGCCAGCCTCCGGCGAAGAACGCCGCCAGCTGGCCGCGCAGGGTCTCGCGCGAGCCGTAGACGAAGAAGTAGGCCCGGGCGCAGAGCATCTCCAGATAGTCGATCATGCCCCGGTCGAGCGAGGTGGCGCGGGCCACCGAAAGCGACGACAGGGCCGCGCGATAGAGCACGGGCGCGGCCAGGATCTCATCCTCGGAAAGGCTGGCCATCGAGCCCTTCTCGACCTTTTCCATCAGCCGCTCGAGGCGCTTCCAATCGGCCTCGCGTTCCTGGCGGAAGCGCTGGCTCTTCAGGCGGCCGTCGACCTTGACGTCGATCACAGGAGATCCCTCCGCTTGAGGTCGACATAGGCGTTGATCAGGGCCGGGCCGATGCGGGCGGCGGGCGCCTCGACGATGTGGGCGCCCATCCGGCGCAGGCGGGCGACGACGGCCTCGCGCTCGCGCAGCAGGCTGGCCGAGACGACGGCGCGCGAGACGTCGGCCGGCTCGAACGGCTCGGCGGCCGCCATGGTCTCCAGCTCCTCGTCCTGCATGACCACGAACAGCACCAGGTGGCGGCGCAGCAGGTGGGCCGAGGCCTCGATCATCAGCTCGGCGGCCGTGGGGTCGGTGAAGTCGGTGAACACCACCACCAGCGAGCGCCGGCGCAGCTTGGCCGCCAGGGTGTTGAGGGCCAGCGTGTAGTTGGTCTCCTCGGCCGAGTAGTCGATGCGGCCGGCGGCGTGCTGCAACTGGCGGAAGGCGTCCAGGCCGCTGACCACGCCGGTGAGCAGGCGGGGCGCTGAATCGAACGAATACAGACCGGCCCGGTCGCCGGCCCGCAGGCAGGCATAGGCCAGGAGCAGGCCGGCGTTGATGGCCCGATCGACCTTGGGCGCGCCGCCGACGGGCTCGCACATGGCCCGGCCGCCATCGATGGCCATCACGATATGGTGGTTGCGCTCGGTGCGGAATTCCTTGGCCAGCAGGTGCAGGTGCCGCGCCGACTGCTTCCAGTCGATGGCGCGCGGATCCATGCCGGTCTGGAACTCCTTGAGGGCCTCGAACTCGGAGCCCTCGCCGCGATCGACCTGGGTCTTGCTGCCGATCACCGCGTCGCGGGCCAGCATCCGTACGGCCTCCTCGCGCACGCCCTGCAGGTCGGTGCCGGTCGGCGCGTCCAGCTCCAGAACGAAGCTCTGCTGCTTCCAGACCAGGCCCAGCGGGCCGGTCCAGCGCACCCACAGCCGATGCAGGCGTCCCTCCCCGCGCCGCTCGGGCGTCAGGGAGAAGTCGAAGGTGGCCGCACGCTCATTGACCTCGGTGCGGGCGAAGCGGGGCTGCAGGCCCAGGCGGTCGTCGGCGTCGAGGGCCGCCTCCGCGCGGTCCGGGGCGGGACCCTTGCCGAAGCGCGTGGTGAAGGCGATCCGCGCCGTGCGCGCCACCGACAGGAACGGCCGCCGGGGCTCGTCCAGGGTCAGCCGCGTGCGCGATCCTCCCGACAGAGCGTCGGCGACCATGGCCAGCAGCATGACGCCGATCCAGATCGGTCCGGCCAGCCACCCGGCCGGCGCGAGCACGCCGACGACCAGCGCCCCCGGAACCCCGGCGGCGACGGCGACGACGGCGCGGCGCGTGGGATAGATCACCGGGGAGCCGCCACCCGCTCGACCAGGCCCGAGAGGACGTGGTCGACCTTGCGGCCCTCGATCTCGGCGGCGGCCGAGAGGACCAGGCGATGGCGCAGGGCCGGAGCGGCCAGCGACTTGACGTCGTCGGGGATCACGTAGTCGCGGCCGTCCAGCGCGGCGCGGGCTCGCGAGGCGACGGCCAGCATGGCGCCGGCCCGCGGGCTGGCGCCGGTCTCGATGTCGGTGCTCTCGCGGGTGGCCCGCACCAGGTCGACGATGTAGCCGACGACCTCGTCGGTCAGGCGCACCTTGGACACGGTCTCGATGGCGGCGTCGATCGCGGCGCGCTCGGCGACGGCCTCGACGCCGAAACTCTTGGGATCCATCTGGCCGGTGCGCGAGCCGTGGCCGACGATGATCGCCCGCTCCTGCTGGGCGCTTGGATAGTCCAGCACGTGCTTGAACAGGAAGCGGTCGAGCTGGGCTTCCGGCAGCGGATAGGTGCCCTGCTGCTCGATCGGGTTCTGGGTGGCCACCACGGTGAAGCGCGGGCTGAGCGGATGCGACTTGCCGTCGATGGTGACGTGGCGTTCCTGCATGGCTTCCAGCAGGGCGGCCTGGGTCTTGGGCGGCGTGCGGTTGATCTCGTCGGCCAGCAGCAGCTCGCAGAACACCGGGCCGCGCGTCAGGCTGAAGGTCGAGGTCTGGAAGTTGAACAGGTTGGCCCCGATCACGTCGCCGGGCATCAGGTCGGGCGTGAACTGGATGCGGCCGTAGTCGAGCGCGACGGTACGGGCGAAGCTCTGGGCCAGCAGGGTCTTGGCGGTGCCGGGCGGACCTTCCAGCAGGACGTGGCCGCCGGCGAACAGCGCCGTCAGCAGCAGGTTTACGGCGCCGTCCTGCCCCACGACGGCCTTGCCGATCTCCGAGCGGATCCGCGCGGCGAGCGCCCCGACTTCACTGACGTCCACGGATGAGCTCCTGCTTCCAAGTATGGAGATCGCGCGCCACGGCCATCAGGTCGGACGGCGAGGCCGCCCGCGCCCGTTCGGCAAGGGCCGAATAGGTGTGGGTCGCGCCGACGATGCGGCTGACGCGATCGAGAAAGGCTTCGAGTTCCAGCTCGTCCAGGCCGCGCGGCGCGCCGATGGCGCGCGCGGCAGAGGCCTGGATCAGGCGGGCGTAAAGCGGCGCCATACGGTGCTCGCGACGGGCCAGACGCACCAGGCCCGCGGTGTTGTCGGCCAGCGCCGCCTTGCCCAGGGCCACGGCGCGGCGCGAACGCAGCGGCGGACCGAAGCGCGCGAACGCCTGGGCGCCGGCCAGCAAGGCCAGGGCGGCGGCCACCAGGGTCGCGCCCAGCAGCGGCGGCTCCAGGACCAGGCGCATCAGGCTGCGGGTGCGCTTGAAGCCGTGCAGGGTGACGTCGAAGATCACCGGCGCGTCTTCGTCGCGGATCAGGTCCAGCATGGCCACGGCGGTGCGCGCGCCGTCGACGGTCTTCAGGCCCTGGGTGTTCAAGTAGTCGGGATCGGCGAGCACGTAGGTCCAGCTGTCGCCGTGCATGGCCAGCACCGCGCCGCCGTTCTGGTCGAGCAGCACCGGCGTCCAGCCCGGCCCCGACAGGGTGCGGGAGGCCTCGATGGTCACCGGCGCGCCGAAGGCCTCGCCGCCCGGGCGGCGCAGGCGGACCGTGCGCTTGCCTGGGGCCTCGTTCAGCTTGACGTCCTTGCGCAGGGACTCCGGCAGCACCGACAGAGCCTGGCCCGCGGGGTTTTCCCCCAGGGTGGTCACCCAGCCCCGGTGCTTGGGATCGGCCGTGCTCATCCATTTGGGCAGCACGATCAGCGTCGGGCCGATGTGGTCGTTGCGCTCCAGCGGCACGGGCGACATGCCCGCCGACGGGGTGAGGACCAGCAGCCCCTCCTCGGCCGAGGCCGGCAGGTCGCCGCGGCTGGTCAGCACCGGCTCGCCCATCAGGCTGAGCAGGCGCGAGATGGCTCCGAAACCGGAGGACGAGCGCGACAGGGCGTGGCCGCCGCCGTCGTCGCCCTTGCGCAGTTCGGGCGCGTAGGCCGACAGCACGGCCAGGCCCGTGAACGAGATGACGCCGACGAGGACCAGCACCAGCATGGTCATCGGCGAGAACATGGCGGCGGACTTGCCGGAGGACTTGCCTGAGGACTGGGATCCGCTCATCCGCGCCATCCGTCAGGCAGGGCGAAGGCCTCATAGGCGGCGCGACACTCGGCGAAGTCGCCGGCGTCGACCGGCCGCCCCCCGAACAGGCCCCGCTCGACCAGGCGGGCGATGCCCACGAAGGCTGGGCGCGCCGCATCCGGGATGGCCGGCAGGACCGCGAT
The DNA here is from genome assembly GCA_001449105.1 of Caulobacter vibrioides. Lineage (GTDB taxonomy): Bacteria > Pseudomonadota > Alphaproteobacteria > Caulobacterales > Caulobacteraceae > Caulobacter > Caulobacter vibrioides_C. The sequence continues at coordinate 131,902 of LNIY01000073.1, read as the reverse complement.
CTCGCGGGCGGTCAGCGATATCTTCACCGCGCGGGGACGGCGCTTCTCGATGTCCTGGACGCTGCGCAGCAGGATCAGGTGGGCGGCCTCGACGAACAGGCCCCTGGCGGCCAGTTCGTCGGCGGCGGCCAGCAGGTCGCGGGCGTCGGCGGCGTCGGGCCGCCAGCCGGCCTCGGCGACGACCAGCGGTTTCAACGCCCGCGGCGCCGGCGCCCAAATCTTCAGGAGTTCGCGCACGATGGCGTAGATGATCAGCGCCGCCAGCAGCGCGATGGCGCCCCAGAACACCCACTTCAGATAAGGCGCCAGGAATTGCATGAACTTGCCGAAGTGGCGCAGCCACTCGGGGATCTCAGGCGGCGTGAACACCGCCCTGTCGAACTGAAATCCAGCGTCTTTCGCCAGTCGCGCGTGCGCCGCGACGACCGCGTCGTCCGACGCCCCCTTCGAAACTGTCACGCGCCGGAAACCCGCATTCGCCCCCTTCGCCGCCAGGACGAAACCCGGCCGCGAACACTCGACTCAACTCTACAGCGTGAGGCTGACTTGGCTAGCCGTAACCGGTGACAATCGACAGATCGCCCCACCCCGCCCTCACCTGACGAAGAACTCGACGGGCGCCAGCACCTCGACCGGATCGCCGGGCACATCATCGGGCGGCGGTGGCATGGGCGAGGCGCGCCTGACCGTGGCCAGGGCCTCGTCGTCGAGCAGCGGATAGCCCGAGCCCTTGGCGATCCGGGCGCTCAGCACCCGCCCGCTCCGATCGACGGTGAAGGCGATATGGACCACGCCCTCCTGGCCGGCGCTCTGGGCGCGGCGGGGATAGCGCCTATAGGCCTTCAGCCGACCCAGGATCAGGCCCTTCCAGCTGACCGCCGCGTCACGGGCGCTGGCGGCCGAGGTGCGCGGCGCGGCCATCGCCGGCGCGGGCGGCGCGGACACGGCGGGCGGGGCCGAGGCCTCGCTGGGCGCCGACGGCCTGGCCGAGGCGTCGCCCTCCGAGGCCCTGGCGGCGGACCGGACCACCGCCGGCAGAACACCCAGCGGATCGGGCGGACGATCGATCGCCTTGGGCGGCGCGGGGGTGGCGACGGCGGCCGCGACGGCCTTGGCCTCCGGCCCCGGCGGTCGCTCGTCGCGGGGCCGTAGCGGCGCCACGGGCTCGACCGCGAACTCGACCGAGATGGCCTCGATCGGCGCGGCGGGCGGCAGCTCCGGCCGGGAAAGCCGCAGATAGGCGCCCAGCAGCAACGCCACGTGCAGCACCACCGCGATGGACAGGGCCAGGCTCCAGCGGCGCTTGCGACCGGTCGCGGCGGGCGCCTCGCAGGGGATCTCAAGCACGGCCATGGGCAGGGACGCCAGCATCAGAACACCCGCTCCAGCTTCAGGCTGGCGGCCGTCTTCTCGTAGGAGAACAGCCAGTCGATGCTGCTGGCGACCTTGGCGTACTGCACCGTCAGGCTGGGCGTGAAGCCGCCCGGCGTCTTCCAGCGCGGCGCGCGCAGGATGGCGGTGAAGCTCTGCTCGTCGTCGCGGCGGCGGGCCTCCAGCGTCTCGTTGACGGCGTCCCAGCGCTTGCGGCGGGCCGAGGCGAACAGCGTCCCGTTGAACCCCTTCAGGGTCGGCGTCGCGGCCCCCAGGCGCAGGCCGGCCTGGCGATAGGCGTTGACGGCGCGCTCGGCGTCCTTGTCGAGCAGGTCCACGCCGCCGAACACCGTCCAGCCGCCGGCCAGACCGCGCCAGGCGGTCAGGAAAAGCGAGGCCTGATCGCCGTCCAGCGCGGAGAACGAGGCCTGGCGATAGCGCATCGTCTTGTAGTCGCCCTCCAGCTTGACCAGGGTCGAGACCCCGATCACCCGGCTGACCTCGGCGTGCACGCCCGGCGCTTCGTACAATCGCTCGGCGCCCATCGTCCCGACGTCGATCGAAGGAGCGACCCCAAAGGCCAGCCGGGCGGTGCGATGGTCGAACCCGGCCTGGGCGACGAAGGTGGCCTGGTTGTAGCGCGGCTCTTCCGGATAGAGCTCGCCATAGGCCATGCCCCGGAAAGTCAGGCCGCCAGAACCGCGTAGCGGCAGGCGGCGGTTGAGCACCGTCTCGAAGCCGACCGTCGCCGCGCCCACGGGGTCGGGCGTCTTGCGGTCGAAGAAGCAGATCCCCTCCGGTCCCGGCAGCAGGCAGGCGTAGCTGCCCGAGGCCTGGTTGATGTTGGAGTTCCAGCCGGGCCCCAGCGCGAACTGGCCGGTCCAGCCGCGCCGGCGCTTCAGGGCCGCCAGGAAGGTCTCGACGCTGCGGCGAACCCCGGCGGCGCGGGGGTCGCCGGCCGGCAGTTCGGCGAGGATCGCGCGGAACATCGCCTCGGCCTCGCGGTCGCGCTGGTTCTCGAACAGCACCCGGGCCAGCTCGATGCGCCCCGGCTGGAAGTTCGGCTGCAGCGCCAGCAGCTGGCGGAAGTGGCGCTCGGCCTCGCGAAGGTCGCCGTCCTGCCTGTCCAGTTGGCCCTGGGCGTAGAAGACCAGCATCGGATCGCGCTCGGGCAAGGCCAGATAGGCCTTCAGGAAGCGGCGGGCGTCGGCCCACTGGCGGCGGGCCAGCGACAGGTAGAGCGCCTTGCCGACGTCGTCGACGCCGGGTCCGACGGCATAGGCCTGGCCGTCGATGACCAGCACGTCGGGCGCGGTCTCCTGCCGGGTCCGGGCCTCGCGCTCGGCGGCGCGGCGCGACAGGTCCTGGTCGAGGCGCAGGCGGGTGTCGTCGTCGACCTGGGCGTGGGCTGCGCCGGCCAGGGCCAGAACGACGAAAGCCGCGCAGCCGGCGGCGACGCGGAACGGGAAACGCGGGGGAACGGACGACCTGGTCATCGCGGGGGCTTGGGGCGAGGGCCGACCGGCCCCCGCCCCTCGCGTCCTCAGTTCTTCGTGCCGCCGAAGGCGGTGTCGTAGACGCTGTTGCCGCCGAAGGTGACGAGACCGGCCAGGGCCGCGGCGTTGGCGCCGAAGAACTTGCCGCTGACTTCGCCGCCCGAGGCCAGGGTGGTCGCCCCCTGCGTCGCCGTGGCGTTGGCCGTGGTGCTGGCGATGTTCAGGCCCGAGATGCCGACCGAGCCGATGTCGACCTTGTAGCCGGTCGAGGCGCTCTGGACGTAGCCGCCCAGCGTGCCGGCGGTGAAGTCGGCGTTGAAGGTCCCTTCCAGGATGCCGTTGGTGGCGTAGTCGCTGAGACCCTTCACCGTGTAGCTGGCCGTGCCCGTGCCGGCGGTCGCGCCGGTGTCGTCGCCGACGTAGTAGACGGTGTGGGTGCCGTCATTGGCGTTGGCGGTGTCGGACCATTCGCCGAACCACAGGTCGCCGGTGCTGACCTTGGCGAAGTTGAACACGCCCATGCCGTTGTGGCTGCCCGGCGCGGTCGACGGGTTGTTGATGGTGCTGACGCCGCCCGACGGCGGGGCCGAGGCCGACAGGCCCTGGAAGTCGACATAGGCCGACAGGCCGATCGAGGCGACGGCGACGCCCGCCTTGCCGGCGGTGTGCGGACCCGCGTTGATCACGCTGGCGCCCACCTTCAGGTGGGTTTCGTCGGTGGACTCGCCGACGATGCCGGCATGGGCGACGCCGGTCAGGGCGGCGGCGGCGATGGAGGCCAGGATCAGCGTCTTGAAGGTCGAACGGGACATCTCGTCTTCTCCGATGCTTAGTTGAAAGGGCCTCTTCGATGGAGGCCCGGGCTCATCCAGCGGCCGCCGCCGCGCCGGTAGGGAGCCGACGCGTCGAAAGCCGTGAATTGGGGGATCAGTAGCGGGCGGTCATGCTGAGCTTCAGCGTGCGCCCGGGGGCCGGCTGGGCCGTGCGGGTCAGGGGATCGGTGTAGTAGCGGTCGTTGAGATTGGTCCCGACCAGCTCGAACCGGACCTTCTCGTTGAGCTTGAAGTTGGCGTAGGCGTCGACCGTGACGATCTCGTCCCACAGGTAGGGCGTGTTCAGCGCCCAGCCGTCGACGCGGGTGGCGGTGGCCCCGCCGATGAAGCGGTCGAGCTCGGGATTGTCGTAGGCGCTGTAGTAGGCGCCCCTGACCCCGATCTCGAGGCGGCGCTCCAGGAAGCGCGCGCCGAGCGACAGGTTGGCCGAGTTCTCGGGGGTGGCCTGGGTCAGCAGGTAACCCCCGACGAAGCCGAAGTTCACGCAGTCGGGCACGATGCCGGTGTTGGGCGCCTTGAGGATCGCCTGCTGGCGGTCGCAAACCTTGTTCTTGAAGTTGTGGGCGGCGGAAAAGTCGGCGAACAGCCGGCCGTTGTCATAGCGGGCCTGCAGCTCCAGCCCCTCGATGATCTGCTTTTCCATGTTGGAGAGCTGCAGCTGGGTGCCGCGCTCGATGATGTTGTCGGTGCGGTTGCGGAACCAGGTCAGCTTGACGTCGGCGCGCTGGCCTTCGGGCAGCGACAGCAGCGCCGACAGGTCGTGGACGTAGGCCGCCTCCCAGGTGTGGGCGTGCTCGGGCTTCAGCGGCCGGGTCGGGTCGATGGCGGCCGAGAAGCCGATCGTGCTCTCGAACAGGCTGGGGAACCGATAAGCCTCGGCATAGCGGACATAGGCCCGGGCGTTGGGCGTGAAGTTGAAGGTGGCCGAGACCGCGGGCGTCCATCCGTCGCCGCGCTGGGTGCGGCTGACCGCCGTGACCGGAGCCTGGTTCAGCGAGGCCACGCAGTAGCCGGTGGCGTTCGTCACGCTGTTGAGGAAGCCGTTTACGCAAGGGTTGGTGGCCCGGGTGAACTTGCCGGTGCTGTCGCGCTCCCAGGCGATGCGGTTGTTGACCGTGCGGCCGTTGACCAGGGTGCGGTAGAGCACCGTGCCGTCGGTGAAGACGTAATTGGTGAACACCACGCCCTTGGCCAGCTGCTCGGCCAGGAAGTCGTCGAACGCCCAGTAGTGCGAGTAGCGCGCGCCGGCCGTGATGGTCAGCTCGCTGACCGGGCGCCATTCGAGGTTGGCGTGGACGTTGTATTCCTCGCGCCGGCCGGCCCGGGGGTACTGGCGCCAGCCGTCGAACGTGCCGCCCCACACGTCTGGCGAGGTCAGCTTCTCGTGCTGCCAGTCGCCGGCGACCACCAGGTCGAGGGTCGAGGCCAGGCGGGTCTTGTTGCTGAGCGACAGGCCGTAGCGGTCGTTCTTGGCGTTGGCCAGGGCGGTGTTCTTGATGATCGGGTTGGCGGCGTTCTGAGCCCAGTTGGGGAAGCCGCCGGCGCTGTAGGTGTGGCTGTTGGTGCGGGTCAGCCAGACGGACGTCTTCAGGTCCACCCAGCGGCCGCCGGGCTTGAGCCGATAGTCGACGTTCCAGGCGGTGGCGTGGACCTCGCTGAGCGGCCACTGCACCTTGCCCATGCCGTTGTTGCCGACCGAGATGATCCGCGAGGGCATGACCTCGCCATAGGTCGAGACGGTGTCGCGCACGCCGAACTTGAGCTGCTGCGTATCGCTCATGTTCCAGACCAGCTTGCCCAGCCACGAGCTCATCTCGCTGGAGGTGTTGGGGACCTCGTTGCCGGGCTGGTAGTTGAAGGCGAGGCGCTTGATCAGGTCCTGCGGGCCCGAGGGCGTCGGCAGGCTGGTCTGGCGGTAATAGTCGGCCTCGCTCTCGCCGGCGAAGTAGTTGCCGCGCTCGCGCCAGGCGTAGGCGGCCAGCCATTCGAAGTCGTCGCTACGGCCGGCGATGGCCAGGCGCGCGGCGCGGTCGCCCAGCGAGACGGTGTCGTTGTCGGACGAGGTGCGGGGCGTCACCTGCACGTAGGGATCGTTGTAGGGGCTGCTCGGAAAGCCCGTGGTTCCGGTGGAGCCGGGAAAGCCGGGCACGTTGCGGTAGTCCTGGCCGGTCAGCAGGGTCGGCAGGCGCGGCTTGGTGGAGTTGTTGCCACCCTCGATGCGGACCTCGGCGCCGTAGCGCTCGCCTTCGCGCAGGATGTCGCGCGGCGACAGGGTGTCGATGACCACCGCACCGCCGACCGAGGTGTGGACGCCGGCGGTCAGGGACGGACCTTTCAGCACCTGCACGCCGCCGACCAGGCTGGGGTCGATGTAGCTGCGGTTGTTGGCGCCGTTGTAGCCGCGCCAGACGGTCAGGGCCTGCTCGCCGCCGTCGATGATCACCGGCACGCGGCCGGGACCCTCGACGCCGCGGACGCTGGGATCGAGCGCGCCGCTGTTTCGGGCGTCGCCGCTGTAGACGCCGACCATGCCCTTGAGCACGTCGGCGGGGCTGACGCCCTTGTAGCGCTCGACCTGGCTCTTGCCGGCGTAGGTCGAGGCGCCGTCGAGATCGTAGACGCTGTCGTAGCCGAGGGCGTCGCGGGCACTCAGCGCCTCGCCGCCGCCGGATGCGCCCTCGACGCGCAGGGCGTCGGTGACCACCGCTCCCTTGCCGCTGGGGGCGGCTTCCAGGGTGACGACGCCGGGACGCACCTCGCGCCAGGTGACGCCGCTGCCGGCCAGCAGGCGCGACAGGATCTCGCCCTGGCTGAAGCGGCCGCGCACGGCGGGGGCGCGACGGCCATACGGAGCCTCGACGGCGTAGACGATCTGGACGCGGGTCTGTAGCGAGAACTGGCTCAGCGCCTGGGGCAGCGGCTGGGCGGGAATGTCGACCGAGAAGGCCGCGCTCTCCTGGGCGGCGGCGGGCAACGCGCCAAGGGCCAGCGGGCTGGCCGAGGCCAGGGCCAGGCACAACGACAGCCGGCGGATACGGGGCAGCAGGCCGGAACGGAAAGCAGGCGTCGTCATGTCTTCGGTCGGTCTCGTCTCACGGGCCGCCCATTATTGCGAGCGACACTCAATTGCATCTTATGATGGTGAGACGAAACCCGGCCGTGCGATCCCCTAGCGGTCGCGGCGATTTTTTTGCGAAGCCGTTACGCGGCGGTCAGTAGAGCAGGACCAAACCGCCCAGGCGCGCGGTGCGCAGGTTCAGCGACGCGGCCAGGGCGTCGATGGCGTCGTCGGGCCTGGCGACGTCGAACACGCCCGAGACCGGCCGGGCGGCCAGGGCCTGTCCACGTACGAAGACCTTGCCGCGCCGATAGCGGCCGATCTCGTCGACCACCTCGGACAGCGGCCGGTGATAGACGACCAGCCGGCCCTGACGCCAGGCGTCGACCGCCGCCGGATCCTCCAGCGCCACGGCCCTGGGCGCGGCGCCGTCGAGCCAGGCCCCCTGCCCCGCCCGCAGCACGGCCGCGCCCTGCCCGCTGGCCGGCTCGACCCGCACCGCGCCGCGCAGGACGCTGACCCGGGCTGCATCGCCCCTCAGGCGCACGTCGAAGGCCGTGCCCAGCACCCGGGCGCTGCCGGCCCGGCTCTCGACCACGAACGGCCGCGAGGGATCGTGGACCACGTCGAAGAAGGCCTCGCCCCTCAGCAGCCGCACCTTGCGCCCGTCGGGGCCGTAGCGGACATCGAGCACGGCGCCGGTGTTGAGCGTGACCGCGCTGCCGTCGGCCAGCACTTCCCGGCGAACCTGCCCGATCTCGGCGACCAGGTGATCGGGATCGTCGGGCGCGAAGGCCTTGAAGGCGACGCCGGTCCCGAGGGCCAACACCAGGCAGGCCGCGGCGGCGGCCGGTATGCGCCAGGCCCGGCGGCGCGCTCGCGGCGGCGTTGCGATATCCCGTCGGCGTCGCGGCTGGAACGGCTCGCTCGCCAAAGGCGCCGTCGCCGCGCCGATCAGCGACAGCACATGGTCGGCCTCGGCCATCGCCGCGGCACGTTCGGGACCGGCCGCCAGCCAGGCGGCGTGCTCGGCGGGGTCGCCCCCCTCGCGAAGCCGCAGCGTCCGCCGCGCCGCCGCCTCGAACAGCGCCTCGCCCCCGGTTTTGTCCTTGTCGCTCATGTGGGCTTTTGGTCCTCCCGATGGACAGGACGAACCGGCGCCCGCGCTTCCCCTAGTGTCAGTCATCGCCGCGCGCTTCCTTCAGCCGGCGGCGGCAGTGGCTCATGGCCTTGGCCAGGTGGTTCTCGACCGTGCGCGGCGAGATCCCCAGCCGGTCGGCCACCTGCTGCATGGTCAGGTCGTGGCCGCGATAGAGCAGGATCACCTGCCGGCACTTGTCGGGCAGTTCGGCGATGGCGGCCTGGACGACGGCGATCTCCTGGCGGCCGGCCAGCACCTGGAAGGCCGAAGGCGCATCGCTGCCGGCGTCGAGCGGCAGATCGCCGGCGGTGACCCGCCGGGCCTGGGCCGCCGCCTGCCGCTGCCGGTCGACGACGAGGTTGGCGATGATCCGGCGCAGGTAGCTGAGCGGGTTACGCACCGCAGCCCCGTCGAAACCCGGGGCGCGGGTCAGGTCCGACAGCTTCAGCCAGGCGTCTTGCATGACGTCGTCGGCCAGGCTGGCCGAGCGCGCCTTGCGGGCGGCGAAACGGCGGAGATCCTCGTAATGGGTCTCCAACAGGCCGGTCAGGTCGGAAGCCGTTCCCCTCTGGCCAGATCGCATGACGCCACCCCGAATGAGAACGATTCTCATTACCGCGCCATGATCTAGCGACCTCGCCGCCGCCCGTCAAAGGCGACCGCTTTCAGGACAGTCGAGATTAGCCGCCCTCCCCAACTCCGCTCATCCCCCGCGAAGGCGGGGGCCCAAGCTGATTTTCGGAATGCGGCTCAGCCGCGGGTCTTCCCCGATCTCGGCTTGGATCCCCGCCTTCGCGGGGATGCTCGGTGAAAATCGGCCCAAACAAATGACGCCCAGTCCCGTCTAGGGCAGCGGAACGCCCCGGCTGGCGGTCAGGATCGCGTACCACTGGGCGCGGGTCATGTGGACGCGAAGGGCGTCGGCCGAGGCCTTGATGCGCTCGGGCGTCTGGGAGCCGACGATCGGGATCGGCCGCGACGGGTGGGCCATGATCCACGCCAGGGCCACGGCGGCGCGGTCGACATGCTGCGGACGGGCCACGGCGTCCAGGGCGTCGATCACCGCCCGGCCGCGATCGTCGATCCCTTCGCCCGTCAGGCGTCCGCCGCCCAGCGGCGACCAGGCCAGGACCGCCATGTCGCGTTCCAGCGCCTGGTCGAGCACGCCGTCCGACAGCGGCTCGATGGTCAGCGGCGAGAACTCCGGCTGGATGCTGGCCAGCGGGAACGGCAGGTGCGCCTGCAGGGCGGCGACCTGGCTGGGCAGGTAGTTGGAGACGCCCACGGCGTCGATCTTGCCCTGCTCGCGCAGCTTGACCAGGGCTGCGGCGATCTCGGCCGGATGGGTCAGAACGTCGGGACGGTGGATCTGGTAGAGATCGATCTTCTCGACGCCCAGGCGCTGCAGCGAGGCTTCGCAGGCGGTGACCAGGTAATCGGCGCTGGAGTTGTAGGGCACGCCTAGGACGATGCCGCCCTTGGAGGCCAGGACGAACTTCTCGCGCAGTTGCGGGGCGTCGTGCAGCACCTTGCCCAGCAGCACCTCGGCCGAGCCGAAGCCGTAGGGCGTGTCGGCGCCGTAGATGTCGGCGGTGTCGAGCAGGGTGATGCCGCTCTCCAGCGCGGTCTCGACCAGATGGCGGGCGTCGGCGACGGATTCGCCCTTGAAGCGCCACATGCCCCAGGCCAGCGGCGACACGACGAGGCCGCTCTTGCCGAGCGGGCGGTCTTGGTGGGGCTGGCGGTCGTCGAGCATGGGAAACTGAACTCACGGCTGGATCGGGGACGCCGACATGACCGACCAGGCGACCGTCGCGCAAGCTTTACCGACGGCAATATCGAGCATGAGAACACCGCGTTGGTCGGATCGGCCGCACGGCGGCTAGCGTCGGCGGGCCTGCACGAGCGCGCCGAGGGGCCCGGCGCGCGGCGAGGCGCCCTCCCCGACCAACGACAAGAAAGACGACGCCATGCTTCGCCCCATCCTTCTGGCCACCGCCGCCGCCTTGGCCCTGACCAGCGCCGCCCCCGCGCTATCCGCCGATCTCGACGCCGCCGCCGTCCACGCCCGCACCCTGGTGCTCGACAGCCACGCGGACGTGCCCGCCGACCTGGGCGTCGGCGCCCACGAGGCCGCCGTCGACGGCGACGGACAGGTCGACCTGCCCAAGCTGGAGCGCGGCGGGGTCGACGCGGCCGTGCTGGCGGTGTTCGTCCCGCAGGGACCGCGCACGCCGGAAGGCTACGCCAAGGCCCGCAAGGACGCCGACACCAAGCTGGCGGCCATTCGCGCCGTCGCCGAGCGCCATCCCGACCGCGCCGTGCTGGCCTTGAAGGCCGACGACGTCGAGGCCGCCGCCAAGGCCGGCAAGCGGGCGATCGTGGTCGGCTTCCTGAACGCCTACCCGTTCGGCGAGGACCTGTCGCTGCTGGACGCCTACTACGCCGGCGGCGTGCGCAGCTTCGGCTTCGTCCACGCGGGCAACAACGCCTTCGCCGACTCCTCGCGGCCCAGCGGCGGGACCAAGGTCGAATGGGGCGGGCTGTCGCCCCTGGGCAAGCAGGCGGTTGGCCGGCTCAACGACCTGGGCGTGATCATCGACGTGTCTCAGCTGACGCCCGACGGGGTCAAGCAGGTGCTGGCGCTGAGCCGCGCGCCGGTGGTGGCCAGCCACTCGGGCGTGCAGGGCGTGGTCGACAGCCCGCGCAACCTGTCGGACGCCGAGCTCGACGCCATCGCGGCCAAGGGCGGGGTCGTGCAGGTGGTGGCCTTTGGTCCCTACCTGGTCAAGCCCGGCCCGGACTTCGCGCCGAAGGTGGCGGCCCTGCGCGCGCAATACGGCCTGCCGGCGACCTATGTCCGCCCCGCAGACGGCACGGAGGCGCTGTCGCCCGAGAAGCGCCTGGACTACAGCCACGCCGTCAACGCCCTGCTGCCCAAGGCGACGGTCAAGGACCTGGTCGACTCCGTCGACTATGCGGTGAGGCGCGCGGGGGTCGACCACGTGGGACTGTCGTCGGACTTCAATCACGGCGGCGGCGTCGTCGGCTGGGCCAACGAGGGCGAGGCCGGCAACGTCACCGCCGAGCTGGTGGCGCGCGGCTATTCCGAGGCCGACATCGGCAAGCTGTGGGGCGGCAACTACCTGCGCGTCTTCCGCGCGGTGGAGCAGACCTCGAAGCACTAGGGCGGATCGGAGCGCTCCAATTCAACCGAACCGCAAATCGGTAACAGCATGAAGAAAGCCCGCCAGGTCACTGACCTGGCGGGCTTTTTCGTTACTCGGCCGCGACGCGCAGGCCTTCCGAGGCGGCCAGGGCCTGGTCGAGGTCGGCCAGGATGTCGTCGATGTGCTCCAGCCCCACCGACAGGCGCACATAGCCTTCGGAGACGCCGGTCGCGGCCTGGTCCTCGGCGCTAAGCTGGGAGTGGGTGGTCGAGGCCGGGTGGATGGCCAGGCTGCGCGCGTCGCCGATATTGGCCACGTGGTAGAACAGCTTGAGCGCGTCGATGAACCGCTTGCCGGTCTCGCGCCCGCCGGCCAGCTCGAAGCCGACCAGGCCGCCGTAGCCGCCCGACAGGTAGCGATCGGCCCGCTCGCGGCGAAGGCCGTCCTGGGCGGTGGGATAGATCACCTGGATCACCTCCAGGCGCTTGGCCAGGAAGTCGACCACGCCTTGCGCGTTCTGCGAATGGCGGGCGATGCGCAGCGGCAGGGTCTCCAGCCCCTGAAGGATCTGGAAGGCGTTGAACGGCGACAGCGCAGCCCCGAGGTCGCGCAGCAGCACCGTGCGGACCCGCAGGATGTAGGCGATGGGGCCGAGCGGCTTGGCCGCCTGCGCCCAGACCGCGCCGTGATAGCTGGGGTCGGGCGTGTTGAGCAGCGGCTGGCGCTCGGGATGGGCCTCCCAGTCGAAATTGCCGCCGTCGATGATGACGCCGCCGATCGAGGTGCCGTGGCCGCCGATGTACTTGGTGGTCGAATAGACGACGATCGCCGCGCCGTGCTCCAGCGGCCGGGCCAGCAACGGGGCGGCGGTGTTGTCGACGATCAGCGGGATCCCGTGCGCGCGGCCGATGGCGGCGACCTCGGCGATCGGGAAGACGGTCAGTTTCGGATTGGGCAGGGTCTCGGCGTAGTAGGCGCGCGTGCGCTCGTCGGTGGCGCGGGCGAAGGCCTGCGGGTCTTCCGGATCGACGAAGCGGACCTCGATCCCCTGGTCGCGCAGGGTGTTGGCGAAGAGGTTCCAGGTGCCGCCGTAAAGGTCGGTGGAGCTGACGATATTGTCGCCGGCCCGGGCCAGGTTCTGGATGGCGAAGGCCGAAGCCGCCTGGCCCGAGGCCACGGCGAGCGCGGCGGCCCCGCCTTCGAGGGCGGCCAGGCGCTGCTCGAGGATGTCGATCGTGGGGTTGCCGATGCGGGTGTAGATGTTGCCCAGCTGACGCAGGGCGAAGAGGTCGGCCGCATGCTCGGCGCTTTGGAACTGGTACGAGGTGGTCTGGTAGATCGGCGGCGCCACGGCCCCCGTGGTCGGATCGGCCCGCCAGCCGGCATGCAGGGCCAGAGTCTCGGGATGGAGCTTGCGGTCGGACATCGGCTTCTCCTGAAGCTTTTTACGTCGATGTCGAAAACCTGACCCGTCCAGCCCTCCTCCGCACGACCGATATTCTCGCCGCGCGGGCAGAAAAACTCACCCCAGGATTGCGCGACCGAGCTCGGGCGAGCCCGGCCGCTTTCAGCCTTAGTTCTGGCGCTCGACCTGGCTGACGTCGCGCACCGCGCCGCGGGCGGCGTTGGTGGTCATGGCCGCGTAGGCGCGCAGGGCGGGAGAAACCTCGCGCTTGCGGTCCTTGGGCTTCCAGGCGTCCTTGCCGCGAGCCAGCTGGGCGGCGTGGCGCTGCGCCAGCACCGCCTCGGAGACTTCCAGCTGGATGCCGCGGTTGGGGATGTCGATCAGGATGCTGTCGCCGGTCTCGACCAGGGCGATCAGGCCGCCTTCGCCGGCTTCGGGCGAGACGTGGCCGATCGACAGGCCCGAGGTGCCGCCCGAGAAACGGCCGTCGGTGATCAGGGCGCAGGCAGCGCCGAGGCCCTTCGATTTCAGATAGGTGGTCGGATACAGCATCTCCTGCATGCCCGGACCGCCCTTGGGCCCCTCGTAGCGGATGACCACGACCTCGCCGGCCGTGACCTTGCCGCCCAGGATGCCGCTGACGGCGTCTTCCTGGCTTTCGAACACGCGCGCCGTGCCGCGGAAAGTCAGGATCGACTCGTCGACCCCGGCCGTCTTCACGATGCAGCCTTCCGGTGCCAGGTTGCCGAACAGGACGGCCAGGCCGCCGTCCTTGGAGAACGGGTGCTCGACCGAGCGGATGACGCCCTTCTCGCGGTCCAGATCCAGTTCCTCCCAGCGGGCGGCCTGGCTGAAGGCGACCTGGGTCGGCTTGCCGCCCGGCGCGGCGCGGAAGAACTCCTGGGCCGTGCCGCTGTTGGTGCGGCCGATATCCCAGCGAGCCAGGGACTCGGCCATGGTGGCGGCGTGTACCGTCGGCTGGCTGGCGTCGATCAGGCCGCCCTTCTCCAGTTCACCCAGGATGGCGGGCACGCCGCCGGCGCGGTGGACATCCTCCATGTGCACGTCGGCCTTGGCGGGCGCGACCTTCGACAGGCAGGGCACGCGGCGCGACAGGCGGTCGATGTCGGCCATCGAGAACTCGACGCCGCCCTCGCTGGCCGCGGCCAGCAGGTGCAGCACGGTGTTGGTCGAGCCGCCCATGGCGATATCGAGGCTCATGGCGTTCTCGAACGCCTCGCGCGTGGCGATCCCGCGCGGCAGGGCCGTGACGTCCTCCTGCTCGTACCAGCGCTGGCACAGGTCGACGATCAGGCGGCCGGCTTCCTTGAACAGGGCTTCGCGGTCGGCGTGAGTTGCCAGGACCGAGCCGTTGCCCGGCAGCGACAGGCCCAGGGCTTCGGTCAGGCAGTTCATCGAGTTGGCGGTGAACATGCCCGAGCACGAGCCGCAGGTCGGGCAGGCGGCCTTCTCGATCGCCTCGACCTCTTCGTCGGTGTACTTGTCGTCGGCGGCCACGACCATGGCGTCGACTAGGTCGAGCGAGCGGATCGCACCCTTGATCTGCACCTTGCCGGCCTCCATCGGCCCGCCCGAGACGAAGACGACCGGGATGTTCAGGCGCATGGCGGCCATCAGCATGCCGGGCGTGATCTTGTCGCAGTTGGAGATGCAGACGATCGCGTCGGCGCAGTGGGCGTTGACCATGTACTCGACCGCGTCGGCGATCAGCTCGCGGCTGGGCAGCGAGTACAGCATCCCGCCGTGGCCCATGGCGATGCCGTCGTCGACGGCGATGGTGTTGAATTCCTTGGCCACGCCGCCTGCGGCCTCGATCTCGCGGGCGACCAGCTGGCCCAGGTCCTTCAGGTGCACGTGGCCCGGGACGAACTGGGTGAAGCTGTTGGCCACCGCGATGATCGGCTTGCCGAAGTCGCTGTCCTTCATGCCGGTGGCGCGCCAAAGGCCGCGGGCGCCGGCCATGTTGCGGCCGTGGGTGGAGGTGCGTGAGCGATAGGGAGGCATGGGAAAATCTCAGTGTCGGCTGTGGGGTTATTACCGCCGCTGACCACGCGAGCAAAATATATTAAAAGGCGATCATTAGGTCGCATGAGATATCAGATGGACGTCCGGCAGTTTCGCCATTTCGCCGCCGTGGCCGAGACCCTGCACTTCGGCCGGGCCGCCGAGCGGTTGCGCATGACCCAGCCGCCGCTCAGCCAGTCGATCATGGCGCTGGAGAAGGAGTTGGGCGCGGCGCTGTTCGTGCGCACCAAGCGCAACGTGCGGCTGACCGCCCTGGGTGAACAGTGGCTGCCGCAGGTGCAAGAGGCGCTGGCGGCGCTGGACGCGCTGCCCGGCGCGGCGCGGCGGATGCGCGACGGCCAGAGCGGGTATCTGGCGCTGTCGTTCGTCAGCACCGCCGACTACAGCGTGCTGCCGTCGCTGGTGCGGCGCTATTCGCAGGCCTATCCGGAGGTGGAGATCCGCCTGTTCGAAGCGACCAGCGACGTGCAGTTGCCGGCCCTGATCGAGGGCGAGCGGCATGCGGGGATCATCATCCCGCCGACCGACCAGCCCCTGCCCGCCGCCCTCGCCTATCGCCGCCTGCTGCGCGAGCCCCTTGTGGCGGCCGTGCCCAGCGCCTGGATCGACGAAGGCCGCATCGCCAGCGACGACGTGCTGCCGGCCGACGAGCTGCTGGCCTCGCCGCTGATCCTGTTTCCCAAGCACGTGGCGCCGGCCTTCCACGACCTGGTCACCGGTCACTACAGGCTGCTGGGCGGCGACGCGCGCATCGCCCAGGAGGCCATCCAGATGCAGACGATCATCAGCCTGGTGTCGAGCGGGCTAGGGATCGCCCTGGTCCCGGCCTCGCTGCGCAACCTGGCGCGGACCGGCGTCACCTATGTGCCGCTGGCCGGGACCGCCCCCGAGCTGGAGACGGGCCTGGCCTGGCGGAAGGGAGAGATCAGCCCGACCCTGGCCAACTTCCTGAAGCTGACCGAGCCGGGCTGATCGCGCCTTGCCTTAGAACTTCGCGCGGACGCCGAAGAACACGCGCGAGCCGAAGGTCTCGTTGCCGATGCGGCGGACGGCGTTGTTGTTCTCGATCCGCACTTCGTCGGTCAGGTTCACGCCCTCGAGGAAGACCGTGAAGTTGTCGTTGATGTTGTAGCTCGCCGAGGCGTCCAGCGAGCCGTAGGCCTCGTTGAACTCCGGCAGGCTGCCGCGGCCGGCGGCCGTGATCAGCCACTGGTCGCGCCAGTTGTAGGAGGCGCGGGCGCTGAACTTCTCGTTCTCATAGTAGAGCGAGACGTTGTAGCTCTTACGCGACAGGCCCGGGAACGGCAGGATCTCGCCGGTCAGCAGGTTCGTGCCCTTGAAGCCCTGGTCCTTCTGGTAGGTGTAGTTGGCCAGGACGCCGAAGCCGTCGAACGGCGCGGGCAGGAAGGTGAAGGCGTACTGGCCGCCGATTTCCAGGCCGTTGATGGTCACCGCGTCGGTGCCGTTGACCGGGCGGGTGATGTTGTAGGTCGTGCCGTCGATCACCTCGGCCGAGGCCTGGTTGATGATGAAGGACGAGATTTCCTTCCGGAAGTAGGTCGCCGAGACGAAGCTGTCCTTGGCGAAGTACCACTCCAGGCCGGCGTCGTAGGCGGTGGCCTCGAACGGCTGCAGGTCGGGGTTGCCGCGCGAGCCGGTCAGGCCGACGACGTCGATGCTGCGGCGCAGGGCCAGCTGGGCCGGCGCGGCGCGGGCCATCACCTTGCTGGCGGCGGCGCGGCCGATCAGGGTGTTGGGGATCAGCTCGAAGCGCAGGTTCAGCGACGGCAGGGTCTTGGTGTAGCCGCCGTCCTGCGAGGCCTGCACGAAGTTCACCGTGCTGCCGCTCTGCACGCGGTTATAGCCGGTCGAGGTGGTCTGGGTGTCGACCACCCGCACGCCGAGCGAGCCGCTGACGCGGACCGGCAGGTCCTGGAAGTCGAAATTGGCCTGGACGTAGCCGCTCTTGGTCTTCTCCTCGACCGACCAGGTGTCCAGGAAGGCCTGGAAGCTGCCGGGACCGCCCGCGTTCTGGGCGGTGTTGGCGTTGGGATTGACCGCATAGACGTCGTTGACCAGGCCCGCCGTCGCCAGGGTGGCGGCGTAGGTGGCCATGGTGTTGTCGTTCCACTGGCGGATGCCGCCCGAATAGCCCAGGTCGCCGGTCTTGAAGAACGGGATGCTGTTGACCACCGAGTTGGTGTTGACGATCGCCTCCAGGGTCGAGCACGGCGCGGCCACGGCGATGATGGCGCCGCTGCTGGCGTCGCCGCGGCAGGTCAGGCGCGTGGTGCGCTGGTAGAGGATCTGGTCGGTCTCGAACTGTCGGCCCTGGACGCCGGCCTTGATCGAGGTCAGCCAGGCGATGTTCGGCTTGTAGGTGACGTTGAACTGCTGGGCCGTCTCCTCGGAAGTGTTGTTCCGGGGATTGAACAGCGCGTCGATGCGGTTGACGCCCTGGCCGGTGGTGACGTCCAGGCCCGGGAACGAGAAGTTCGGGGCGCGCTGGCCGCCGGTGTAGTCGACGACGGCGCGCGGCACGCCGAACACCGTGGCGGTCGAGTTGATCTCGTTGTTCTGGACCTCGGCGTTGGAGTAGTCGAGGCGGGCGTCGAAGACCCACTGGCCGACCTTCCATTCGCCGCCCAGGGCCGTGGTGTACTGGGTGCGCTCAAGGTCGCCGAGGATGTTGCGATAGGCCAGGTCCATCGGGAAGGCCGCGCTGCTGGTCAGCTCGATGTGGTTGACCGTGTTGTCGGCGCCCAGCGTGGTCTTGCTGTAGTCGATCAGGCCGCCCGAGGCGCCCAGCTGCAGGAAGGAGCTGTTCACCTCTTCCTTGGCGGTGGCGTAGGTGGCGTCGAGATAAGCCTTGAAGCTGTCGTTCGGACGCCATTCCAGCACGCCGCTCAGCGCTTTGCGCTCGGTCTCGCGGCGGTCGATGATCAGGCGCGGGATCTCGGGGATCCAGTCCAGCGTGCCGTCGCCGTTGACGTCGGTGCTTCGCCCGGGGGTCGCGCCGGCGCCGGTGGCCGTGGCCGCGCGACGAATCCAGCCCGTGGTGCGGGCGTTGTTGCTGTTGAGGTGGCGGTTCTCCCAGGTGCCCGACAGCAGGACGCCGACCGTGTCGTCGAAGAAGGTGCGGCTGCCGATCAGGGCGAGCTTGGGATCGTATTCCTTGGCCAGGTTCGAATAGACGCCCTGCACCGAGCCGGCGACGAAGGGCTTCCTGCTGTCGAACGGACGGCGGGTGATGACCCGCACCGTGCCGCCGATGCCGCCTTCGGCCATGTCGGCCGTCGGCGACTTGACCACGTCCAGGCGCGAGACGAACTCGACGGGGATGTCGCGGAAGTCGACCGCGCGGTCGCCGCCGCCGACGGTCAGGGACAGGGCCGACGAGCCGTTGATCTCGACGCGGTTGAGGCTGGGATCGGCGCCGCGGATGCTGACGCCGCGGCCTTCGCCGTCCTGGCGGCTGATCTGCACGCCGGTCACCCGTTGCAGGGCTTCGGAGAGGTTCTTGTCGGGGAAGTCGCCGATGTCCTCGGCCGAGATGGTGTCGACCACCTGCAGCGAGTTGCGCTTGACGTCCATGGCGCTGCGCAGCGAGGCGCGGATGCCGGTGACGACCACTTCCTCGACGGCGTCGGGCTCGGTGGTCTGGCCCGCCGGGGGCGCGGCCTGGGCGTAAGCGATGGCGGGAGCCGAAAGCAGGACAGCCGCGACGGTGAGGCGCGAGGCGCTTGCCCGCAGCTGGGCGCTGATGGTGTTCTTCATGGTTTCCTCTCCAGTTGCGACCTGTCGTTGCTCAGGGCCACCAGGTGACGCCAAGGTCGACAAATTTCATATTATGGGATATATTCCCTATAATCGGGACGATAACCGCGTTAACGGCCTCATGTCGAGCGCCCCACAGTGTTTCGTTACGGAAACACCTTCGACCGTGGCCGTCTTGCTACGGCTGCTCCCCGCCCGCGCCCTTCGTTGACAAAGCCGCAGGCGCTCGCGATGATCCCATTAATTAGATAATCGTTTCAATATACGGGAGTGAACGCCGATGAATCCGCTGCTTGGCGTTTTCTTCCACTGGCTGGGCGGCCTCGCCTCGGCCAGCTTCTACGTGCCCTTCCGCGGCGTGCGCCGCTGGTCGTGGGAGATCTACTGGCTGACCGGGGGCGTGTTCTCCTGGCTTTTCGCCCCCTGGTTCTTCGCCTCGCTGCAAACCCGCGACCTGCTGGGCGTGATGGGACAGGTTCCGCCGCACATCGCGGGTCTGTGCATCCTGTTCGGCGTGCTCTGGGGCTTCGGCGGCCTGACCTACGGCCTGACCATGCGGTATCTGGGCCTGTCGCTGGGCATGGCCGTGGTGCTGGGCCTGTGCACCGTCTTCGGCACGCTGATCCCGCCGCTGGTGCGCGGAACCTTCGCCGACGCGCTGCTGACCACCACGTCGGGCCGCATCATCCTGCTGGGCCTCTTGATGACGGTCGCCGGCATCGTCGTCGTCGCCTGGGCCGGGGCCAAGAAGGACGGCGACCTGTCGCCCGAGGAGAAGCGCGCGGCCGTGGCCGAGTTCGACTTCAGGAAGGGCCTGGCCGTGGCGATCTTCTCGGGGATCATGTCGGCCTGCTTCGCCTTCGGCCTGGCGGCCGGCGAGCCGATCAAGGCGATCTCGGCGGCGGCCGGCACCGGCCCGCTATGGACCGGCCTGCCGGTGCTGTGTCTGGTGATGTTCGGCGGCCTGATCACCAACGGCGTCTGGTGCGCCATGCTGATCGTCAAGAACCGCAGCGCCGGCCAGTGGCTGGGCCGCACCGCCGACGCCAAGGAATCCGCCGACAAGCCGCCGCTGCTGGCCAACTACCTGCTCAGCGCCCTGGCCGGCGTGGCCTGGTACTTCCAGTTCTTCTTCTACACCATGGGCGAAAGCCAGATGGGCAAGTTCGGCTTCTCCAGCTGGACCCTGCACATGGCCAGCATCATCATCTTCGGCACCCTGTGGGGCTTCGCCTTCAAGGAGTGGAAGGACGCCCGCCCCGCCGTGCGCAACATGGTCTGGAGCGGCGTGGCCCTGCTGGTCGGCGCGACCGTGGTCATCGGCTACGGCAACATGATCGGCGCCTAAGAAGCCCCCTCGCCCGCCTGTCTCAGGTCTCGATCGGCACGAACGGCTTGGTGTTGGGATAGATCAGCTCGACCGTCGGCTCGTTCTCGCCCGGCTTCTTCATGCCGTAGCCGTTCACCGGCTGCGAGCGGTTGATCCAGGCGGTGTAGTAGAGGTGGTCCGAGCGCGGGTCGTCGGTGTTCGGGTGCAGCAGGATCGTCAGGCCCAGGCTGTTAAGCTGCAGCCACGGCAGGATCACGTGTAGCAGGTCGTTGGTGAAGCCGAAATAGAAGGACGGCGTCACGTGCGGGCCGCGCGGCGTCAGGTTCCAGTCGCCCAGCTCGACGGTGAAGCGCTCGGACACCCAGCGGCGCAGCAGGGCCGCCTTCTGCGAGGTGTCCTCGTCGAAATAGACGTGGGCGTGATAGCTCTTGATGTCGGTATAGGCGCGCGGGCGCTCGGGCAGAGGCGTCTCTCCCGGGCGGATCGAAACGGGTTGCGGCGTGGCCTGCTTCCAGGTGTCGTAGCCCCACGGGCTCTTGCCGCCGGCCGGCGCACGTGGCTGGCGGGCGGGCGGCGGAACGGACGGGCCCTCCTGCGCCTTGCCGACGCCGGGCGCGGCCAGACCCGCCGCCGCGGCCGCGACACCGCCGGCCAGCAGCAGGTTGCGGCGCTGGATCTCGGGCTCGTCGTGCGTGACGGCGCGGGCGGAGGGGGTCGGATCGGTCATCGGGAAACTCTTACGGACGAAGCTTGGCTTTCGTCGCATCAGGCCTCTTGGCGATCTTGATCACAATTCAGATCAATTCAGTAGGAATTTAGAAAACCTGACGATTGCTTGACCCAGCTTGCCGTTACGAACGAGTTTGCGCCCGCCCGTTCGACCACCTCTCCAGGACCGCCCGTGCCAGTCAGCTTTTCCTTCCCCGCCACGACACCGACGACTTTCCCTCGGGAGACGGGTGCGTGACGAGGCTGAGACGGCGCGGCCTGGCCTCGATCAATTCCGAGGTCCGCGACGGCATCCTTCCCGCCGCCGACGGCGTCACCCGCGCGCCCGGCCCGCCCGAGCAGGATCTCGCCAAGCGACCGCCCTACCGCCTGGTCGCCGTCATCATCGCCTGCGCGCTCTTCATCGAGCAGATGGACGCCACGGTGCTGGCCACGGCCCTGCCGACCATGGCGCGGGACTTCGGCGTGCCGGCCACCAGCCTCAGCTCGGCCCTGACGGCCTACCTGCTGGCCCTGGCGATCTTCATTCCGGCCAGCGGACGCCTGGCCGACCGCTTCGGCTCCAAGACCGTGTTCCGCCTGGCCATCGCCATCTTCGTCTGCGGCTCGGTGCTGTGCGGCCAGGCGACCAACCTGCCCTTCCTGATCTTCGCCCGTTTCCTGCAAGGCGTGGGCGGGGCGATGATGATCCCGATCGGACGCCTGGTGCTGCTGCGCTCGGTGGCCAAGCAGGACATGGTCTCGGCGATGTCGTGGCTGATCATCCCCGCCCTGATCGGCCCGATCCTGGGACCGCCGATCGGCGGCTTCATCGTCACCTATCTGGACTGGCGGTGGATCTTCTACCTGAACATCCCGATCGGGATCCTGGGCATCGTGCTGGTCACCCTGTTCATCGACGAGGTGCGCGGCGAGGCGCCGGTGCGCGCCGATCCGGTCGGCTTCCTGCTGTCGGGCGCGTCGCTGGGCTGCCTGCTGTTCGGCTTCGAGATGACCAGCCGCAGCGGCGAGCTGCCCATGGCCCTGGCGCTGATCGCCGTCGGCCTGGTCGCGGGCGGCCTGTACCTGCGCCACGCCCGGCGCCGCGCCGACCCGATCCTGGATCTGTCGCTGATGGCCGTGCCGTCGTTCAGGCTATCGGTGATCGGCGGCTCGCTGACCCGCATCACCCAGGGCGCCCAGCCCTTCCTGCTGCCGCTGATGCTGCAGCTGGGCTTTGGCATGACCGCCGCGGCCAGCGGCACGATCACCATCGCCGGAGCGATCGGCTCGCTGGCGATGAAGAGCCTGGCCCCGCGCGTCCTGCGCCGCTTCGGGTTCCGCAACAGCATGATCGTCGGCGGGCTGGCGGCCAGCGCCGGCTACGCGGTCTGCGGCCTGTTCCGGCCCGGCTGGCCGACCTGGCTGATCTTTCTGACCCTGATGATCAGCGGCTTCTGCATGTCGTTCCAGTTCACCGCCTACAACACCATCGCCTATGACGAGATCCCGCCCGAGCGGATGAGCGCGGCGACCAGCTTCTACGCCACCTTCCAGCAGCTGATGCTGTCGCTGGGGGTGTGCGCCGGGGCCCTGGCGCTGCACGTCGGCATGCTGGCGGGCGGCCATTCGGGTCCGAGGCTGGCGGACTTCACCCTGGCCTTCCTGATCGTCACGGCGATCTCGGCCTCGGCGACGATCTGGAACCGGCGGTTCGCGCCGGACGCCGGCGCCGACCTCAGCGGCCGGCGCCGGGACGAGGACTAGCCGCAGGCCCGGCAGACGGCCTCCGGCGCTTGCCGGGCGGCGCCGCGACGCACCGCCAGCACCAGGATCACCCCGGCCAGGGCCGCGCTGGCGGCGTAGCCGGGGGCGCTGAGCGGACCCAGCCGGTCGACCAGCAGGCCGCCCAGCACCGCGCCCAGCGCGATGGCCACCTGGAAGGTCGAGGTCAGAAGGCCGCCGGCCAGTTCGGCCTGGTCGGTCGCCGCCGAGGTCGCCCAGGCCTGGAAGCCGACGGGCAGCATGGCGAAGGCGAAGCCCCAAAGCGTCAGCGCCAGGGCCGCGATCCAGCCGACGCTTCCCAGGGCGACGATGGCCACGGCCGCGACCGTGATCAGGCCCGCCCCGCCCAGGATCGACAGGCGCGGGTCACGGCCGACCAGCGCTCCACCGGCCAGGTTGCCGAAGAAGCCGGCGACGCCGAAGGCCAGCAGGCTGAGCGAGATCGCCGCGACGTCGAGGCCCGACACCTGCTCCAGCACCGGCCGCACATAGGTGAAGCCGGCGAAGTGGCCCGAGATCACCAGCAGCACGCCGACCAGGGCGGCGGCCACCGCCGGACGTCTGGCCACCTCGACCAGGCCGCCCAGGCGCGGAACCGAGGTCGGGGCCAGGCGCGGCAGGGTCAGGGCCTGCGCGGCCAGGGCGGCGAGACCCACGATCCCGGCGATGACGAAGGCGGCCCGCCAGCCCAGCGTATCGCTGACATAGGCGCCGACCGGCGCGGCCGAGACCGTCGCCACCGACACGCCGGTGAAGATCAGCGACATCGCCTTGGGGATCGCCGCCTTCGGCACCAGCCGCATGCCCAGGGCCGCGGCCATCGACCAGAAGCCGCCCAGGGCCGCGCCCAGCAGCACCCGCGCGACCAGCAGAACCGGCAGGTTGGCGGCGAAGATGGTCAGCAGGTTGGAGATCGCCAGCACAGCCATCAGGCCCAGCATCACCAGGCGACGGTCGAACCGGCCGGTCAGCACCGGCGTCAGCGGGGCCGCGAAGGCGCCGACCACGGCCGTGGCCGTCACCGCCTGCCCCGCCGCCCCGACGCTGACCCCGAGGTCGGCGGCCAGCGGCGTCAGGACGCTGGCGGGCAGGAACTCCGACGTCACCAGGGCGAAGACGCCCATGGTCAGGGCGATCACGCCCGGCCATGCGGCGGGCGGCTCGACCTGCGCCTCCGGACCCGCTTCGTCCTCGACGCGCTCGGCCGCTACTGAACTCTGCATGCTACCCTCCACCGCGGCAGGCGGGCGCGGCCCGGCCTGAACTGGCGGCATAGGTAAGGCCGCGACCTGACCTTCGCCGCGAAACCGACGGCCAGAAATTCAGGGCGGACGCACAGAACTTCTCAGGCGGCCCGAGCGACTCGAACCACGGCGCGAAACATCCAGCTATTCCAGAGCCTTACGCTCGCCTTGAGAGACTCCGATAAGACTGTTGAGCCTTACTCGCTTGGCCCGGACGCGGAATTCGACCTCGCCCTCTGGACGACGAACGGCGACGGGCGTTGAATCCTACGCGCTCGCCATGCGTTGGATGCCCGGAGGAAACGCCATGCTCGAGACCCGCACCTTCCGCGTTCACGCCCTGCACGACGGCTGCGACCATGCCCATGGCGTCGATGCGGAAACGTTCGAAGAGGCCGCCGTGGCGTTCATGGAGGCCTGGCATCCGGAGGTGGATTCCTACGGCCAGGCGTCCGTCGTGGTCCGCGACGTCGAGACCGGCGTCGAGCACTGCTTCCGCGTCGATTTCGAGAGCGGCGAGACTTCGGCCTGCCAGTAGACTTTCAGCGGACCTGCACCGCAGGCGCGCGCGTTGGTCGATCATGCACATGCTCATGACCGATCCGATCGCGCCGCCGCAACCCGACCCCACGCCCGGCCGTCCGCCGCCCGAGATCCCGCCCGACGGCCCGCCGCCGGAGATCGACGACCCGGTCGTGCCGTTCGAGGATCCGCCGGCCTCGCCGCCGCTCGATCCCGACGACCCGCGCCCCTACGACACGCCCCTGCAGTAGCCCCTAGTCGGTCTCGTCCTTGGCGTCGGGAGCTTGGCTCCAGTCGTAGTCCTGGCCCAGGACGCGCTTGCTGAACCAGTCCATCTGGACGTTCACCTGGAACAGGCGGTGGCGCAGCTCGCGGAAGTTATGCGGCTCGCGCGGCGCCAGGTAGAGCTCGGTCTCGACGCCCAGCGCCTTCAGCGCCCGGTGCAGCATGACAGACTGGGTCCAGGGCACGCGCTCGTCCTCGGCGCCGGCCAGGATCAGGGTCGGCGTCCTGACCTTGTCGAGTTGGCTGAGCGGCGAATTGTCGACATAGAGGTCGCGACGCGCGGCCGAGCCGTAGGGCGGGGTCACGAACCATTCGCTGCGTTGCCAGCGGGTATCGGACGTCAGGTACATTGACGGCCAGTCGACCGCGCCCGCCCCCGAGGACGCGGCCTTGAAGCGGTCGGTGACGGTGATCAGGCGATTGGTCATGTGACCGCCGGCGCTCCAACCCATCACGCCCAGTTTGTCCGGATCGACCAGGCCCTTGGCGATCAGGTTGTCGACGCCCGACAGCACGTCCTTGTCGGCATGACGGAAGTAGCCGGCGTTCATGCCTTGCAGGAATTCGTCGCCGTAGCCGGTGCCGCCCCGGTAGTTGACGCTGAGGGTCATCACGCCCTTGGCCGCCAGCAGCGGGTTGAAACGGCCGTAGGCGAAGATGTTGAACACGTCCGAAGAGCGCGGCCCGCCGTGGCTCTGGACGAT
Organism: Caulobacter vibrioides; assembly: GCA_001449105.1. Taxonomy (GTDB): domain Bacteria; phylum Pseudomonadota; class Alphaproteobacteria; order Caulobacterales; family Caulobacteraceae; genus Caulobacter; species Caulobacter vibrioides_C. Next base: position 107,027 of record LNIY01000073.1, on the reverse strand, counting down.
CAGCGGGTAGCGCCGCCCCGGCTGGTAGTCGAGCGGATAGGTGACGAGGCCTTCCAGCGCCTGGCCGTCGGGCGCGGTCCACTGGATCGCCTCCTGGCGCGGCAGGCGAAAGCGCTCGGCGATGTCGTCGTTGAGGTGGGTCACCTGCGCGGGCGCGGGCCGGGCCGGGTCGATCCGGAACACCTCGCCCGGCGACGTGGCCGAGGCCTTGAAGAACACCACGGTCTTGCCGTCGCGGGTCAGGGTGACGTCGCCGGCGGCATGGTCGCCCCGCGCCAGCGGCCGCACGGCCTCGCTCTTGAGGTCTATGGCGAAGAGTTCGCGGCGAACGCCGGTGGTGGCGGTGATGTAGATTTCGCGGCCGTCGGCCGACCAGACCGCGTCCTCGATCTCGTAGGGCAGGCCGTGGGCCAGCTCGCGCGGCGCGCCGCCGGCCGCCGGCAGTACGAAGAGGTTCGGATTGACCGTGCCGTAGCGGCCGTTCTCGGCGGTGGCCAGGAACAGCGCCCAGCGACCGTCCGGCGACAGGCGCGGACCGCTTTCCTGGAAGTCGTTATCCGTCAGGCGGCGGTCAGCCCCCTTCCCTTCCTTCAGCCACAGCTCGGACTTGGGGTTGTCGTCCAGCAGGTCGGAGGGCGCGCGGCGATAGAGGATGGTCTTGCCGTCGGCCGACAGGTCAAAGGCCTCGACCTCGAACTCGCCTTCGATCACCGGCTGGGCCTTGCCGTCGGCCAGGGTGACGCGCCACAGCCGGCCGCGGCCCTGCGGGGTCTCGAACGACAGCATGTCGTCCTTCTCACGCTTGCGTTTGGCCATCGCCTTGCCGTCGGGCGCGGCGGCCAGGAAATAGATCGCCGAGCCGTCGGGCGACCAGAGCAGCGACGAAGGACTGGTGCGCAGCTTGCCCAGGCGATGCGGTTCACCGCCGTCGATGGGGGAAATGTAGATCTGGCGCGTGCCGTCGCCGTCGCGCTTGGCGACGAAGGCGAAGCGCTTGCCGTCGGGGGCCCAGGCCGCGCCCGAGACCGGTCCCTCGACCATCCGGCGGGGATCCGCCCCGTCGAGGCCGACGCGCCAGAGGTCGTCCTGCACGGCGTTGGCCTTCCAGTCGACGCGGCCAACCGAATAGAGGACGAACCGGCCGTCGGGCGAGACCTTGGGATCCGAAAGCTTCTCCAGACCCACGAGGTCGACGGCGGTCATGGCGCGCGGCGCGGACCAGGCGACGGGCGCGGTGAACGCCAGCAGGCCTCCGGCGGCCAGGGCCGCCAGACGGGAAAAGGTCATGGGAAGCTCCGGAAGAAGAGATCGCCGGCGCCCGAAGGCACCGGCGAGATGCGTCAGAACGCCAGCTGCAGACCCAGGGTGAAGGTTCGGCCGGTGACGCCGTAGACGGCGCTGTAGTTGTAGTCGTTGCCCGACTCCGTGCCGCTGGGCAGGAACGGACCTTCGTTGTCGAACACGTTCCGCACCGTGCCGAACACGCGCAGGTCCTTGTTCTTCGGATCGGGCGAGAACCGCACCGACAGGTCGTGGCGCCAGAAGGCGGCGACGTTCGAGAACAGCGGCGTGCCCAGGCCGGCTTCGGCGTAGGCGGCGGCCAGGTCGTTGTCGTCGACGGCCTTGCCGATGTAGGTCGCCGTCCACTGCAGGTTCCAGTGGCTGTTGCGCCAGGCGATGCTGGCCTTGCCCTCGTGCTCCGAGGAGCCGACCTCGCCCAGGTCGTCGTTGAGGATCGTGCCGTTGATCCCCTGATAGCGCGTCTCCAGCTTCAGGCGGCGGCTGTAGTTGGCCCTGAAGGTGAAGTCGCCCGGCACGTTCCAGCGGTCGAGGTCGAAGCGATAGCGCATGGCCACGTCGACGCCGCTGGCGCGCAGGTCGTCCAGGTTCTCTTCCAGGTTCAGGATCCGGGTGATCTGGCCCTCGGCGTCACGGGTGATGACGTTGCAGAAACGGTTGTCCGTGCCGCCGGTCGAGCCGTAGCACTCGGCCATCAGCTGGGCGTTCGACAGCGACGAGATCGCGTCCGAAATCTTGATGTCGTAGTAGTCGAGGCTGAGGTTGAAGCCGCGCAGGAAGGTCGGCTGGAGGACGAAGCCCACCGTCAGGGTGTCGGCGGTCTCTTCCTTCAGGTCGACATTGCCGCCGTTGGGCGCGTTGACGCTGGTGACCTCGGAGGTGAACACCCCGCCGGATGCGATGGCCGCAGCGATGCCCGGGTTGGCGCGGCAGTTCTGCGCCACCGTTCCCGAAGTGCTGGCCGTCACGCCCGAGCAGATATCGGTGATCGAGTCATAGTCGTCGCGCGGCGGCGAGTAGAGCTCGGTGGTGTCGGGCGCGCGCTGGGCCCGGCTCCAGGCCGTCCGGAAACGCAGGCTCCTGACCGGCGCCCATTGCAGGCCGCCGCGATAGCTGAGCGTCGTGCCGACGTTCTTGAGATTGTAGTCGGCCACGCGCACGGCGCCGTCGATTTCCAGGCGGTAGGCGAACGGCAGGTCCTTCAGCAGCGGCGCGGAGGCCTCGATGAAGGCTTCCTTGGTCTTCACCACGCCGCTGTACTCGGGGATGTAGGCGAAGTTGGTCAGGCCGTTCTGGGTCAGCTCGTCGGTGGTGGTGCGGGTCTTGTCGCGACGCATCTCGAAGCCGAAGGCCGTCTGGATCGGGCCGGCCGGCAGCTTGAACAGCTCGCCGGTCATGTGGCCCTCGACGGTGTCCTGGCGGTTCTGCGGCCGGTACCAGACGTTGGCGCGGATATAGTCGGCCATTTCCGGCGTGATCGAGCCGATGCCGAACAGGTTCAGCGCCACGCAGCCCGCGGCGCGGGCGGCGGCGTCCTTGCACTGGATCGTGCCGTCCGAGAGGCGCTCAGCGTTCAGGGCGTTCTTGACGTTGGCCATGTTCAGGCCGTTGCGACGGACCTGGTAGCCGTCGTACTCGCCGTAGCCGTAGGTCAGGCCCCAGTCCCAGTCGCCGAACGCCTTGCCCTCGGCGCCGGCCCAGCCGCGCAGCGTGGTGCGGCGGTTGTAGATCTCGAGCTCGCCGACCTCGGTCATCCGACGACGGAAGTTGATCGTGGTGTTCGCCGCCGCATAGATCGCGGTCGGGACGTACGGATTGGTCCGCGAGATGTTGCCGATCGTGAATTCGTCGTTCACGCCGTAGGCGGTGGAATTGTAGAGGCCGTAGGGCTCGCGCACCGAGTTGGTGGTCACGCGCGAGGCCTGGAACTGGGCCCAGAGCTTCAAGCCCGGCGTCACGTCGTAGGCGATCTTGAGCGCGCCGGACGAGCGCTTGGCCGGGGTGATCAGGGTGCCGTTGGTGCGGGTCTCGTAGCCGTTCACGGCGGTGACGAAGTTCTGCTTCAGGCCGCCTTCGTCGTAGTAGAAGGCGTTGGTGCGGAAGCGTCCGCCCGGGGTGTAGGTCGACAGGTCGGGACCCGAGACCGTGTTGGTGTCGGGGTCATAGACCACCGACTGCAGCGCCCACTTGCGGTCGGTCGCGTTCAGGGCGTCCTGCTTTTCGAAGGTGCCGCCGGCCATGACGAACAGCTTGTCGTTCAGGAAGCGCTTGCCGGCCGCCACCGAGTATTCGGTGCTGCTGCCGCCGCCGTTGTCGGTGGCGCCGGCCACGACGCGGGCGCGCACGCCGTCAAGCTTGCTGGTGGTGATGACGTTGACCACGCCGGAGATGGCGTCCGAGCCGTAGACGGCCGAGGCGCCGCCGGTGCTGACCTCGACGCGGTCGACGAAGAACTGCGGGATGGAGCTGAGGCTCACCGCGTTCATGTTGCCGGCGTTGGACACCGTGCGGTGGCCGTCGATCAGGGTCAGGGTGCGGTTCTGGCCGAGGCCCCGAAGGCTGACGGTGGACAGGCCGTTGTCCTGGACCGCCGACTGGCTGGTCGACAGGTTCACGCCGATGTCGACGCCCGGCATGTCGGTCAGGGCTTCGGCGATGTCGACGTAGCCGCTTTCCAGCAGGTCCTCGCGCTCGATCTCGACGACGGGCGACGGGCTGTCGAACGTGGTGCGGCGCAGGCGCGAGCCCGTCACCACGACCTCTTCAACCTGGACAGCAGGGCTTTGATCTACGGTCTGGAAGGAGGCCGGCTGCAGGGTGGCGGCGGGCGCGGCGCCCGGGGTGCGGACGATCAGGGCGCCGGCGCCGTCCTCGACGACCTCCAGGCCGGCCGAACCGGCCATGCGGCGGGCGGCTTCCAGCGGCGTGTACTTGCCGACCACGGCGGCCGAGCGACGACCGGCGACCATCTTGGGCGAGAACAGGATGTTGGTCCCCGTTTCCTTGCCCAGTTCGCGCAGCGCCTTGTCCAGCGACTGCGCCTGCACGTCCACGGTCACCGTCTGGGCGAAGGCCGCCCCGGCGACCAGCAGAACGCCCAGAGCCGCGGATCCGGCCAGCATCCGGCGCAGACGGCCGTCTTTCCCCATAGTCATGAAATTCCAGTCCCCTCTCGGCCCGACGTTTTCGGGCTTAAGAGGCCTGACGACGGAGGTCGATTTTTCCTCAGCAACTTTTTTCGAACGGTCGCGGCGACCGGTTCATGCCCCGCCGCGCGGCTCGATCAGCAGGCCGCCGCCGTTGGCGCGGACGTCAAGGTCGAGCAGGGTCGCCACCGAACGGGCGAAGGCCTCGTTGTCGCCGGCCTTGTAGACGCCGCTGATCCGCAGATCCTCCAGGGCCGGATCGGACAGCACGATCCGCCGGCGGCTGTAGCGGTTCATCTCGGCCAGGGCCTCGGCCAGGGTCTGGTCGTCGAACACCGCCTGGCCGAAGCGCCAGGCCGTGGCCGACTGCACGTCGGCGCTCTCGCGGCGCGCGGGCCCCTGCCCCGTCGCGATCACCCGCTGGCCGGCCGCAGCGGTGATGCGTCCCGACGGCTGGCCGGGGGTCATGATCAGCACCTGCCCCTCCACCGCGACCACCGACACGGTCTGCGACAGGACCGACACCCCGAAGGCGTCGCCGCCGTCGCCGACGATCTCGCGTCCCTCCGCCGCCACCACGAACGGCCGGGCCGGATCGCGGGCGGCGCGGAAGAAGGCCCGCCCTTTGTCCAGGCCCGCCCGGCGCTGGCGGCCGTCGATGCGGACGCTGAGCCTGCTGTCGGCGTCGAGCAGCACCGACGAGCCGTCGTCCAGGTGCAGGGTGCGGGTCTCGCCCACGCCGGTGGCGTAGACTTCCGGCGCCAGCGCCAGCCAGCCCAGGCCGACCGCCGAGACGCCGGCCCCGGCCAGCACCGCGCGCCGGGCCAGGCGCGCCGGCCTGCGCGGCGCCGCCTCGGCGATCTCCGGATCGTGGCGCAGGGCGCCCGCCAGCTCCCAGGTCGCGGTCAGGGTGTCGAAGGTGGTGCGATGATCCTCGGAACGATCCAGCCAGGCCTTGAAGCCGGCCTCGTCGGCCTGGGTGCGCGACTCGCTGCGCAGGCGCGCCAGCCAGTCGGCCGCTTGCCGGCGGACGGCGTCGAGATCGCGCTCAGGCTTCACCACTTCTCGGTCCATTTCGTCAGGAAGAGGGCCGCCTTGGCCACGTGCTTTTCCACCGCGCTGACCGTGATGCCCAAGCGCTCCGCAATCTCCCGATACTTCAGCCCTTCCAGCCGGTGAAGCAAAAAGACTTCGCGGGTGCGCGGACTGAGACGCGCCAGCCCCAGCTTCAGCCTGGCCAGGCGCTCCCTCGCCCGCAACACCTCGTCCTGCAGAGGTCCGGCGTCGGCCAGGGCTTCCTCGACGAAGTCCAGCCCCTCCTCCGGCCGCCGGGCCCGCTGGCGGCGCTCGTCGATCGCCAGATTGACCGCGGCGCGAGCGACGAACCCTTCCGGATTCGCGAGCGTATTGGCGCGCCGGTATTCCAGCATACGCACCACCGCCGTTTGCACGACGTCCTCGGCGCCCGAAGGATCACGGGTGATCCGCGTGATCCGGCGCACGAGCCCGCGCCACCCCTCGTCCTTCAAAACCCGCTCGCCTCTGCCCGCCCTCGGAGGCGCGCTTCTTCTGGTCCGGCGCGCCATGCCGTCAACGGCCTAGCTCTGCAAGCGGATGACGGCGACGTCAACTGCTCGCCCGGCAGGCGCCGAATTCACCAGGAAAGACAGCGCCCTGGGGCGACGCAACCGCAGATGCAGGCCGTTTTGCGTTGCAACGCGCGCGAGCCGAGGCCACCCTCGACGCCGCTCCGGCCGGCCGCCCGGATCCCGTCAGTAAGGAGTTCGCCGATGACCCACCCCGTGCGCTCGATCCTGGTGGCCACCGACCTGGCGCCGCGCAGCGACAGGGCCGTCGACCGGGCGCTGGAACTGGGCCGCGAGTGGAACGCGGAGGTCCATGTCGTTCACGCGATCGAGCGGGACGCGCCGACCACCGCGCTCGACGTGCGCCGCGCGCTGCCCGATCCCGGCGCCAAGGCTGCCGTCAGCCTGCCCTACGGACCAGCGCCCAAGGCCATAACCGACACGGCGCGCGAGATCGGCGCCGACCTGCTGGTCATCGGCGTCGCGCGCTATAACCATCTGGGCGACTACCTTCTGGGCACGGCGGTGGACCATGTGGTGCGCAACGCCCCCTGTCCCGTCCTGGTGGTCAAGCAGAGGCCTCACGGCCCCTACCAGCGCCCGCTGATCGCCAGCGACTTCTCGCGGGGCGCCAAGGCGGCGCTTTTGGGAGCGGCGGCGCTGTTCCCGCAGGCCCGGCTGCACCTCGTGCACGCCTATCACGTGCCGTTCGAGAGTCGGATCAAGTCGGAGGACATTCGCGACATCGCCCGCTCGGAGGCGCGGCAGAAGCTCGACGCCCTGCTGGCCGAGCTGCCGCAGGACGTCCGCGCCCGCATCGAGCCACACCTGGGGGCCGGCGAGCCGGGGACCGTACTGGAAAATGTCGCCGGCCGGGTCTGGCCGGACCTGGTGGTGATCGGCGCGCGCGGCGTCAGCGGCCTGATGCAGGCGGCTATCGGCAGCGTCGCCTCGTCGCTGCTGGAGCGCACCGGCGTCGACACCCTGGTGATCAAGGAAGGCTAGGGCTCGCCGGAGGTCTCGTCCCGGCCCCGCTCGACGCGGTCGCGGAACAGGGCCGCCCGCGCCAGGAGGATCAGGGTCACCGGCGTGGTCACCGTCAGGAAGACGCCGATCAGCAGCTCCCGGGGCATCAGCCGTCCCTCGGCGAAGGTGAAGAACAGGATCGAGGCGGCGACGATCAGCGCCATTCCAAGGGTCGCGCCGAGGGTCGGGGCGTGGACGCGCTCGTAGAAGGTCTTGAAGCCGCAAAGGCCCACGGCGCCGAGGAACGACAGGCCCGCGCCGGCGACGGCCAGCACGCCCACGGTCACGGCGGCCCAGGCGGGCAGGTCCGGAGGCGTCATTCGATCACCTCGCCGCGCATGAGGAACTTGGCCAGAGCCACGGTGGCGGCGAAGCCGAGCATGCCGATGATCAGCGCCGCGTAGAAATAGATCGAGCTGCCCGCGCGAACGCCGAACACCAGCAGGAGCAGCATGCCGTTCAGATAGAGGGTGTCGAGGCCCAGCACCCGGTCCTGGGCGCGGGGGCCGCGCACGACGCGCCAGGCGGCCAGCGCCATCGCCCCCGCCAGCAGCGCCTGGGCGCCGGTCAGGCACCAGAGCAGGATGGCCTGGCTCATTCGAATATCTCCATCAGGCGGCGCTCGTACCGGGTCTTGATCAGGTGGACCCACTCTTCCTCCTCGACCAGGTCCAGCACGTGCAGCAGCAGGCGGCCGGTGGCGCTGTCGTACTCGACCCAGAGGGTGCCCGGCGTCGCGGTCAGGATCACGGCCAGCACGGCCAGGGCGTAGCGGTCCTTCAGGTCGAGCGGCACGTGGATGAAGCCCGACCGGCGCTCATGCCTGCGACGGCCCAGGATGATCCCGGCCACCGCCCAGTTCGAGCGCAGGACATCGATCACCACGCAGCCGGCCAGGGTGAGGATGGAGCCGGGCGAACGGATGCGGATGGTCTGGGCGTCGAGCGCTCGCATCACCTGGGGCGTGGCCAGGGCCAGGACGGCGGCCAGGGCTATGGCCGGGGGCTCGACCGAGCCGCTCATCAGCAGCGAGGCGGCGAACAGGCCCAGCGCCAGGACCGGATGGGGAAACAGTGCGCGGATCATGGCAGGGTCCCCAGGACGGCGCGGATGTAGGCGTCGGGACGGCCCAGCCATTCGGCGGTGTGCTCGGCGAAGCTGAGCCCCACGCCGCCGAAGACGGCGAGCAGCACGCAGGCCGCCAGCAGCCCGCCCATGCCGGCCAGTTCGGCCGCGCCGACCACCAGCTCGGGCGCGTCCTCGTCGCGAGCCCACAGCGCGCCCACGCCCAGCCGCGTCAGGCCGATCAGGCCGCCGAGGCTGGAAAGCGACAGGCCCACGATCACGGCGATGCTGGCCGGTCCGATCGTCCGCACCAGGCCGTCCAGCATGGCCAGCTTGCCGATGAAGCCCGACAACGGCGGCAGGCCGGCGATCATCAGGGTGCAGATCAGCAAGGCCCCGCCCAGGGCGGCCACCGCGGCGGGGATGACCAGGCCGGGCTCGTTGCGCTCGTCGTCGTCGAACGGATCGCGGTACTCGTCGTCGAACACCGCCCGCTCGCGCTGGGCGCCGGAGTCCACGCCCCGCTGCAGCACCTCGGCCAGCAGGAACATCGCCCCGCAGGCCAGGGTGGAGCCGATCAGGTAGAACAGCGCCCCGCCCAGCACGGCCTTGTCGCCGACGCCGGCCACGGCCAGGATCGTGCCGGACGACACCATGACGGCGTAGGCGGCGGCGCGCGACAGGTCTCGCGAGGCCATCAGGCCCAGGGTGCCGAACGCCAGCGTCGCCAGGCCGACGAACAGCAGCCAGTGCTGGCCGAAATGCGCCGAGGCGCCGGCCTGGTCGCCGAACGCCAGCAGGCTCAGACGCAGCACCACATAGACCCCGACCTTGGACAGGATCGCGAAGGCCGCCGCCGCCGGCGCGCTGGCGGCCGTATAGGTGGGCGCCAGCCAGAAGCCCAGCGGCCAGGCCGCGCATTTGATCAGGAACGCCGTGCCCAGGATGGCCGCGCCGACGTGCAGCAGGCCAAGGTCGTCGGGCGCGATGGTCCGCACCTTCAGGGCGAACTCGGCCATGTTCAGCGTGCCGGTCACGCCGTAGAGCACCGACACCCCGATCAGGAACAGCAGCGAGGCCGTCAGGTTGATGGCGATGTAGGTCAGGCCCGCCCGGATCCGCGCCTCGCCCGAGCCGTGCAGGGCCAGGCCGTAGGACGCCGCCAGCATGATCTCGAAGAAGACGAACAGGTTGAACAGGTCGCCCGTCAGGAAGGCCCCGTTGACGCCCATGATCAGGAACAGGAACAGCGCGTGGAAGCGCGGTCCGGCCCGATCCCAGCGCGCCAGGGCGAAGGCCAGGACGCCGGCGCCGAGCACGCTGGTCAGCGCCACCATCATCGCCGACAGCCGATCGGCCACCAGCACGATGCCAAACGGCGCGTCCCAGTCGCCCAGGCGGTAGACCCGCGCGGTGTCGCCGCCGTCTGCCGCGCCCGTGACGCTCTCGTGCAGCAGGGCCAGGGCGACCAGCAGGATCGCGGCCATGGCCGTCAGGCTGATGACGCTCTTCAGCCGCCGCCGACGCTCGTCGAACAGCAGCATCGCCGAGGCCATGATCATCGGCAGCAGGATCGGCAGCAGGATCAGGTGATGGTCCCAGAGGCTCATTCGGCCGGCTCCCGTCCATCGACGTGGTCGCTGCCGGTCGCGCCGCGCGAGGCCAGCAGGACCACCAGGAACAGGGCCGTCAGGGCGAAGCTGATGACGATGGCCGTCAGCACCAGGGCCTGGGGCGTGGGGTCGGCGTAGAGTTCCGGCCGCTCGGCGCCCTTGGCCGTGATCGGCGGCATGCCCGAGCGCAGGCGCCCCATGGAGAAGATGAACAGGTTCACCGCGTAGGACAGCAGCGACAGCCCCATGATCACCTGGAAGGTGCGGGGCCGCAGCAGCAGCCAGGTTCCGGCGGCGGACAGCACGCCGATGGCGGCCGCGAGCACGAACTCGGTCATGCGCCCTCCTCCGCTTGAGCCGGCTCTCCGTCGTCCTTGGCGCGGCGCAGCGACTGGTGGGCCAGGGCCACCAGCATCAGCACGGTCGCGCCGACCACCAGAAGCACGACCCCGAGGTCGAACACCACCGCGCTGGCCAGCGGCACGCGGCCAAGCAGCGGCAGGTTCACGTACTGGAAGGCCGAGGTCAGGAACGGTCGGTTGAAGCCGATCGCCACGAGGCCGCAGCCCGCCGCGATGGTCAGGCCCCAGCCGATCCAGAGGATCGGGCGCAACAGCAGCCGCTCCTCCACCCAGCGCGCGCCGTTGGCCATGTACTGCAGCAGCACCGCGATCGACAGCGCCACCCCGGCCGCGAAGCCCCCGCCCGGCAGGTCATGGCCGCGCAGGAACAGGTGCACCGCCAGCACGATGACGAACGGGAACATCCAGCGCATGACCACGCGCGGGATCAGCATGGTGTCGCGCAGGGCGTCGCCCGCCTTGCGGCCTTCGGCGACGGGGCCTTCGCGCTCCCGCGCCTGCTTCTGGTCGGGCGACGGCAGGCTGTCGCTGGCCGGGCGGAAGCGGCGCAGCAGGGCCAGCACGGTCAGGCCCACGATGCCCAGGACGGTGATCTCGCCGAAGGTGTCGAAGGCCCGGAAGTCGACCAGGATGACGTTGACGACGTTGCGCCCGCCGCCTTCGCTGTAGGCCCGCTCGACGAAGAAGCGCGAGATCCCCTCGACCATCGGCCGGCTCATGACGGCGTAGGAGACGAAGGCCAGGGACAGGCCCACGACGGCCGCCACGACGAGATCGACCCGACGGCGGCGGCGCGAGCGGGAAAGCTCGGCCGGCGCGACCTGGATGTCCTCCAGCCGCTTGGGCAGCCAGCGCAGGCCCAGCAGCAGCAGCACGGTGGTGACCACCTCGACCAGCAGCTGGGTCAGGGCGAGATCCGGCGCCGACAGCCAGACGAACGTGATGCAGCTGACGAGGCCCGCCCCGCCCATCAGCACCACCGCGGCCAGGCGGTGATACTTGGCCTGCCAGGCGGCCGCGACGGCGCAGGCGCCGCCGGTCAGCCACAGGACGGCGAACACCAGCTCGGCGGCGCCGGGCGCGGCCCAGGTCGGCCGGATCGCCACCCCGCCCGCGAAGGCCGCCGCCGCGCCGGCCGCCAGCGCGGCCAGCACCACGAGGCGCAACTGCGGCTGCATCCGGTCGGCGCCGAGCCGGCTCTCCGCCCAGCGCGCGCCCTTGACGATGCCCGACATGGCCTTCTCGAACAGATAGCCGCCGTTCAGGCGCTTCAGCCCCCAGGGGCCGCCGCGCGGATTGTTGTTCAGCGCCTTGCCGAACAGGGCGTAGGCCAGGACGCCGCCGGCCAGGGCCAGAACGCTGAGCAGCAGCGGCATGTTGAAGCCGTGCCAGAGCGCCAGGCTGTAGTAAGGCAGATCATCGAAGCCCAGAACGGCCACGGCGGCGCTGCGCAGGAACGGACCCACGGTGATGGCCGGCAGCACGCCGACCAGAAGGCAGAGGGCGACCAGGATCTCGACCGGGCGGCGCATCCAGGCCGGCGGCTCGTGCGGAACCTTGTCCAGCGCCGTCGGCGGCGGGCCGAAGAAGGTCGCCAGGATGAAGCGCAGCGAATAGAGCACGCCGAACGCGCTCGCCAGCGTGGCCAGCACGGGAAGCGCGCTGTTGAGCGCATGGCCGTCGCTGCCGGCCACCACCTCGGCCAGGAACATCTCCTTGGACAGGAAGCCGTTCAGCAGCGGCACCCCGGCCATGGCCGCGGCCGCGACGATGGCCAGTGTGCCGGTTATGGGCATGAACCTGTAGAGGCCGCTCAGCTTGCGCATGTCGCGGGTGCCGGCCTCGTGGTCGATGATGCCCGCGGCCATGAACAGCGACGCCTTGAAGGTGGCGTGGTTGACCGTATGGAAGATCGCCGCGATGGCGCCGAGCGGCGAGCCCAGACCCAGCAGCAGCACGATCAAGCCAAGGTGGCTGATGGTCGAGTAGGCCAGCAGGCCCTTCAGGTCGTGCTGGAAGATGGCGCACCAGGCGCCGATCAGCAGCGTGGCCACGCCCGCGCCCGCGACGACGAAGTACCACAGCTCGGTCTGGCCGAAGATCGGCCACATGCGCAGCAGCAGGAAGATCCCCGCCTTCACCATGGTCGCCGAGTGCAGGTAGGCGCTGACCGGGGTCGGCGCGGCCATGGCGCGCGGCAGCCAGAAGTGGAACGGGAACTGGGCGCTCTTGGTCAGGGCCCCCATCAGCACCAACGCAAGGGCCGGCACGGACCGGGGATCGGCGAGGATCACGCTCTTGGCGGCCAGCACGTCGTCAAGGTCGTAGCTGCCGGCGATCGCGCCGATCAGGATCATGCCGACCAGCAGGCACAGCCCGCCCAGGGCCGTGACCGTCAGGGCCATGCGCGCGCCTTCACGCGCCGAGGGGTTCTGGTGCCAGTAGCCGATCAGCAGGAACGAGAAGAGGCTGGTCAGCTCCCAGAAAACGGCCAGCTGTATCAGGTTGCCCGACAGCACCACGCCCTGCATCGCGCCCATGAAGGCCAGCAGGAACGAGAAGAACCGGGGCACCGGGTCCTTCGGCGACATGTAGTAGCGGGCGTAGAGCACGACCAGCGCGCCGATCCCGAGGATCAGGGCGGCGAAGATCCACGACAGGCCGTCCAGCCTCAGGATCAGGCTGACGCCCAGCGAGGGCAGCCAGGGAATCGCCAGCCGCAGCACCTCTCCATCCGCGAACCGGGGCCAGAGCGCAGCCAGGCTCACCAGGGAGACCAGCGACACCAGCCAGGACAGAACCGCCGCCGCCGTCCGCGCATGTCGCGGAAGGCCGGCCGCCACGGCCGCGCCCAGGAACGGCGCCGCCAGGATCACGAGAAGGAGAAGGTTGGAAGACAAAACGGTTGGGGGCCTCCTGCCACGGAACGGGTCTAGCCGGGGTCCGACGCCTAACAGGCCTCGACGACCACCATAGGAAGACCGGTCCCATGCGTCAAAGCGACGGTTCCGAAAGTCACGCTTCGTCACACATGTCGACGTTATTGATATCGATATCATAATCGTCGATGCTCTCCCGAACGAGGGAGAGAACATGAGCCGACAGAACAATCCGGCCCGCCGCGCCGCCACCGCGCTGATCGCCGCCTTGCTGGCGGGAACCGCCGCGAGCGCGGCGCTGGCCGACACGCTGCTGACCTATCCGGTCCCGCCGCAGCTGATGTACACCGCCCACAACGACGACTTCACGGTGCGGGTGCGCACGCCCGGCGGCGAATGGCGCGACCTCTACGAGTACCGGGTGCAGGTCGACACCGACACCAGGCAGAACGCCTCGCTGGTCTATTTCGACTTCGACGGAACGGTCGAGATCGAGGTGATGAAGAACAACGGCCGCTTCGCCGAGGTTTCGGTCGCGCCGCTGTCGAGCGTGGTGCAGCCGAGTCGCCGGGGCTCGATCCTGCGCATGACCCTGACCAAGCCCGAGCGATTCTCGCTGCAGTTCGACGACGATCGCCTGCGCAACCTGCACATCGTGGCGGGCAAGCTTCCCCCTCCCCGCCCGACCGGCGCCGACGTCGTCTATTTCGGACCCGGCTTCCACACGCCGCCGACGGGCCTCGACCACTTCCCGGTCAAGTCGGGCCAGCGGGTCTACATGGACGGCGGCGCGGTGCTGAAGGGCGCCTTCGACCTTTCCGGCGTCAGCGACGTGAACATCTCCGGGCGCGGCCTGCTGTGGGATCCGGGCCGGGCGATCGACCTGGAGAAGGCCCGGAACGTCGAGGTCTCGGACCTGATCATCGTCAACAGCGACCGCAAGGACGCCGCGCGGGTGATGAACATCCGCAATTCCGAAAACGTCGCCGTCAGCGAACTGACCGGCTTCACCTCGGGCAAGTGGTCTGACGGGATCAACATCTCGACCTCGCGCCACGTGACGGTGCGCGACGGCTATCTGCGGGTGTCGGACGACGCGGTCGTGGTCTACGCCGTGGCCGACTGTCCGATCTGCCGCCAGAAGGCCGCCCAGACCGGGATCCCCGATCCCAATCCGCCGGGCGACACCTTCGACATCCGGGTCTCGAACATGCGTCTGTGGGTCGACGTCGCCCACGCCCTCTATATCGGCCACTTCGGCGACAACGCCGACCCGCGCACCATTCGCGACGTGACCTTCGACAACATCGACGTCGCCAACCTGGACGAGGACGATCCGGACTGGGAAGGCGCGATCGCGGCCTATTCGGGCGACAGCACGCTGATCCGGAACATCACCTTCAGCAACGTGCGGGTCGACCGCATCGAGGAAGGCAAGCTGATCAACATCGTGGCCGGGAACAACCCACGCTACAACAAGGCCCCCGGACGCGGGATCGACGGCCTGACGATCCGCAACGTCGCCTACACCGGCCAGGGCATGCCTAGCCGGTCGATCGTCAGGGGGCTGTCGCCACAGACGGCGGTCAGGAACGTCACGATCGAGAACCTGACCATCGGCGGCAAGCCCGTCCGCTCGGCCGCCGACGGCGACATCGCGGTCAGCGGCGAGGTCGTGGGCCTGAAGATCCGATAGAAGGCTTCCCCGAGACGGGCGCCGCTCACCGCGCGGGCGGCGTCCCGATCTCGGCCAGGACCTTGCGGATCGCGGCGAGGACCGGCTCTGGCCGATTGGCCTGCATGTAATGGTCGGAGTTCGGCACGGAGATCGCCTCGCCACGGCTTGATCGCGCCGCCAGAGCCTCGTGTCCGCGCTTCCAGACCGCCTCGACGGACTGATTGAAAGCGCCGGACGCACCCGGCGTTGGCTGGAACCGGTCGCGCGTCAGAACCACGAGCGGAAGCGCGCCCCAGTCGCGTTGCGGCCCTTTGTCCTCGTCCACATGGGCGTATTCCGAGGCGATCGTCTCCCAGCGCTCGGGGCGCTGGTAGACGGGCAGCATGAGCGCCGCCTCGTCGCGCGTGTAGTATCGCAGCTTCGCCGCGAAGCAGCCCTGGGGCTCTTCCAGAGTGATCGCGCCCTTGCGCGCCGCCTCGGCGCAGTTCGACCACTTCCGCAGCGCCTTGTCCCGCAGTCCGTCGAAGAACGCCTGTTCGTCGGCGGACAGGCCCAGGTCGTCCTGTCCCGCGAAGCCAGGATCCACCAGCACCATGCCCGCGACCTCGGCGGGGAAGCGTTCGTAATAGTAGGCCGCGTATCGGCCGCCGATCGAGTGCCCCACCAGCACCACCGGCTCGCGCTCGCCCGCCTCGCGCAGAAGGGCATGCAGGTCGTCGGTGACGTTGCGGGGCGAGCGGGGGCTGTCGGCGGCGTCGCTGCGGCCATAGCCCGCGCGATCGTAGAAGCAGGCGCGGTTGGTCTGGCTGACCTGCGCCTGGATGTACTGCCAGTCCAGGATCGCGCCGCCGAGGGCTTGGTCGAACACCACGGTCGGCGAGCCCTTGCCGATGCAGACCATGTTCAGCCGCCGGCCGCCGCCGATGTCGAACAGGCGCTTGTCGAGCATCTCAGGGCTGCCCGCCGACATCGCCGGGGGCGCCGCCCGCGCCGACGCCAAGGACGGCCACAGAAACGCCAGCGCCGCCAGACCCACGCAGAAACCGCGCATCACCCCTCCCCTCGAAACTCCAGCGAAGCTTCTGGGCGGGCGCGGCGTTTCGATGGCGATGACGCAAAAAAGAAGGGCGCCGTCGATGACGGCACCCCAGGCGGGACTTATGCGGCGAGGCTCAGCCGCCGAACTTGTAGCGAAGGCTGACCCCGTAGACCCGGCCGTTCATGAAGTACTGGCGCAGGATGTCGGTGTCGTAGCCGTTGTCCGGCTCGCCGACGTAGCGGATCGGCGCCTTGTTGGTCAGGTTGGAGGCCGTCAGCGACAGGGTCAGGTCGTCGCGCAGATTGACGTTCACCGAGGCGTCGAGCAGGCCGTAGCCCTTCAGGTAGCGGCCGTCGATCGGGTTGGGCGAGATCCCGAACAGCACGTAGTCCGAGCGGTAGGTGTAGACGAGGCGCGCCGACAGCCGCTTGTTCTCGTAGAGGCCCGCCAGGCTCCAGTTCTGGTCGGACTGGAACGGCTGGCGCACCTTGACCACCTGGCCGTTGATCAGGATCGGCAGCTCGGTCTTGACCCAGGTGTACGAGCCCTGGACGCCGAAAGCGTGCAGGACCTCCGGCAGGAAGTCGTAGTCGAAGAAGGTCTGGGCGGCGAGCTCGACACCCTTTGCGAAGCCGGGGTCGGCGTTCTGGGTCTGGGTGATGCGGAACTGGCCGGTGGGGCAGTTGTTGGGCGTCACGCCGGTATAGGGCTGCGAGGTCGCAACCGTCTGACAGCTCTCGACCCCGATCGGGAAGCCGTCGACCTTCTTGTAGAACGCCGCGGCCGAGACATAGCTGGTCGCGCCGAAGTACTTCTCCAGCGACAGGTCGTAGCTGTAGGCCCGCAACGGCTGCAGGTTGGCGTTGCCCTGGCTGCCCGTGCCGCTGGTCAGGTTGACCGCCACGGTCGGGTTGATGTCTCCGACGCTGGGCCGGGTCATGCCCTTGCCGAAGCCGAAGCGCAGCAGGAGGTCGTCCTGGATGTAGCCGGTGACGTTCAGCGTGGGCAGCACGTCGGTGTAGCTGTTGCCCTGGCTCTTGGGCACGATCACCGCCGTGCCGCCGCTGGTGTCGGAAACCCGGGCCTCGGCGTCGAGATCGGTGCGCACCACCCGCACGCCGGCGTTGCCGCGGATGCGGTCGTTCAGGAAGGCGAAGTCGACCACGCCGTAGCCCGCCAGGGTCTCCTCCACCGCCTTGCGGCGCGACAGCAGCACCTCGGGCAGCGAGTCCTCGGCCGGTATGCCGGCCAGGGCGAAGCGGTTGCGGACGTTGTCGCCAAGCAGGGCGTCGGGCGAGAAGGTCAGGAAGCCGCCCGAATAGCCGGCCTCGCCGTCGAACCAGTTGGTGTGCGAGCCGGCGACGAGGTCCTGCACGGTCGAGGCGAGGATCCCGTTCGACTGGCTGGCCGTAAGCGCCAGGCCATCGGTGGTCAGGTTCTTGCCGCTGAAGGAGTAGTTGTAGAACTTCGACTTCTTTCGGTAGTAGCGCGCGCCGAACTTCACGGCCTTGATGAAGCTGTCGTTGACGCGCAGCTTGCCGTCGAACTGGGCGGCCAGGCCGGCGTCGTCATAGACGTTGTTGGTACCGTTGGCGTAGTTCACCAGCACCCAGTTGGCCGGGTTCGACAGGTCCGGGCCGCTGATCGACAGGCGCTGGGGCGTTCCAACCGTACGGGTCACGTCCCAGGCCAGGCCCGCGCGCGGGGTCATGGTCACCGAGCGGTTGTCCTGGTGCTGGTCGGCCTTGACGTAGGAAAGGTCGGCCTTGAGGTCGAGGTCGTCGGTCGGCGACCACTTGGCGCCCCCGGCCAGGATCCAGGTCTTGTAGATGCGGTGCTCGTCGCCCCCGATCGACGAGAAGCTGGAGCCCAGGAACGTGCCCCGGTCGAAGCGCTGGCCGGCCAGCACCGCGTCCTCGCCGCCGTTGGCGTTGCGGCTGGCCAGGCCCTCGGTGGTGCTGAATGGCGTGGTCGCCAGGCCCTGGACGTAACGGCTGTCGACGCCGTTCAGGAAGCGATAGCCCTGGTGGTACAGGTACGAATTGTAGTTGCCGTCGACATAGAACTCGAGACCCGGGCGCACCTTCCACTGGAAGGCGCCGGCGAAGCCCTTGCGGGTGCGCTGGATGTCCTCTTCGTTCACGTTGATCTGCACGCCGGCCATGTTGACCAGGTTGGCGCGGTCGGCGGCGCCTAGGGCCAGCGGATTGGCCACGTCGGCCAGGAAGGCGACGTCGCTGCGGCCCGCATAGGCCTGGTTGTAGGCGCTGTTGCCGATGTACTCGGCGCTGTCGGCGCGCACCACGCGGCGCAGGTTGGTCCCGCCGGGGCCCGGCGCGTTGTCCGAGCGGTTCCAGCTCTTCTGATAATTGGCGCCGAGCAGCAGGCCCATCTCGCCCTCGCCCACGTCCCACTTGTGCGAGACGAGGCCGAAGTACTCGGGCTGCATCTGCTTGACCATGTCATTGTAGCGACCGGAGATCGCGACGCTGCCCGACATCTTCGGCAGGTCCAGCGGGCGGCGGGTCTTGATGTCCACCAGGCCGCCGATGCCGCCCTCGATGTGCTCGGCCGAGGGGTTCTTGTAGACGTCCAGGCCCGCGATCATGCCGGGAATGGCGGCCTCGATGTTGAACTCGCTGCCGCCGGCGGTGAAGTACGAGCGGCCGTCGACCTGCGAGGCGGTCTGGCCCGACAGGCCGCGGATCGTCAGGCCCGAACCGGCGCCGACAGGCGAGGCCCCCTCGCCGCCGTAGCGGTAGCCCTGCACGCCCGGGATGCGGGTCAGGGTCTCGGCGACATTGGGGTCGGGCAGCTTGCCGATGTCCTCGGCGCGGATGGAGTCGACGACCTCCATGGTGTTCTTCTTGACCTGCACGGCCGACTGCAGGCTCTGGCGGATGCCGGTGACGACCACCTCCTCGACGGCCTCCTCGGTCGCCGGGGGCGGCGCGGTCTGGGCGCCGGCGGTGCCGGATACACCGAGCGCGACGGCCAGCGTCGATGCGGTCAGGAACAGACGCGATTGATACGCGGACTTCATGGCTTCCCCTCCTGCGGGGCCCGCGCCCGATAAGCCGGCGCGGCCCGTCAGTTCCCGCGCGAAGCGGGTTCCCTGTTGGCTCGGACGCTTGGCGCGCCCTCTGTTTCACTCCCGGGTCGGGGCGTCGCCTGGACGGCGATCTTCTCCAACCACATAGTCTTGTTATCGATATCATAAATGCCTGACAAGAGCTTTTGTCAGACAAATGAGATGATTGTGTCTCAGCGAGGCGGCAGCGACCGCCGAGCCAGCGCCACGTCGCCCTGGCAGGCCTTGGCCGCGCCGTCGACCTTGATCGAGCGCACGCCGTCGCAGGCCAGGCGAACGGCGTAGGTCGGCTGACCCTGGATGCTGGCCTCGACGCCCTGCCCCGCCTTGTCCTTGACCACGAAGGCCTTGGACAGGCTGTCCAGCTCCACACGGCCGTCGCGGCGCAGATAGCTGCCGTCGGCGACGAACCACCGCCGGGGCTTGGCCGCGCTGCCGCCTTCCGGATAGGTCACGGCGAGAATGTAGGCGTCGGTCCGCCAGCCGCCGAGATCGGCGTTGGCGTTGCGGTGGCGGATGCGGCCGTCGGCCAGCAGGTTGAAATAGACCTCGGTGACCTCGCCCTTCTGGGCGATGCGCACCATCAGCCAGTCCTTGGTCTCGACCTTCTCGATCTTCGGCGCGGGGCCCGAGCCGTTGGGCGTCAGGGCGACCACGAACTTGGCGCGGTCGGTCACGCCGGGGGCCTGCAGGCGCAGATAGGGCTGGGCCTCGTCGGGGGCGTGGTCTTTCAGTCCCTTGCCCTCGGCCATGCGCATCAGCTCGGGATAGTCGGTGAACAGGCCCGCGTCCGGCAGGGTCTCGGGAAACAGCGGCCGCACGGCGACCTCTGCGTCGCCGTTCTTCACGTTGATCACCTGCCCCTGGCGCCTGGCCTCGCCCTCGTAGTGCATCAGCCATTCGAACTTGCCGGGCTCCCAGCCCTTGAGGTCGTCGATGACCAGGATCGTGTCGCCGATCCACATGAAGCTGCGGTACTTGCGCTCAAAGGTCCGGGCGTTGGGACCGGTGGCGTCGGCCCAGACGAAGCGCAGGTCGCCGGCGTCGACCAGGTGATCCACGCGCCCCACGAAGTGCGAGCCGTTGTAGGTGTTGGTTTCCGGCTCGGCCTTGCCGTCCAGGGTGACGATGTTGTGGGCCACGCTCTGGCGGTAGTAGCCGTCGTACTCGGGCCGGGCGTAGCTGCTGTTGCCGGAGTCGATCAGCAGCTGCTTGCCCTTGTGCCAGAGGATGAAGCCGCCGGCGTCGGCGTGGTTGTGGTTCCAGGTGAAGCCCGAGCGCAGGGCCAGGAAGGTGGCGTCCGGCGCCCACGACGAGCGCAGGGTCGCCGCCCCAAGGTCGCTGTCGATCCAGCTGGTCGGCAGGCCTGGTCCCTTGCCCACGGATGCCCGGGCCTTGGCCGAGGGCCACTGCACCATGTTTTCGGGCTCGGCGAAGACGTCCTGCTTGGGATCGGGACGCACGGTGTTCAGGTACCAGAGATAACGGGCCTGCTGGTCGCCGGTCGCCCAGAGGTTGGCGATGGCGCTGGCCCCGCTGGAGGTCGGATTGCCGTCGCCGAAGTTGGTCGACAAGAAGCCGCCGGCGGTCGGGTAGAGGTTCTGGATGAAGTAGTCGCCCAACCCCGCCAGGCGTGGCGTTTCCGCGGGCTTTTCCTTGAAGGCGTCCAGCCAGGCGCGCTTGAAGCGCAGATAGCCTTCGGCGGCGAAGTCGGCGTAGTTGATGCTTTCGACGAAGGCCCCGTTCGAGGCGAAGTGGGCGGGCTTGGTCTCGATGGCGCTGCCGTCGTAGTTGGCCCACTCCTGCGCCGCCTCGTCGATGCGGCGGATCCAGTCGTCGGCTTGCGGCTCGTCGGTCTTGATGGCGATCGCCGCCACACCGGCCCCGAACACGATGTGGCTGAACCAGTTGTGGCCCATGGTGTCGAGGCTGTGGATGCGCTCCTCGCCGTCGATCCAGTCGTTCAGGGTCGGACGGATCGCGCCCTTGACCAGCGCCTTGGCCAGGCGATCGCGCTCGGCGGGGGTCAGGGCGTCGTAGATGGCGTCGAACGTGAGACCGAAAGTGTAGGCGCTGGTCCCCATGCCGAGGTCGGAGTTCCATACCGGATTGCGGGCCAGCAGCGGCTTGTCGGTCACCCAGTTGGTGCGGCCGGCATAGACGTCGAGCAGGGCCTTGGCGCGGTCGGCGTACTTGCGCTCGCCGGTCATGCGGTAGGTCAGCGACAGGCCCATCAAGGCCGCGTTCAACTCGCGATCGTTGGCCGGCTTGCGGGCCAGGGCCGCATCGGCGTCGGCGCGGGCCTTGGCCCAGGCGGCCTTGGCGTCGGGATCCTCGGCCACGCGGGCCTTGAACCGCGAGACGTGGCTGTCGCTGAAGGTGAGGTAGGGATGGCCCGACTTCAGGGTCTGGGCCTGCGCGCCGCCGGCCAGGAGGCAGGCCGCCAGGGCCAGGCCGGACACCGTCCGCTTCACTCGACTCTTCACGCGCTTCTCCCCGTACGCTCTTGCGGCTTCAGATTATGATATCGATATCAGATTGACGTGCAAGCGGGCTCGGCGCCCGCCAGGTTCAGGCCAGGGCCAGATTGACCGCCATCGACCGCCGCACGCCCTGGCTCCTGAACGGGTAGACACAGTGCAGCATCCACGAGGGCCACAGGTAGAAGTCGCCGACCACCGGCTTGACGGTGAAAAGGTTCTTCACGCCCACGGCGCTGCGGCTGTCGATGAACTGCAGGCAGCCGGCGGTGTTCTGCCGGGCCTTGTCGGCGGCGAACTCGGCATCGTAGCCGGGAGGAACCCGCAGGAAGCCGACGCTGGAATAGAGGCAGCCCTGGTGAAAATGGGCCGGGTTGTAGTCGCCGGCGACCATGTCGTTGATCCAGCCTTCCTTGATCTCGATGCGCAGCTTCTTGGCTTCGAGCTCCTCGGTGCGCTCGTAGTCGCTAAAGTGCATCAGGGCGTTCTCGCACCGGTAGGTGAAGGTGCGGGCCACATCGTAGAGGAAGTCGGACAGCTCGGCCGTTTCACGGATCACGTCGGTGAAGCGGATCTCGGTGCTGACCGCGCCGGCCAGATGGGCCGACCAGTCACGGGCGGCGACCTCTTCGCCGCTTGCCACGATCTGGTCGACGCGCGCGTTCAGGCGCTCGACCAGGTCCGGCGGCAAGGTCGCCTTGATGATCGTGGGGCTGAACGGCGCGACGAGGCGCAGGTCGTGGTTCATGGCCGCTCTCCAGGAAACCAGACCCGCCCCCTCTTCTCGTCATCCCGGGCGAAGGGCCGCGCAGCGGTCTGAAGACCCGGGACCCAGGGGCCACGGGCAGTGCGCCGGCCCCTGGGTCCCGGCTCTCCGCTTCGCTGCGGCCGGGATGACGGTGGAGGGGGAAGCACGCTCTTGGTCTTCATAGAGGCCATGACCTACTGCCCCGACGAGTAAATCACCGCCGTCGCGCCCGGCGCCAGGGTCATGCTCGTCGCGCCCAATTCCAACTGATGCTTGCTCACCAGATCGATCCGCTCGGCCGCCTTGGGCAGGTCGACAACCATCGCCTTGCTCCCGGCGTTCATCGCGATCAGATACGGCCCATACGTAGCCTCGTAGTACGAACCACGACCCGCATAAGGGTTGTCCTGGTCCTTGTAGCGGGCCTCCGGCGGCCCCTTGGCCACGGGTAGCACCTCGCCTTCCAGCGCGGCCGGCGCCTCGCCGGGATATGCGACGATCGGGATCGAACCGGCCGAGACGTGCGGCGTCGCACGACGCACGCAGGTCTTGCCGCTGGGCTCGAAATCCACCCGCGCGGCGATGGTCGCGATACGGTCCACGCTCGGGGTCTGGTAGTGGAAGCGCGCCAAGCGGTTCACCCCGCAGTTGGCCCGCCAGTAGAGCGAGGCGTACAGCACCTCGTCGCCGTTCTTGACCGCCACCACCCCGTCCTCGGGATCGGCGAACACGAAATCCGGCCGGCCAGAGGTCATCGGCAGCCGGACGTCGGACTTCGGCCAGGCCTTCACCGCCAGCCATTCGTCATAGGCGTCGAGCAGGCCGATGGTGGTGCGCTGGTTCTTGTCCTTCAGGCGGTCGCGCAGCACGGCGTAGTACTGGCCGTCGTCCAGCGCCTGACGGGCCACGGCCATCAGTTGCGGATCGCGGGTGGCGACGGCGATCTGGAACGGCGTGTTGTCCCAGCCGGACTTCTGCACATAGGTGGTCGCGCCCGGATAGACCGGATCGCGCCAGCCGATCGCCGCCTCCAGCAGCATGGTCCGCGCGCCCTCGGCGTCGATGCCCGGATAGCGGAACGGCATGCGCGCCCGGGCCATCTTCAGGAGTTGGTCGCGCAGGATCGGATCGCCGGCCTCGCCCTGCTTTGAAGCCGTGGCCAGGTAGATGGAGGTCGCCCAGTCGAGGATCTCGCCGTAGCTGCCGACATAGCCAAGCTCCTTGGAGAGCCCGGCCTTGGTGAAGAGCCCGTAGTCGTTCGCCGAGCGGAAGCTGCCCGTATCGGCCGCCGAGCTGGAGAAGGTCGGCTTGCCCGCCTCGTCCAGGCTGCCGGTCCAGGGCGACAGGCCCATCGACTCGTAGAGGAAACGGCGCATGTCGGCCTCGGGCCGCGCCTGCGGACTGGCCAGGGCCCGCAGGCCCTCGTTGCTCCAGTAGACGCCCTGCAGGTCCACGATCATCGACTGGTTGGTGTAGAGCCGGCGATGCGTCAGGGCGTAGCGAAGGCCGAAGTCCAGCATTCGCGCGTAGGCCTCGCGGCGGCTGGCCCCCTGCCCGCCCTCGGTCGGCGCATCGAGATAGGGAGCAAGGTCCGCGCCCAGCAGACGGATCGCCTTGCCGTAGGGGCCCAACACCTCCCAATCGGGATTGGTGCGGCTGGCGTCGACATAGGCGCTCGTAGGATCGGCCAGGAAGCGGGCGTAGTAGGCGTCGCCGCTCTGGACGAGCTTCCTGACCGCCTCGGGGTTCTTGTAGGCCTTGGTCCAGGCCAGGCCGTAGGCGCGGGCGACGAACTGGGCTTCCAGCACCTCCAGCGGTCCGGGCTGGGCCAGCTTGCGATCGATCTCGCGGTTCACGCGGGCCTTCAGTTCGTCGAGCACCTCTGGCCCGACCGAAGGCGCGGCCGCCGGCGGCGGCGCCCGGCCGGCCGGATCGCCGCTGTCGAGGAAAGGATCGGCGTGGACATAGAGCGCGTAGACCGGCCGCGACGCCTGGGTCATCGGCTTCTGGAAGGTCTCGAATTTCTGGGTGTAGACCGCGTAGGGCCCGCTGGCGCGGATGGCGCAGTCCAGCGCCTTGCGCCCCTTGGTCAAGGTGATCGGCAGCGGAAAGGTGCGATAGGTGAAGCGCCCGGCGAAGGGCGGCGCCTGGGTTCCGATGTCGAGGATCTCGACGTCGCCGAGGTGGCGATAGCCGACCTGCTTGCCGTCGCAGAACAGGGTCAGCTTGCCGTCGTTGACGTCGCCGCCCCACAGGCGGATCGAGGCGTAGTTCTGGATCGCGGGATCGACGGCCAGGGTGAACTTCAGGTCGCCGCTGAAGCGCGCGCCGGGCTCGCTCGGCGGCAACCGCCGAGCGGCGACGCCCAGGCCGCCGGTCACCCGCTCGGACGCCGAGGCGTCCACCTTGTGCGCGGTCTCCGAGGCGGCGTCGCCGAAGACGATCTTGTCGATCAACGGCGTGGCCGCCTGGGCCTGGCTCGCCATGAAGCCGAGCAGCGCGCTCGCGCCGAGGATCAGCCGATACCGGGTCATGCGCCCCTCGCCGATGAGGTTGAGATCAGGCCGGCGAGCGGGGCAAAGCCCATCGCCCGCCGGCCGTTCCGGGTTCAGGCGCCGGGCCTAGAACTCCTTGCGGACGGTCAGCCACACCGATCGCGGCGCGTTGCGCTTGACCAGGAAGCCGGACTCCGGAAGCTGCTCGACGACGTCGTAGACCTGCACGCCGGACGGAAGGTTGCTGCTGATCATCGGGTCGTAGGCCGAGATGTAGGCCTTATCGAGCACGTTGCGGACGTCGAGCGTGACCAGCGTCTTCTTCAGGCCCGTGTACTGCATCGAGACGTCCAGGTTGTCCTGGGCCGGCAGGAAGCGATGATCGAGCGAGTTGGTGTTCAGCTTGCGCTCGTCCATCCAGCGGTGGCGGACGTTGAAGCGGAAGTCTTTGTAGCGATAGGACACCGTGTTGCTGAGCGTCCACTTGGGCGAGCGCGCCAGCAGGCCAGCGTCGACGCGCAGCACGTCGTCGTCCGCGCCGTTGCCGTTGGCGCCGGTGTTTAGCCAGATGTAGGCCTCGGTCGTCTTGCCGTTCAGGAACGTCACCGACGGCATCCATTCGAGGTTCTTGGTGACCCGCCACTTGGCCCAGGACTCGACGCCGCGCGTGAAGTACTTGTTGAAGTTGTCCGGCAGCAGGTAGGTCGAGACGTTATCCTTGTCGATCGCGGTCGGGTAATCGTTCACCGCGAAGTTCTGGTAGAAATAGGTGATCTGGCCGTTGAAGCGACGATCGCCGAACGTGTAGGCGAACTCGTGGCCCTTGATGTAGGCCGTCGGGCCGAGCGGGCGCACCAGGGTGGCCGCGGTCGAGTAGCGGTTGATCACGCCCGACGACGGCTGCTTGGCGTCGGTGTAGCGATAATAGATCTTGTGCTTGTCGTTGAAATTATAGCCCACGGCCACGCTGTAATCGACGAGGCCAAGATCCTTGTCGGCGCCGATCATCTTCGACGCGGTCCTGGTCATGTAGACGTTGTCGTAGACGGTCAGCGGATCGCCATCGAGGCCGCCGTTGGTCAGCGAGGCCGCGCCGGAATTGCGGGTGTCCCACGTCTCCGAATAGGTGCGGGCGTGGAAGTACTGGTACTTGATGCTGGCGTTGAAATCCCAATGCTTGGTCGGCGACCAGGCGAAGCCCGCATAGGGCGACAGCTCCATGATCCGCGCGCGTTGCGAGACGGTGGTGAACAGGCCGCTGCCGTATGAGCCCCAGCCGCCACCGTCGGTCAGCTGGTAGCTCGTGCCGCCCTGGGTGACGTACTTGACGTTCAGGTTCTGCACTTGGCCGTCGGCCCAGGCCGAGACGCCCAGGCCGTTGGCCCAGTTGTCGTTCACCTGCTCCGAGCGCGAGACGTAGAGGCCGCCGTTGATGCTCCACGTCTCGCCGCGATAGGTGGCCGTGAAGTTGCCCATGTAGTCGACGGATTCACGGTAGTTGTCCTCGGCGCGGGTCAGCAGCACCAGGTCCTGGGTGGCGCTTTCCGCCGGCAGATTGACGCCGTTGACCACGCCGCCGCGCATGTCGATGTCGCGGTTGGGCAAGGTGTTGCCGACGATGCAGAGGCTGTTGCTCTGCCAGGTGGTCGCCGTCACCCGCGGACAGGCCGCGCCGGTGCGGTAGTTGGCGCCCAGTTGCGAGCCGGCGACGTTGTTGGCCACGCGCGCCACTTCCTGGCCGGCGGCGTTGCTGAACACGTAGTAGCCGGGCGTGCGGTCGAGATTGTTGATGTTGAGGCCGAAGCGCTCTCGCGTCGCCGCCGCCGAGGCCAGCGAAGCCAGCTGCTGGGGCTTGTAGGACTGGCCGCGATAGGTCGACTTCTGGATCCGCGCCGAGCCGGTGAAGGTCAGGCGCTCGCCGATGTCGTGGTTCCAGCGCAGCGACAGGGCGTCCTGCTTGTAGCGGTAGCCATCCGAGGGATCGAAGCTGTGGCTGCCGTCCCGGAAGTAGTTCGGGACCGTCTGCTTGCCGCCGTTCATGAACAGGTTCACGTCGCGGCCGAAGCCCGGGATCTCCTGCGGGTTCTGGTAACCGTAGGTCGGCTGCTGGAAGGTGGTCAACTCGGCGTTGGTGTCGTCGAGATGCTTGTAGACCAGGTTGAACGAGCCCGAGCCGTTCGAGGTGTCGTAGTCCTTGTAGAGGTTCAGACGGAACTGGCCGCCGTGGTTCAGGTCCCAGCCCGGGTTCACCTGGCCGTTCGAGCGGCGATAGAAGCCGCTGACGCCCACGCCCATGTCGCCAGCCTCGTTGACCCAGCCGTAGGCGCCGTCGACCTGCTTCCACGACAGGTGCAGGTCCTCGCCCTCGAAGCCCACGCGGGTCTGGATGATCGCGCCCGGCTTCACCTTGCCGGTGATGTAGTTGAAGGTCGCGCCGACCGAGGTGGTGACGCCCGTGGCCGACGAACCGCCGCGCACCGACTCCACCCGGCTGGTCGAGATGTCGGCGCGATAGAAATAGCCGTCCTGGAAGCCGCTGAACTTGAACGGCACGACCGGCAGGCCGTCCTCGAGGATCGTGGTCCAGAAATAGCCCGAGGTGTTGGCCCCGGTGCCGATGGTCATGCCGCGGGTGAAGACCTCGTTGCGGGCCACGCCGTCATTGGACTCGACCACCACGCCGGGCATGTCGCGCAGCATGTCGTCGGCGCTGATCGGGGTGAACTTGCTCATGTCGTCCTCGGACAGCACCGAGAACGAGACATTGGCCTTTTTGGCGGCGGTGCCGACCATGACGCCGGTGACGATCACCTCGTCGACGGCCGTGGTCTCGACCGTGACCGGCTTGTCGGCGGCCTGGGCGGCCGCCGTGGACTGGGCGTGCGCGGCCGTCGCCGACAGCGCGCTCGCGCCGGCGGCCAGCGCCAGGACCATGTGAGAAACTTGCAGCGCGCGGTTGCGACCGCGCTGAGGGCCGAGATCAGCCATCCTATCCTCCCCTTCGGACTTTGGTCCGACGTCGCTCTGCGCCGAGGCCGACACCCCGACCGCGCGCCGTTTTCGAAGACGTCGCGACGACGGCTCCGATCGGCTTGTTGTTATCGATACCAGCGCATTTCGAGAACTGTCAACGGGATTCGCGACGATGATTTTTCGCAGCATTCGCGCCAGCTTTATTGATGCGTTTCCAACCTATCGACGAAGAGTGAAATAACGTCCGCCATACCGACGTGAAATCGCGTTCGATCCGACACAGGCCGGTCGACTCAGATTATCCAGGGATGCATTCAGCGGGCGCTATACCCTTGCGCGCCGCGCTCTCCATTACATGGGCAGGGTCGAATTGACGCCTCTGCAAGCGCCGTCGCGAACCACGGTGCCGTGCCGTCGCCGGCGCGAGATCAGGTCGTCGGCCGCCAGCAGATCCAGGGCCGCGCGGACGGTGATCCGGGCGACGGTGAAGCCGCTGGCCAGTTCGCGCTCGGTCGGCAGGCGGCGCTCGCCGTCGAGGATCGCCGTCCGCAGCCGGTCGGCGATCTGGCGGTACAGCGCCACGCGCCCGGTGCGCTGCAACGGCGCCCAGCAGACGCCCCGGCCGGACAGATGAACCACTTCGCGACGCCCTCCCCGGCTACTTGAAGGTCACGCCTTCGACATTGGGACCGATCTCGATCACCGCCGGATCGGCGGCCTTCAGGCGCTTGCCGGCGATGGTCACGTTCTCGAAGCTGATGCTCCTCACCGGCCGATCAGGCCCGAAGCCCGAGATCGTCGACGGGCTTGGCCAGCCCGCGCCGGTGAAGGCGATGTCGCGGAACCGCACGCCGTCGACCAGCAGGCCCGGGCTCGTGCCGTACTTGGCGTTGAACACGGTGCGGACGTTGAACAGCTTGCCCTCCTCGATCTGCTCGACGCGGATGTCGTCGAACAACACGTCGCGGACGGTGTTGTCGTCGCCGGCGCTGATCGCCAGCGCGCCCTGGTACTCGGGGTCGTCCTCGTCGAGGCCCAGGATGTCGATGTTCTCGAAGCGCAGGTCCTCCAGCACGTTGCGGGCCTTGGTGTCGCCGTGCAGGCCGATGAACACCGCGTGCGCCACGTCGGGCCAGAAGATCGAGTCGCGCACCCGCACGCGCCTGGTGTCGCCGACGCCGGACTTGCGGGTCGCGTAGACCGCGACGCTGTCGTCGGAGGTGCGTATGAAGGCGCGCTCGACCGTGACGTCGCTGCACGCGAAGACGTTGACGCCGTCCGACCACGACCCGTTGCTCAAGGTCTTGATGTCCTTGAAGGTCACGTCGCTGGACGAGGAGCAGGCGATGGTGCCGTGCTTGGGCGTCAGGAAGGTCAGCCCTTCGACGGTGACGTTCCTCGAGTCCTGCACGACCAGCTGGTCGGCCGGCCGGTCGATGATGCCGCGACCGATGATGCGTACGTTCTCGACCTTCTCCGGCTTGAACACGCCCTGCAGGATCGCGCCGCCGGCCACGTAGATCGTCTGGCCCGACTTCACGGGAAACACCCCGCCCGGCGGCGCGTGCAGTCCGGGTTCGTAGAACACCACGTCAGGGCCGGGCGCGGGCCTGGCGATCGGCGCACCGGCGAAGATGTGCAGGTTGTGCAGCCGGTCGCCGTCGAATTCGACCGACAGGTTCTGCGGCCTGTCGATGGTGAACAGTACGATGCCGTTCTCGACCCTGTGCCTGATCGCCTTGCTGGCGGGCCTCACCTCGACGCGCCTGAAGTCCCCGTTGTTCTTGCGCACGCCGATCTCGACCTGGCCCGTAAAGTCGAACTGCACGACCGAGACGTCGCTGGGCCCGTCGGAATCGACCTTGGCGCTGTATTCGTAGAGGTCGCGCCAGGTGCCGCCCGGCTTGCGCACCCGGACCGTGAAGGCATCGTTGTGCATGCTGTAGAACAGGCCGCCCGGCGGCAGCGGATAGACGTACAGCCCAGACGCGTCGGCCTGGTCGGCCGCCGAGGCCGATCCCGCCGCGAGCGCCAGGACGGCCGCGCCGACGCACGCCAGCCAGGACGATTTTCGAGCCGTGAACCCCATCGCGCACTCCTCCCCAGGCGACGCTCTGCCCGTCCGGCGGCGTCGTTGTTTTCCGCATCGAGCGCCGCGGTCGACGCTGGGCGTCGAAAAGTCTTGCGGATCGCTCGAACACGAATATTGATATCGATATCATATCACTCGCGCAAGCCCCGGCCCAGCGAGCGAAAACGACGCCAAAAGCACTTGGTATCGTTATCAGATCAGTCTATGACCGAAGGGTCGGACCAGTCGCGCCACGCAGCGCGGCCGGCGCGGGAGGGTGTCGCATGGCCATCAGGAAGAACTACGCGCTGCTGAGCGCCTTCCTCTTCTTCTACTTTTTCGCCCAGGCCATGAGCATCTCCCTGCTGGCCCTGTGGCTGAAGCGGACCCTGGGCCTTTCCGGCGCCGAGACCGGCGTGGTATTCGCCGCCAACTTCATCTTCGCGATGATCTCCCAGCCCTTGTACGGCTTCGTTTCCGACAAGGTGGGCCTGCGCAAGACCGTCCTGTGGCTGATCAGCGTGCTGGTCGTGCTGTCGGGAGCCTTCTTCGCCTTCGTCTACGGCCCGCTGCTGAAGACCAACCTGCTGCTGGGCGCGATCGCCGGCGGGGCCTATCTGGGCGTCACCTTCATCGCCGGCAGCTACGCCCTGGAATCGTTCGTCGATCGCGTGGGCCGCAAGTACGGCTTCGAATACAGCCGCGCGCGCCTGTGGGGCTCGCTGGGCTTCGCGGCCGCCGCCTTCTTCTCGGGCCGACTGTTCAACCTCGACCCGCTCTACAACTTCGCCCTGGCTTCGTGCGCGGGCCTGATCCTGCTGCCGCTGCTGGCCTTCGCCAGGATCGAGCCCAGCGCCGACGAGCGCGAGAGCTCCAGCGCGCTGAAGGCCACCGACGCCATGGCCATCTTCAAGCTGCCGAAGTTCTGGGGCTTCATGGTTCTGATCCTGGGCGTGACGAACCTCTACCTCGTCTACGACCAGCAGTTCCCGGCCTTCTACGCCTCGCACTTCGCCGACCCCAAGCAGGGCGCGGCCATGTTCGGCTACCTGAACTCGGCCCAGATATTCCTCGAGGCCGGCATGCTGTTCGTGGCTCCGTTCGTCGTTAACAGGATCGGGGCCAAGAACGGCCTGCTGCTGGCCGCGGCGATCATGATCGTGCGCATCGCCGGCTCGGGCCTGGTGCACGGCCCGGCGCCGATCTCGGCGATGAAGATGCTGCACTCGCTGGAACTGCCGATCCTGGTGGTGTCGATCTTCCGCTACATCGCCTTCCATTTCGAAAGCCGCCTGGCCTCGACGCTCTACCTGGTAGGCGTCAGCTTCGGCCATTCGCTGGGCCTGGCGATCCTCTCGCCGATCGTCGGCAAGAGCTACGACCTGATCGGCTTCCCCAGCACCTACCTGCTGATCGCCCTGTTCGCCGCCGCCTTCTGGGTGGCCTCGGTGTTCGCCCTCTCCCCCACCCCGCGTGAAGTCCCGCCCGCCAAGGACGCCGAGCCCGACCCGGCCCTGGCGCAAGCCGACCTGGGCGGCGCCGACGTGGCCAAGGTCAACTGACGATGTCCCATTCCGCTTCCAGCGCCATCCCGCGCGAACCGC
Organism: Caulobacter vibrioides; assembly: GCA_001449105.1. GTDB lineage: Bacteria > Pseudomonadota > Alphaproteobacteria > Caulobacterales > Caulobacteraceae > Caulobacter > Caulobacter vibrioides_C. The sequence goes on along the minus strand of LNIY01000073.1, from coordinate 75,872 downwards.
TTGTCCGCGCCCGGGAGATCCTGGCGCGCCCCCGCCCGGACGGGGCCAAGCTCGACGCCATCCTGGCCGCCGTCCTGGCCCGCATCGACGCCAGCCTCGACCTCTTCACCGACGCCTTCCCCAGACCCTCGAGCGAGGACGGGGTCTATGCGGCGATGGACAACACCGAGTGGACCAACGGCTTCTGGACCGGGATGCTGTGGCTGGCCTACGAGGCCAGCGGCGAGGCTCGTTACCGCGCCGCCGCCGAGCGCCAGGTCGAGAACTTCCGCGACCGGATCGAGCGCGAGGTCAACGTCGACCACCACGACCTGGGCTTCCTCTATTCGCTGTCATGCGTGGCGGCCTGGAAGCTGACAGGCAGCACCAGCGGCCGAGAAGCGGCCCTGGCGGCGGCTCGCCGGCTGATGACCCGCTACCTGCCGACCGCCGGCATCATCCAGGCCTGGGGCGATCTTTCCGATCCCGAGCAGGCCGGGCGGATGATCATCGACTGCAACCTGAACCTCCCCTTGCTCTACTGGGCCAGCGAGGAGACCGGCGATCGGAGTTTCCGTGACGCCGCCGACCGCCACATCGCCCAGGCCGCCAAGCATATCGTGCGGCCCGACGCCTCGACCTTCCACACCTTCTACATGGACCCCAGGACCGGCCGGCCGGTGGGCGGCAAGACCCACCAGGGCTTCAGCGACAGCTCGTGCTGGGCGCGAGGCCAGGCCTGGGGCGTGTCGGGCTTTCCGCTGGTGCATCGCTACAAGGCCGATCCTGGCCTGATCGACCTGGCGGGGCGGCTGGCCAACTACTTCCTCAACCGCCTGCCGGGCGACCTGATCTGCTGCTGGGACCTGGTCTTCACCGACGCTCCGCACGAGCGCGACAGTTCGGCCGCCGCCATCGCCGCCTGCGGTCTGCTGGAGCTGGCCCGCGCCCTGCCGCTGGCCGATCCCGATCGCGCGACCTACGAGGCCGCCGCCCTGGCGATGGTCGAGACCCTGGGCGAGCACTATCTGCTGCCGCTGGGCCAGCCCGGGACCGGCCTCCTGGCCCACGGCGTCTACCACATGCCCAACCGCGTCGGCGTCGATGAGGCCTGCATCTGGGGCGACTACTTCTTTCTCGAGGCGCTGGTGCGCCTCACGCGGGTTTGGGAGCCCTACTGGTGATTCAGATCGGCGTGGATTTCGGCGGCACCAAGGTGGAGGCCGCCGCCCTGGACGCCAGCGGCAAGCTGCTGGCCAAGGCCCGCGTTCCCAACCCGGGCGACTACGACAAGGCGCTGAGCACCGTCCGCGACCTGGTGACGGGCCTGGAACACAAGCTCGGCGCGCGCGGCACGCTAGGCGTCGGCGCACCGGGCTCTATCTCGCCGGCCACCGGCGTGATGCGCAACGCCAATTCGCTGTACCTGAACGGCCGGCGCTTTCGCGAGGACCTGTCCGAGGCGTTGCAGCGGCCGGTGCGGCTGGCCAACGACGCCAACTGCCTGGCCCTGTCGGAAGCCGTCGACGGCGCCGGCGCGGGCGCGCGGGTGGTGTTCGCCATCATCCTGGGCACCGGCTGCGGCGGCGGCCTCGTCGTCGACGGCAAGCTTATCGAGGGCGAGAACGGCATCGCCGGCGAATGGGGCCACATGCCCCTGCCCTGGCCCACCGTCGAGGAACGCGAAGGTCCCCGCTGCTGGTGCGGCCAGAACGGCTGCCTGGAGATGTGGGTGTCGGGCACCGGCCTGCGGCGCGACTTCCAGGAGACCACGGGTCAAAACTGGAGCGGCGAGCAGATCATAGCCGCCTGGCGGGCCGGCGATCCGGCCGCCACCACCGCCTTCGACCGGCTGATGGACCGCCTGGGCCGCTCGGTGGCGGTGCTGTGCAACATCCTCGACCCCGACGCCATCGTCGTCGGCGGCGGGCTGTCGAACGTGCCCGAAGTCTGCCAGCGCCTGCCCGACCTCATCTCGCGCCACGTCTTCGCCGACCGCTGGAGCACCCGGATCAAGCCGGCCGTCTGGGGCGACGCCTCGGGCGTGCGCGGCGCCGCGCGGCTGTGGAGCGTGGAAGAGGCCCGCGCGCTGCTGGCCGCCCCGGCCGCCTAAGGCGGCGCGGGGCCCGACGAGTCCCGGTCCATCAGCGTGAACGGCAGCAGGTGATGGACGGGCGCGGGGTCGCCGCCGGCCTTGCGGGCGCGGATCTCGTCGACGATCAGCCGAACGGCCGCGCGGCCCATCTCGGCGATCGGCTGGTGGATGGTCGTCACCTCGGGCCAGACGGTGCTGGCGACGGCGGTGTCGTCGAAGCCGCAGATGGTCAGGTCGCGCGGCACGGCGATCTGGCGGCCGTGGGCCACGGCCAGGGCGGCGGCGGCCATGTCGTCGTTGCTGGCGAAGATGGCGCTGGGCCGCAGCCGCGCCTCGAACAGCTTCTCCGCCGCCGCCAGGCCCGAGCGGTAGGTGAACAGCCCTTGGGCCACCCATTCGGGCCGCACGGTCAGGCCCGCTTCCGCCATGCCGGCCAGGAAGCCTTCGTAGCGCAGCTCGGTCGGGGTGTGCTGAGGATCGCCCTTGATGAAGGCGATGTCGCGATGGCCCAGGGCGATGAGGTGGCGGGTCATGGCCAGCGCGCCCTCGAAGTCGTCGATGCGCACGCTGGAGACGTCGATCATCGGCCGGGCGGTGGCCAGGGCCAGCACCGTCACGCCCTCGGCGCGCAGCATGTTGATGGTCTGGCGGGAGTCGCACAGCGGCGGCGGCAGGATCACCCCGTCGACGCCGGCGGCCAGCAGGCGCTTGACCGCCTGCTTCTGGCCCGCCAGCCCCTCGCATCGCTCCAGGATCAGGTGGCTGGCCAGGCGCGAGCTCTGCTCCAGCCCGCCGACCATGATCTCGCTGAGATAGGAGGCGCTGGGGTTGCTGTAGAGAATCCCGACCCGCGCCGCGGCCGAGCGCGAGCGGGTGGCGCGGGCGGCGACATTGACCTGGTAGTTCAGGGCGCGGACCGAGGCCTCGACCTTCTCGCGCATGCCCGCGCTGACATTGCCGGCCCCGCGGATCACCCGCGAGACGGTCATCGAGCCGACGCCGGCGTGGCGCGCCACGTCATGGATGGTGATCGTCTTGGGCCCCGGCCTGGGGTTGGGCGACGAGCCACGCGCTGAAGACGGCGCGGCCGCCTTGGCTTTGCGGGGACTTTTCAACGACGCACCACCATTGTTCACGATACCAATGCATCCTAGCGACGCGCGCCAGCCGCACCAGAGCAAAAACGGATGTTGGGCCCGCAACCTTGGACTTACCCGTCCTGTCCTCGCTAGACTGCGCGGCGACCCGCAGAGAGTCGTATTGAGGCGAGGATTCCTTGACCACGCAGAGGCGACAGGCGCCGACCATCCATGACGTGGCGCAGCACGCCGGCGTGTCCTCGATGACCGCCTCCCGCGTGGTCAACGGCTATCCCCACGTGCGGCCGGCCGTGCGCGAGAAGGTCGAGGAAGCCATCAAGGCGCTGGGCTATCGGCCGAACTCACTGGCCAGGGCCACCCGCACCGGCGTCTCGCAGATCGGCATGCTGTATTCCAACGCCAGCTCGTCGAACCTGTCGAACTACCTGATGGGCGCGTTCCGACAGGCCAGCCTCAGCGGCTGCCAGCTGCTGATCGAGCCCAGCCAGGCACACCCGACGCCCGCCCAGGCGGTGCAGAAGCTGGTCGACGCAGGCGTGGGAGCGGTGATCCTGCCGCCACCGCTGTGCGACGACGCAGCGATCCTGGAGTCGCTGGAAAAGGCCGGGGTCGGGGCGGTGAGCTTCGCCACGGCTCGCCCCCGAGAGGGCGCGCCGGCGGTGTTCATCGACGACTTCGAGGGCGCCCGGATGATGACCCAGCACCTGCTGGACCTGGGCCATGTCGACATCGCCTTCGTACGCGGCGATCCGGCCCACTCCACGGCCCAGCTGCGCGAGAAGGGCTTCCGCGAGACCATGGCCGCCGCCGGCCTGACCGTGAATGAGGCCTATGTCGCCGACGGCGGCTTCAGCTATCGCGGCGGCCTCGACGCGGCGCGGCATCTGCTGGGCCTGCGCCGCCGCCCGTCGGCGATCTTCGCGGCCAACGACGACATGGCCGCGGCGATCAGCGCCGTGGCCCACGGCCTGGGCCTGTCGATCCCCAGCGATCTCAGCATCGCGGGTTTCGACGACACCTCGGTGGCCACCACGGTCTGGCCGGAGCTGACCACCATCCGTCAGCCCATCGCCGACATGGCGGCCTCGGCCGTGCTGCTGGCCATGGACCTGGCCCGCCCCAGCGCCGAACCCGGCGGCCACGTGCAGGCGCAGCTGCAGCTGATCCAGCGCGCCTCGACAGCCCCTCCACCGGCCTGAGCGCCCTTGCCAAAGCCCCGTCCCATGTTACTGGTAACGATATCATAACAAGGGATGGAAACACGGAATGGCAGGCTCGGGTCGCACCTCGCTCGGACTGGGATTGATCGCCGCGGCGGTCCTGCTGGCGACCTCCGCCTCGGCGGCCGATAACGCTGGAAGCGAACGCGCCTGGCTGCCCGATCTCGGCGACGGAACCTACAAGAACCCCGTCCTGGCCGGCGACTATTCCGATCCCGACGCCATCCGCGTGGGCGACGCCTACTACCTGGTCTCGTCCTCGTTCACCAACGTCCCGGGCCTGCCGATCCTGAAGTCGACGGATCTCGTCAACTGGACGATCATCGGCCACGCCCTGACCGCCAACACACCCGAGGCGCACCACGCCACGCCCCGTCGCGGCGGCGGCGTCTGGGCCCCAGCGATCCGTCACCGCGACGGCGAGTTCCTGATCTACTACCCCGATCCCGACTTCGGCGTGTTCGTGGTCCGGGCCAAGGATCCGGCCGGGCCGTGGTCCAAGCCGGTGCTGGTCGACGACCGGCGCGGCGTCATCGATCCCGCGCCTTTCTGGGACGACGACGGCCAGGGCTGGCTGGTCACCGCCTTCGCCCGCAGCCGCGCCGGCTTCGCCAATGTCGTCACCGCCCGCCGCCTGAACAAGGCCGGCGACAAGGCCGAGGGCGAGGCGATCACCCTGGTCGAGGGCGACAAGCAGCCGAAGGTCATGACCTCACGCGGGCCGTTCCCATGGATGACCACCGAGGGCCCCAAGCTCTACAAGCGCGACGGCTGGTACTACCTCTTCGTGCCCAGCGGCAGCGTGAAGGGCGGCTGGCAGGGCGTGTTCCGCTCGCGCAGGCTGGAGGGGCCCTACGAGGGCCGCAACGTGCTCGACCAGGGTCGCACCGAGGTCAATGGCCCCCACCAGGGCGCGTGGGTGACCACGCCGACCGGCGAGGACTGGTTCCTGCATTTCCAGGACGCCGACTCCTACGGCCGCCGCGTCTGGCTGCAACCCATGGCCTGGAAGGACGGCTGGCCGGTGATCGGCGAGGACAAGGACGGCGACGGCATCGGCCAGCCGGTGCTGACCCATCGCAAGCCGGCCTCGAAAGTCCCCTCCCCGCGCCTGGCTCCGCAGGACAGCGACGACTTCGACGGCGCGCTGTCGCCGGCCTGGCAGTGGAACGCCAATCCCGCCGGCGACTGGGCCGACCTGAAGGCCGCGCCGGGCAAGCTGCGCCTCAAATCGATCTCCTCGCCGGAGAATCTCTGGGAAACCGGCGCCCTGCTGACCCAGAAACTGCCGGCCGAGCGCTTCACCGTCACTACCAGGCTCGACTTCGCGCCCAAGGCGGTCGGCGAGCGCGCGGGCCTGCTGATGTTCGGCTCGGACTATGCCTGGATCGGCCTGCAGAACACGGCGACGGGACCGGCCCTGGTCCGCGTTGACCGCCTGGGCGCCGACAAGTTCCAGCCCGAGCGCGTCGAGGTGATCCAGGCCAAGGCCCCGGCCGCCGCCGTCTGGCTGCGGATGACCGCCGAGCCCGTGGTCGTGGCCGATCCTCCGCCGGACTTCTCGCCCTACTGGCCCTCGATGCTGCGATCGATGCACGCCAAGGTGACCCTGAGCTACAGCGCCGACGGCAAGACCTTCACCCCCGTCGGCGCGCCGTTCCTCAGCCGCCCGGGACGCTGGGTCGGCAGCCAGATCGGCGTCTTCTCCCAGGCTCCTGCCGGCACGCCGGCCAACACCTCGACCCGCATCGGCTGGACCGACTTCGACGGCTTCCAGGTGACGCGCTAGGAAGCGCAGCACAGCGCTCGACGAACACCGAGCGCTTGACTGCGAGCTCAGATTTTGATATCGATACCACGTCTTCAGCGGTGTTCTGCGACGCCGCCTTCTTGGATCTACTTTCCTCCATCACTCCAAGGCGGGCGCCCCTGCAGGCGCCCTTTTTTTTCGCCCTGTGCGCGGCCTCAGGAAGCCGGCTCGAAACGGATGGCCTGGCCGCCGGCCGCGTTCAGTTGCAGGCGCAGGCGCGTCTTGGCGTCGACGGCCTGTCGCTCGATCACCACGCGGGTGCGATTGGCGGGCCGGGCCAGATCGCCGTCCTTGTAGCGCACCGCCGTCCAGCGCCCCTGTCCCAGGAAGCCGAGATCCAGATCCAGGCGCCGCTCCATCTCGTTGGTCAACGCGCCGAGATACCAGGTCGCGCCCTTGCGCCGGGCGATGACGACATACTCGCCAAGCTCGCCGGCGATCGCCCGGGTCTCGTCCCAGGTCGTGGGGCAGGCGTCGAACCACTCCAGCTCCGGCCAGGGCTTGTCCTCGTACTTCTCGGGCTTGTCGTACCAGTAGAGCAGCGTCAGCGGGCTGTAGCAGGTGACCGCCAGGGCCAGCTGGTGGGCGTTGGTGGTCTGGTTGCGCTCCTGGGCGTAGCAGATGGTGTAGTCGATCGGCCCGGCGATCGGCCGGGTGAAGGCCAGGTTCACGTGGTGACGCGCGGCGGGGAACTGCTCGTTGCCCTTCACCCCCTCCAGGGTCAGGTAGTTGGGCAGGGTCCGCTCCAGGCCGGCCGGCCGCAGGTTGTCGTGCAGGTTCACGACCATGCCGTGCTCACCAAAGGCCCGCACGACCTTGGTGATGAAATCGACATCCGACTGGCGCCCCTCCCACATGAAGCCCAGCTTCACGCCCGCCAGACCCCAGCGCTGATACAGGCGGCACATGTCGGCCAGCGCCTTGGTCACGGCCACGCGGTCGATATAGACCAGCACGCCGATGTTCCGGGCCCTGGCGTAGTCGATCACCCGTTGCAGGTCCAAAGCCGCGATCGGCGCGGTAGGATCCGAGGCGTCTGTCCCGTCGCCGTACCAGTGGGCGTCGAACAGCACGTAGCCGATGTTGCGCTTCTGCGCGAAATCGACCGCCTTCAGCGAGGCCTGCGTCGAATAGGGCTTCATGATCCGGAAGGCGTGGCCCGGCTTCACCCACGAGACGTCGCCCAGCTGGTTCGGGGTCGCCAGGGTCGGGACCACGTGGTGCAGCTCGATCAGTCCCTTGGCGCTGTCGGCCGCCAGGAGGATGCGCCAGGGCGTCTTCTGGCCGACCTCGATCTCGAAGGTCGGCTCCTGCGGCGTGTCGTCTTCGCCGCCCCAGCCGGTCGCCCGCCCCGGATAGCGCATCAGGTAGGTGACGAGCCCTCCCTGCTCATGCGCCCGGGCCATGCAGCGCGGGTAGTGCAACCGGTCGGACTCGGCCAGGAAACCGAAGACGCCGTTGCCGGCGTCCACCGTGATCGGCAGGTCGGCATAGGGCCCCTTGTCGGACGAGCCCGTCAGGTCCGGGTGCTCAAGCGGCGCCAGGGCGGCCTGGGTCGAGACATGGATGTCGCCCTCGTCGCGGCTGGCGTAGAGCCGCGCCGTATCGGGAAACCGGAAACGAGTGCGCTCGCCCATCAGGGACAGCTTCCCGCCCTTCGGCAGGCCGGTCAGGACGTAACGCACCGCGGCCGCGCCGTTCAGCACCCGCAGCACGATGTCGAAGCGGACGCCGGCCTTGGGATCGACCATGTGCAGGGTGATCTGCCGCCCCGACTGGTCGTAGCGCGACGACTGGCCGAACACCGGCGTCCAGTCGCCCTCGAAGGTCTCCGGCGTAACACCGGCGACCTTGCCTCCCTCGCCCAGCAGCCGGCCCTCGGCCAGCCACAGCCCCAGCTCCGACGGCAGCAGCAGCGGCTTGCCGTCATGGGTCACGCTCCATTTCGGCGTGGTCCCCGAGGCGTCCAGCGTCGCCTTCAGGCGGCCGTCGGGCGAGGCGAGCGTGTGGACGCGCGATCCCTGCGCGGCGGCCGCCTTGGCGGCGCCGCCGGCCGTGGCGCTCGACATCACCGCCAGCGCGACCATGTCTCGACGTGTGGGCTTCATGGCGTCGCCTCCCCTTTTGATCGCCTTATCGATTTGGGGGCAGGCTACACATTATGATATCGATATCAAGCGCTGTAAGCGTCGTCGACCTCCGGACGGCTCAGAGCGCGGTCAGGCCGACGATGGTCTGGCCGTTCAGCTTGAACCGGATCTTGGTCCCGACGCCGAGGTCCTTGAGCAGCGCCGGGTCGGCGACCTTGAAAGCCATGGTCATCGGCGGCCACTTGAGGGCGGGGATCGCTTCATGCGCCAGGGTGACCTTTCCGGCCTTGGCGTCGATCGCGCGGACCACGCCGACGCCCTCGACCGCCGGCGCGGCGGCATGGCCCGCGTGACCCGCATGCCCGGCGTGATCGTCCGCCTGGGCGAGAACGGGCTGGGCCATGAGCACGGCGGCCGCGAAACCGGCGGCGATGGAAAGAACCTTCATGTACTTACTCCGTGAACGAATGGTCTGCGGTCGCGGCGCCTAGAACCAGGCGCGAACGCCAAGCACCACGCTGGTGTCGGACGCCGACTGGCCGTCGGCCCGCGCATAGTCGGCGGTGCGCCCGAAGCGCCGGCCGTGGGCGAGGCCGACATAGGGTGCGAACTCGCGCCGGATCTCGTAGCGGAGCCGAAGGCCGATCTCGGCCTCCGACAGGCCCGAACCCGTGCCGGTCTCGCGAACGTCCTGGGCCGCGAAGTTCAGTTCGGCGCGGGGCTGCAGGATCAGGCGCTGGGTGAGCCGCCAGTCGATCGCGCCCTCGCCCCGGGCCAGGACATCGCCCTTGGAGGACACGAAGACGGCGCCCTCGGCCTCGATCCAGTAAGGCAGCAGGGTCTCGAAACCGACGGTCGCATAGGTGCGCGACCTGGGCTCGAAGTCCTGGCGAACCCCAACCTGGAAATCGGTGTAGAGCCCCATGGCGCGCGAGTAGAGCGCCTGGACCTCGCCGCTTTCGACGCCGTGACGATCGCCCTCGCCTTCGGACTTGATGACCAGACGGTCGATATCGCCGCCGAACCAGGCCTCGCCGGCCCAGTGATAGCCGTCTCCCCCGGATCGGGCCCGGTGCTCGAAGAGGTTCAGCATCACCTGGGACGCCTGGGCCCCGCCATGCTCCTGGCGCAGGACGGCTCGCGCGCGCTCCATGGCGGCGGGGTCGAAGATCGCGTCGGCCAGGTGATCGGTCGGCGCCGCCGGCGCGGCGGTTTCACGATCGGGCAGCGGCGGCGGCTCGGTCGACGGGCCAGCGGCCATGCCGCCCATGTCGTGGCCGGCATGCGGATCGGCCTGCGCCGCCTCGCCTTGCGGCGGAACGGCGGACGCGGCCGGAGGCGCGTGGTGGGCATGCTGCGCCAGGGCGGGCCCGGCCCAAAGCATCGGCAGGAGCGCGGCCAGGGAGACCTTCATCGCGCGCCCTCCCCTTGGCCGTCCCTTACGCTGAAGACCTGAAACATCCCCGCGTGCATGTGGTAGAGCATGTGGCAGTGGAAGGCCCAGTCGCCGGTCTCGGCCGTGAAGTCGAAGGTCGCCCGGCCGCCCGGCAGCACGATCACCGTGTGCTTGCGCGGCATGTGTCCGGCGGGACCGAAGGCCAGCTCGAAATAGTGGCCGTGCAGGTGGATGGGGTGCGCCATCATGGTGTCGTTGATCAGCACCACCCGCACCCGCTCTCCGGCGCGGAAGGCGTAGGGCGACGGACGTTCGCTGAACTTGCGGCCGTCGAAGCCCCACATGAACCGTTCCATGTTGCCGGTCAGGTGGATCTCCAGCGAGCGTTCCGGCGCGCGCTGGTCGGGATTGGGCTCCAGGGCCACGAGATCGCGATAGACCAGCACCTTGTGACCGACGCCTTCCAGGCCCTGGCCGGGCTCGCCCGTGCGGTCCACCGCCATGGGGGCCAGCATCTGGACGCCCGGCCCCAGCTTGACCTGGGGCGCGTTGTCCGGATTGCGCATCGACATGTCCATGTCGCCGTGATCCATCCCGCTCATGTCCATGCCCATGTCGCGCATGGTGGTCAGCGGCCGCTCGCGCACCTGTGGAACCTCGGCGCTCATGCCCGGGCGCGGCGCCAGGGTGGCGCGGCCAAGCCCTGACCGGTCGACCGACTCCGAGACGATGGTGAAGGCCTTGTCCTCGGTGGGCTGGACGATGACGTCGTAGGTCTCGGCATTGCCGATCTGGAACTCATCGACCTCGACGGGCCGAACGTGCTGGCCGTCGGCGGCGACCACGGTGAGCTTCAGGCCCGGGATGCGGACGTTGAACACCGACTGGGCGGCGGCGTTGATGAACCTCAGGCGAACCCGCTCGCCGGGCGTGAACAGTCCCGTCCAGTTGTCCTTGGGTCCGCGGCCGTTGATCAGGAAAGTGTAGGCCGCCCCGGTGACGTCGGAGATGTCGGTCGGATCCATCAGCATCCGGCTCCACTCCAGGCGCTCGGCGAGCGGCTGGTCCTCCCCGCGAAGCAGGCCGGCGATGGTCTGGCGCTGGAAGTTGAAGGCGCCGCTCTGCTGCTTGAGCCGGCGGAATATCTGGTGCGGGTGGATCTGGCTGTGGTCCGAAAGCACGACGACATGCTCGCGATCGAACGCCACGGGATCCTCTCCGGCGGGGTCGATGATCATCGGCCCGTAGTGGCCCATCTGCTCCTGCAGCCCCGAATGGCTGTGGTACCAGAAGGTCCCCGACTGCTTGACCTTGAACTCGTAGACGAAGGTCTCGCCCGGCTTGATGCCAGGGAAGCTGACGCCCGGCACGCCGTCCATCTCGAACGGCACCAGAAGGCCGTGCCAGTGGATCGAGGTCTCTTCCTCCAGGCTGTTCGTGACGGACAGGCGGACATTCTGGCCTTCCTTCAGCCGGATCAGCGGCCCGGGCACAGTACCGTTGATAGTCACCGCGTGCGCCGCGCGGCCATCCACCAAGACGGGGGTGTGGCCGATGGTCAGCCGGATGTCGTCGCCCGAAAGCGCCGCCGGGGATTTCGCGGCGGCGTCCATATCGGCCGCCCGCGCCCAGGCCGGCAGGAGACCGGGCAACGCCGCGCCGCCGCCGAGAAGCGCCAGGGACTGCAGGAAATGACGGCGCCCCAGGGGCGCGCGAGTGCTACGCATGTCGAACCTTCGATACGGCGCGCCGGCGAACTCCAGGAGCGCGCGGCGCGGTCTCGACAGTGCTACGCGCCCAGGGCTCGCGCCCCTCACAAAAGTTTCAGTCTCCGGCGAGCCACTCGGCCAGTCGCTTGCGGGCGCGATAGACCCTGGTCTCGACGGTCTTGACCGACACCTTCAGGACCTCGGCGGCCGCCTGCTGGGAATAGCCTTCCAGGCCGGTGAGGATCAGCGGCTCCTTCAGACGGTCGGGCAGGCGCGCGATCGCCGCCTCCAGCCGCGCCATCCGCTCCGAGCGCAGGGCTTGCCCCTCCGGTCCGACGGCCGGATCGGCGTAGTCGGGGCTGCCGGGCGCGTCGATCGAACGCTCGCCCAGGATCAGGCGCCGCACCTTCAGGCGCCGCCCGCGATCGCGACACTTGTTCAGGGCGATGGCGCTTAGCCAGGCGCCGAAGGGACGCGCCGGATCGTAGCGATCCAGGGCCTTCCAGGCCGCGACGAAGCTTTCCTGCACGACATCGAGGGCCGCGTCGGCGTCGCCCAGATGGCGTCGCGCGAAGGCGTGCAGCCGCCCCTTGTGGCGGCGCATGAGCAGGCTGAAGGCGAGATCGTCGCCCCGCGCCGCGCGGAGGACCAGCGCGCCGTCGTCGTCTTCGCCCGACGGGTCGGTCACGGGGTTTCGGCGGTGAGCGCTTCGCTGACGCGGCGATCGAACCTGGCCGCCTGCTCGGGCGTGAGCACCTTGCGGATGGCCAGCACGTGCTCGACGGTTTCCTTCTGCAGGGTCCCCATGGCGACATGGAACCGCTCGACCGCGGCGGCGACCTCGGGCGTGTACTCGTGCCGGGCCTGGATCGCCGCGGCCAACTGGGCGTTGGCCGCGCGCAGCTCGGCCTCGCGCGTGCGACGACGACCAGCGAAATCCTGCTCCAGCGCCTTGATCCGGCGATCCTGCTCGGCCGTCAGCTCCAGCCCGTGGACGACGGCATGAAGCGACGGGCGCTCCGGCTTGGCGAAAATCCGGCCCGAGCCCAGCCAGCCGCCCGCCACGCCCGCCAGCAGGGCCAGGACGACGGTCAGCACCGCGCCGCGCGAGATCGCCGGCATCTAGCGGCCGTCCAGCAGGGTCGACGGCGCCAGGTGCGCATCCACCGAGAAGGCCGAGACCTCGACCGCGCCCCGCGCTGAAGGCTGGGAAACGAGGCTGCCGCCGAGCATGCCCAAGCCCAGGGCCGCCATGACCGACGCCGCCCGCAGCGGCGTCAGCAGCGGCATCGCGCGGCCAGTCCGGCGCAGGCCGTCGATCCGCGCCCAGACCCGCCCTTCCAGGCCGTCCAGACGCGCTTGCGGCTGACGACGCATCGCCTCCATCAAGTGGTCGAGCTCTTCGCCCATGTCGGTTCCCTTGGCCATCCAGACGACAATACGTCGGACACGGCCCAATCCCTCACGCGATATTTCGGCGCCAGGCAAGCGCGGATCGCCCCCACGATCCGCGCTTGCCTGGCCGGGAGAAACCTACTGGCCTCGTACAGGGAGCGTCTTCACCCGCGCCACGCCCTTGGCGTCCTTGGTCAGGCGGAAGGCGTCCAGCTCTCGGCCCGTCGCGGTGAAGGCGCGATAGGTCACGGCTTCGGGCGACACGTCCAGGGTCTGGAAGGTCTGGGTGCGCGCCGCCGAGCGCGTGGCCCAGCTGAGGTCGGCGACCGGGTACATCTTCGGCCCGGCGACCGAGACGACGTAGGTCGAGCCCTGGTCGGACGGATGCCCCGGGCCCGCGTTGGTCATCGCCCCGGCGCCGATGGCGCCGCGAGCGTAGCCGTGGTCGTGGGCCTGCAGCACCAGGTCGACCTTGTACTTGTCGATCAGGGGCTTCAGCGCATCGCGCACCCGCTCGTTGTCGCGATCGGGATCGATCGAGAACAGCGGGAAGTGCAGGAACAGCACCGTCCAGCGATTGGGATTGTTCGCCAGCAGGCCGTCCAGCCAGCGCACCATCTCAGCCCGCATGGCTTCGTCGCCATGGAACAGCGGCGCGTCGACCGAGATCAGGCGCAGGCCCTGGTAGTCGACGGTCCAGGCCGTCTCCTTCAGCTTCTCGACTCCGGCCGGTCCGGTCTCGGGCAGGGTGTACTGGCGGCGCCATTGCGGGTTCAGCACCGGGCCGCGGCCGTACTCATGGTTCCCCGGCGTCGGCATCTGCGGCGTCTGGGCGTAGAGGAAGCCGCCGGCGGCGAACCATTCGCCCCACTCGTTGTCGCTGTCGTGGCGATTGATCAGGTCGCCCGCGTGGATGACGAAGGCCGCGTCGCCGGCCTTGCGGAACGCCATCCGCATCGTCCGCGAGGCCTCGCTGAGGATGTTGTTCTGCATGTCCCCCATGTAGAGGAACGTGAACGGCTTGGCGGTCGTCGCGGCGGTGCGGAACTGCAGCCATTCTGACCACCGCTCGCCGTCGCCGACGCGATAGGCATAGACCGTCTCCGGCTTCAGCCCCTTCAGGACCGTCGAGTGATAGGCCGCCTTGAACGCCGGATCCTCGCGCACGGCGATCGTGGCGTCGTCGGTGACCGCGGCTACACGTACGGCCTTCTGGATGAAGTCCGGACCGTCCTCGGCCTGCGCGTACTCGACATGGCCCAAGAGGCCCGGCGCGGTGCGCCAGGTCACGGCCATTTCGTGCGCCGGATCGGCGGTGAGGTTGAGGATGATCCGCTCCGGCTGGGTCGTCGGCGGAACCGCCGGCAGGTCCGAAGCCTGTACCGGCGCGGGCTCGGGACGCAGGGGGCGCTCGGCCTTCTGCGCGAAGGCCTGTCCGCCCAGGGCCGCGAGCGCGGCCCCGAGCATCAGGATTTGGGTCGGTTTCATGCTGGCCCCGATCAGAAGACGTAGTTCAGGCCGAACGAGATCGACCGCCCGTTCTTGATGTAGGCCCGGCTGGAGCTGGTGCTGTCGCCGGCCGTGTACCAGTAGGTGTGGTTGTCGAAGAGGTTCTGCACCTGCATCGAGGCGGTCGCGCCCTTCCACAGCTTGCGCCGCAGGTTCAGGTCGACGAACTCGTAGTCCTGCTCATACGGGTTGTTGCCGAAATCCTGGATGCCCTCGAGAAACTTCGACTGGTAGCTGTAGGCGGCGTAGGCTTCCCAGCCCTTGTACTCCCAGAACAGCTGCACGTTGGCCACGCGCTCGGGCGTCTCCATCAGCGGCAGGGTGTAGCCCGCCGGGTGCCAGGAGATGCCGGTCTCGGCTTCGGACTTCTGCAGGGTCAGGTTCACGCTGGCGCCGAGCTTCGACAACGGGCCGGGCAGCCAGTGGAAGACCTGCTGGGCGCTGAGCTCCATGCCGTAGACCTTGGCCCACTTGCCGTTGTTGGGCATCGAGACGGTCACGCCGTCGGGGCTGACATTGGTCCCCGCCGTCCCGTCGCGGATGTTCGACGACGAGGAACGGTACAGGAAGTTGCGGATGTCCTTGTAGAACAGGCCCAGCGAATAGGCGCCGGTGTCGCCGTTGTAGCGCTCGATCGACAGGTCGTAGTTGACCGCCTTCATCGGCTTCAGGTTCGGGTTGCCCTGCTCGATGGCCACCAGGACCCACTCGCTGGTCGGGTTCTCGTCGCCGTCGCCATCGGGGTCGACGTCGTAGCCGTACTCGCGGGCCGAGGACATGCGGGCGATGTCGGGACGGGCGAAGCTGGTCCAGATCGCCGCGCGCACCTTGGTGCGGTCGTCCAGGCTGTAGTTCAGGTGGATCGACGGCAAGACGTTGGTGAAGTCGCTCTTGTCGGTGGCGTAATGCCCGCCCTGCACCTCGTCGAGGATGTAGGCGTCGATGGTGTTGTTGGTGCTCTCGACCCGCACGCCGCCGATCACCTGGGCCGCGCCGAACCGCGCCGTCGCCATCAGGTAGCCGGCGAAGATGTCCTCCTTGAAGGTGAAGCTGTCCTCGCCGCTCAGCTCGGCGTTGCCGGGGTCGGTGGCGAAGCCCTCGAAGAAGGTGCTGTCGCCCGCCACGGCGCGCTGCAGTTCGGCCAGCATGGCCTTGTTGTCGATCACCGTGCCCAGACGATAGAGGCCGGAGTACTCGCCGTCGAACAGGCTGGTCACTTCCTTGCCGTAGAAGCGCGAGAAGTCGGCCAGCGTGCCGTCGGCGTCCAGGTCCATGAACTCGCCGCTATAGGTCGAGCGCTTGGAGCTGTAGACCTTGCCGCCGGTCTTGACCGACTCCAGCCAGGTCGCGGTCGGACGCCATTCGACGTTGAACTGACCCTGCCACAGGCGCTCCTGGGCGCCGCCGATCTCGCCCGACAGGCCCGCGAAGGCGTACTGGCTGTTATCGTGGATCGCCGCCATGCCGGCGTCGTTCAGCACCCACTTGGGAAAGCGGCTGTCGCCGAAATTAGTGACGGCGACGCCCTTGTTGCCCAGCCAGCCGTACTTGTCGCTGCGGAACTCCATCTCGTAGCTGTCGTCGATGTTGTCTTCCGACTTGGCGTAGGACAGGTCGTAGTCGACCTTGAAGTCGCCCCAGCGGCTGACGCCGCCGAAGTTCAGCGACGCAACCGAGCCGGTCTCGCGCGAGCCTTCCCAGAAGCGGCGCAGGCGGAAGCCCTGCGGGTCCCAGGTCCCCGAGGCGCCGTCCAGCGTGTAGTACGACTTGGTCGAGCGGTCGGCGTCGGTGATGCGGCCGTCGCGGTCGCGGTCGACGATCTGGGCCGTGGTGTAGCTGTAGATCCGCCCCAGCTTGGAGTCCGAGCCGATGATCGAGGCCTCGGGGCTGGCCAGGCCGGTCATGGTCTTGTCGACCTGGGTCAGGCGGGTCGAGTTCTTGCTGGTGTCGTTGCGGAAGTTCAGGCGGTTGCTGAACTCGTCCTTGGTGTACTCGTTGAACTGGCCGCGCAGGTGAAAGTCGTGCTTGTCGCCGCGGTAGTCGAGGCTGGAGTTGACGCCGCGCCGCTCGACCTCGGTTTCGCCGACGGCCAGGTCCATGCCGCGCATGACGAAGGTCTCGGGATCCCAGCCCAGCGTCTCGCTGTCGGCGTACCAGACCGAGGGCTGGTTATCGCCGTCGGCGCCGTTCTGCTCGAACTGCGACTTGCGGCGCGACCAGCTGCCGGTGACGAACACGCCCCAGCGGTCGTTGAACTGCCGGCCGAACGAACCGGCGATCTCCCCCGACTTCTTGTTGTCGAACTTGTCCAGCATGCCCGCCGAGACCGACAGCACGCCGTAGGTCTTGCCGTGATCGAAGGCGGTCGGCGTGCGGATGTCGATCGAGCCGCCCAGGGCGTCACCGTCGCGGTCGGGCGTCAGGCTCTTGATGACGGTGATCGAGTCGATGCCTTCCGGCGGCAGAAAGCTGAGGCGGACGCCGCGATAGAAGTTGTCGTCGCGCGAACCGGCGCCGCCCATGCGCACGCCGTTCATGGTGTAGTTGTTGAGTTCGGTCGACAGGCCGCGGATGGTGATGCGGTCGCCCTCGCCCGTGGTGTGGTTGCGCACGGCGTTGACGCCCGGCAGGCGCGACAGCGACTCCGCCACGTTGTTGGCCGGCAGGTCGCCCATGTCGTC
The DNA here is from genome assembly GCA_001449105.1 of Caulobacter vibrioides. Taxonomy (GTDB): domain Bacteria; phylum Pseudomonadota; class Alphaproteobacteria; order Caulobacterales; family Caulobacteraceae; genus Caulobacter; species Caulobacter vibrioides_C. The sequence continues at coordinate 58,888 of LNIY01000073.1, read as the reverse complement.
GGAACTGATGACGTCGGAGATGAAGTCGGCCTTGCGCTTGGCGTCCAGCGAGCGGCGCATGCCCGCCGCGTAGCCGACGACGACGCCGTCGACCTCGATGGCCTCGGGCGGAGCGACGTCGGCCTCGGCGGTCTGGCGCTCCAGGGTCAGGACGCCGCGAACCTCGCGCGCCTCGATGCCCGAGCCGGCGATCATCCTGCGCAGCGCTTCGCGCGGCGTCATCGCGCCGGATACGGCGTTCGACGTCCGCCCGCGGGTCAGGCCCGGGTCGAAGACGATCGACAGGCCCGTATCGCGCGACAGGGTCTGCAGCGCCCGGCCCAGGTCCTGGGCCGGAATGGCGATGGTGACCCGCGCCTCGGCGTCCCTGGCCGCCTGCCAGGCGTGGGCGGGCGCGGCGACGGAAGCCAGGACGGCGCCGGCAGCCGCCGCGAGCAGCGCGCTCTTGTGGATACGCATTCGAAAAATCCCCTCCGATCGAACTGATCGTCACGGGGTTAGACGGCGGCCGGCGGCGTCCTGACACCTGTCATAAAAACTTGTTCCAGAAAGACCTAACCGCCTGAAATCTCGAATTGATCCGCTCGCTGACGAGTGAGCTTCAGGCCGTGCAGACGCGCCAGCGCCGCCAATGCGTTCTCCGGGTCGTCATAGGCGAAGCGACCGCTGACCAGCACCCGCCCGACGGCAGGATCCGACAGCTTGACCTCGACGCCGGTCGCCCGCTCCAGATCGTCGACGACGCTGGCCAAGGTGGCCTCGTTGAACTCCAGCCAGCCCTTGGCCCACGGCGGCACGTCCGTCTCCAGCTCGGGCCGGGCCAGCGCCGAGCGCTGGACGACGCCACCGACCACCCGGGCCAATTCGCCGGCGTGGACGTGCACCGGCTCCCCCTTCCCCGCCACCTTCACGACGCCTTCGAACACCTCGACCTCCACCACCGTTCCGGCGGCGGTCTGGCGCTGGTCGACATTGAAACGGGTGCCGACCGCGGTGACCCGCACACCGTCGACCTCGACCGAGAACGGCCGGCTCTTGTCTGGGGCGACCTCGAAGAAGCCCTCCCCCTTCAAGCGCAGGCGCCGCTCATGCTGGCCCAGCCGCACCCGCACCTGGCTCTGGCCGTTCAGCCTGATCGACGAGCCGTCGGCCAGCGCGATCGGTCGCGGCACGCCCCGGGCCCCTTCGATCAGGTCGCCGCGCGGCGGCAAGCCGCCGCCGAACACCACCACCGCCCCGACGACGGCGGCGAAGCCGGCGCCGGCGATGGCACCCAGCGACCGGGCCTGCCATGCTCGCCGCGTGGGCTTGGCGCGGACCATCCGCTGGGTGGCCCAGATCACGGCGGCGTCGTCGATCAGCGCCTCGTGCCGATCCAGCAGGTCGCGCCGGTCGGGACGGCCCTCCAGCCATCGCTCCAGGGCCGCCTGCTGCTCCTGCGACCAGGCCTTGTCGCGCCGGGCGTCGGCCCACAGCGCGGCCTCGCGGTCGTCCTTGGGATTCACGGACCTAGTCGACATGGCGGCCCTCCGCCGTCCGGCGCAGCGTCTGGGCCGCGCGGCTGTAATGTTTCTGCACCGCCTCGATCGACAGCTTGAGGTCACGGGCGATGACCTCGTAGGATTCCTCGCCCGCGCGACGACGCACGAACACCTCGCGCCGCAAAGGCGGCATCGCCTCCAGCGCCCTCTGGCACAGCCTCGATCGCTCGCTCATGTCCAGCGCCTCCAGCGGCGTCGCCTCGCCATGGATGGAAAGCTCCGCCGCTTCCAGGTCGTCGATCTGGACGTTCGCCGCCCGTCGGGCGCGATCGACCAGAATATTGCGCGCCGCGCGCATGGCGTAGAACAGGGGGTCGGCGATCAGCGTGTCGCGCGCGCGCACCAGGACGCGCATGATCGCCTCCTGCGCCACGTCTTCCGCATCGACCGCGGTGGCCAGGCGTCGACGAACATAGGCCAGCAGGATCCGGTTCTGCGTCGCCAGCGCCCGCCCCACCTCCTGTTCGTTGCCGATCACCCGCGACGCCTCCCTAGACGGAGCGTGGCTATAGGAGCGCCTCGTGACGGATCGGATTAGGTTTGGTGTCGGTTTGATGGCGGCGCGACCGGCCGACCGCTGCGGGCCGCCCCTAGAACCGGCCGGCGAGCGTTAGCCGCACGACCCGTCCCAGCGGATCCTGGTCGTCCCGGCCATAGCCCGGCGCGGCTCCGCCGCCGCCCAGCCGCGCGCCCGGGCGGGCGTCGAACAGGTTCTCGATCTCCAGGGAGATCCGGGCGTCGGCGCGCCGCCCGTCTCCGCGTTCGGGCAGGCGCATCAACAGTCCGAGCTTCAGGTCAAGGCTGGCGAAATCCGACAGCCGCAGGTCGTCGGGACCGTCCCGTCCCACATCCCGACGGATCCGATAGCCCTGTCGCCAGCGACCGGTGAGGTTGGCCGACCAGCGTCCCCGCCTTCCGTCCAGCATGGCCGCCAGTTCGTGGCGCGACACGCCGCCGCCGTCGCCAGCCAGGCGGTCCATCCTCGGCAGGCCCTCGCGAATGACGGTGGCGCTCTCAAGCCGCCAGGTGTGGGTCAGCGATACCCGGAGCGAGCTGCCGTCGCGCAGCGGCGGCCCGAAGCCGAGATTGGACGACAGCAGGCGGGATCGGTCCGAGCGGATGTTGATCGGCCGCTGGTCAAGACCGACGAGCCGCCCCTCCCCGTCCCGCTGGAAGCGTTCGGGAAAGGCGGCCTCCACCGCGAGCGTCGGCGCGGGCAAGGCGCCGACGCCGTCGGTGACGCTCGCCGCCTCGAAGGCGACGCCCGCCGACAGGGTCCAGGGCGTAACCGGGCCGGCCGAAGCGCCGAGCGAGACCCGGTCGGTCTCCTGCGGGCCCAGCGCCGGATTGCCGCCCAGGATCGGCAGGATCTCGACCGCCTGGCCTTTTCGGAAGTCGAAGACCACGGTCGGCTCGCCGAGCACCACGGGGTCGAAGCGCTGGGCGTTGGTCGGGTTGTCGGCGGCCCGCGACCAGGCGCCGTTGAACCGCAGCTTCGGCAGCGGCGTCCAGGAAAGGCCGGCGCTCATGCCTGTCCCGCCGGCCGTCCCGCTGGCGCGGCGCAGGCTCGCCCCCAGGCTCAGGACCACGTCCCCCAACCACGTATCCGGCGAAGCCCGCGCCAGCGGCGCGGCTAGGCTGACACGGAGATCGGCCGTATCGCCGGTGCGCCGGGTCTCGACCCCGCCCGCCTCGACCGTGGACCCGGTGCGCGACATCCGACCCGACAGGTTGGCCAGCATCGGTCCGGCCGGCAGGGTCAGCACCCGACGGTCCGCGCCGAGGGTGGCGGCGATCGAGCGGCTGGTCGAGGCGGTCTCGGAAACCCCGCTCAGCACCGCGTCGGACAACTGACCGTCGACGCCGAGGCGCACCGACCAGCCGGCCAGCTCGCCGCCCGCGCCGACCGTCAGCGCCAGGCTGCGCAGGCGCCGGCGAGAATCGATCAGCGCCTCCTGCCGCCGCGAGGTCGAGCGGTCCGTCTGGGCGCGGCCGTTGACGCCCAGCGAGGTCGTCCAGTCGCCGATGGCCTGGTTGAAGGACAGGTTCGCACCGAACGCCCGGCCGGCCGGTCGCAGGGTGATCGCGTCGGCGCCCGGATGGTCGCGGCGGTAGGCGTCGCGCTCGCCGGCCCGCAGTGCGGTCTCTCGGGAGACGCGGGCGCCGAACTGGCGGGTGTCGTCGCCGGCGATCAAGGCGCGGCGGGCGTCGGCGGCCAGGACCGAGCGACCGCCGTCGGTGGGACGCGCCTCGCTGAGACGGACGTCGCGGCTGCCGAACCGGCGCTTGAGAACGAGATTGAGCACCCGCCGCGACGGATCGGCGCCGTAGAGGCCTGCCGCCTCGGGCCGCAGCACTTCGACGCGGTCCAGCGCGTCGGGCGGAAAACCCATGTAGTCGGCGGCGTTCAGCACCCGCCGGCCGTTGACGATGACGACGGGGCCCTGCCCCAAGGCATGGACGGCGGCGATCCGATCGATCGCCTCGCCGATGTCGTAGGCGTCCAAGGCGTCGATCTGAGCCTCGCCCAGCTCGGTCTCGGGCGGCGCTTTCGCCGCGCCGCGACGGGCGACGACCTCGACGCCGGCCACCGGCGTGGGCGCCGTAGCCTCGTCGGAATGCAGCCAGGGCATCGGCGCGAAGACGAAGGCGCCGGAGGCGGAGACCGCCCCCGACGCCCTCGCGCCGGATCAGTTGATGGTGATCGACGGCGAAACGGCCAGCGTACCGTTCAGCTCGCACACGCCGCCGCCCAGGGTCGTGCCGACCGGGAAGGTCACCGACGAGTTGGCGAAGGTCACCGGGATGTTGGTGTTGGCGCAGTCGCCGAAGCGGGTGCTGACGACCAGCGACTGGACGTTCAGCTGCGTGGGCGACACGGCGTCGACGCGGATCGGGAAGACCAGCGAGTCGTCGCAGGCCAGGTCGCCGCCGTTGACGTTCGTGCCCGTGTAGGAGGTCAGGGTCAGACCGGTGGAGTCGGCGACGCCTTGGAAGACGACGTTGCAGACGGTCAGGAACTGACCGCCGGCGAGCGACTGGTTCAGTTGACCCGAAACGACGACCGGGCCGGTCGGCGAGACGGTGGCGGCCGAAGCGGCCGAAGCCAGGCCCAGGGCGGCGATAGCGCTGATCACAGTCTTGGCGAGAAGTTTCATAATCTCATTCCTTACATGATGTGAAAGCGAACGCTGTAAAAGGTGTTTCCTCTACCAGCAGGTGAACTGTAGTCGTCGTTTTTGACAAAATGGATTCATTGAACCAATTCGTCGAAATTTATATTTTCATCATAATTAATTTTACTTGCAGAACGCGAAAAAAGCACTGCCAATAGCAATCACGCCCTGCGCCAAAAGCACAGAACTTCAATTCATCGCGACAAGTTACTTTTAACAATTACGCCGACCGGCGTTGCAGCGACCAACCGGCGACTACCGGCGGATCCACCTCGGCGAAACGGTCGGGGCGATCGTCGGAAGGCTCTGCATCGCGGGCGTCCTCGTCCGGACGAGTAAAAGAGGCGGACGCCGCGCGAACGCGGCGTCCGGGGCGGCCGTCAGAAGCTCTTGCGCACCGAGACCCCGATGATGCGGGGGTCCAGCGTGAAGACGTTGGTGAAGTTGCCGAGCTCGTCCGGGCCGGTGTAGGCGTCGGTGATCGGCGTGTCGTTCAGCACGTTCTTGACGTAGACCTGCAGCGCCAGATCGTGCTCGCGATTGACCACCGTCGCCGACAGGTTGACGTTCTGCCAGCTCTTCAGGCGGTCGTATTCGCTGTTGTAGACGCGGGCGAAGCTGTCAGACTGGCGATAGTAGTCGCCGCGCAGAGTGACGTCCCAGCTGCCCGGCAGATTGATGCGGTACTGGGCGCCGACATTGAAGGTCAGCTCCGGCGCGTTCGGCAGGCTGTTGCCGCCGAGATCGGCCGAGAAGCCGCGCCCCTGGTTGGTGGCGTGAACGCCGGTGACCGGATCGATATAGGTCAGCGGGTTGTAGACCAGAGGGCCCCACTGGTCCTTGTAGGCGTTGCTCCAGGTGCTGCCCGGCAGGAAGCCGTTCTGAAACACCGTCGGCCCGGGGCACATCATCTTGATGAATATCTGGCCGGTGGTGCTGGAGGCCGCCTGCTTTACGTCGAGGTTCTGGATGTAGCGACCCAGGATCTCGTTGGGCACGATGCAGGTCATCGGGCTGGTCGGCCACGGCCGCATGACGGTGTAGTCGGTGCGGCCCTGAAGGCGGTCCATCACGTCGACCGAGGTCTCGCCGTCGGCGATGCGGGTCTGCAGCCAGCCCAGGGTGGCGTCCAGGCGGAAGTTGCGAACCGGAGTCCAGGCCGCTTCCAGCTCCACGCCCCAGGCCTTGGCGTCGAAGGTCTCGGTGTGCATCGAGCGGTCGATGAACTGCGAGACCTGGTAGTCCCTGTAGTCGTAGTAGAACGCCGAGGCGTTCAGCATCAGCCGCCCGCCCTGCAGGGCGTTCTTCGTCCCCAGTTCGAAGGAGTCGACGTATTCGGGATCGAAGGTGCGCGGCAGCTTCGGATAGTTGGAATTGGCCTCGTTCCAGTCCGGCCCCGGCGGATTGCCGCCGCCGGCCTTGTAGCCGCGCGAGTAGGACGCATAGACCAGCGTGTCGTCGGTGAACGACAGGTCGGGCTTGTAGTCGACGGCCAGGCGGCCGGTGACCGCGCTCCAGTTCTGGGTCTGCTCGGGACCGCGCGGATAGCCCTTGCCCACCGTGCCGCCGCCCCAGAAGCTGTCGGCCGCCAGAAGCTGGGTCGGCACCGGGATCGTGCTCTTGGTGTCTTCGGTGTAGCGCAGGCCCGCCGTCACCCGCAGCTTGTCGCTCAGCTTGAGATAGCCCTCGCCGAACACGGCCCAGGACTCGGTGCGGGCCAGATCCAGGCTGCGATAGTAGTTGTGTCCCTGCCCGTCGATGCTGTCGATCGGATTGGGATCGATGTAGACGCAGGCGTTCGGCTTGGCCGTCGCGGTCTTGGGCGTGCAGTCGGGATTGAAGTTGGCGCTGAGGTTCTGCTGCACCGCGATCATCGTGAACGCGTTGCTGAAGATGTAGTAGTCCTCCTGCGTCTTGAACTTCAGGTAGTTGGCGCCGAGGTTGAAGTTGAAGCGGCCGTCGAACGACGACTGCAGGCGAAACTCCTGCGAGTACTGGCTGCTTTTGGACTGGCTGATATCGACCGCGGCCAGGCGGTCCAGCGTGCCGAGCTGCGGATCCACGAAGGTCCCGGCGCCGTTGATCGGCGTGCCCAGCCAGGCGCTCCAGTCGGCCTTCAGGGCCCGCCCCTCGCGATTGGCGATCAGGCCCGGCGCGGGGTCGTAGCGAAAGAAGTCCTGCGAACCGTAATAGCTGTCTTCCATGTACAGCGTCTGCGAATGCAGGGTCAGCTGCGGCGTCAGCGCGAACTCGAGGTTCAGCTGGAAGACGTCGTTCTCGGCCTTGAACTTCGGATCGTAGAAGGTGGCGATCTCGCGCAGGTCGGTCGACTGCCGGCCCGAGGCCGAGCCGAACGGATCGATCCCCATGCGGAACAGGTAGGTGTCGTTGTCCGGGCCGCCCTTCGTGGTGAACGGCAGGATGGTGATCAGGCCCGTGACCAGCGGCATGCCGCGACCGTTGGGGGTGCCGAAGGCCTCCTCAGTGTAGAGCGACTTGTTCTGGCAACCGGGCGTCAGGCTGTCCATCGTCCAGCGAGTGAACACCGGCGAGGTGCGCGAGGCGCCGCTGGGGTCGGTCCAGAGGATCTGGCTGGGCGGCGCGCCGCGCGTGCACAGCTGCTTGCCGGTGCGCGAGCGATCGTCGTCCTCGTTGAAGTGCTCCCACAGGACGTTGGCGGTGAAGCGGTCGTTCGGCTTCCACAGCGCGCCGACGCGCGTGGACCACAGGTCGCGGCCGTTCACGTTCTGGCCGGTGGTGGTGTTGAAGTCGAAGCCGTCGCGCTGGGTCAGGGCGCCGCCGAAGCGCAGGGCGAACGTCTCGCCCAGCGGCACATTGACGAAGCCGCGCGCGCGGCGGGTGTCGTAGTTGCCGGCCTCGCCCTGGACCTCGGCCGAGAACTTGCCGAGCTCGGGCAGCCTGGGCAGCATGTTGACGACGCCAGCGGTGGCGTTGCGGCCGTACAGCGTGCCCTGCGGCCCGCGCAGCACCTCGACGCGCTGGACGTCGAAGTACTCCTGCTCGAACAGGCGATTGCGCAGCAGGGCTGTGTTGTTGAAGCTGATGGCCACGGCCGGGTCGGCGGTGACCGACATGGCCTTGGTGCCCACGCCCCGGATAGCGAAATTGTAGCCCGTGAAGTTGTCCTTGGAGAACGACACGTTCGGCACGCCGCGCAGCAGCTCCGAGCCGCCCTCGATCTTCAGGTCGTTCAATTGCTGGGCCGAGAAGGCCGACACCGACACCGGCACGTCGATGATGCGCTCTTCCATGCGGCGGGCGGTGACGACCACCTCCTCCAGCGCCGCCGGCGAGCCGTTGGACGCATCGCCGTTGGGTTCGTTCGGCACGTAGGAGACGCGGCGACGGGTCGCCACCGGCGTCATGCGGGTCGAACGGCGCACGACCACGGCCCCGTCGGCGAGGAACTGGTGCTCGACGCCCAGGCCGACGGTCATACGGCGCAGGGCCGCCTCGGGCGTCATCGCGCCCCGAACGGCGATCGAGCGCAGGCCGGCCACCTGGCCGTCGTCGACCGCGATGCGCAGGCCCGACTGGCGTCCGAACGTCTGCAGAGCCTCCGGCAGGGGCTGAGCGGGAATGTCGAACGTCCGGGTCTGCTGAGCGAAGGCGGTCGCCGGCGCGACCCCCGCGGCGAGCGCGACGCCCGCTCCGAAATAAACAGCGGTCGCGCCCAGCAAGGCCCGGATCCGCTTCCTACCAACCGTCATGTAGCCCCCAAAGAACCTGAAGCGGGACCGCACTCGGCCCCACTTGAAGGACGTGGGCTGGGGAAGCCCCCCTATGGTTTTCCGCGTGAAGTTTTTGCGTCGTTTCCGTCCACGGACGAAGCCGTGGACGAGGTTTCAACGCGGGGCCAGCACCACGTCGCCGTTGGGCGCGCGGCGCACCGACAGGTCGTAGAGGGCCGACAGCACCGCCGCCGCGCCGTCGACGTCGCCGGCCTTCAGCTCGCCCCGGAACCGCTGGCCGCCGGCGCCGGTGACGACCATGCGGCCGGGTCCGTAGCGGTTCAGCTCGGAGGCGACGTCGGCCAGCGAGGCGCCGGCGAAGACCAGCCGTCCGTCCGACCAACCCCAGGCGCCGTCGATATCGAAGCGGGCGACGGCGAGCGGCGCCGCCGAGGCCGAGACCCTTACCCCGTCGCCAGGCGCCAGGCGGACGGGCCGCACCGAACCCTGCCCGGTATTGCGCACCTCGACCGCGCCCTTGAACAGGTTCACCGCGGTCGCGCCGGCGTCTAGGCGCACGTCGAAGACGGTGCCGAGGGCCTCGACCCGCGCCGGGCCGGCCTCGACGACGAACGGACGGGACGGATCGCGCGCCGCGATGAAGCGCGCCCCCCCCGCCGCAAGGCGGATGTCGCGCCGGCGCGAACGCATCTCGACGGTCAGGCGGGTGGCGGTGTCGAGCCGGATCGTCGAGCCGTCGCTGAGCGTCACCGACCGCTGCTCGCCTTGAGCGGTCTGGTAGACCTCGGACCGGACCGGCGCTCCGATCCCGAAATGCAGGGCGAGGCCGCCGCCGGCCGCGCCGGCCAGCACGAAGACCGCCAGGGCGGCGGCGCGTCGCGTCCAGGCCGCTCCCTGCCCACACCTGGTCGGCGCCGCCGACGGCGCATTGTCGACCAGTTCGCGGATCGCCGGATCGTCGGCCAGCGCGCCCGCGAGACCCCAGACGTCGTCGATCTCGGCCGCGACCTTCGCCCGGGCGGCGTTGCGCAGCCGCCAGCGGGCATAGGCCGGCCGGACCCGCCGCCCCTCGGGACCGCGCAGGCGCGCGAACCAGGTCGCCGCGGCCTGGATGGCCGCGGGCGTCGCCCTGCGATCGAAGCGGTGCTCGGTCATGATCGGTCCTCTCCGCGTAAGGACGCATCGGAGCGATCCGACCCTACGGCCCGTCGCAATTGGGCGAGAGCCAAGGACACATACTTCTCCACCGTCTTGACGGAAATCTTCATCGCGACGGCGATCTCGGCGTAGCTCATCTCGCGATAGCGGCTCATCACGAAGGCCGTCCGCATCGGCTCGTCCAGCGCCAGGATTGCGGCGCGGGCCCGCGCCAGGGCCTCGCGATGCTGGACGACCACGTCCGGCTCCGGCCCGGGATCTGCGAGTTCGTGATCCTCGATCGGGTCGTGACGGTCCTGGTGGCGCGTGCGGGCCCGGCGACGGCGGTCGCGCATCAGGTTCTCGGCGATCCGGAACAGGAAGGCCTTGGGGTTCTCCAGCGCGGTGGAGGAGCGATAGGCGGTAAGGCGCAGGAAGCTTTCCTGAAGGATCTCGTCGCGCTCCGACGGATCCTGCACTCGCGAGGCCAGAAAACGCCGCAGATCGCCAGCATGCGCCTGGACGATACGGGCGACCTCGCCCTGGTCGCTGCTGGGCGCGGAACCGGGCGCATCGACGGTCGAGGCCTTGTTGGCGCCGTCCATCTTCGCCCTCCCTCGCACGCAAACGCTCACAACCGGACGTTTGGTCCTCTGCCGCACTTTCCTTTCGCATTCAATCGGCCGACGACGGCCACGCAACGCAAAGCCCTTGCGTGAAAGGCCCGGTCGCAAAAAATTCACACCCCGAGCCATGCGAGGCATGGCCCGGGGCGGGCGTCTTCAGATCATTTCGTCAGCTGCGGCGGGAAATCCAGCTCGAACTCCGACAGGTTCGGGGCGACGCCGAAAGTCGCCTCCCCGTTGCGGCCCGCGTGGCGGTCGAGCAGGGTCGAGTAGGTGTAGAACCGGATCTTCCTGGCGTCGGTGTCGAAGGCCATGAAGCGCAGCCAGCCGGCGCCCCCGTTGGCCGTGCCGGCCTTGCCGTCGGGACCGACGGTGTTGCCCTGGTAGTCCTGGATCACCTGGTAGACCGGCTGGCCGGCGTCGTTGCGGTCGATCCGCAGGTTCTGGCCGTTGGAAACGCCCTCGACCGCCGAGGTGTAGTTGTGGCCGCACAGCACCATGAAGATCATCGGATTCTTGCGCACGAAACGGTCCCAGACCTGGTCCGGCGTCAGGTGATCGCTGCCCGGGAAGTAGCTGGCCTGACCGTTGGAACGCTCGGTCTTGCCCGGCTGCAGCCATTCGTGGGTCGTGACGATCACCGGCAGGCCGGGATGGGCGTCGAGCACGCCCTGCGCCCAATCGAGCGCGGACTGCGGCGGCTCCATCTCCAGCGACAGGTGCAGGAACCGCTTTCCGCCGCCGGTGAAGGTCTGGAAGCTGTTGAGGCCGTTGGGCGAGGCGCCGCCGTACCAGGTCTTGTCCGCGAAATGGCGCGACTGCGGACCGAAATAGAAGCTCCAGGCCCGGCCGCCGGCCAGGGGCTTGGACGCGCCCGGCCCGCCTTCCGGCCACCAGGAATAGTTGTCGTAGTCGTGGTTGCCCGGGACCATGCCGAACGGCAGGCCGCTGCCGCCCAGGATCGAGATCGCGCGATTGGCGATGTCCCACTCCTCGCGGGTGTCGAAGCGGTCGTACTGCCCCTCGGCCCCCGCGCGGGCGCGGCGGAACTGGCCGTCGCCGTGCTGGACGATGTCTCCGACGAAGGTGACGAAGGCGGTGTTCTTCTCCTGCCGCGTATCCACGAGGTAGCGCATCTGCTGCTCGAAGGTCTGAGCGCCGCGCGGCTGGGGCAGCGTGACGTCCGAATAGTTCTGGGTGTCGGACACGACGGCCACGGTGAACACCTCGGCCCACACCGGGCTCGCGCCCGCCAAAAGCGCCAGGCTGAACGCCACGCCGGCGCCAAATCGTCCAAGCTTCGTCATACGCATCACCCGTTGGTTCGAACCGAGGAGGCTCCTAGGAGCGATCTGTGACGGTTTGTTATCGCCCCGCCGGTCCCGGCCGCCCGGCGTGCGTCACCGCGAGAAAAAGGGGCGACCGCGGAACATCCACGGCCGCCCCCGGCGCATCAGAACTTCATCGACGCGCCGACGTAGAAGCGCATGCCCAGCGCGTCATAGGTCGTCGGATAGGTGTTGGCGCGCGGGTTGGCGACGATCGGCGGATCGCTGTCCAACACGTTGTCGATCCCGCCGGTGACCCGCAGGTCGTCGCTGACGTCGTAGGCGGCCGAGACGTCGAGATAGCCGCGAGCCTTGATGACCGGGTTGGTCAGGTCGGCCAGATCAGGCGTGGCCAGGCCCGAGCGCTTGGGCAGCACGTAGGTGTCGACCGTCACCTTGCCGATGTAGCGGCCGCGCAGGCTCAGCGTCAGCGGGCCGCTGGTCCAGGTGACGCGCGAGACGCCCTTCAGACGCGGCGCGGGCTCGCCGCAGGTCGTGCCGTAGGCGCCGGCGCAGTCGTTCTGCACGTTCGGGAAGGCCTGCACCGGCGTCGAGACCAGCTCCCGCGTCCAGGTCCAGTTGGTGGTGAAGTCGAAGCGGCTGGATCCGCCCAGGCCCCAGTTCTGGTCGAGGCGATAGCGCGCCGCCACGTCGACGCCCGAGGTCTTCAGCGCGCCGGTGTTGGCCGAGCGGATCTGGACGTAATACGGGTTGCTGATCTCGCCAGTCAGCGGGTTGCGGGCGATGGCCCGGCAGAACTCGCTGCCCTGATCCTGGATGACGTTGTAGCAGAGGTTCAGGGTGTTGTTCAGACCGCCGCCCAGGGGCGCGATGGCGCCCTTCAGGTCGATGTCGAAATAGTCGACGCTGACGGCCAGGTTCGGCGCCCAGCGCGGCGCGGCCACGATCCCGAAGGTGCGGGTGTCGGACTCCTCGACCCCGACGGCGTCGCTGCCGCCGTAGATCGCCGTGATGGTCTCGTTCGGCTGCACGCCCGCCCCGAACACCAGGCTTTCCGGCACGCCCATGGCGATGCACAGCGCGCGGACGGCGGCGGTGCGGGCCGCGACCGGCTGGCGGTTGGAGCACGGGTCGACGGCGGCGCTGCTGCTCTGCGACAGGCCGGCGTAAAGCTCGCCGACATTGGGCGCGCGGACGGCGCGCTGGTACTGGCCGCGCAGGGCGACGTCGGGCGTCAGCCGCCATTCCAGGCCGCCCAGATAGGTCCAGACCCCGCCGATGCCCTTCAGGTCGTAGTCGGAATAGCGAAAGGCGGCGTTGGCGGTCAGGTTCTGGACCAGCGGCAGATCGGCCAGCAGCGGCGCGCGCAGCTCGCCGAACACCTCCCGAGCGCCGATCGAGCCGCTGGACGGCAGACCCGGGTTGAAGCCGACCACGTCGCCGGACACCAGGTTGGCGTCGGGCGAGACCGAGGCCGAAGACCGGCGCCACTCGGCGCCCAACGAGAAGCCGACGGAACCGGCCGGCAGGCGGAAGGCCTGGCCCGACAGGTTGGCCGCGGCGACCTCCTGCCTGGTCTCCACGCGATTGGTGGTCTGCGCGATGATGATCGAGGCCACGGCCTCGTCCGACAGGTTCTGGCCGAAGATGTTCAGCAGCGGCGCCTTGCCGTTCGCCGACAGCAGCCCGGCCTGGAACCGGCTGCGCGAGATGTTGCCTTCCTGCGTGTCGGTCTGCTTGGTCTTGGCGTAGCTGTAATAGAGGTCGTACGACAGGTCGGTCAGGTACGAGGCCGAGACGTCGCTCAGGCGCCCCTTCAGCCCGACCACGCCGCGCACCACGTCGCGCTGGGTCATGTTGCGGCGGACGCCCACCTCGAGCAGGCGGCGCGCCACGCTGAGGGCGGCCAGGCCGTCGCCCGGCCTGTTGACCATCGAGGTCGGGCCGGTGACCACGGTGGTCGGCCCGGTCTCGCGCAGATCAAGCTGGTTCAGCACCTCGCGCATCTGCGCGGTCAGGTACGGGTTGCTCACGTCGAACAGAAACGGGCCGCTGATGCTGGTCGGCGCCAGCTGCTGGTCGACCTTGTTGCGGCTGAGATGAAGCTCGCCATAGACCGTCGCATCGTCGGTCAGGTCGTAGTGGGCGAACGAATTGAACATCACCCGCTTCTGCGGAACGATCAGGTAGTTGTCGGGCTGCAGGTTGTAGTCGTCCTGCGGGGTCAGTGCCGGACGGGCCGAGACGCCGGCGTCGTCGAAGGTGAAGCCGCGCGAGCCCAGGCCGCCAAGGCCCGCCGCCGCCAGGGCCGCGTTCAGCGCGGTGTTAGAGGCCGAGGAGCCGGGCAGCGGCACGCCGGTGAAGCGGCCGTTGGGGATGTCGCCGCTGCCGCTGGCGATCAGGCCGGGACGACCGCCGGCCGCGCGGCAGGTCGAGCCCGACGGAACCGTCAGAGGCGCGCCGGCGCCGTCCTTTCGCCAGCTGTCGGCGGTGACGCAGCCGTTGACCAGCCACTGGGGCGCGAAGGCGCCGCGCTCGGTGCGGGTCATGGCGCCGCGATCCAGGTAGTTCAGCGAGCCGATCACCTGCCCTCGCCCGCCGGCGAAGCGGCGACCGCCGGACAGGTCGAGATTGTAGGTCGGGGTGCGCGTGGGGCTGTCGAAGCTGGCCTGGGCGTTCAGCTCGATCCCGTCGATGTCGTCGCGGGTGATGAAGTTGACGACCCCGGTGATGGCGTCAGAGCCGTAGACCGCCGACGAGCCGCCGGTGACGATCTCGGTCCGCTTGATCAGCGACGACGGGATCGTGTTGATGTCGGTGACCAGCTCGGGACCGTTGACGGTGAAGCGCCGGCCGTTGACCAGCACCAGGTTGCGGGTCGCGCCGAAGCCGCGCAGGTTCAGGTCGGCCGAGCCGCCCGGCACGACGTTGCCGTAGGCGCCGCCGTTGGTCGACGGCACGAACTGCGGCGAGTCATTCAGCAGCTCCTCGACGTTGGTCGTGCCCGAAAGCCGCACGTCGTCGGCGGTGAGGATGCTGACCGGGGTCGAGGCGTCGAAGCCGCTGCGGGCGATGCGCGAGCCGGTGACGACGATGGTCTCGACCGTGTCGGGCTGGACGTCCTGGGCCTGGACGGCCGCCTGCTCGACCACCGCCACATAGGTGCGCGGACCGACGGCCTTGGCCGAGAGGCCGGTGCCCGACAGCAGGCGCTGCAGGCCGGCCTCGACCGGCATGGTGCCGACCACGGCGTTGGTCCGACGAGCCTCGGCGTCGCGGGCCGAGACGATCAGCTGGACGCCGGCCTGCCGGGCGAAGGCGGCGACGCCGGTGGCGGCGGGCTGGGCCGGCACGTCGAAGCGGACGTCCTGCGCCATGGCGGGCGTGGCGGCCGACAGCACGCAGGCGACGATGGCGGCCGGCGCGGCGCCGGCCAGGAAAAGCGATTTCACCAGATGATCCCCGTGTTGGTCGATGCGCCCTTTCGAGACGCATGACCCAAGGATCGGCGGGCCTCGGATTTCCTTAGGTCGTCGGCGAGATTTTTCGCGGAAGCGCGTCGGCGGCCCGCGACAGCGCGATCTCGTCGGGCCCGGGGCGACGCACCGAGGCGTGCAGGCTGAGCTGCACGGCGCGCACGAAACCTTCCGGATCATCAAGACTGAAGCCGCCGAACAGGCGCTCGGCCGCCAGGTCTTCGTCGGGCACGAGCAGCTGCACGCGGTTGTAGCGGTTGAACTCGGCGACGGCGAAGTCCAGGCGCTCGCCGTCCAGTTCGATGCGGCCGTCGCGCCAGGCCAGCTTGCGGCTGATCTCGGCCGGGTCGCTGAGCACCCTGGCCTGCGACACCGAGGCGACAGCGTCGGGCACGAACAGGCTCTGGCCGGCCTTCAGCGCGACCTTGGTGCTCGGCGCCTCGCTGCGCCAGACGTCCACCGAGCCCTCGGTGACCAGCACTTCGACGCCCGTTTCCCTGCGGCGGACGGCGAAGGCCGTGCCCGTGGCCTGCACCGCCACCAGGCCGGCCTCGACCCGGAACGGCCGGGCCTTGTCATGGGCGACCTTGAACCAGGCCTCCCCGTCGCGCAGGCGCACCAGGCGCTCGTCCCGCGACATGGCCACGCTGAGCGCGCTGTCGGTATTGATCCGCGCGGTCGAGCCGTCGGACAGCGGAGTCGTCCTCTGCTCGCCCCGACCGGTGCGATAGACCTCCGGACGCAGCATCAGGCCCGCGCCCGCCACAAGACATGCCGCCAGGCCGCCCCCGGCGAACAGAAGGCCGCGACGGCTCAAGCCCCGCGCGGCCCGTCGCGAGGCCGGCGCCAACGGCGCCGTGATCGGAGGGCGCGCGTCCTCGTCCAGACCGTCCATGGCCGCCCAGGTCGCCTGGGCCTTCAGAAAGGCGCCCTGGCGACGAGCGTCCCCGGTCAGCCAGGCTTCCAGCCGCTTCTCGGTCTTGGGATCGTCGCGCCGGTCCAGGGCCATCACCCACTGGAAGGCCTCGGCCTCGATCTGTTGTGCGGTCTGCCGCTCCACCTAGTCCCTAGCCTGCTTGCGCCACCGGATCTCCGGCGCGTCCTCGCCATGTCGTTCGCGCAGGGCCTTGGCGATCAGCCGCAGACCCTTGGCGCCGTCGTTCTCGACGATACTTTCGCTCACGTCGATACGCCGCGCTATCTCCCGCTGCGAAAGGCCCTCGATCTTGCGCATTTCCAGGATCCGGCGGCAGCGTTCCGGCAGCGCCGCCATCGCCTCGCGCACCTGCGCCAGGTAGCGGCGATAACTGGTCTCCTCTTCGGGCGAAGGCCGCTCGTCGGCATAGACCAGCAGGTCCATGGCGCTGACGAAATCGATGCGCACGATCCGCTGGCGGCGGATCTGGGCGTTCAGCACGTTGGCCACCGTGCGGAAGAGATAGCTTTCCGGGTTCTCGATGTGATCGACGGCCCTCAGCCCGCAGAGGCGGCAGTAGGCCTCCTGCAGCAGGTCGTCGATATCGGGTTGCGGCACGCGGGCCCGGGCCAGGGAGGCGCGCACCTTGCTCTCATAGGGCAGGACATAGCGGCTGACCCAGGCCACCACCACGGGATCGGCGCGCAGGCTCATGCCCGGCGAGGCCTGGCGCGGACCTGTCTCGCGGCCGGGTTGGTGTGGGCTTGCTCTGACATGGACCTGGAAAATCGCCCGCGCGCGGACGGCCGGAATCGCGTGGCGACGCTTCTAGGTCGGCTTGATGTCAGTTTTGCATTTCGGCGGCGCCCGCCGTCACCCGCTCTCCATCAGGGACACGCTCACCGCCTGCGTCTTCGCCAGGGTCAGCCTGATCGCCCCGCTGATGACGGCGATCACGATGCAGGCCGCCGCTAGGTCAGCCGCCGACGGGTACGACTTCAATGGCCAGCGGCGCGCCGCCGTCGACGATCGCGAGCAGGCGGTCGACGTTCGGGTGCGCGCCCGGGCGGCTTCGCGCGTCCGCCGTGTGCTCGGCGAACACCGCCAGGCCATGCTCGGCCGCCCTCGCATCCAGGCCGCCGAAGACCTGCTTCAGATATTGGTAGACGGCCAGCGAGCCCTGCTTGCCCGGCTGGTTTTCGATACTGGCGACCACCGCGCCCTCGGAATCGACGAGGTCGATGCGCTGCACGCCATCGACGGCCGGCAGCTGCTGAAGATTGTCTTTGAAGGTCGCGCCGAGTTGAATCATCGTTCCGAAAAGCCTTGCCGCCCCTGGTCGGGCGAGGCCCGTATCCACGAATACGCCATCGCACTCAATCCCGGCGAACCGGGTTGATGCGCCCACCTCGGCCAGTCGGTCGCTATTTCGGGCGAGGCCTCTCGGCATAGGCCTCGAATAGGCGGCGCAGCAGAACGACGGAATTGTCGATCTCTTCGGGGTTGGGGGCCAGGACGCGGGCGATGGACAGGCCGCGCGCGGCCCAGACCACCAGGCGCATGGCGGTCTTCGAGCCCGGCCCGGCGTCGCCGAACCAGCGACCCAGGAGGTCCAGCGCGTTCTGCTCGATCTCGGCCTGCAGCGGCGCCAGGCGTTCGGCGAGGTCGGGATCGCTGCGCGACCCCTGCAGGATCTCGAGCACGGCCACGCCGGACGGACGGCTGAGCACCTCCCAGACGATCTCGGGAAAGGCGTAGAGGCGCTCCTTGGGATCGGCGATGGCCGACAGCCGCGCGTCGTATATCGCCACCTCGTCGTCGAAGACCGAGCGCACGACGAAGGTCATCAGGTCCACCCGAGTGGGAAACTGGTGCAGCATCGCGCCCCGGCTCAGCCCCGCCTCCTGGGCCACCAGCAAGGTGGTCGTCGCCGCGTAGCCGCGCGTGTGCAGGCAGGCGATGGCGGTTTCCAGCAGGATGCGGCGGGTCTCGGCGCTGCGTTCGGCCTGGGTGCGCCGCCGTGGAGGGGTCTCGACACTCTGAGTCATCCCGCGAACATCCGCGCAACCGCCCGCCCGGTCCAGCCCCCTTTCCCTTTGCGTCAGCGCGCCTTGGCCGCCAGGGCGTGCATGGCCGCGTAGCCGTCGCGGTTGGGATGCGCCCCGTCCAGCGACAGCCCTGGCCCCATCGCGCCTTCCGGGTCGGCGAGTGCGGCGCCGAAGCACGCCGTCGTCCGCATGCGAATTGTCCTGAAAAAGATGAGCGGGCGGACCAAAGGGAGACAGATCCGCCCGCTCGGAGAGAGCCTAGAAACTCAGGCTCAGCTTGGCGCCGACCGTGCGGAAGGCGTCGGGGCTGACGATCTTCTCGTAGCCGCCGGCGTTGATCAGGGTCAGCGAGGGGTAAGGCGCGTAGAAGCGCTTATCCAGCAGGTTGCGGGCGTAGAGCCCCAGCCTCCAGGCGCCGTTGTCGCGGCCGATGCCGATGTTGGCGTTGAGCATGCCGTAGGCCTTCACCATCGCCTTCGGGTCGGCGGTGATGGCGTAGCTGTCGTCGCGCCACGACCAGTTGGCGCTGGCGTCGAGCTTGAGGTCCGCCCCCACCGGCCGCTCGTAGGCGAGGTTGGCGTTGTAGCTCCACTTGGGCGCATTGGTTAGGCGCGCGCCGGCGTAGTTGGCGACGTAGGTTCCGGTCGAGCCCGGCAGCAGGTAGCAGCCCTGCCCCGTCGTCGTGGAGATCGGCTGGCCGGTGTAGCAGACGCCCGTGTAGTCCTTGAACTGGGCGTCGCTGTAGCTGACGCTGCCGCCCACCGTCAGACCCTGGGCCAGGCGGATCGAGGTCTCGACCTCGATCCCTTGCGCCCGCATCAGGCCCGCGTTGGTGAGGCCAAGGCGCGGGGTGGCCGAGGTCAGGTCCAGCGCCTGAGCCTGGAAGTCGGTGAAGTCCGAGCGATAGATCGAGGCATTGAGGGTCATTCGCCCCTCCCACAGCGTCGACTTCACGCCGGCTTCCCAGCTTTCGACCGTCTCGGGGCTGACGCGCTTGATCTGGCCGTTCAGGGAGTCGATGGCCGGGCCCTTGTAGCCCGTGGCGTAGGTCGCATAGGCCATCAGGTCGCGGCTGGGCTGGAACTGCACGCCGACGCGGCCCGAGACGTTGTCGGCCGAGACGGTCCCCTTGTAGGGCAGCAGCGTACCGTAGCTGAAGTAACCCGGTACGGCCCTGACCACGAGGTCGCCATAGACTTCGTCGTTGGTGTAGCGCAGGCCGCCGATAAGCTTGAAGACCTCGCTCAGGGCGTAGGTCGCCTGGCCGTAGGCGGCGTAGCTCTCGGTGCGGCTGGTCTGCAGGCGCTCGCCGTAGAGCACCGCCGGCGGCATGGCTGCGTTGCCGGTCGAGAACTTCAGGAAGTCGCCCTTCTGGGTGGTCCAACCCTTCACCTCGGTCTTCAGGTAATAGAGGCCCGCGACGTATTCGAGCTTGCCGCCCGACGGCGAGGTGATCCGGAACTCCTGGGTGAACTGGTCGCTGTCGAGCCCGCCGTCGCTGTAGTTGAAGATGTCGATCGGCGCGTGGTCGATGTCGGTGAGTTGGGTCATCTCCGACGCGCGATAGGCGGTGATCGAGGTCAGGGTGAAGTCGCCGACCTTGTAGTCGGCCTGGCCCGAGATCCCGCGCACGGCGGTGTCGGCCTTCCAGTCGCCGTCCTGGAAGCTGACATAGGCGTCCTTGCCCGGCTTCTGGGCGAAGCCGGCGAACAGGTTGTTGTAGCGCGGGTTGATCCCCAGGCTCTCGATGATCGGCGCGTCGCGGGCGAAGGCTTCCTGATAGTCGGCCGCCACGGTGATGGTCAGGGCGTCGGTCGGCTGGACCAGCACCTTGGCGCGCAGGCCCTTGGCCTCGCGGTCGCCCACAGCGCCGTCCTTGCGGACGACGTAGGGAATGGCGCCGTCCTGGCTGCTGTAGAAGCCCGACAGGCGGATGGCGGCCTTCGTCCCGAGCGGCAGGTTGGCCACGCCGCGCGCGATGGTCTCGTCCCGCTCGCCGTAGGACAGGTTCAACTCGCCCGAAGTCTGCTCCAGGCGCGGGTTCTTGGTGACGATCTGGATGACGCCCGCCGAGGCGTTCTTGCCGAACAGCGTGCCCTGCGGGCCGCGCAGCACTTCGACGCGCTCGACGTCGGCGAATCCGGCCGCGCCGGGATCGCGCGGCAGGCCGATGATCACGCCGTCGACCACCAGGCCGACCGTCTGCTCGACGCCGCTGTCGTAGCTCTGGGTGCCCACGCCGCGGATCTGGTAGCCGCCGCCGTTCGACACCGGATTGGTCGACGAGAAGGTGACGTTGGGCGCCAGGTACTGGATGTCGGACGCCTCGCGGAAGTTCGACTTCTCCAACGCCTGGCCCGAGACCGCCGTCACGGCCACCGGCACGTCCTGCAGGCGCTGGGCGCGCTTGGTGGCGGTGACGATGATGGCGTCGAGGCTGGTGACGCCCGAGGCCGGCTGGGCGGCCTCCTGTGCGTGAGCGCCTGCGGCGCCGAAAAGGCCGATCATGGCCGAGCCCAGCAGGGCCGCGCGGTAGGTCTGTCGCATTGGTCTCTTCTCCCCCGTTCGTGTTTTTCGAGTGCGTGTTTCATCGCGCCGACGCCGGCAGACGTCGGTTGCTCTGTTCTGGTTGTCCGGATGGTCCCGACCGACCGGGACCGCCCCGCTAAGACTTGGCCGTCAGGGCCTTCAGCTCGGCGTCGACCTTGCCGACCGCCTCTTCGCTGATCGCGCCCGAGGCGTAGGGCTGCAGCTGGCGCAGGCTCATGGCCTTGAACTGCTCGAAGGCCGGGTGCTTGGCGAGGTTGGGCAGGGTCTTGTCGAGCACCGCCTTGGCGGCCGGATCGGCGACCAGAGCGGCCAGCGGCGTGTCCGCCGAATAGGCCGCAGCAGCAGCGGGCGTAGCGGGCGCCGTGGGCGCGGTCTGGGCCAGGGCGGGCGCAGCCGCCAGTAGGGTCACGGCCAGGGCCGTCGCGATGCGCATGCTGTTTCTCCCGCGGAATGGTCCCGAGGACCTTTTGTTTGTTGCCGAAACGATTGAACCACAACTAACATGCAGTCAAGACCGCTTGTAAATGGAAATGCCTGCATGCGCCCGCGCCCCCTCTCCTCCCGATCGCCTCGGCCGATGTTCCTGCCGCTGGCGGGCATGCTGGCGCTGACCGCCTTGCCCGCGATCGCCGCGCCCGTCCTGATGCCGCAGCCGCGCCAGGCGACCTGGAGCCACGGCGCCCTGCCAATCGACGGCGCCTTCGCCGTCACCTGGAAGGACTGCGCCGATCCTCGCCTGCCCGCGGCCGCGCGGCGCTTGCAGGACGACATGCTGCGCCTGACGGGCATGGCCCTGACCGGCCGGCAGGGTCCGTCCCTGGCCGTGACCTGCCGGCTCGCGCCCAAGGGCGGCGATCCGCGCGCCGAAGAGGCCTACCGCCTGACTGTCGGCGCGGATGGCGTGACCCTGGAGGCCGGCGGCGC
Organism: Caulobacter vibrioides; assembly: GCA_001449105.1. Taxonomy (GTDB): domain Bacteria; phylum Pseudomonadota; class Alphaproteobacteria; order Caulobacterales; family Caulobacteraceae; genus Caulobacter; species Caulobacter vibrioides_C. The sequence continues at coordinate 37,492 of LNIY01000073.1, read as the reverse complement.
GCTGGGCGTTCTGCGAGGCCTGGCGACCTTGCGCCAGTTGGTCGAGACCGCCCCGCCGGGCGCGACCCTGGCCTACGCGACCATCGACGATGCGCCCCGGTTCGCCTGGCGCGGCCTGATGATCGACACCGTCCGCCACTTCGTCTCGCTCGACACGATCAAGCGCCAGATCGACGCCATGGAGCGGGTCAAGCTCAACGTCCTGCACCTGCACCTGTCCGACAACGAGGGCTTCCGCGTCGAGAGCCGACGCTATCCGAAGCTTCAGACCGCCGGGAACGGCCAGTTCTACACTCAGGACCAGATGCGCGAGCTGGTCGCCTATGCCGGCGAACGTGGCGTGCGGATCGTGCCCGAGTTCGACGTGCCCGGACACGGCGGCGCCATCGCCGAGACCTATCCGCAGTTCACCCTCGCCCAACCCAAGCCGGCCAACGCCTTCGCGGCGCTGGACCGCGCCCTGGATCCCACGCGGGAGGACACCTACCGCTTCCTCGACCGCCTGCTGGGCGAGATGGCCGGCCTGTTCCCCGACGCCTATTTCCATGTGGGCGGCGATGAGGTCAGCGACGCGGTGTGGCTCGACCACCCGCACGTGCAGGCCTTCATGAAGGCCGAGGGCCTTGCGTCCAAGCAGGCGCTGGAGGCGCGCTTCCACCAGCGGGTGGCGGCGATCATGCGCAAGCACGGCAAGACGGTGATTGGCTGGGAAGAGATCGCCGTCACGGGGACCGTGCCCAAGAACGTGGTCGTGCAGGCCTGGCAGACCTCGAACGCCACGGCGCACGCGGTGCGGGCCGGTCACCGGACCATCGTCTCGGCCGGCTACTATCTCGACCTGCTTGAGCCGGCGGCGTTCCACTACCAGTACGATCCGCTGGACACCTCGGCCGCGGGCCTGACCCCGGCCGAGGCCGAGAAGGGCCGCAAGCTGAGCCCGCTGATGGCGGCCGTGCTGACCGACGCCCTCGTCGCCAAGCCCCTGCCCCCGCTGACGCCGGACGAGGAGGCTCTGGTCCTGGGCGGCGAGGCGCCGCTGTGGGCCGAGACGATCAGCGACGAGATGGTCGACAAGGCGCTCTGGCCGCGCGCCGCCGCCATGGCCGAACGCTTCTGGTCGCCGCGCGAGGTGCGCGACGCCGACGACCTCTACCGCCGCCTGCCGACGGTGCAGGACCAGTTGCGACTGCAAGGCTTGCAGGACGGCGACGCCCAGGCCCGCATGGCCGCGCGCCTGGCGCCCGGCGGCGCCGAGCCCGTCATGACCCTGCTCCACCTCGTGGGTCCGACGCGGAACATGGCGCACAATCACCGTATTCTGGCGGCCCTGCGCGGCCAGAAGATCGTGCAGGAACTGAACGCCCTGGCCGACGCCGCTCCGGTGGACAGCCTGGTCGCCCGACAGTTCGAAGCCCGCGCGAAGGCCTATGCCGCTGGCGATCGCGGCCAGGCCGCCGCTCTGCGCGCCGACCTCGAGACCTGGCGCGCCAACGACGCCCGCTTCCAGGCGGTGGCCAAGGGTCGCTCGGCGCTGGAGGCGGCCCTGCCGATCTCGGCCGATGTGGCGGCGCTGGCGAAGGCCGGCCTGCAGGCCATGGACGCCGCCGAAGCCGGCAAGCCGCTGTCGCAGGAAGACCGGACGGCGGCAGAGGCCGTGCTGGCGCGGATCGCGGCCTTCGAGGCGGCGTCGGCCCGGCCGCTGTTCAGCTTCCTGGGCAAGCAGCCGCCGGCCGACCTGATCATCAAGATCGGTCCCGGCGTTCGCGCGCTGCTGACGGCGGCGCGCTAGGCATGGCGGGCACGAGACCACGCCGCACCCAGGCCGAACGCAGCGACGAGACCAGAACCCGGGTGCTGGAGGCGGCGATCGGCTGCCTCCATCGCCACGGCTACGCGGCTGCCACAACACTGCTGGTGGCCCGCGAGGCCGGCGTCAGTCGTGGCGCCATGCTGCACCAGTTCCCCACCAAGGTGGACCTGATGCTGTACGTGGTGCGGGCCGTCTATGACCGCGAGGTGGCCGAGTACGTGACCCGCCTGCGGCCGGTCCGCGACCTGCGCGAGCAGTTGCTGGCCATGCCCGAGATGGTCTGGGACGTGCTGAGCCGCCCCTCGGGCGTGGCGGTGCTGGAGATCCTGCAGGGCTCGCGCAGCGACCCGCAGCTGGCCGAGCGCCTGCTGCCCCTGCAGGACGCCATCGAGATCGACGCCTTGGCCTGGACGGCGCGCTACGACGTGGTGTTCGGCGCGCCGGTCGCCCAGGACCTGATCCGGGTGATCGTCTGGTCCATACGCGGCCTGTCAGTGGCCCAGACCCTGGAGGGCGAAGGCGACCTGCGAAAATCGGTGCGCCTGCTGCGCGACATGATCGCCGCCGCCCTGCCGCCGGTTCAGGGCGGCGAGACGCCGCTCGCCGCGCGTTCGGCGACGTCCAGTCTGGCCCGCCATGGATCGGCCTCGCCGACGAAGGCGCCGTCGGGCCGCACGTCGAGCAGACGGTCGCCCACCGCATCGTAACGCGGCCAGGCCGCAAGGCCGGGGCCGTTGGGATCGCCGGTCCGCGCGAAGTTGGTCCAGTAGTCGGCGAGCTTGCCGGCGACCGCGCGATCCGCGGCGCTCGTCGCCGCGCCGTAGACGGGATCCAGGCGGTCGAAGACGTAGGCCACCTCGGTCGAATGGTTGGCGCCGTGAGGAGAACCCGCCTGCGCGGCCGGGGCGACGTAGCCGAAGCGGTACTCCCACACCTTCGCGCCCTTGGCCGCCATGGCGCGGGCTGCGAAGCGGGCCGGCTCGACCATGTTGCGGTCGCCGCCGATCGCCTGGTTCAGGGCCTTCATCTCCAGCTTGCCGTCCGGGTCGTAGGCGGCCCGGGCGCGTTCGGCCTGGCCGCCGAAACGGGCGAAGGCCGCCTCGCGGGTCGGCGTGAAGTCGAGGCTGAGATCGGCGGTCGTGGCCCCGACGATCAGCGGAACGGCGTGCTGGCGGCCGTGGGCGAAGGTCTCTTCCGGCGTCTCGACGATCAGCCGCCCATCGACCACCGGCCCCGAATAGAGCGCGCCCTCGCCCTGGAACACCAAGGTCGCCATGCTTAGGTCGCCGTTGATCCTCTGCGCCGACAAGGTCCGCAGGGCGGCCAGGGCCGTGGCGTCCTCGCCCTGGACGCCGAGGCGTTCGGCGAAAGCGAGGCCGACCTTCTGCGCCGACGGCGCGCCAGGCAGGTCCTGCGCCAGACGTCGCTCGCGGGCCAGGAACCGCCGCCCGCCGCCCGACTGGACGATCGCCTTGTCGAACAGGCCCTTCGCCTTCGGCGCGCCCAGCAGCAGGTTGATCGAGATCCCGCCGGCCGAACCGCCGACCACCGTGACGTTCCTGGGGTCGCCCCCGAAGGCGGCGATGTTCCGGCGCACCCAGGCCAGGGCGGCCGTCTGGTCCATAAGGCCGTAGTTTCCCGTCGCCTCGCCTCCAGCCTCGGCGGCCAGCGCCGGATGGCCGAAGAATCCCAGCCGACCAAGACGATAGTTGAAGGTCACGAACACCACGCCGCGCCGAGCCATGGCGTCGCCGAAGGTCTCGGGCGAGGACGAGCCGCCGTTGACGAAGGCGCCGCCGTGGATCCAGACCATCACCGGCAGGCGCTTGCCGGCCTTGGCCTGCGCCGGTCGCCAGACGTTGAGATACAGGCAGTTCTCCGACTGCGGCGCCGGCTCGGGCGAGCCGGGCATGCGGCCCTGGATGCAATCCGGCGCCATGGTCGAAGCGTCGCGCAGGCCGCTCCACGGCGCGGCCGGCCGCGGCGCCCGCCAGCGCAGGTCGCCGACCGGCGCATCTGCGTAGGGCACGCCCTTGAAGGCGATCACGCCCTCTACCGCGACGCCCTGCAGCGCGCCGCCCTCGACCTTGGCCACCGGCGCGGCGATCGTCGCCGCCAGCATCAGGGCCGCGAGGCTCATCGGCTCGCGCCTTGCGTCGCCGCCGTCAGCTTCGCCTTGCCCGGCAGGTCGCGCGAGCCGGCGGCCTTGCCGACATAGAGGTCGTAGGTCCCCGCCTCGCGGCTCCAGCCGCCGGCCTTGGCGTCCCACGACGACAGCAGGCGCGGATCCGCCGCGATGGTCACCTGGCGGCTCTCGCCCGGCGCCAGCTCGACCCGCGCCCAGCCGACCAGGCGATGAACGCCGCCAGGCGGGGCGACATAGAGCTGGGCGACCTCGGCGCCGGCGCGTTCGCCTGTGTTGGTCAGGGTGAAGGTCGCCGACAGGTCCTCGCCGCCCTTCGCGGCCAGCTTCGAATAGCCAAAGCGGGTGTAGGTCAGGCCATGACCGAACGGGAACAAGGGCCTCGCCTTGGTGCGCTCGAACCACCGGTAGCCGGCGTCGGCGCCTTCGGGGAAGTCCAGGGCGAACGGCGCGACCTTGACGCCCAGGCCCAGCGGCGCGCGCTTGGCGGTCGGGTCCAGGCCCGGCACCTGCGGCCTGGGCAACTGCGCCATGGTCGCCGGGAAGGTCATCGGCAGGCGGCCCGAGGGCGAGACCTCGCCGGTCAGGATCTTGGCGATGGCCGGGCCGCCGCGCTGGCCCGGATACCAGGCCTGCAGCACTGCCCCGACCTTTGACAGCCATGGCATCAGGATCGGGTTGCCGGTCTCCAGCACGACCGCGGTCCTCGGATTGGCCGCACCGACGGCGGCGATCAATTCGTCCTGGCCGTAGGGCAGACCGGGGCTCAGGGCGTCCATGCCCTCCTCCTCGGCCCGGGTGGCGAAGACGATGGCGACGTCCGCGTCCCTGGCCAGGGCGGCGGCTCGAACCGGGTCGGTCCCGTCGTCGAAGGTGATCCGGGCGTCGGGCCGCAGGGCCTTCAGCGCCTCCAGCGGCGAGGACAGGCCGTAGACCGGCGACAGGACGGCGGCGATGCCTTCCCTGCCCCGCTTGTCGAGGAAGTGGCCTCCATAGGGCATCACCTGCGAGGAGCCGCCGCCCGACAGCACGCCCCTGTCGGCGAAACCGCCGATGACGACGATACGGCTGGCCTTCGCCGCCAGCGGCAGGACGCCGTCGTTCTTCAGCAGCACCATGCCCTGCAGGGCCACGCGCTCGGCGACATCGGCATGAGCCTCCTTGTCGATCGCGCCGCCCGGCTTGGCCGGATGGTCGATCGCGCCGACGGCCTGGAAGCCGCGCACGATGCGCAGAGCCGCCTCGCGCACCCGCTCGGCCGAAACCTCGCCGCGCTCGACAGCCGCCTTCAGCCCGCCGAAGTAGGGCTCGTCCTGCGGCGACTCCTGGTCGAGGCCCGCCGCCAGCGACGGCGCCAGGCTGTGCGAGGCGCCCCAGTCCGACATAACCCAGCCAGGATACTTCCAGTCGCCCTTCAGCACCTGGCCCAGCAGGAACGGGTTCTCGCAGGCATAGAGGCCGTTGATCTTGTTGTAGGCGCACATCACCGAACCGGGCTTGCCGCGGGCGATGGCGATCTCGAAGGCCAGCAGATCGCTTTCCCGCAAGGCGCCCTCGTCCATTCGGGCGTCGTGCACGAAGCGGCCGGTCTCCTGGGCGTTGAGGGCGAAGTGCTTGACGGTCGAAACCACGTGGCGGCCCTGGATCCCGGCCACCTGGGCGCCGACGATCTGCCCGGCCAGCAGCGGGTCCTCGCCGGCATATTCGAAGTTGCGGCCGTTGCGCGGCTCGCGGGTCAGGTTGACGCCGCCGGCCAGTTGCACGTTGAAGCCCTTGGCGTGAGCTTCGGCGCCCAGCATGTCGCCGGCCGCCTGGGCGAGGTCCAGGTCGAACGTCGCCGCCAGGGCCAGGGTGGCCGGCAGCGAGGTCGCCTCGTCGCCTCGCCGCAGGAAGCCGCCGAGGTTGCCGACGCCCAGGCTGGCGTCCGACATCTGCTGGGCCGGCATGCCCACGCGCTCCACCGGCGGGACATAGCCGGCCGAGCCGAGCGCGCCGGGCGGCGTGGACTTGCGCATGCTCTCGGGCACCGACGGCGGCAGCGGAATGCCCAGCGACAGCAGGCCGAAGCCCGCCTGGGTGCGCATCAGGCCTATCTGTTCGTCCAGCGTCATGGCGTCGACCAGCGCCTTGGCGCGGGCGTCCGGGTCGGCGAGCGCCTGGGCGTGCGCCGCCGTGGTCAGGGTGGTGGTCATCAGCAGCAGTCCGACAAAGCGCTTCAACACAGGGGAAATCCTCGCGGCCCGCAGGCCGTTCACGTCACTGAGATGGAGGAAGGAACGAGGCGCGCTCAGCGGGCCTTCGGCAGACCTGCCGGCACGCCCCTGCGGGCGATCGCGCCCATGTGGCGGGCGCTGGGCTTGGGCGTGCGGGCGAAGGTGGTGCGGTCCACCGCGACCAGGCCGAACTTGGGTCCGTAGCCGGAGAACCACTCCCAGTTGTCGAGCAGCGACCAGTGGATGTAGCCGCGCACGTCGATGCCGTCCCGCATGCAGGCGAAGACGCCCGGCACGGCCTTGTCGATGAAGGCCACGCGCCGCTTGTCGTCCTCGGTGGCGACGCCGTTCTCGGTGACGTAGATCGGCTTCCTGGTGTGGCGGGCGACCGCGCGGATCACGCCTTCCAAGGCCTCGGGCGCGGCCGGATAGCCCATCTGGCTCAGCTCGACGTCCTTGGGCGCCGGCAGGTCGGCGTCCGGGCCGACCTCGGTCCAGGTGTAGTTCTGCACGCCGATGAAGTCGCCCTGGGCGGCCAGCCACGGCAGCATCACCTGGGCCTGCTTGGCCTCGACGCCGCTAGGCCCCGAGGCCGGCGCGCGCTCGTCGTTCAGCGACAGGGTTACGCCCACGGGATAGCGGTCGTTCGAGGCCTTGCGGATCGCCTCGTAGGCCCGCTCGTGGGCCTCGATCATGATCGGCTGCTGGATACGGAAATCGCCCAGCACCGGCGGCGCCCAGGCGGGCGCGCCGACCGCCGCGGCGGCGGCCTTGCGCGAGGCCTCGATATAGGGCCGCAGCGGCCGGATGGCCGGCGACCAGCTGACCAGGGCGCCGAGATTGGGCTCGTTGAAGGTCGAGGCGATGCCGATCAGGTCGCCCAGGTGCTGGGAGACCAGCGTGCAGTAGCGGACGAAGGGCGCGATGCCCTCGCGGGTCTCGAAGCCGCCAGCGGCCGCGAACCAGCGCGGCGTCGTGAAGTGGTTGTAGGTGACGAAGGGCGTCATGCCGTGACGGCGGATGGCTTCCAGCACCCGGCGGTAATAGGCGATGGCGGCCAGCGATACCTGGCCGGGCTCAGGCTCGATCCGCGACCACTCGATCGAGAAGCGGTGGGTGTTGAAGCCCAGCGACGCGGCCAGGGCGATGTCCTGGTCGACGCGGTTGTAGGCGTCGGCGGCGTCGCCCGAGGGCTCACGGAAGATCGTCGGCTTGACGTGCTCCATCACCCAAAGATCGCTGGCGTGGTTGCCGCCCTCGATCTGATAGGCCGCTCCGGCCGTACCCCACAGGAAGCCCGGCGCCTTGCCTCGCGCCGCCGCGAGCGCAGGGGCGCCGGCTCCCGCCATCCCGGCCAACAGCACCGCCCGTCGATCGACGCCCTGAACGCCCATAGCCGCCTCCCCTTTTTCCTCAAGGTTTGAGGCGACCATAGACAACAATAATATGCAGTCAATCCTGCTTGTATATTTCCAGAAGACCCCTCATCTCCGCCTCTGCGCCCCCTGCACGCACCGCCAGGCCGCCGCCCTGCCATAGGGGTCGGGCGGGTCCCATTGTGAAGTATTCATAAAGTTTCGGCGCGTCGCGCAAACGGCCGCGTCCCTTGAGATCAGGGGCAACTCCCAGCTCCTGTTCAGGGCCTGCGGTCGATGAAAACGCTATCGTTCAAAACCAAGCTTCTCGCGTCCTCGGTGGCGCTCTTCTCCCTGCTGGGCGCGGGCCAGGCCTTCGCCGAGGACGCGCCGTCCACGACGTCGGACGCCGCCGAGGTCGCCACGGTGACCGTCGTGGCCACCCGCAACGACGCCATGCGCACCCAGATGGCCAGCGACAACGCCGTCAGCGTGATGTCGGCCGACGACCTGGAGCACACCGCCGTGCACAACGTCGCCGAGGCCCTGGCCCTGCTGCCCGGCATCAGCGTGCAGAACACCGGCAACTCGTTCTTCGGCGGCGTCGACGGCGCCTCGCGCGGCGAAGGCATGTTCGTGGGCGTGCGCGGCATGAACTCGGAGTTCACCCTGGCGCTGATCAACGGCGTCAACGTGGCCCAGGGCATGCCCTACTCGCGCCAGGTGCAGCTGTCGCTGCTGCCGCCCTCGGGCCTGAAGACCATCGTCGTCAACAAGAACTCCACCGCCGACATGGACGGCGACGCCATCGGCGGCACCATCGACTTCATCACCCCGTCAGCCTTCAGCTTCCGCGACGGCTACGCCTCGCTGTCGGTCGCCGGTCGGGTCGAGAGCCGGGCTCGCGACTATGACGAGGACGGCCTGGGCGGCGGCGTCAGCGGCGAGTTCGCCCGGCGCTTCGGCCAGAACGACCAGTTCGGCGTCTATGTCAGCGCCTTCTACGACAAGCGCACCTTCGCCAACTCGATGATCGCGGCCCTGATGAACGCCCAGAACGACGGCGGCTGGGCCTATCTGCACTCGGCCACGAACTCGGCCGAGGGCACGAACCCGGCCGGCATGGACAAGGAAGCCAACCTCGCCCTGACCGGCCTGAACGTCGGCGTCTCCACCGGCTACACCAAGCGCTACGGCGGCAACTTCTCGCTCGACTGGCGTCCGGACGACAGCCTGGACGTCTATCTGCGCGGCTCCTACGCCGTCGCCGAGACCCAGCAGAACTCGACCCTCAACCAGTTCGTCCAGAACCGCGCCCGCGTGTTCAACGCCGCGACCGGCCTCTACGACCTGACCCTGACGAACTCGTCGGTGCGGATGTGGTACACGACCAACCCCGAGGACGCCGACCTGAGCACCGTGACCTTCGGAGGCGTGAAGCGCCTGGGCGCATGGACCCTGTCGCCGTCGGTCTTCTACTCCTACGGCGGCAACGACCGCCCCGACCACATCGAAGCCTCGGTGCGCAACAACCAGTCGGACAACTACAACGCCGGCTCGGTGCTGCCCTACAGCGGCCTGTTCATCGGCTACAACAAGGACGGCTATCCGATGCCGCTCCTGACCCAGGCCCAGCGCGACCTGATCAACAATTCCGGAACCGCCCTGCTGGCTCGCCGGGCCGGTCAGTTGACCGAGCAGTTCTCCAACCAGCAGAAGGTCGGCGGCCGCTTCGACGCCCAGTACGACTTCGCCGACGGCGCCCTCTCCTACGTCAAGGCCGGCGCCAAGTACGTCACCAGCCACCGCCGCGTCAGCAGCCACGATTGGACCAACGACCACTTCGCCAACATCCTGGGCCGTCCGGGCGTGACCTGGCAGGAGCTGGGCCTGGTCTCGGGCTACTTCGACTCCGTCTATCCGGGCCTCTACGACATCCGCGCGCCGAAGGTGAACCACGACCGCCTGCTCGAGCTGTTCCGCCAGAACTTCAACGCCGAGGCGGCCGCCGCCGATCTCTGCTACCGCAACTGCAACACGCTGAAGGGCGACGAGAGCGTCACGGCCGCCTACGTGACCGGCAAGTGGGACCTGGGGGCGTTCGAGGTCATTCCCGGGCTGCGCTTCGAGCACACCGAGATCGAGAACACCTATTGGAACAACGACGACGAGGCCAAGCGCTTCGAGTCCAACTCGACCAAGTATGACGAGTGGCTGCCCAGCCTGTTCGTCAACTATCGCCCGACCGGCGAGGCCGTGTACCGCGCCTCGATCACCCGCTCGTACATGCGGCCCGCGCTCGTGCAACTGGGCGGGGCCGAAACCACCTCGCGCGGCGACAACTCGATCACCGTCACGCGTGGCAATCCCGACCTGAAGACGCTGAAGTCCTGGAACTTCGACGCCTCGGCCGAGTGGCGCAGCAGCATCGGCGGCTACGCCATGATCGGCGCCTACTACAAGCGCCTGTCGGACTACATGTACGACAACGGCTCCACCACCGTGAACGGCGGCGAGGCTTCTGGCGGCACGCAGTACAACGGCGAGACCTTCGACCGCGTGACCATCGTCTCGCCGACCAACGGCGGTAGCGGCTACGTCCGGGGCCTGGAAATCCAGCTCTATCAGAAGTTCGACATGCTGCCGGGCTGGCTGTCGGGCTTCGGCGCCGGCGCCAACTACACCCGCCAGTGGACCGAAGTGGACATCGGCGGCGGCGAAAAGAAGCGGATGCAGAACGCGCCGGACGAGTTGGCCAACGTGAAGCTGAACTACGCCTGGCGAAACTTCACGATCGACCTGAACTGGAACTACGCCGGCGAGACGGTCATGGCCTACAACCGCGTGGCCGGGCTCGACTACTGGACCCGTCCGACCCGCCGCACCGACCTGCACGCCGGCTATGACTTCGGCAACGGGGTCACGGTCGACCTGTCGGTGTCCAACCTGTTCAAGAACTACAGCTACTGGTCCCACGTGGGCAAAGACAGCCTGGCGATCTCGGACGTGGTCAACTCCGGGCGCACGAGCCTGCTGACGCTGAAGTACGCCTTCTGACGTCAGCCGAGGCCCGGGACGCCCTCCCCTTGCGTCCCGGGCCTTTTCCTTTCGGTTCCGCCGCCGGCGAGGCTCGCATGATCCGCTCCATCGTTCTCGCCCTGGCCGCCGGTCTGGTCGTGACCGCCGTGGCCTCGGGAGAGACGCCTCGCACCGTCGCCAAGCTGGAAAGATTGCGGCAAGCCGCGAATGGCCTGGCTGACGCACATCTGCGCGAGGAGACCCTGGCGGGCCTGCAACCCCGTCCCTGCGTTCGTCATCGCATCGGCCTGACCCGCCCGGACGAGCAGGCGATCCTTCGAACGCTTCGCGCCGAAGGCCTGATGCCCGCGCCCGCCGATGACGCACAGGCTGAGCGCCAGCACCTGACCGTCTTCCCGCCCCTGGCCGAGACGCGGGACGCGACCTGCCCTCGCCTGCCCCAGACCATCACCATGGCGCCGGGCGGCAACGGCGGATCGCATCACGACTGGCCCGGCGGGCTGGTCGATCACGAAGCCTTCAACCTGCGCCTGGGCATGGCGCTGGCCGATCTGTACGAAGCCGAGGGCGACCGGCCGGTGGATCGGGACGCCCTTGTCGGTTCCATCCTGTGGCACGACTGGGCCAAGGCGCTGGTGCTGGTCTGGCGCCAGGACGGGACCCTCACGCCGGAAAGTCCGATCGCCGGCGCCGGGGCCCATCACGTGCTAGGCTTGGCCGAGGCGATGGCGCGCGGCCTGCCCCCGTCGATGATCCTGACCCAGGCCTGCGCCCACGCCGCGCCGGTGGGGGAAGACCGCGAGCGGGTCGCCGGCTGGCTACGGGCGGCGGCCGTGATCGCCCGCGTCGACTGGACCACGCCCGTCGTCCCGACCCGCGAATGCCTGATCAGCAACGCCGCCGACGACAACTGGGTGCACGCCGAGACGGCCGTTCACGACGCCGACGCGGCCCTGGTGCGACTGGCGCCCCGCTTCGGCCATTCCGCCGTGGACGGCGCCGAGTACCGGACGCGCCTGCGCAATCCGGCGCTGGAAGCGCTGGGCGCGGACCGGATCAAGGCCCTGTGGGAAAGCCAAGGCGACGCCGGGATCGAGCGCGCGCTGCGAGAGGCCGGCCTCTAGAACGTCGAGCGCAAGCTGACGACGACACGCCGGCCGGAATCGACCACGTCCGACAGCGCCGTGGAGTCGCGGCCGACATGGGCCCAGTAGCTGTACTCGCCCGTCAGGTTGGTCACGATCACGTCCAGCCGCGTGCGCTCGTCGAACCGCCATCTGACGCGGGCGTCCAGCCGCGCGACCGGGCGGACCCACAGATTGTCCCAGTCGCCCGCCGCGCCCAGCACGTCGTAGGCCGACAGGTAGGCGCCGGTGTAGTTCAGGCTCAGATAGGCGGACGCCCGGCCCAGGCCGTAGGCCAGCTCGGCGTTGCCCAGCCAGTCGGGAGCGTTCAGCATCGGCTGGGCCCGCCCCAGGACCTCGCCGAGATCGACCCTGGACCACTGTCGGCTGAGATTGACGTCCAGGCTGGCGCGGCCGCCCAGGGAGAGCGGATCGCCCAGCGGCTGGAACCACTCGGCCTCCAGGCCCCGCGTCAGGCCGTCGCCGCCGTTGCGGGGCGTGAGCACCCGCACGGCGCCGTCGCCTGACGGAGACGCGCCGACGTCCAGCTCGGAGCCGCTTTCGTAGAGATAGTGGTCGATCCACTTGGCGTAGGCCGACAGGCTTACGGCGCCGCCGCCCGGCAGCCAGCGCTGGTGCGACAGGTCGAGGTTCCAGGCGTCGGCGCTCTTCAGGTCCGGATTGCCGCGCGTGATCGTCGTGACGCCGTCCAGCGTCTCGGTCCGCTCGCCCCCGCCCAGTTGCATGAAGGCGGGACGGCTGTAGGAGCGCCAGGCGGCGGCCCGCCAGACCCCGCGATCGCCCTGGCGGTAGGACAGGTTCAGGCTGGGCAGCAGCTTGGCGTAGCGGCTGCGGCTGGCGCCCCACGCGCCCGGCGTTTCACCGTCGACGGTGTCGGGCATGACCCAGAAGCGGTTGTCGATCCGCGTCCGCTCGCCGCGCAGGCCGAACTGCGCCTCCCAGGCGCCGGCAGCGTGGGTCGCCATGGCGTAGACGGCCTGCACGGTCTCGCTGCCCGACTGGCTGTTGCAGTTCAGGTTGTTGACGTAGAGAGCCCCGCAGGTGTCGAAGCTCTGCGCCGTGCGATGGGCCTGGAACAGCGCTTCGAGCCGGTCGTGATCGACCTTGGGGATCGACCAGCCGTAGAGGCCGGGAAACACCTCGGCATAGGTTCCGCGCGAAATCCCCAGTCCGTCCCAGGTCAGGCCGGCGGTCTGATAGATGTCGGCGAAGAAGGCGTTGGTCCAGTTGCGGTCGGTCAGTTCGCGGTCGCTGCGGGTGATCTTGGCCCCCACCCGGAACCCGCGCCAGCTCCCCGCCGTCGGGACGAAACCCAGACCAAAACCGCCCCCATAACGCCACTGCTCGCTGAACTGCTCGGTGCGCTGGCCGGCGCGCCGCGCCACCAGAACCCTGCCGGCGTTGTCGAGGTCGTCGGAGACGCTCCTGGGCCACTGCGGCGCCGGAAGGCCGTCGCGATAGACGACCGTCACCCCGCCGAACGCCCGAGGCGTCCGGCCGATGTTGTAGCCGTCGGCCTGGTTGATCCATGCCGAGGCCTCAAGATGATCGGGCCGCGCGCTCTCGCCGTGGCTGGCGAACAGGTAGGGAGCCAGTCGCCAGCGCCCGGCGACGACGTCGGCCGCCAGGCTCACCGTCGACAGCGAGACCTCGTCGGGATTGGTCTCGTACCAGACCCGTGTCGACAGGCTCTCCACCGACAGACGGTAGAGGCCGGTTCCATCGGCGATCCAGCTCTGCGGGCCGCTGACCACCTGGCTGAAGGTGGAATTCTGCTCGGTGCGAGCCTGGGCGTGGGTCGCGTTGAGCCGGACGTCCAGGCCCGGCGCCGCGCGCCAGTCCAGCGCCAGGGCGTAGTTGCGCAGGCGACTGCGCCCGCTGGACACGCCGACGTTCATGCTGGTCTGGACGAGGTTGTCCTGCGGGCGGCCCGGATCGACCGGCCCGCCTGCGGCCGAACCCGACACGCCATACGCCCAGCCCCCGTCGTTCTGCGCCGCCATCACCCCGGCCAGCTCGGAATTGACGAAGCCTCGGTTCTCGTAGGCGGCGGCTACATAGAGGCCGAAGCGCTCGTCGGGACCGAAGCGACGGCCATGCTCGATGCGGGCGCCGTCCCCCAGGCCGGCTTCGTCGTAGTCGCGGGCGCGCGTCTCCAGGCGGCCGGAGACGGTGAGCGTGGTCCACGGCGAACGCGAGGCCTCCGCCGGCCCGGGCGTGCGGAAATCCAGCGCCGCGCCGATGAAGTCGCCGTCGAGATCCGCCCTGCCGGTCTTGTGCACCACCACCGCCTCGAAGGCCCCCGGCGGCAGCAGGTTCAGCTGGATGCCGCGCGAGTACGGCAGGCCCTGCGCCACCGATACCCCGTTGATCATGCTGAGATTGTATTCGGCGTTCAGGCCGCGATAGGCCGCGTACAGGCCCTCTCCGCGCGACGCGGAGTCGATGCCGCCGATGAACGAGCGGCCGGTGTTGATCACGGTCATGCCCGGCAGGTCGCCCAGGGCCTCGGACAGGTTCTGGGCCGCGCCGCGCTCCATGTCGTCCCGGGTCAGGCGACGGACCGGCGCAAGCTCGGCCAGGTCGGTCGCGATGCGGCGCTCGACCTCGTCGGTCCTCCAGCGGGCGCTCGTCACCAGCACGGGGGTGAGTTCAGCCGGCGGCAGTTCGGAAACAGGCTTCGCCGATTGCTGGGGCCGTGGCCGCGCGACGATGACGAAGGTCCGCTCGTCCACCCGCCGCGCCTCGAAGCCGGTTTCGGAAAGGGCCAGGTCAAAGGCGCCGCGCACCTCGATCCGGCCGACGACGGAACGGCTCCTGCGGCCTTCCAGGCTCTCGGCCGAGAACAGGACCTGCACCCGCCCCTGCCGCGCCAGATCGCGCAACGCCGAGGCCAGGGGCTGGCCGGGAACGTCGAAGCTCTGCACCGCGCCGGCGGCCAGGGCCGCCGAGGACGGGAACGCCGTCGCCACGGCCGCACCGCCCAGAACTCGCAAGAAAGCGTGACGGCCGCCACGGCCCATCTGGGACGATCCGTGAAAAAGAACTCCGCGACTGCGGGGCTTCTAGGGGGCGGCTGCAATGGAATGATGACATTCGCCGCCGGTAATTTGGCGGCCTGTCGACAGGCCCGCGTCTCTTGATTAGAGGCGTGAACGAGTTCGGATGTTTGACGGCGTCGCCCCATCGATGACAGCTTCCCGGAAGCCTGCCGATCCAGCCGCCCAGATCATGGCCGGGCTCGTCGAGCGGTTCGACGCGCGCCTGCGCCGTCACCTCGGACGGTTCCTGGTCGGGCCCGACGTCGAGGACGCGCTGCAGGACATCTACCTGCGGCTGACGCGCCTGGCCGCCGGCGTCCCGCCGCCCAGCTTCAACGCCACCTACGTGTTCAAGACCGCCGACAGCGTCGCGCGGGACCTGCGCCGCCGCCGGCTGGGACGGGGCGGCGACCGCCATGTCGAGCTGCCCGAGGATCTGGCGCACGACGCCCCCTCCCCGTTCGACGAGGTGCGCTGGCAGCAGAACGCCGACCTGCTGCGCCGCGCCATCGCGTCCCTGACGCGTGAACAGCGGATGGTTCTGATGATGCACCGGGTCGAAGGACTGACGCTGGTGGAGATCGCCGAACGCCAGCGCATCCCGTTGCGGACGACCCAGCGCCTGCTGGCCGACGCGCTCGGCCGCTGCCGGCACAGGCTCAAGGATTGTGGATGGTTCGAGAAGTAACTCCATTCCGCCCGCCGGAGCGGGACGCCGAGGCCGACGCCTTCGTCGCCGCTCGCCTGCGCGAGGAGCAAGGCGAGAGCGCCTCGCCGCGCCCGGAGACCGGCCAGATCGCCGATGTCTGGGACGCGCTCGGCCAGCTCGACGCCGAGGACTTCGTGCTGAAGGACACTCCGGCGGCCAAGCCTCGCCTGATCGACCGCCGCGCCTGGATCGGCGGCGCAGCGATCGCCGCCGGCTTCGCCGTGGGCGGCGTGTTCCTGTGGGACCGGCAGCCGGTCGTCCACGAGACCGGCGTGGGCGAGCGGCGAACGATCGCGCTGCCCGACGGATCGATCGTGACCCTGAACACCGCCACGCGCCTTTCGGCGCGCTTTGGCGGCGGTCGTCGCGAGATCGTGCTGGAAACCGGCGAAGCCTTCTTCGACGTCGCCCACAAGGACGGCGCGCCGTTCGACGTGCTGAGCCAGGGCGCGCGCGTTCGCGTCACCGGCACGCGCTTCAACGTCTATCGCCAGGCCGGTTTCACCGAGGTCGCCCTGCTGCACGGCGGCGTCGACGTGGGCCCGGCGGGCGCCGGCGCGCCTCCGGCGGTCAGGCTTCGCGCCGGCCAGTCCGTGCGGGTTTCGCCCGAGGGACGGCCGGGCCCGATCCTCCTCGCCCAGGCCGGGCGGATCGACGACTGGCGCCAGGGCCGGATCAGCTTCAACCGCACGCCCCTGGCCGAGGCGGTCGCGGAGATGAACCGTTACAGCCGCACGCCTCTGCGTATCCAGACACCGGCGCTCGAACGGCTCGAGATCGACGGCGTGTTCGAAGCCGGAGACACGGCCGCCTTCGCCAAGGCGATCGCCCGCCTGCACGGCGTGTCGATACGGTCGGACGGCGACGCCCTGATCCTTTTGCGGCGCTCCTGATCGGCGGTTCCCGCGACGCGATGCGCGGGAACCGGACAACGAGGATCAGTCCTTGGCCGCCGGATCCGGCGTCCAGCCGAAGGCGTCCATCATCACCTTGAACAGGTGCGTGTTGGGGAAGTAGCCACGAACGCCTTCGGCGCCGCGACCGATCGCCAGCGCCGCGACCTCCTCGCCGGTGTGGCTGCGGTTGACCTGGACGTTCTTCAGACGGACCAGTTGATCGTCCTTGCCCGTCGCCTTCCAGGCGTCGTAGCCCTCCAGCACCGGCTCGCCGCGACGCCCGCCGTCGACCTGCAGGCCGAACGAGTGGTCGGCGGTGAACAGCAGCAGGGTGTCGGCGAGGTCGACGCGGCCCTGGACCTCGGCGACCAGCTTGTCGAAGTCCACGATGTTCTGGAGACCCTTGCGGGCGTCATCGGTATGGGCGTCCCACTCGACCACCAGCAGGTAGCCCTTGGACGACTTCTGCAGCAGGTCGAGAGCCTTCAGGGTCGCGGCGCGGACGTCCACATGATCGGCCACGACCACCGGACGGGCGTTAGACGCCGGGACCTGGTCGAGCTCAGCGTAGATCGGCCGATCATGCTTCTTGCTCAGTTGCTCGAAGCCGCCGCCCGCCGCGGCCAACTGCTCGCCGATCTCCTTGCGGCCCGCGCCGAACAGCACGTCGACCCCGTCGCCGAAACGCGGCGCGAAGGCCTGCGGGAAAATCTCGCCCCACTTCTTGCGATCGTTCGAATGGGCGTAGGTCGCCGCGGGCGTGGCGTCGGCGACCGGCTCGGAGGTGACGACCCCGGTGCGAAGGCCATGCTCTTCGGCGTACTCCAGCAGGGTCTTGGTCGGCTGGCCGTCCTGCTTGCCGCGCACGGCGGCCGGCGACTGGCTGATCACGCCGTTGCGCGTCTTCACGCCGGTCATGATGGACGACATGCCGTTGGCCGAGTCCGACACGAACTGATCGACCGGCGATGTCTCGCTGAGGCCGAGGTTGGGCCAGCCCTGCACATGCAGGCGGAGCGGCTCGCCGTAGCCCAGGAGGCTGGCGGCGTTGATCGACGGGACGCCGCCCGCATCCGCGAGGAACAGGATGACGTTCTTGGCGCGCGGCTGCGAGGCTTGCGGCTTTCCGGCCTGGGCCGCGCCCGTCGGCAGGCCCTGCGCCCACGCCCCGGGCGCCAGAATCGAAAGCGAAGCGAACAGAGCGCAGGTCAGAGAGCGTTTCAGCACGTCGTGGTCTCCCGGGGCGAAAATCCGCCCCTCGAAACCGGCGTTTCTAGCCGCAGCACCCGCCGTTTTGTGTGAAATGACTATTACAAAACCGCGCCCGGCGAGGATGGACCAGCCCCCTCGCCCCAGCGCCGATCAAGGTTCTCCCAAAAATCTCACTGCACCCCAAGATTGTTGGTGAGGAAAACCTACCGCGCCGTCGTCAGCCCATCGAGCCCCCGGATCTACCTGACGGTGCAATCGATGACCCTCGCTCAATGCAAGACCCGTCAGACTTTGCGACGTCGCGTCAGCTCGACGAGGGCCAACACCCCAGGGCACGGCACCCCGTGACTATTTAGTCGGCAAAATCCAAAACAGAATCAAATAAATCTGATTCAGAACGAGTCTACAATGATGCCAATTACTTGTAGTTTGTTACGATAAATATCGATGATATAAGAAATTACAGATACCGCCACTTGGAAACAACTTCGACTCAGCCACACATTGCGCTCGCGGGAACTTCCCGCTTTCGTATCCAGTGAGGGGTATATGCGCGTACTGAACGATGAAGAGCTGTTGCTGATCGCGGGCGGGGCCGGCAACGACAGCGACGACGAAGGGGAAGAAGAGGACGACGTCGAGGAAGTCATCGTCACCGCGCCGGACGACGACGAGGACGAAGACCCCGAAGATCCGTTCGGCGACTCCGACGAAGAGGACGACGGTGGTGAATCCGACGCCGGCGACGGCCTCGGCGACGTGGTCGAGACGGTCAAGACCGTGCTCGAGCTGTTCTCGGACATCGCCGACGCCATCCTGGATAAGCTCGGCCTGGGTGAATTCACCAAGGAAGCGATCGACGAGCGCAACGAGAAGAGCGACTTCGATCGCGACACCGTCGTTGAGCACAAGTCCGGCGACGAGACCTTCTGGACCGAGAAGGACGATGGATCGCTGTGGATGGACCTCGACGGTAACGGCAAGCCCGAGACCCATGTCGAAGTTCGCGACGACGAATCCGTGTGGATGGACTCCGACTTCAACGGCTCCTTCGACACCAAGCTGAAGTAATCGAGACTACGGACTGCGTCTGGTGGGTATGCTTAAACATTCAATTGCTGGACGCAGTCTTCTCGCTGCTCTTCTTTGCCCGATCGCTTCCGGCTGCATGGCCGACGGCGCCAATCTCGTATTCCCCCTGAAATCGTCCACGCCGGCCGACGCCTTATGCGGCACGCACAGGATCGATTTCTCACCGGACGGGCGCTATCTGGCCGCCTACTCCAAGCGAGGCTTCTTTCCGTTCAGGCATGCGACCCCGAACATGGCGGTCCTCGACGTGGACTGCCTGGTCGAGACCAACTTCTCGCAGAGCTGCGTCCGCTCGGCCTTTCAATCCAACGCGCCCGTGCGCGAAGCGGCCTGGGCCGCCAATTCGAAGTCCATCGTCACGCTCGCACCCGAGATCGCCTTCCGCTCCTTGGCGGCTCCCGCCTTTTCCCCGGACGAGGGAGAGGCCCTCGCCCTGAAGTCCGCCGTCTTCACCGAAGACCTGCATCTGGACGGACATACGCCGATCCTGGAACTGAAGCGCCTGTGGCCTCGGCTCCAGGAAAGCGCCCGCGCCACGCCACCCGACAGCCGGCCGATCGACGTGCCGATCACGGCCGGCAACTCCAATGCGGACGGGCTCTATCTCGATCGCCAGGACTACACCGCGCGTCTCAAGAGCGGCCGGGCCTGGCGCACGGCCCCGATCAGCGGCGCGGTAGCCGTCGCCGGCAAGAAAACCCCGCCACGGCTGCTCAGACTCGGCGGGCGCAAGCTGGTTCTGGCCGCCGGCGAACTCATCGGCGTCGAGAGCGGAGCGACGATCGCCAAGGGCGGCAGGTTCAAGCTGCGGTCCGATGGCGAGCTGTCGGCCGTGTTCGACGACCTCGACGCCATCACCGAGTTCTCTCCGGGGTCAGCCTCGCCCGTCAGCCGCCCCATCGACAGGCGCCCCGATGAAGCGCTCGTGGACTTCAGCCGGGCCGAAAAGCGTTCAGCCGCCGCCTATCACTACGAGGCGCCGTACGGGAACGCGCGCATCCGCCTGGAAGTGGACGGCCGCTCGCGGGAGCTCGTCTGCCCTCGGGCAGAAGGCGTGTCGGCCAAGGTCGAGATGCGGACCGTGCAACTGGGCTCCACGCAGCGGCCGCTCGCCGCGACGCTGTTCACCACGGCCGCTCCGAAGGGCTTGATCGTCTATGCGCCCGGCGGCCCCGGCGCGCCGTCGGCCGGCGCGTCGCGGGCGCCCCTGGTCGAGCCGTTCGTGGCCGAAGGTTGGGACGTCCTGATGGTGGTCGGCGCGGGAAACTCGGGAGCCGGCCGGGCCACCGTCGATCGCCTGGCCCGGGACGGCGGATCGGCCATCGAAGCCGACGCCGACGCCATTCTGGCGGCGATGCAAGCCCGCGCTCTCGGCGACTATCGCCGCACCGTCTTCTATGGCGAAAGCTACGGCGGCCTTCTGGGCCTTGCGACCCTCAATCGAATGCAGGGCCGCAAGCCGGTTTTCGATCGCTTTCTCCTGGCCGCGCCTTGGCTCAAGCCGAAGCCGCCGGCGAGCTGGGCGGACACCCGCGGGCCGCAGCAGTCCTCGCCCGCCAGGCAGGCGGCCTGGGAGCGGGCCGCGATGGGCATCGACTGGACGCAACCCTCCGACGCCTTTCGCCGGTGGGCCGAGCATCAGCGTGCGACACTTTCCTGCTCGGCGCGCGTGGCGATCTTCTACAGCCGCACCGACCCCACTTTCGAGCCCGGCGACCTGCCCTGCCGGCCGTCCGGCGATTTCACGCTCACCACCAAGGAAACCGGATCACACATGGTGGCGCTCGCGGGGGTCCAGCCCTGGATCCGCGACCAGCTGGCGACCATCGAGTGATGTCGCGGACCGACGACCACATCGCGCCGGGCGCGGACGCGCCGCAGCTGTTTCGCGCGGAGGCCCTCGCCGCGACGCAGGACGCCTACGGCGCCCCGGTGAAGCTGCACCGCCTCACGACCTGGACGCTGACCGGCTTCATGGCGCTCAGCTTCCTCTCGGTCGGCGCGTTCCTGGTCACCAACACCTACACCCGCAAGGAAACCGTGAGCGGCGTGCTGGAGCCCACCGCCGGCGCCATCCGCGTGTCCGCGCCGCGATCGGCCGTGGTCACCCGGCTTCACGTCGATGAAGGCGATTTCGTCGCGGCGGGCGCGCCCATCGCCACCTTGACGCTCGACCCGATGATCGAAGGCGGAGAACGCCTGGGGACCGTCCTGACCGACGCCTCGACGGAGCAGGTGAACTCGCTGGCCGACCGGGCGCGCG
This sequence comes from Caulobacter vibrioides, assembly GCA_001449105.1. Taxonomy (GTDB): domain Bacteria; phylum Pseudomonadota; class Alphaproteobacteria; order Caulobacterales; family Caulobacteraceae; genus Caulobacter; species Caulobacter vibrioides_C. The sequence goes on along the minus strand of LNIY01000073.1, from coordinate 16,574 downwards.
CCTCCTCCGTCGCCGTCGAGCGGCAACTGGAAGAGATCGACGCCAGGCGCACCGGCCTTGTCGCGCAGCGTGCGCGCCTGGTGCGCAACATCGACCTGCAGAAGCAGCGCGTCAGGCTCAACCTCGCGTCCTTCGAAGCCGCCCGCCCGCTCCGCGACCGGGGCTTCGTCTCCGAACTGCAGCTTCGCCAGCGAGAAGAGGCCTGGGTCGACGCCCAGCAGGACCAAGTGCTGCTGGAGCAGGAGTTCGAATCCGTGACCGCCTCGCTCAGGACGCTCGACGCCCAGCAGCGGCGACTCGGCGCCGAGGCCGAACTCGCCCAGGCCGAACTCCGCGGCGCCGGCGCCCAGTTGCGGGAGAAGCAGGCGAGCTACGCGGCCGATCGCGAGATCGTGGTCACGGCGCCCCGCGCCGGCCAGGTCGCCTCCCTGCAGGCGCGCCTGGGCGGCCCCGCGTCGACGACTCACCCGCTGGCGATCATCCTGCCCAGCGGCGCCAATCTCCAGGCCGAACTGTGGGCGCCGTCGCGCGCCGTGGGCTTCATCAAGCCCGGCGATCGGGTCCGGCTGATGTACGAGGCGTTTCCCTACCAGCGCTTCGGCGTCAGCCATGGCCGAGTGATCAAGCGGGCCGACGCGCCCACCAATCCAGCCGACCTGCCCGTCCCCATCGAGACGAAGGAGGGCCTCTACCGGATCACGGTGGCCCTGGATCGCCAGACGGTCGACGCCTACGGCCGAAGCTGGCGCCTCGCCCCCGGGGGCCGGGTGAACGCCGACCTGCTCCTGGAGTCGCGCTCGTTCCTGGAATGGCTCCTGGAACCCCTGCTGGCGGTCAAGCGAAGGAACGAGATGTGAGCCGCGCGGCCGTTCGAAACCGCCAGACCGAAGCCGCCGAATGCGGATTGGCGTCGCTTGGCATGGCCGCGGCCATGTCGGGTTCGGAAATCGACCTCGCCTGGCTGCGCCAGCGATACTCGGTGTCGGCGCGAGGCGCGACCGCGCGAGGCCTGATCGATATCGCCAACGACATCGGCATGTCGGCCCGCGCCGTGCGTTGCGAGCTGAGCGAGCTGTCGGGACTGAAGCGCCCCTCCATCCTTCACTGGGAGATGAACCACTTCGTCGTTCTGGATCGCGTGACCCGCAAGGGCGTGCGGATCTTCGATCCGGCGAGAGGCTATCGGACCGTGACCGAGGCGGAGGCGACCCGGGCGTTCACCGGCGTGGCCGTCGAGCTGGCGCCGGTGCCCAACTTCCAGAAGCGCGCCAAGCGCTCGCCCCTGCGCCTGTTCAGCCTGATGCGCTGGACCAGCGAAATCCGCGGAGGCATGGCGCAGGTCCTGATCCTCTCGATCCTGCTGCAGGCCTATGTGCTCGCCAGCCCCTTCTACCTGCAGCTGGCCATCGACGAGGCCGCGGTCAAAGGCGACCTGGAGCTCCTTTCCGGCCTGGCGATCGGCTTCGCCGTCTTCGCGGTCTTCAACGCCGGCGCGGAGGCCCTGCGCGCCGTGGCGCTCCAGAGCGTCTCGTCCCTCCTGTCGTGGGACATGACCCAGAGACTGTTCCACCACATGATCCGGCTCCCCCTGCCCTGGTTCCAGAGGCGGCGGCTGGCCGACGTGCAGAGCCGCTTTCAGGCGCTCGACCCGGTCCGGAACCTGATTTCGGGCGGGCTGATCGCGGCGGTCGTCGATGGCGGCCTGGCGATCAGCACCGCCGTGCTGATGACCATCTACGCCCCGATGCTGGCGGCGGTGACCGGCGCGGGCCTGCTGATCTACATCGTCGTGCGGCTCTGCGGCCTGCCGCTCAGCCGACGCTTCGGGGCCGACGCGCTGCTGGCCTCGGTCGCCGAACAGGGCAAGCGACTGGAAACGCTGCGAGCCATCCAGACCATCAAGCTCATGGGCGGCGAGAGCAAGCGCGAGGCCGACTGGGCCAACAAGCTCGCGGACTCGGTGCGCGCCAGCCAGAGCAACGCCCTGACCAACTCGATCTTCGCGACCGTCCAGCGGGCTTTCGAAGCCCTGGCGGGCATCCTGATCATCTATCTGGGCGTCCAGTCGGTGATCGAAGGCGCAGCGACGGTCGGCGCGCTTTACGCCTTCATGTCCTATCGCACGCAGTTCCTGTCCCGCTCGACGAACCTCTTCGACCAGTTCGTGAACTGGCGGCTGCTGGACGTCTACACGGGACGCCTGGCGGACATCGCCCTGACTCCGCAGGAGACGGGGCTCGACCGGGCTCCGGCCGGCCTTCCTCCCGTTCACGGACGCCTGGACATCGCCGGCCTGATGTACCGCTACGGACCGACGGACCCCTGGGTTCTCAAGGGCCTCAACGCCCGCATCGAGCCGGGCGAGATGGTCGCCATCGTCGGCCTTTCGGGCGCAGGCAAGTCCACCCTGCTGAAGGTCATGTGCGGCCTCTATCCGCCCACCCATGGCGACGTCCGCCTCGACGGCCTTCCGCTATCGGCCTGGGGCGCCAAGGCCGTGCGCCAGACCTTCGGCGTGGTCATGCAGGACGACGACCTTCTGCCGGGATCCATCGCGGAGAATGTCGCCTTCTTCGACGAGCACGTGGATACGGAAAGGGTCTGGCGCTGCCTGCGCCTGGCCTCGATCGAAGAAGAGGTGCGCGCCATGCCGATGCGCGCGGAAACCCTGGTCGGCGACATGGGATCGACCCTCTCCGGCGGCCAGAAGCAGCGCGTGCTGCTGGCGCGCGCCCTCTACAAGGAACCGAAGGTCCTCATCCTGGACGAGGCGACCTCGCATCTCGACCTCAAGCGCGAGAAGTCGATCAACGCGGAGCTGAAGGCGTTGAGCATGACACGAATTATCGTCGCTCACCGTCCGGAGACCATAGCCACGGCCGACCGTGTGCTCCTGCTCTCGACCGACCTGACAGAGATCAAACGTCGTGAAGCAAAGACGAATGAACCCGAGGTCAGCGCCACAGAGAACATGCCCCAAATTCACCAACCAACAATTTCATAACAAGAATCCAAATACTATAAAAATTCGAAACTAAAACTTGATGGAAAACGCGATTCTAGATCACAAAACATAAGTCACAAATGGTGATGCATAACATACTGAGCAGTACATGCGATCGCTTAACGATGAAGAACTCTTGCTGATTGCCGGTGGCGCGAGCTCCGAGGAAGAGGAAGGCTGGGAGGAAGATGAGGACGACGGAACGATCGTCGATACCTGGCCGGACCCGGTTCCGGGCGACGGCGAGTACGATGACGGTGACGATCCTGAAGACGTCTGGCCGGACGACGACGGCGAAGACGTCGACACCGGCGAGGTCGGCGACGCCGCCAACGAGCTCGAACTTATCAAGCCGGCGATCGAAGCCATTCTGAGCCAAGTGGGGCTCGACAACTTCACCCAGGCAAAGATCGACGCCCGGGACGCCACTAGCGGCTTCAATATCGACGAAGTCGAGCAGCGATCGGTCGACGGGACGACGTTCTGGATCGACAACGGTGTGAGCAACACCTTCTGGCTCGATGTCGACAACGACGGGCAACCCGAAACGCACGTCAAAGTGCTCAGCGACGGGTCGGCCCTGATGGACGACAACTTCGACGGCAGCTTCACCGTTAAGCTGAACTAGCGACACAGGCCGCATCCGTCATGGCCGGGCTCGGGCATGACGGATGCGATCCGCCCACGGATCAACACCGTCCACCGTCGCAAACACTTCACATAAAACCCGGCCTCGAACCTGTCCCCGGCGACGGTCCTTCGCCCTCCCCCGCCTGACGACCGGTGGGGAAGCCTCCCTGCCCCGTCGTAGACCGCGAGGATCGGGGCCATGAAAAAAGCCATCAAGTTCAACCTGCTGACCACAACGGCCCTGTCCGTCGCGCTGCTGGGCGCGGCCCAGGCCCACGCGGCCGAGACGCCCGCGCCGGCGGCCGAGCCCGCCGTCGACGAAGTCGAGGCCATCGTCGTCACCGGCTTCCGTGAGAGCCTGCTGAAGGCCAGCGACATCAAGCGTCGCGCGGTCGGCAGCCAGGACGTCATCGTCGCCGACGACATCGCCGCCTTCCCCGACCTGAACCTCGCGGAATCCCTGCAACGCATCTCGGGCGTGACCATCTCGCGCGACGCCGGCGAAGGCCGCCAGATCGCCCTGCGCGGCCTGGGCCCCGACTTCACCCGCACCCAGCTGAACGGCATGGAGGTGCTGACCAACACCGCCTCGGGCATGGACAATCGCGGCTCGGTCAGCCGTTCGCGCTCGTTCGACTACTCGATCTTCGCCTCGGAACTGTTCAACAAGGTCGTCGTCGAGAAGTCGTACGCCGCCGAGCAGGACGAAGGCGGCATCGGCGGCACCGTCGGCCTCTTCACCGCCAAGCCGTTCGACTATCGCGGCTTCAAGGCCGTGGCCTCGGTCAAGGGCATGAACAACGCCAACACCGACACCACCACCCCGCGCGTGGTCGGCTTGATCTCCAACCGCTGGGGCGACTTCGGCGCGCTGTTCTCGGTGGCCTACGGCAAGAACGACATCAACGAGTACGGCTACCGCAACTGGAACTGGACGCTGATCAACGCCGGCGCGGCCAATGTCGGCCCGGGCGTGTCGGCCGCCGACCGCGACCGCCTGGTCAACGCGACGGGCGCCAACCGCGTGCGCGCCTCGCAGGCCCAGACCTATTCGACCTGGTTCAACAAGCGCGAGCGCCTCGGGCTGACCACGGCTCTGCAGTACCATCCGGGCGAGCGCCTGACGATGGACCTGGACCTGATGTACGGGACCCTGACCAACGACCGCGACGAGTTCCAGATGACCTCGGCCGGCGTCAACGCCCTGACCGGCAACATCACCGGAACCCAGCGCCTGAACTCGGTGGTCATCGAGGGCGACAGCCTGGTCGCCGCCGACGTCAGCGGCGTCGACATGCGCAGCGAGCACAAGTTCTCGCACGACAAGACCACCTTCACCCAGGCGGTGTTCAACGGCGGCTATCAGGTCAGCGACGCCTTCAAGATCAAGGCGCTGCTGGGCTATTCGAAGTCGGAATTCGAGGAGCCGATCTTCGACAAGGTGTTCCTGCAGTCGACCAACAAGTCGATCAGCTACGACTTCCGCGGCGGCCGGATGGGCAAGAACACCTACAACTTCGACCTGACCGATCCCGCCCAGTGGGGCCTGATGCGGGCCGACACCCGCGAGGACTACATCAGCAGCGAGTACAAGACCGCCAAGCTGGACGGCGTCTACGACTTCGGCGGCGGCTCGGTGCTGAAGGCCGGCGTTGAGTACAGGAACTTCGCCAACAACGGCTTCCAGCGCTACCAGCGCGTCGACTGGTATAACAAGCCGGTCGTGCCGCAGGCGGTGAAGTACGTCGTCAACCAGAAGTCGGTGATCCCGTACATCGTCGCCGACATCGACGGCACCTACGCCAGCACCGGCCAGTTGCGCGACCTGACCACCGCCAACGACCAGCCGGGCTCGAACTACCAGCTCGAGGAAAAGACCACCTCGGCCTTCGTCCAGTACGACCTGGACACGACGGCCTGGAACTATCCGGTGCGGGCCAATGTGGGCGTGCGCTACTACTCCACCGACCTGACCTCGGCCGGCACGGCCACGCAGGGCTCGGTGCTGCTGCCGGTGGTGATCAAGAGCAGCTACGACGGCTTCCTGCCCACCTTCAACGTCGCCGTCGACGTGCGTGAGAACATCGTCGCCCGCTTCAGCGCCAACCGCAACATCAGCCGCCCCAGCCTGTCGGACCTGCGCGCGGCCGGCAGCGTCAGCTTCACCCCGTTCGGCGGCACGATCTCGGCCGGCAACCCGAACCTGGAGCCGTTCCTCGCCGACTCCGTCGAAGGCTCGCTGGAGTTCTACCAAGGCAAGAGCGGCTATATCGCGCTGAGCGCCTTCTACAAGAACATGGACAGCTTCATCACCAGCGAGACCTCGCTGGTGCCGTACGGCTCGACCGGCTACCCGACCCAGTTCCAGGGTCCGGGCCAGGACGGTTCGACCATGTACAGCTTCAACCGTCCGGTGAACGGCGACGGGGCCTCGATCAAGGGCGTCGAGCTGGCCTTCCAGCGCGACTTCGACTTCCTGCCCGCGCCGTTCGACAAGTTCGGCTTCGTCGGCAACGTCACCTACGCCACCGGCAAGTCGGACGTGATCATCGACGGGACGGCGGTGTCTCTCGATCTGCTGCAGTTGTCGAAGTGGACCTCGAACGCCACGCTCTACTACGAGACCGACAAGTGGGGCGCGCGCATCTCCAGCGCCTATCGTGACGGCTATCTCGACGGCGCCGGCGGCAACGGCAACATCGGTTCGGGCTATCACAGCACCAACAACATCGACTTCGCCGCGCACTACAACGCGCCGAACGGGCTGAAGCTGGTGGTCGAGGGCATCAACCTGACCAACCAGGCGATCGACCAGTACACCGACATCGCCGCCGACCGGGTGCTCGCCTACACCAAGAGCGGCCGCACCTTCACCTTCGGCGTGACCTACGAGTTCTAGTTCCGCATTCCATCCCCTCGACTTGCGGCCGCCGTCCACCCCGGACGGCGGCCTTCTTTTTGGACGCCTTCAAATTAGTGACATGCGCGGTTTGTAGGGGTCTGGCCCAAGAGGCGCCCGGATTCTGGCCGGCCGCCGCCCTGGGGATTTCGATGGCGGCACGGCGCGCCCTGCTGGCGCGGTCCGGCTCCGTCCTGGGCCTGGTCGCGGGCCTTTCGGCGGCGGTGGCCGCCGCGCCCGCCCGGGCCGAGGCTCCCCGCCGCTTCGCCATCGAGGGCGGCGACCTTTCCCAGGCCCTGAGCACCTTCTCCCGCCAGGCCGACCTGCCGGTGATGACCCTGGCCGACATCCGCCGCCGCACCAGCCGAGGCGTGAGCGGGATGCTGACGCCGCGCGAGGCGCTGGATCGGCTGATCGCCGGCCAGAACCTGCGCGCCGTGGCGGCCGGCAGCGGCTATGTGCTGCGCGAGGCCATGGCCGCGCCGGCTGCGCCCTCTCCCCCATCGCCGCGCCACCTCTCTGCGCCCGAAGCGCCGACAGAGGTCGAGCCGGTGGTCGTCTCGGGCTTCCGCGAGACCATGGCCCACGCCCGCGACCTCAAGCGGCGGGCGACCGGGGCGCAGGAAGTGATCCTCGCCGAGGACATCGCCGCCTTCCCCGACCTGAACCTCGCCGAATCCCTCCAGCGCATCCCCGGCATGACCATCTCGCGCGACACCGGCGAGGGCCGGCAGATCGCCTTGCGGGGCCTTGGCCCCGACTTCACCCGCGCCCAGCTGAACGGCATGGAGGTCTCGGCCTCGACCGCCTCGGGCATGGACAACCGCGGCTCGGTGAGCAGGACCCGGGCCTTCGACTATTCGATCTTCGCCAGCGAGCTCTTCAACCGGGTCACGGTGTGGAAGTCCTACGCCGCCGACCAGGACGAAGGCGGCATCGGCGGCACGGTCGAGCTGCGCACCGCCAAGCCGTTCGACTATCCTGGCGACAAGCTGGCCTTCTCGGCCAAGGCCCTGACCAACGGCGCGACCGACACGGTCAGCCCGCGCTTCGCCGCGCTCGCCTCCAGGCGCTGGGGCGACTTCGGGGCGCTGGTCTCGATCGCCTACAGCGAGAACGACGCCAACGAGTACGGCTATCGCAACTGGGGATGGTCGCCGGTGACCTTCGGCGCGGCCAATGTCGGGCCCGGCGTGGCGCGCGACGTCGCCGACCGCCTGATCAACGCCACGGGAGACGCCCGGGTCGTCGCCCCGATGGCGGCCAGCTACTCGACCTGGTTCGACCACCGCACGCGCCTTGGCCTCACCTTCGCGGGCCAGTACGAGGCTGGAGCCCGCCTGAAGCTGGGCGTCGACCTGCTGTACGGCCGCCTGACCAACGATCGCGACGAGTTCTCGCTGGCCGCGGCCGGCGACAATCCGCTGACCGGCGACGTGCGCGGCGCCCAGCGCCTGCGCGCCGCCGAGATCCGCGGAAACAGCCTCGTCTACGCCGATTATTCCGGCGGGGTGGACCTGCGTAGCGAGCACAAGCGCTCCGAAGACGCGACGGTCTTCATGCAGGGCGCACTGAACGGCGAACTCCAGGCCAGCGACCGCCTGCGCCTGCGCGGCATGGCCGGCTGGTCGCGTTCGGACTTCGAAGGACCGGTCTTCGACAAGGTCTTCCTGCAAGCCCGCGACAAGGCCTTCGCCTACGACCTGCGCGGCGGCGACGCGGCGGCCGTCAGCACCTACGGCTTCGACCCCGCCGATCCGGCCGCCTGGAGCCTGATGCGCGCCGACGTCCGCGAGGATCGGGTGATCAACGCCTTCTCCACCGGCCGCTTCGACCTCGACTATCGGCTCGCTCCGGCGCTCTCGCTGCTTGGCGGCCTGCAGTACAAGGCCTTCCGCAACGACGGCTACACCCGGCGGGCGCGCACCGACTACGCGGGCGGCGCGACCACGCCCCAGGCGGTGAAGCGGCCGATCTTCGAAAAGTCGCTTCTGCCCTACATCGTCGCCGATCTCGACGGGACCTTCGCGCGCCTGGGCCTGCCGCGCGACCTGTCGGAGGCCGACGACCAGCCCGGCTCGCACTATTCGATCAGCGAAAAGACCTCGTCGGCCTACGTCATGGCCCGCGTGCGGGGCGTCGTGGCCGACCGGCCCTGGCGCGGGGATCTCGGCCTGCGCTGGTACGCCACAGACCTGACCTCGGCGGGGATGGTCAACACCGGCAGCAAGCTGGAACCGGCGGTGATCAAGAGCGACTACGACGGCGTGCTGCCGGCCCTGAACCTGGCGATGGACGTCTCGCCGTCGATCGTGGTCCGCCTCTCGGCCAATCGCAATATCAGCCGGCCCAGCCTCGCCGACCTGCGCACCGCCGGCAACGTCAACTCCGCGCCCTTCGGCGGCACCATCTCGTCTGGCAACCCGAACCTGCGACCGTTCCTGGCCGACGCCATGGAGGCCGCGGTCGAGGTCTATCAGGGCCGCGCCGGCTACCTAGCCGTCAGCCTGTTCCACAAGCGGATGGACTCGTTCATCACCACGGCGACCAGCGCCGTGCCCTACGGCTCGACCGGCTATCCGCTGGCCTTCCTGGCGCCCGGCAACGGCCCCGACACCGTCTACACGTTCGTTCGGCCGGTGAACGGCGACGGCGCCAGCATCGAGGGGATCGAACTGGCCCTGCAGCGCGACTTCACCTTCCTGCCACCGCCGTTCGACAAGCTGGGCGTCGTCGGCAACGTCACCCGCGCCGCGGGCCGCTCCAACGTGCTGATCGAGGACCGCTCGGTGACGCTGGATCTCTTCCAGCTGTCGCGCTGGACCTCGAACGCGACGCTCTACTACGAGACCCCGCGCTGGGGCGCGCGGATCTCGTCGGCCTACAGGTCGGGATACCTGGACGGCGCCGGCGGCAACGGCGCGGTGGGAGCGGGCTACAAGGCCAGCAACAACATCGACTTCGCCGCCCACTACAACGCCCCCGGCGGCCTGCGGATCGTGGTCGAGGGCGTCAACCTGACCAACGCGCCGATCACCCAGTACTCCGACCTCGTCGAAAAGCGCCTGATCGCCCGCACGGTCAGCGGCCGCACCTTCACCCTCGGCCTGACCTACGAGTTCTAGGGGCGCGGATGAGGAAAAGTTTCTTCGACCTGTCCCCGTTCGGCCGTCCCGCGCCTCTACCCGACATGGACGCGTGCACGAGCCCCGGAAGCGCCATGACCGACGCACTCGCGGCGCTGCGGCCTCACGAGCGCAAGCTCGCGGCCTATATCGTGCGCCGCTGCAAGGACCCGGCGCGGGCCGAGGACATCCTGCAGGAGACCTTCCTCACCGTGATGCGTCAGGCCGGCAAGCAGGAGATCACCCAGCCGCTAGCCTACGCCTACCGGGTGTCGGACTCGCTGATCTACGCCCAGGCCCGCCGCGACAAGCGCGAGGAGCCGATCGGCGACGAGGACTTCGGCTGCGACCTGCCGCTGCCCGACGCGGTGCTGGAGCACAAGCAGCGTGCGGCGGTGTTCGAGGCGGCGCTGAAGCGCCTGTCGCCCCTGCGCCGCGACATCTTCATTCGCCGTCACCTCGACGGCCAGTCACGCCAGGCCATCGCCGACGATCTGCGGATCAGCGTCGAGGCCGTCAAGAAACACCTCGTGCGGGCCATGGCCGAACTGGCCGGCGCGATGCAGGACGCGGCGGTCAACGCCGCGCGTGAAGGGAGCGGCCGCGATGCGCGCTAACGACAACTGGCGCCTGCCGTCCGACGAGGAGCTCGAGGTCGCCGCCGACTGGGCCGACCGCCTGGCAGACCTCTCGCCCGCCGAACGCGCCGAACTGGAAGCCTGGCTCGCCGCCGCGCCGAGTCACGCGTCCGCCTTCGCCCTGATGCGCGACACCCAGCGCGACACCGCCCTGCTGGACGCCGCCGAGCGCTTGCGCGCCGCGCCGGCCAAGGCCGGTCGCTCGCTTCGCCTGGGCCTCGTCGCCGCCGGCGTCGCATTGGTCGCCGGTCTGGCGGGCGTCGCCCTCGTCCGTCCCTATTTCGCCGAGCCGAAGCCCGTCGAACTGGCCACCGCCGTCGGCGCGCGGGCCGAGCACCGGCTCAGCGACGACTCCGTCGTCACCCTGGCGGCCGCCTCCAGCGTCTCGGTCCGCTACGGTCGCGACGCCCGCGACGTCAGCCTGACCAAGGGCGACGCGATGTTCGACGTCAGGAAGGACGCCAAACGTCCGTTCCGTGTCCAGGCCGGCGACACCGTCGTAACCGCCGTCGGCACCACCTTCGAGGTCGAGCGGGTCAGCGACGCGGTGCAGGTGCGGGTGTTCGACGGCGTGGTGCGCGTGGCCCGCGATGGATCCGAGCGCCGGCTGGCCAAGGGCGAGTGGCTGATGCTGGCCTCCAACCAGGCCCCGGTGGCCGGCCGCCTGGACGCCGGCAGCTACCAGGCCTGGCGCTCGGACTGGCTGGACGCCGACGGCCTGCCGCTGAAGTACGTGATCGCGCGCCTGAACCGCTACACGCCGCAGAACGTGGCCCTGCACGACCCGGCCCTGGGCGAGCTGAAGGTCACCGGCCGCTTCAAGCTGAACCGGCCGGCGGAGTCCCTGACGATGATCGCCGCCCTGCTCGACATGCAGGCGCGCCCGGAAGGCCAGCGCGTCTACCTGACGCCGCGCAAGCCGACGTCCTGACGCTCCGGCGCTCCGGTCATCAGAACCTCCAGCTGAGCTGAGCGCGGGCGCCGTGGTCGGTCGCGCGGTCGCCATAGTCGCCGGCATAGCTGATCCCCAGCACGGCGGTCCGGCCAAGTTCGGCTTCGAGGCCCAGATTGACCGCGAGGCTGTCCTTGTCGATCGGGGCGGCGACGATCCCGAACGACCGCGCGCCGGCGAAGGCCAGGTCGATCGTCGGAGTGCGGTCGCCGAACGCATGGCGCAGCGCGGCCGAGCCCGTGAGGCGCAGGCGAAGCTCCCCCGCGCTCAGGTCGCTCTTCAGCCGGAAGCCGACCGAACCGTAGGTCAGATGCTCATCCCCGCCGCCATGCAGCGCGGCGTTGCCGCCCTGCTCGCTCACGCGGGCGTCGTTCAGCGCCACATAGGCCACGTCGGCGAAAGGCTGCAGCGTCACGCCGCCGAGTTCGCGCTTCATCGCGACCTCGCCGAACACCTGGTAGGTGCGGGCCGAATAGTCGCTCGACAGGGTTTCGGCGAACGTGCCGAACGCGACCCGGCGCGAGGCCTCGACCTCGTTCCAGGCGTAGGCGCCGCCAAGCTGGAACGACAGCCCGCCGCGTTGCGCCAGCACATGGCCGCCGAGATGGAAGGTCTCGACCTCGTGCCTGGCGTTCGTGGTCTTCAGGTCGCTGGAGCTGTAGCCCGCCGCGACGCCGACGCGCACATGCTGGCCCAGCGAGCCGTCGTAGCCCGTCAGCAGCCCCTGGATGTCGCGGTCGTAGCTCTGTGCATTGCCGTCGCCCTTCATGGAGCCCCAGCCGCCGAAAGCCTGCCCCCACGCCGATTGTCCCTCGACGCCGGCCAGATCGCCGCGGGCCAGGATCGCATCGCGCACGAAGCGGCTGTCCTGGATCAATGAGCTCCGCAGGCTGGCGTGGTCCGAACCGGCCAGCTGGTCGAAGGCGCCCCGGGCCTGATCGGCCGAGAGGTTGACCACCGTGTCGAAGACAGGCTTGTCCCAGCCAAGGTTCTCGACCCCGCCCGCGACGGCGACCTGGTTCGGGGTGACGCCGATGTCGGCGAAGCTGATGTCGTTGCGCCGCAGCCGCAGATAGACGTTGGCGCCGTCATAGCTGAGCGAGGGATCCAGGAAGGCCAGGTTCGAGGTGACGCCGTCGAACTTGCCGCCGGCCGCGATACCGCCGTCGGCGTGCAGGATCAGATAGCTGGTCTGCGGCTTGTACGTTCCCGCGCCCGCCAGCACCTTGACGGTACCGCCCTGGATCGTGGCCGCGCCGGACGCGATGATCCTGTCCGACTGCCCCGCCGCGTTCGCCTCGACCTCGAAGACCGAGCCCGGCTTGAAGGTGACGCCGCCGGCGACGTTCAGCGTGCCGATCGAATTGCCGGGCGCGATCGTGCCCGAGACGACCGTGGTTCCGACCGTGCCGACGCCTTGCAGGCGAGCGCCGGACCAGACGTCCAGGGTTCCGCCGAGCAGGCCGTTCACCGCCAGCGTGCCCCGCTCGACCGTGGTCGAGCCGGTGAAGCCGCCGGAGGCGCCGGTCAGCTCGGTCTTGCCCGCGCCGACCTGGCGAAGGGCGCCCGAGCCGCTGACGGCGCCGGAGAAGGTCAGGCTGTCGGAACGATCGAACACCAGCGCGCCGTTGGCGACGACGCCGCCGACGATCGAGCCGCTCGTCCCGCCGGCGCCTAGGTTCAACTGCGCCCCGGAGGCGACGGTCGTGCCGCCGGCATAGTTGTTGTTGGCGGTGAAGGTGACGCCGCCGTCCAGGATGCGCACCGCGCCCGAACCGGAGACCACGCCGCCGAAGGTGATGGAGTCCGAGCGATCGAAGGCCAGCACGCCGCTGTTGGCGACGTCGCCGACGATGGAGCCCGAAACGCCGCCGTCGCCGATCTGCAACGTGCCCGCCTGGATCGAGGTCCCGCCGGCATAGGTGTTGGCGCCGGTCAGGATCAGCGTGCCGGCCTCGGTCTTGGTGATCGCGCCCGCGCCGGTGATCGCGACACCGATCCTGGCGGCGTCGGCCAGGACGCGGATCTCGCTGCCCGTCGCGACCGTGGTCAACTGGCCGGTTCCGGTCAGCTCGTAGCCGTCGTCGACAAACTGCAGGCCCAGGAAGCTCTGCGCGCCCTGCACCGTGATCTCGCCGCCCGTGAACGCGCCGGCGTCCTTGAAGACGGCGTAGTTGCCAGCCCAACTGGCCGGAGTGTTGCCGCCCTGGTTCAGCCACTGGGCGCCGGCGGCGTTCCAGACCCCGTCGCCGCCCTGCCAGTGCTGCAAGGTATCGTCGCCGGGAATGAGCGTGCTGCTGATCAACAGGTCGACCCGGCCACTGCCCGCCTGCAGCGTGTAATCCACATTGCTCAGCGACAGGGTGGAGTTGATCGTCGCCGTGTTGGAGGTCAGGGCGCCGCCGTAAGTGATTAGGCGATAGTATCCCAGGCCCGCAGCCATGGCGGGGCTCTGCGAAAGATTGACCACGCCGTTCAGCGCCAGGTCGCCGCTGACGACCAGACGGTCGCTGACCCCGGGCGAGGCCGACGACGCGCCCGGCGCGACCAGCTGGATGTCGAGATTGGAGCCGGACGCCAGGGTCAGGTCACCCGCGATCGATAGGGTTGCGACAGATCCGATGGCTTCCCCCGAGCCGGGCGCCAGATGGCCGCCGCTCTGGATGGTGGTGTCGCCCACCGTGCCCGCGCCGCCCAGCGTCGCGCCGGAGGCGACGGTGAGCGTCGAGCCGGCCAGGGAGCCGTTGACCGTCAGGGTTCCCGCCTCGACGGACGTCGCACCGGTGAACGCCGAAGAGTCGCCGCTCATGACCAGCTTGCCCGAACCGACCTGGCGAACAACGCCCGAGCCGCTGATCAGGCCGTCGAAGTTGAAACTGTCGGAGCGGTCGAACAGCAAGGCGCCGTTGGCGACGACATCGCCGATCAAGCCGCTCGTACCGCCGGCGCCGAGGTTCAACTGCGCGCCCGAGGCGATGGTCGTGCCGCCGGCATAGATGTTGTCGGCGGTGAAGGTCACGCCGCCGTCCAGGATGCGCACCGCGCCCGAGCCGGAGATCCGGCCGTCGAAGGTGATAGCGTCCGACCGGTTGAAGACCAGCACGCCGCGGTTGCCGACATTGCCGACGATCGAGCCCGACGTCCCGCCGTCGCCGATCTGCAGCGTGCCCGCCTGGATCGACGTCCCGCCGGTATAGGTGTTGGCGCCCGTCAGGATCAGCGTACCGGCCTGGGTCTTGGCGACGAGGCCCGAGCCGGTGATCGCAACGCCGATCGTGGCGGTGTCGGCCAGCACGCGGATCTCGCTTGTGCCCGAGGCGGCGGCCAATTGGCCGGTTCCGGTCAGCTCATAGCCCTCGTCGACGAACTGGAGGCCGATGAAGCTCTGCGCGCCGTCCACGGTGACCGTGCCGCCCGTGAAGGCGCCGGCGTCCTTGAAGATCGCGTACTTGCTCGCCCAGGCCGCCGGGGTGTTGCCGCCGTCGTTCAGCCATTGCGTGCTCGTCGCGCTCCAGACGCCGTCGCCGCCCTGCCAGTGCTGCAGGGTGTTGTCGCCAGGAACGAGGGCGTTGCTGATGTACAGGTCAACCCGGCCGCTGCCGGCCTGCAGCGCGTAGTTCACGTTGCTCAGCGACAGCGCGGAATTGACCGTCGCCGTATTGGCGCTCAGCGCCCCGCCATAGGTGATCAGGCGATAGTAGCCGATGCCGGCGACGCCGTCGGCCGAGGCGGCGCTCTGCGAGAGATTGACCACGCCGTTCAGCGCCAGGTCGCCGCTGACGACCAGACGGTCGCTGACGCCGGGCGAGGCCGAAGACGCGCCCGGCGCGCCCAGTTCGATGTCGAGGTTGGAGCCCGAAGCCAGGGTCAGGTCGCCCGCGATCGACAGCGTGCCGACCGAGTTGCCGGCCGCCAGATGGCCGCCGCTCAGAATCGTGGTGTCGCCCACCGTGCCCGTGCCGCCCAGCGTCGCGCCGGAAGCGACGAGGACCGTCGAACCCGCCAGCGAGCCGTTGACCGTAAGGGTTCCGGCGTTGACGGCAGTGGAGCCTGTGAAGGTCGAGGAGTGTTCAGTCAGGACAAGCTTTCCGGCGCCGGCCTTTCGGAAGTCGCCCGCGCCCGAAAGCACGAAGCCATAGGTTCCGTCCGTACTCTGATCGAGGGTCAGGAAGGCGCCGGCGCCGATCGTCGCGTCGTTGCCGAACAGGCCGGCCGAAGCGATCACCCCGCCGCCCGAGATCGTCCAGTTCGAGGCGGACTCGCCGGTCAGCGTCAGGACCCCAGCGCCGGTCTTGGTGACCGCGCCGCCGCTGGAGACATGGCCGCGATGGACGGCGTCGAACGCCTGGTCGAAGACGACGCCCCGGCTGCCGGCGCCGGTCCCGAAGACGACGTTGCCGGCCAGGCTGTTGCTGTCGCCCTTCAGCACGCCCTCCAGCACCGACCAGGTCTGGTTGCCCGTCCCCGTCAGGGTCCAGGTGCTGGCGCCAAGTTTCTCGAAGGTGTCGAAGCCCATATAGCCGTAGCCGTCATAGGACCCGTCCGACCCGATATGCGTGGCGTCGAACGTGTCGTCATCGGCGCCCCCCAGAGCCAGCACGTTGTTGGAGCCGCCGCCGGTAACCACCGCGACGTCACGGATCCACGAGCCGGCGTGAAGCTCCAGGCGGTTGTCGCTGCCGAACAGCTCGATCGCGTAGGCGCGCTGGAAGCTTACGCTGACGCCGCCGACGATCGTGCCTGAATTGATGATGGTGGTGGAGCCCGTGCTGGCGCCGACCACGCCCCGGCCGCCGGCGCCCCGCCGGATCGCGTTGGAGGCCGGGCCGCCCGCCCCGCCCTGGATCGTTCCGGCGTTGACCAGCAGCCCCGGCTGGCCGCCCGTGAAGACGATGCCCGCCCCGCCGGCGCCGGAATACATGCCGCCGAAGTTGCCGTTCCCGCGCCCGCCGACGCCGCCGGCGATGACGCCGGTCGCGCTGTTCTCGATCGCGCCGCCCCAGGCGATCACGCCGATGCCGGCCGCCCCGCCGTTCGAATAGCCGTAGCCGCCCTCGCCGCCGGTGATCGTCCCCGCGTTGGTGATGGTTCCCAGGTTGCTGAGCACGCCGGCCGCGCCGGCCCCGCCCCAGCTATTGAAAGTGCCGCCGGCGCCGCCCGTGATCGTGCCGCTTTGGACGTCCAGCGAACCGCCGTTGTAGAGGAAGAGGCCCGCGCCGCCGTTGCCGAGCGCCATGCCCGCGCCGCCCGTGATGGCGCTGCCCGAACCGCCCGCGCCGCCGTTGACGGTCACCGAGCCGCCGTCCAGCAGCACCAAGCCCACGCC
>LNIY01000072.1 GCA_001449105.1 Caulobacter vibrioides | reverse complement strand
ACAGGTGTATAAGAGACAGTCTTCAGGCCTTGGGGGCGGCCGGGGGCTCGTTCTGGGCCAGTTCGGCGGGCTTCTGGCCGCAGGGCAGCGGGCCGAACATGTGCGGCCCCACCTGATGCTTCAGCCACGAGACGGCGGCGGGCTTGCGGGCCATGAAGCCCTTGACCAGCGGCGGGATCTGCTCGCCGACCAGTATGCCGAACAGGCCGACCAGCGCCACCACCGGCGGCGCGGGCGAGCGCACCTGCAGCAGGCCGTAGAACACGCCGACCGCCAGGCCGGCGGCGAGCGACAGGATGTAGATCTTCATCATGGGACGCCTTGCTGAGGCGCGCCGCGCCGGCCCTGGGATCGAGCCGGCGCGGGCGGGCTGGTTAGCCTTCGTGGGCGTTGAACATCGTCTTGGCGTAGATGATGCCCAGGCCGTAGCCGCCGCCGTAGGTCTTGGCGATGCCGGTGGTCATGTCGTAGGTCTCGGTGCGGGCCCAGTCGCGCTGCATTTCCAGCAGGTACTGGAGCGCGGTGATCGGGCGGGCGCCGGCCTGGACCATGCGGTCGATGGCGCGCTCGTGGGCTTCGGCCGAGACGTCGCCGCAGGCGTCGGTGATCACATAGACCTCATAGCCTTGCGCCAGGGCCGACAGCGCCGGGCCGACGATGCAGACGCTGGTCCACAGGCCGGCCAGTACGATGCGCTCCTTGCCGATCTTGTTGATCTCCTCGATCACCGGGGCGTCTTCCCAGGTGTTCATCGAGGTGCGGTCCAGCAGGGTCTTGCCCGGGAACGGCGCGGTGACTTCGGCGAACATCGGGCCCGAGAAGCTCTTCTCGGCGACCGTGGTCAGGATGGTCGAGACGCCGAAGCCGGCGGCGGCGCTGGCCACCAGGCCGGCGTTGTTGCGCAGGGTGATCGCGTCGATCGAATGGGTCGCAAACGCCATCTGCGACTGGAAGTCGATCATGATCAGGGTGTGGTCGGTCGGCGTCAGCAGCTGCGGGCCGGGGGTCGGGGTGGCCTTGATCGGCATCGACTTTGTCCTTGGATGCGGAGTGGAAGAAGTCCGCCGAATGTGTCGGGTCGGACACGAACGGTCTTGTTCAAGCTCCCCGCGTTTTGGTCAGTCGGGCCATGCGGCGCCGCTCGCGCAACGTCGTGAAAATCAAGCGAAAACATGCCACAATGCCCTCAAGGGTTGAGATCAGGGAGGGCGCGATGGCTCACGTCTATGCCGGGCTTGGCGAGGACGGACGGAAGGTCTTTCTCTATGCCGCCGACCGGAAGACCAAGGTGCGACAGGTGCTGTGGGGCGACTGGCTCAGCCTCGACGGCGAGGAGCCGGACGGCTGGCTGCGCATCAGGTGGTCGCCCAACGCCAATCCCCAGACCCTCTATATTCCCAAGGCCGACACGGTGGCGACCCGGCCGCTGGAGATCGTCTTCCTCGACGTCGGCCAGGGCGACGGGGCGGTGCTGATCACCCCCGAGACCGGCGACAGGGAGGGCGTGATCGTCGTCGACGCCGGCGAAGGCGACAACATGGAGCGGTTCCTGAACGGCCGCTTCAAGGCCTATCGCGGCTTCTCGTTCGACTCCGCGGTGATCACCCACCCCGACAGCGACCACTACCAGGGCTTCGAGGCGATCTTCGCCAACCCCAAGATCGGCTTCAAGCGCATTTGGCAGAACGGCCTGGTCGAGCGGGCGGTGTCGGGAACCTGGGCCAAGCTCGGCGCCTTCGTGAAGGATCCGGCCAGCAAGATCACCTACCAGACCGAACTGGCGCAGACCGAGGCCGACGTCCGCGCCCAGCTGCCCGACCGCAAGGCCAACGCCAAGTACGGCTTTCCCAGCGTGATGCAGGCCGCGCTCGACAATCCCAAGGTCGGCGAGATCGGCATGCTGTCTACCGAGCACGGCCAGATCGAGGACGGCCGCAGCTACATCCCCGGCTACGCCCCCTCCGACGGACGCGGCTACGCCATCGAGGTGCTGGGTCCCGCGGTCGAGCGCGACGCGGGCGGCAAGGCTCGCCTGCGCCGCATCGGCGGCTCGTACGGCGAGACCAAGAACGGCCATTCGATCCTGCTGCGCCTGACCTACGGCCGGTTCAGCGTGTTCTTCGGCGGCGACCTCAACGAGCCGGCCGAACGCTATCTGCTGACCCGCTACGCCGGACTTTCGACCTTCCCCGCCGCCGGCGGAACCGACTACCGGATGATGGTCGGCAAGGTCGCCCAGCGCTTCCGGTCCGACATCATGAAGGTCTGCCACCACGGCTCGGAGAAGGTCACCGACGCCTTCCTGGAGGCGGTCAATCCGGCCTGCTTCATCATCTCGTCGGGCGACGAGGAGGGCCACGTCCACCCCCGCCCCGACCTTTTGGGCCGCCTGGGCCGCGCCGGCCGCGGCGCCTCGCCGGTGCTGCTGTCGACCGAGCTGCAACGCTCCACCCGCGAGAAGACCGACCAGCTGTTGATCGACAAGGTCGGCAAGGCCGTCGCCCAGCTCGCCGCCGCTCCCTCGCCGGCCCTGGCCGAGACCATCAAGGCCGACCTCGCCAAGCTGTCGAAGACCAATGTCGACGTCTACGGGGCGATCTATCTCAAGACCGACGGCCAGCGCCTGATCACCGCCTTCAAGATCGAGGCGAGCAGCCCCACGGACCTGTGGTTCTACTACGAATACGTCTTCACGCCGGGCGGGGAGCTGGTGCTGGTGAGCTAGGGCGGATCGAAGGGCTTGTCGCTCCCCACCCCGCTCGATCCCCGCGAAGGCGGGGATGCCCGGTTAGAAATCGGCCCGAGCGCAGAAATGTCGATCAGCGCTAGGGTTCGGACTGAATTGTCCGGGAGTGAAAAACCTTTAAAATCAACGCTCCATAATCGTCATCCCGGAAAGCGCGAAGCGCTTGTCCGGGACCCAGGGGCCGACGCACTGCCGGCGTCCCCTGGGTCCCGGCTCTGCGGCCCGCTACGCGAGCCTTCGGCCGGGATGACGACCTTTATCGAGCCTAGGTAATTGAGTACGGAACCCTAGAAGGGCACCAGCCGCACGTTGGCCGGCAGGGTGACGCGGGCCGTCGCCTCGCCGCCCTCGACCTTGATGGCGATCGCCTTCAGCACCATCGCCAACGTAGCGGCGTTGGGCCCATGGCCCGCGCCCAGGACCGTGAACATGGCGCCCTGGCGATGGGCGGCGACCGCCTCGGCCTTCAGCGCCTCGCCGTGGGCGTAGGGGATGACCGGGTCGGCGTCGCCATGAATCAGGAACAGCGGCTCGTCCAGCGAGGCGATCGCGCCCTTGTTGTCGTAGCGGTCGGTCAGCAGCGGACGGGCGATCGCCGGGGCCATGGCCGACAGTCGCGTGAAGGTTCCGATGGTGACCAGCCCGTCCAGCTTGCGCCGGCTCGCCAGGCCGAAGGCCACGCCGCCCCCCAGGCTGTGGCCGACCACGATCAGCTGTCCCGAGCCGGCGACGGCCTTGGCCCGGTCGAAGAAGGCGTCGGCGTCGGCCGCCAGGCCCTTCTCGCTGGCCCGGCCGGGATTGCCGCTGTACTCGCGGTACTCGGCCGCCACCACGCCGTAGCCCTCGGCGACCAAGGGGCCGAGCCAGAGCACGGAGTTGGTCGCGCTCGACCCGTTGCCGTGGAAGATCAGGAAGGTCGGCTTGCCGTCACGCGGCGGAACCTCGACGCCGCGCAGCGTCAGGCCGTCGGCGGTGGCCACCGTGATCAGAGTCGCGGCCGGCGGCAGGCCCGCAAGGTCCAGCGGCGCCTTCGGGGCCGGATAGACCCGCTCATGGATCTGCGCCCTCACCTCCACCGAGGCGGCTGCGCCGGAGAGCAGGACGACGGCCGCAATGGCGCTGACAAGGCGTTTCATGCGGCGATGTTATCGCCCCGGTGGCGCCCGGCAAGTCTCTCGCGCGAACAGTCGTCGACAATGGCGCCAAGGCCCGTCGATTGGGCTTGTCGCCTCCGGTCAAAACGCTAGGACGGACGCTTCGTGTTTCATGTGTGATGCGGACTCGACGCCGGGGGGCTGCCGACGTCGGGCCGCCGCTTTGCTACGTACGGACGGACAGCCTGACCAAGTTCATCAAGACCTCGCAGTTCACCTTCCGTCGCCGTCGCTGGACCCCGTGGCGGATCGCCGGGGCGGCCGCCGCCGGCGTGGCCGTGCTGGGCGCGCTGACCTTCGGCGTCGTGCGCTGCACGCGCGCGCCCCAGGCCGCCGACGACAAGACCATCGCCGCGGCCGCCACGCCCATGGTCCTGCCGCTGAAGCCGCAGGACTGGCGCGGCGAGATCGACTACCGCGCCCTGGACAACCGCATCGGCGCGATGATGCGCGACCGCTCGATGACCGGCCTGGCCGTCGCCGTGGTCGAGGACGGCCGGCTGTCGTTCGTGAAGGGCTACGGCGTCACCATGCCCGACGAGGGCGAGGCGGTGGGTCCCGACACGGTGTTCCGCTGGGCGTCGCTGTCGAAGACCATCGCCGGCTCGCTGAGCGCGCGCCTGGCCCAGGACGGGGCGTTCTCGCTGAGCGACCCGCTGGGCAAGTTCGACACCAGCCTGCGCCTGCCGCGCGGGGCCCAGGCGACCCTGACGATCGAACAGCTGCTGTCCCAGCGCACGGGCCTGCCGCGCAACGCCTATGACGGCTGGCTGGAGGGCGGGCGCGCGCCCAAGATGATCCGCCAGTCGCTGGGCGAGGTGCCGCCCCAGTGCCCTCCGGCCACCTGCCACACCTACCAGAACGTCGCCTTCGACACGATCCGCGAGGTCGTCGAGACCGCCACCCGCCGGCCCTACGCCGAGGAAGCCCGCCAGCGCCTGTTCCTGCCGCTGGGCATGAGCAGCGCCACCATCGGCATGACCGAGCTGAGCGACGCCAGGCACTGGGCCCGCCCCACCCGCTACGGCCGCCGCCTGACCCTGGCCGAGGCCTATTACCTGACCCCCGCCGCCGCCGGCGTGAACTCAAACATCGTCGACCTGGCGCGCTGGATGCAGGCCCAGATGGGCCTGGCCCCCGCTGTTCTGCCGGCCAGCGTTCTGGAGGAAGTCCAGCGCCCCCGCGTCAACACCGGCCGTCCGTACGGCAACTCGCCGCTGGGCCGCACGCTGGAGAAGCCGGGCTACGGCCTGGCCATGCGCAGCTTCGGCTACCAGGGCCACCGCCTGGCCGGCCACAGCGGCGCCGTCGACGGCTATCGCGCCACGATGATGTTCGACCCCGCCAGGAAGACCGGCGTGGTGATGCTGTGGAACAGCGAGAGCAGCCTGCCCTTCAAGCTGCAGGCCGAGGTCTTCGACCTCTACTACCACCTGCCGTTCAACGACTGGCTGGAGCTGGGCAAGGGCCAGGTCCAGTTAGAGCCGTAGGGACGGCCTGCTCGAGCATTTCGGCGATCGCCCCTTCGCAGAAGAAGGTCGATCGCCCCAGCGTGACGAGGAACCGGGATTCGGTATCGGCGACCGTCTGGACGACGCTGTAGCGCACGCACTGGCGGTCAAGCTCTTCGCAGATCAGGTCGCGAATGCACTCCGGCGCCCTGGCCAGCAGGAAGCCCGGCGCCTTCGTCATCTCGATGAAAGCGCGCAGCCCTGACCCTTGGTTCAGAAAGTCCTCGACCCCGAAACGGGCCTCGTTGCGACGCAAGTAGTCCTCAACCGCCACGTAGATGGCCAACGGGTCGGGGACGGCCGCCGAGCAGTAGATCGACCAGTCCGCCGAGCGCGCCCAGGGTGTCTCCGCCACCAGGCGGATTTCGAACTCGTCGAGCATTTCGTCGTCGCGATCCAGCCTGTCGAGCAGGAAGCGCCCTTCCGTCACCTCGTCGAAAACGAAGGTGATCGCCCCGTCGGTCGCCGGGTTCGGACAAGATGCGTCCCACCAGCGCCATCCGCTGACCTCGACGCTCAGCCGGCCCTGTCGCCAGGTGATCGCCTCGACCCGCGTGGGGTGGACGATCGATCGTTCTTGCAGAAGGCCATAGAGATCGCGCCGCATGGCCGACTTGGTAGGACACTCGGGGCGAGCGCCGCAACTGCGGCGAATGGCTCAGAAAACGAATGAGCCGGAGCGACACCGTCGCCCCGGCCCATCATCGTATCAGCCGGCCAGGACGGCCTTGATCGCGGCAAGGCCGTCGTCGGCCTTGCTGGCGTCCGGGGCGCCGCCCTGGGCGAAGTCGGGCTTGCCGCCCGCGCCCTGGCCGCCCATGGCGATCACGGCGGCCTTGGCCAGGTCCGCGGCGCTGAACTTGCCGACGAGGTCGGCGGTCACGGCCACGGTGACGGCGGCCTTGCCGTCGGTCGTGCCGACCAGGGCCACGACGCCCGAGGCCAGCTGCTTCTTGAACTCCTCGGCCACGCCGCGCAGCTCCTTGCCGCCGACGCCGTCGAGGACGCGGGCGATCAGGGCCGTGCCGTTCACGTCTTCCGGACCAGAGGCCGCGCCGCCGCCGCCCAGGGCCAGCTGCTTCTTGGCCTCGGCCAGTTCCTTTTCCAGCTTCTTGCGCTCGGCCACCAGGGCGTCGACGCGCGCCAGCACCTCGGCGACCGGGGTCTTGAACTGGTCGGCCAGGGCCTTGGCGACGCCGGCCTGGTCGAGCAGGAAGCGGCGGGCCGCCTCGCCGGTCAGGGCCTCGATGCGGCGCACGCCGGCGGCCACGCCTTGTTCCGAGACGATCTTGAACAGGGCGATGTCGCCGGTGCGGGCCACGTGGGTGCCGCCGCACAGCTCGACCGAATAGGCCTTGCCGGCTTCAGTGAGGGAGTCGCCGAGCGTCAGCACGCGGACGCTGTCGCCGTACTTCTCGCCGAACAGCGCCACGGCGCCGGCCTCGATGGCCTCCTGCGGAGCCATTTCCTTGGTCTGGGCCGCGACGTTCTGGCGGATGACCGCATTGACCTCGGCCTCGATGCGCTCGATCTCGTCGGCGGTCAGCGGGCCGCCGTGGCTGAAGTCGAAGCGCATGCGCTCGCCGTCGACCATCTGGCCCTTCTGGGCGACGTGCGGGCCCAGCACATGGTGCAGGGCCGCGTGCACCAGGTGGGCGGCGGAGTGGTTCGAACGGGTGGTGTGGCGGCGCTCGGCGTCGACCGAGGCGACGACCTGGTCGCCGACCTTCAGCGGCCCGGCCAACTCGACGCGGTGCACGTGCAGCTCGCCGGCCTGCTTCTGGGTGTCGAGCACGCGGCTCTCGGCGCCATTGGCCTCGATCACGCCGGTGTCGCCGGCCTGGCCGCCGCTCTCGGCGTAGAAGCTGGTGCGGTCGAGCAGCACGTCGACGGTCTGGCCGGCCTCGGCCGCCTCGACCTCGGCGCCGTCGGCGACGATGGCCTTGACCACGCCGGTGGTCTCGGTGGTCTCGTAGCCGACGAAGTCGGTGGCGCCGGCCTTTTCCTTGATCGAGAACCAGGCGGCCGCCGCGCCCTGCTGGCCCGAACCGGCCCAGTTGGCGCGCGCCATCTGGCGCTGGCGGTCCATGGCCACGTCGAAGCCGTCGGTGTCGACCTTGATGCCCTTGGCGCGCACGGCGTCCTGGGTCAGGTCGAGCGGGAAGCCGTAGGTGTCGTAGAGCTTGAAGGCGGTCTCGCCGTCCAGCACGCCGCCTTCGGACAGGTTGGCGGTGGCCTCGTCGAGCAGGCCCATGCCGCGGCCCAGCGTGACGCGGAAGCGCTCTTCCTCCTGGCGCAGGGTCTCGACGATCGAGGCCTCGGCGCGGCGCAGTTCCGGATAGGCCTGGCCCATCTCGGCCACCAGGGTCGGGGCCAGGCGGTGCATCAGGGGCTCGTTGGCGCCCAGCAGGTAGGCGTGACGCATGGCCCGGCGCATGATCCGGCGCAGCACGTAGCCGCGGCCTTCGTTCGACGGGGTGACGCCGTCGGCCAGCAGGAACGACGACGAGCGCAGGTGGTCGGCGATCACGCGGTGCGACGGGGCCTGGTCGCCCTCGGCCTTGACGCCGGTCAGCTCGACCGAAGCCGCGATCAGCGCCTTGAACAGGTCGATGTCGTAGTTGTCGTGCTGGCCCTGCAGCACCGCGGCGATGCGCTCCAGGCCCATGCCGGTGTCGATCGAGGGCTTGGGCAGCGACAGGCGCTCGCCGCCGG
Organism: Caulobacter vibrioides; assembly: GCA_001449105.1. Taxonomy (GTDB): domain Bacteria; phylum Pseudomonadota; class Alphaproteobacteria; order Caulobacterales; family Caulobacteraceae; genus Caulobacter; species Caulobacter vibrioides_C. Next base: position 67,302 of record LNIY01000072.1, on the reverse strand, counting down.
CCAGTTGCTCGAACTGCATGAAGACGAGATTCCAGATCTCGATGAAGCGGTCGCCGTCTTCATCGGGGCTGCCCGGAGGGCCGCCGAAGATGCCTTCGCCGTGGTCGTAGAAGATTTCCGAGCACGGGCCGCAGGGACCGGTGTCGCCCATGGACCAGAAGTTGTCGCTGGTCGGGATGCGGATGATCTTGTCGTCGGACAGGCCGGCGATCTTCTTCCACAGGTCGGCCGCCTCGTCGTCGGTGTGGTACACCGTGACCAGCAGCTTGTCCTTGGGCAGCTTGAACTCGCCGGTGAGCAGGGTCCAGGCGTGGGTGATCGCCTGTTCCTTGAAGTAGTCGCCGAACGAGAAGTTGCCCAGCATCTCGAAGAAGGTGTGGTGACGGGCGGTGTAGCCGACGTTGTCCAGGTCGTTGTGCTTGCCGCCGGCGCGGACGCACTTCTGCGAGCTGGCCGCGCGCGGATGGGCGGGCGTTTCGGCGCCGGTGAACACGTTCTTGAACGGCACCATGCCCGCGTTGACGAACAGCAGGGTCGGATCGTTCTGCGGCACCAGCGGCGCCGACGGCGTGACGGCGTGGTCGGCCTTGCCGAAGTAGTCGAGGAAGGTGCTGCGGATCTCGTTGAGGCTAGGCATCGTCGTCTCGGGAATCTCGAAAGGTCCGGTGGCTGCCGGAAGTCGGCGCTGCATAGCGCGGTTTCAAGCTTTGTGGAAATCCAACCTCGGGAGATGGCCGGGTTTCGGGGCCGGCGTCGCTGGCGGGACACGACGCAGCCGGGCTATAGGCGGGGAAGCAGTCGGGGGAGCGGGGATGTTCGATCGGGATCTTGGCCCAGCCCGGCGCAAGCGGCCGCACCATCCGGCCGGCGAGGTGCGCGTCGAGGGCCCGCGCGCCCCGCCCTGGCCGCTGCGACTGCTGTTCGCGGCGGCCGTCGTCTCGGCCCCGGCCAGCTTCTGGTACGCCGCCGAGCGCAAGGCCGGCGTCGAGCGGCAGGCCGAGGAGACCACCCGCTGGAGCCTTGAGGGCGCCTCCTGCCCGTCCGCCACCGCCCAGGCCTTCGCCGGCTCCTCGCGACCGCCGCTGAGCGCGACCTTCCAGGAGGTCCGGCTCTCGCGGTGGATCGGCCACATGCAGTGCGCCAGCCACGTCTATCGCCTAGAGGGCGAGAAGCGCGACGCCCAGGTCTGCGACTTCACCGGTCCTGGCCTGCTGGCCGTGGAGACGGCGGCGACCAAGGCCTATTGGGCCCCGCCCGCCGCGGCGCGGGTGGTGGTGATCGACGGCCGGCCGCGCTGTCTTCAGCGGGAGCGGTATCGGATGGGAGAGTGAACGGCCGGTCGGCGGCCGTAGATGGGGCCGGTTGGACGCGGCCTGCGCCGAGGGCCGCCCCCCCGCTTCGCGAGGGCGGAGAAACGAAATCGGACGCCTGGCATGGGGTCCAGGCGTCCGGGGATCGCGGCCGTCGACGGCGGTGTCGTTCCGCCGCGGGCTATAAGGCGGGGTCGCCCTCGGCGGGCGGCGGCCGCGAAGTTCGGCGCAGGCGCGCGCCGAATTCCCTATTCCTCGTCGCCGTCCTCGGGACCGCCGACCAGCAGCTCTTCCTCGATCTTCTGCGAGGCCTTGCGCACGGCCGTCTCGATCTCGTTGGCCAGGTCCTTGTTGTTCTTGAGGAACTCGCGGACGTTGTCGCGGCCCTGGCCGATGCGCTGGCTGTTGTAGGAGAACCAGGAGCCGGCCTTGTCGATGATGCCGCCCTTGACGCCCAGGTCGATGATCTCGCCGAGCTTGGAGATGCCCTCGCCGTACATGATGTCGAACTCGACCTCGCGGAACGGCGGGGCCACCTTGTTCTTCACCACCTTGACGCGGACGTTGTTGCCGATGATCTCGTCGCGGTTCTTGACCGAGCCGGTGCGGCGGATGTCCAGGCGCACCGAGGCGTAGAACTTCAGCGCGTTGCCGCCCGTGGTCGTTTCCGGGCTGCCGTACATCACCCCGATCTTGTGACGGATCTGGTTGATGAAGATGACGATGGTGTTGGCCTTGTTGATCGAGCCGGTCAGCTTGCGCAGCGCCTGGCTCATCAGGCGGGCCTGGAGGCCGGGCAGGCTGTCGCCCATCTCGCCTTCGATTTCGGCCTTCGGGGTCAGGGCCGCCACGGAGTCGACCACGACGATGTCGACCGCGCCCGAGCGCACCAGGGTGTCGGTGATCTCGAGGGCCTGCTCGCCGTTGTCCGGCTGGGAGACCAGCAGGTTGTCGAGGTTGACGCCCAGCTTGTGGGCGTAGGACGGATCGAGCGCGTGCTCGGCGTCGACGAAGGCTGCGGTGCCGCCGGCCTTCTGGACCTCGGCCACCACGTGCAGCGCCAGGGTGGTCTTGCCGGAGCTTTCCGGGCCGTAGACCTCGACGACGCGCCCCTTGGGCAGGCCGCCGATGCCGAGCGCGATGTCGAGCCCGAGCGAGCCGGTGGAGACCGACTCCATCTCGACCTTGCCCTTCTCGCCGAGCTTCATCACCGAGCCCTTGCCGAAGGCCCGATCGATCTGCGCCAGGGCCGCTTCTAGCGCCCGCGCCTTGTCGCCTTCTTCTTTGCCCACGAGTTTCAAAGCCGCCTGACTGGTCATTGGATGATCGCCTTATTCCATGATTCCGACCGCTGGGCCGGAAGTTCGGGCGCCGCTACGCCCACCGCCTGTGGAATGATTAACACGTACACATTTTGTTCTATGTTCGCAAGATGTTCTTTTTCGTTCGCCCGACCGCCTTCGCGACCGGCCGCCGCGGCCCTCGAAACCCGTCCCATGCACGGGTCCTTAAGCTAAGACCGACCAGAATGAGCTCCTCTGGGGGAGCTCCGTCCTTTGTCGATCGATCCACGCCGCCTGCTGGGCCTAGCCTTCACCAGCGCCGACCTGTTGCTTGAACTGGAGGGCGACCGGGTCAGCCTCGCCCTGGGCGCGGCGCAGAAGATCATGGGCAAGTCCGAAGTCTCCCTGATGGGCCGGGTCTGGCGCGACCTGTTCACGCCCGCCGACCGCCCGTTGATGGACGCCACGCTCTTTGCTCTCGACGACGGCCAGCGCCGGGGTCCGGTCACCGTCCGCGTCGCCGGCGAGCCGGAGCGCTTCGTTGGAGTCACTCTGCGCGCCCTCCCCGACAATTTCGGACGTACCTCCGTGGCGATCACCGCCGCCCGCGCGCCCGCCGGCGGCCTGGACGCCACGGGCCTGCGCCCGCGCGAGAATTTCGACGAGATCGCCAAGGGGCTCTTCGAAGCGGCCAGGGTCACGGGGCTCGAACTTGAACTGGCCATGGTCGAGTTCGCGGGCCTGGCCGCCCTGCGCGACGGCCTGGCCCCGCCCGAGGCGCTGGCCCTCGACATGAAGATCGCCGGCGCCGTGCGGGCCGAGAGCCACGCCGGCGCCATGGCCACCCAGGTCTCGCCCGAGCGTTTCGCCCTGCTGCGAGCCAAGGACGATCGGCCCGAGGCCCTGGCCGCCCGCCTGACCAAGATCGCCACGCTCGACGCCAGCGCCCACGTGGTGCCGCTGGACGGCGGAACCTCGTCGCGCGGCCTGCGGGCCCTGCGCTACGCCCTCGACGACTTCCTGCGCGAGGGCCTGAAGGACACCCCGCCGATGACGCTGTCGGAGGCGATGAACAGATCGGTGAAACGCACCCTGGCCCGCGCCGGCGCCCTGGGCGCGGCCGTCAGCCAGCGCCGCTTCACCCTGGCCTACCAGCCCGTGGTCGACCTCTCGTCCGGCCAGGCTCATCACCACGAGGCGCTGGTGCGCTTCGAGGACGGCGCCAGCCCCTTCGCCCTGATCCGCATGGCCGAGGAGTTCGACATCATCGAGGAGCTCGACCACGCCATCGCCGAGCAGGCGGTGCGCCGGATCGCCGCCGACCGCAGCGGCGGCGTGCGCCTGGCCGTCAACGTCTCGGGCCGCACGATCGTCAGCGAGACCTTCGTCGACCATATCAGCCGCCTGCTGGTCGCGACCCCGGCCGCCAAGGGCAAGCTGATCTTCGAGGTCACCGAGACCAGCGCCATCGACGACCTGCCGCGCGCCAACCGCCACATCCAGGCCCTGCGCGGCCTCGGCTCGCTGGTCTGCCTGGACGACTTCGGAGCCGGCGCGGCCTCGTTCGCCTACCTGCAGGAACTGACCCTCGACATCGTCAAGATCGACGGCCGCTACGTGCGCGAGCTGGCCGGCAACAGCCGCGACGGGGCCATGGTCCGGCGCCTGGTCGAGCTGTGCCGCGACCTCAACGTCCGCACCGTGGCCGAGATGGTCGAAACCGCCGAGGTCGAGGACGTGGTCCGCAAGGCCGGCGTCGACTTCGCCCAGGGCTGGCTCTACGGCAAGCCGGCCGACCAGCCGCAGCCCTCGCAGCGCCTGTCGTCCGTCACCCCGATGGCCCGCCGCGCGGGCGTCTCGGAAGGCTGGGGCTAGGGAACGCCGCCCCTTCCACAAGCTTTACCTTGCTTGCGTGGAACCGTTGGACGCGTCATGCGTCTAAGCGATTGAGCCCGCGCGCCGGCGTCGGGCTGTCGACCATGCTCGGGGACCGGGGGCCTTAAGTTCGCATGCATGCCGCCGATCCGTCGGAGCGCGAGGCCCGTCGCCTCGTGGCCCTTCGCCGTTACGACATCCTCGACACGCCGCGCGAACCGGCCTTCGACGAGATCGCCGCCCTGGCCGCCGAGATTTGCGGAACGCCCATCGCGGTCGTCAATCTGATCGACGAGCACCGCCAGTTCTTCAAGGCCGAGGTGGGCCTGGGCGTGCGCGAAACGCCCCTTGAAACCTCCTTCTGCGCCAAGGCGATCCTGGAAGACGACTTCCTGCTGGTCCCGGACGCCACCCGAGACCACCGCTTCGACGGCAATCCCCTGGTCACCGGCGAGCCGCACCTGCGGTTCTACGCCGGCGCCCTGCTGAAGACCGCCGAGGGCCTGCCGATCGGCACCCTGTGCGTGCTCGACACCGCGCCAAAGGAGCTTTCGCCGCTGCAGCAGCGCACCCTGCAGGTGCTGGCGCGGCAGGTGATGAGCCAGCTCGACCTGCGCCTGTCGCTGCAGAGGAGCGCCGAGAGCGAGCAGCTCTACCGCACGCTCTTCGACTCGATGGACGAGGGCTTCTGCGTCATCGAGTTCCTCGACGGCCCGCACGGCCCCGACAGCGACTACATCCACGTCGACGCCAACGCCGCCTACGCCCGCCATGCCGGCATCCCCGACGTGGTCGGCCAGAAGCTTCGCGAGATGGTCGGCGACGAGGCCGACGCCTGGGTGGCGCGCTACGGCCACGTGCTGCGCACCGGCGAGCCGATCCGCTTCGAGCAGGAGCTGGTGGCCACCGGCCGCTACCTGTCGCTGTCGTCGTTCCGCATCGAGCCGCCCGAGCGCCGCCAGGTGGCGGTGCTGTTCCAGGACATCACCGAGCGCCGCCGGGCCGAACTGGCCCTGCGCCGGCTGAACGAGACGCTCGAGAGTCGCGTCGCCGCCGCCCTGGCCGAGCGCCGGGTGCTGGCCGACGCCATGGAGGGCGCCAACGCCTTCATCCAGGTGGCCGACAAGGACTTCCGCTGGCTGGCCATCAACAGCGCCGCGGCGACCGAGTTCGAGCGGGTGTTCGGCGTCTCGCCCCGGGTCGGCGACAGCATGCTGGGTCTTCTGGACGACCAGCCGGAGAACCGCGAGCAGGTGCGCGCGGTCTGGTCCCGCGCCCTGGCCGGCGAGGAGTTCGTCCAGATCGAGGCCTACGGCGATCCCGGCCGCTATCGCCGTTTCTACGAGATGCGCTTCGGCGTGCTGCGCGACGACATGGGCGTGCAGACCGGCGCCTACCAGTTCGTCTACGACGTCACCGCTCGGCTGGAGGAGCAGGAGCGCCTGCACGACGCCGAGGAAGCCCTGCGCCAGGCCCAGAAGATGGAAGCCGTCGGCCAGCTGACCGGGGGCCTGGCCCACGACTTCAACAACCTGCTGTCGGGCATCTCGGGCTCGTTCGAGATGATCGGCGCGCGCCTGGCCCAGGGCCGCACGCGCGACGTCGAGAAGTACCTGGCGGCCGGCCAGGGCGCGGCCCGCCGGGCGGCCGCCCTCACCCACCGCCTGCTGGCCTTCTCGCGCCGCCAGACCCTGTCGCCCAGGCCCATCGTCATCAACCGCCTGATGGCCGACTTCGTCGAGCTGGTGCGCCGCACGGTCGGTCCGTCGATCAAGGTCGAGACCGTGGCCGCCGCCGGCCTGTGGCCCACGCTGGTCGACGACAACCAGCTCGAGAACGCCCTTCTCAATCTCTGCATCAACGCCCGCGACGCCATGCCCGACGGCGGCCGCATCACCATCGAGACCGGCAACAAGTGGCTCGACCGCCGCTCGGCCGACGAGCGCGGCATGGAGCCGGGCCAGTATGTCTGCGTCTGCGTCAGCGACACCGGCGTGGGCATGGACAAGTCGATCCAGGAGCGCGTCTTCGACCCGTTCTTCACCACCAAGCCGATGGGCGAAGGCACGGGCCTTGGCCTGTCGATGGTCTACGGCTTCGCCCGCCAGTCGCACGGCCACGTGCGGATCTATTCCGAGGTCGGCCAGGGCACGATGGTCTGCATCTACCTGCCGCGCCACTTCGGCGAGGAGGTCGCGCCCGAGACCGACGTCCACGCGGTGCTGCCCGCCCCGGCCGCGGCCGGCGAGACCGTGCTGGTGGTCGACGACGAGCCGACCGTCCGCATGCTGATCGTCGATGCGCTGCAGGAGCTGGGCTATGCCTGCGCCGAGGCGGCCGACGGCCCCGCCGGCCTGCGCCTGCTGCAGTCCAACGCCCGCTTCGACCTGCTGATCACCGACGTCGGCCTGCCGGGAGGCCTGAACGGCCGCCAGGTCGCCGACGCCGCCCGGGCCCTGCGGCCCGATCTGAAGGTGATGTTCATCACCGGCTACGCCGAGAACGCCGTCCTCAACCACGGCCACATCCAGCCGGGCATGGAGGTGCTGACCAAGCCCTTCGCGGTGTCGGACCTGGCCGCCCGCGTCGACCGGATGCTGCGCGGCTGACCTTCTAGGCGCTGAACGCCCGCGGCCCGCGCTCGACCCGCATGCGGTGGCTGCCGGCCAGCTCGGTCGAGCGGGCCTTGATGGTCTTCAGGAACAGCCATTCGCCGGCGACGCTCTTGGGCGTCACCTCGATCATCATGTAGCCGCGCCGGCTGGTGTCGGCCCACTTCAGCTCGGGGTTGGCCGCCATGAAGCCCTGGGCGACCAGCTTGGGATCGGCCCCCATGTCGCCTTCCATGCCGTTGGAGGTGACCGCCTGGCCGGCGAACTCCACCCCGGCCGGGCGGCCGTCCTCCATCAGGCCGTAGGCCCAGGCGTTGTGGCTGTCGCCCGACAGCATGACGAGGTCGGCGTCGGCGGCCTGGGCGGCCTTCAGCAGGCGCGAGCGCGCGGCCGGATAGCCGTCCCAGCGGTCCATCCACATCGGCAGGCCCTGCCCGGCGGCGCGGATGTTGTTGCGATAGCCGGCGACCTTCCTGTCGGCGACCTCGGGACGCAGCCAGTCGACGGCGTCCTTGGGCATCACCGTGCGGCCCAGGATCGTACCCATGCCGACCAGCTGCCAGGCCTTCGACGAGGCCTTCATCTGGTGCGCCAGCCAGCTTTCCTGGGTCGAGCCCAGCATGGTGGCCGACGGATCGCGCCAGGCCCCGTCGCGGAACGCCCGCAGCGCGGCGTCAGGATCGGAGGCCTTGAACGCCGCGCCGAGGTCGGCCGGACGGGTGCGGGCCAAAAGGCGCGACTCCGTGCGGTAGAGGGTGGCCAGGGCGCCGATCGGATAGGCCTTCCACGGCTCGTCCGACACCGGCATCCACTCGCGATAGACCTGCATGGCCGCCGCGCGCCGCACGCTCCAATCGCCTTCCTTGTCGGGCTGGTGGTTCTGGGCCCCGCCCTCCCAGCTGTCGTTGGCCGACTCGTGGTCGTCCCACAGGGCGGCCATCGGAGCCACCTGGTGCAGACGCTGAAGGTCGGGATCGGCGCGGTAGCTGGCGTAGCGCAGGCGGTAGTCGGCGACGGCCAGGATCTCGGTGACCGGCAGCAGTTGTTCCTTGCGCCCCTGCGCCCAGTCGCCCTCGCGGGTCGAGCCGACGCCGTATTCGTAGATGTAGTCGCCGGTGTGCAGCCACAGGTCCAGGTCCTGGCGGGCGGCGGCGTGGCCATAGGCGTTGAAGTAGCCGTTGGGCAGGTTCGAGCACGAGAACACCGCCAGGCCGAAGCGCGACACGGGCCCGACCGGCAGGGTCTTGGTGCGGCCGATCGGCGACATCGTGCCGTCCGGGGCCACGAAACGGTACCAGTAGACCGTGCCGGGCTTCAGCCCGTCGACCGTCACCTTGGCGGTCCAGTCGCGATAGGCGCCGGTGCGCACGACGCCGCCGGAGACCACCCTGGCGAAGGCCTGGTCCAGGGCCACCTCGGCCCGCAGCGTGATCACGCCGTCGCCGGCCGGGACGTAGCGCGTCCACAGCAGCATGGAGTCCGGCCCAGGCTCACCGCTGGCGACGCAGTGGGTGAAGCCGCTGGCGCCCAGCAGCTGTCGGGCGGCGGCGCGGCCGGCCGGCAGGGTCAGGGCGCCCAGGCCCAGGCCGCCCAGCACCAGGCTGCGGCGATCGATGTGCAGAACCACGGGAACGACCTCTTCGGTGCGTTGGAAAGGACTGTCGGAAAAAGGAAGGCGGCGGCCGCGCCAGGGATGGAAGCGCGACCGCCGGGGGAGCCGCGGCGTCCTAGAAGACGCCCTTCAGGCCCACGTTCCACATCGAGCCGTAGATGCTGTACTGCTGCACCCGGCTGCGGACGTTCGAGTAGACGATGTCCGGCTCGTTGAAGATGTTGCGGCCGGCCAGCATGACCTCGAAGCGCTTGTTGATCTTGTAGCTGGCGCTGACGTTCCACAGCTGGCGTTCGGCCCGGTAGAGGATGCCGTTGTTGGCCGTGGTCGGCGTGTTGCTGAGCGCGCTGGTCCGATAGGAGTCCTGCCAGTTGCCGGTCAGCTGGACGTCGAACTTGCCGTAGCTGTAGCGCAGGCCCCAGTTGGCCGAGGTCTTGGGCAGGTTCACGCGCTCGCCGTCGGGATCGACCTTGGTGACCGAGGCCCGCAGGCCAAGACCCCGCAGCGCGCCCGGCAGGAAGACCAGCTGCTGGTCGTACTCCAGCGTGATCCCCTTGTTGGTGCTGGTGCCCGGCAGGTTCTGGGCGCTGCGGAAGGTGTAGCCGGCGTAGTCGCCCGGATTGTAGCCGACGTCCTCGGGATCGACCGTGATGCCGGTGACCTGCATGTCCTTGACGTCCAGCTGGTAGGCCGACAGGCCGATCACGCCCGACGGCTCCAGGTAGTACAGCAGGCTGGCGTAGTACTTGGTCGAGTGCTCGGGCTTGAGCAGCGGGTTGGGCACGGTGACGATCAGGTTGTTGTCGTCGACGGCCACCACGCCACCCAGGTTGCCGTAGTCGGGACGCAGGATCGACTGGCTGAAGGCCAGCTGGCCGACCAGGCGCTTGTTGAAGTCGTACTTCATCCCGCCGCTCAGGAACCAGTCGTCGTACTCGCCCTCGCGGGTCGTGTAGGTCCCGTTGCGGTACTGGTACATCAGGCCGGCGACCGTGCTGGTCGACAGGCCCGCGGCGGTCACTTCCTTGGCCGAGCGGATGTCGGCGACGCGGGCCTGGGTCTTGGTCTTCTCGTAGCGCAGGCCGAGGTCGAACTGGGCCTTGCCCAGGCGCGGCTGGGCCTCGACATAGGCGGCGCTGACCTCCTCGCCGATCTTCTTGTTGTTATCCAGCTGGCGCTTCAGGTTGCCCACCGTGTCGGCCACGAAGTACTCGGGATGGGCCTGGTAGATGTCGTAGACGGCGTAGTTGTTGTCGGCGCGCCAGCCCTGGTCGTTCATGTTGCCCGCGTCGAAGCCGTGGATCTTGAACTGGTAGTTCTGGGTCCAGGGAATGACCGCCTCGGGCGCCTTCTGGGTCAGGTCGCCGGTCGGACCGACGTACTGGAACTGCTGGTACGAGCCCTCGTTGGTCTTCCAGACGTTGGTGCGGAAGGCCGCCCCGCCCAGCAGCTTCATCTGCACGTCGCCGATGGCCAGCTGCTTCTTCAGGTCGAGATTGACGCCGTACATCTGGTTGTTGGCGTTCGACTGCGACGTGCGGACGTTGTTGCCGATGTCGTCGTCGCGGTTGAAGTTGGCCGGATCGCTCCACGAACGGCCGGCGGTCTGCTTGATCGTCCAGGCGTTGCTGTCCTCCGAGGCCCTATCGAGCGTGAAGCCGATGCGGGTCAGGTAGCTGTCGGTGCGGACGAAGAAGCCCTGGTCGTTGTCCTCGAAATTGAACTGCGAGCTGGAGTAGTTGGCGCGCAGCAGGGCCTCGAAGGTGTCGCCGCGATATTCCAGCTTCGGCGCGAACACCCAGGCCGGCGTGCCGGCGTAGCGGTGCGAATACTGGGTGTGCAGGCGGGTGTTGGTGGTGCTGGGGTTCACGACGATGTGGGTCGGCGTGGAGTCGGCCGTCGCCCGCGACACCGTCGTCGTGCCGAAGATCAGGTAGGTGTACTGGTTGAAGTACTCGACGTCGTAGAACGAGTAGGTGCTGCGCAGGGACAGCGCCAGCTTGTCGGTGATCTTGTAGTCGACGCTGAGATTGGCGGCCTTGCGGCTGGTCAGCTTCGGGCCCGGACGCCACATCACCTGGTAGGGCATGATCCGGCCGTCGGCGAGGTAGGACCAGTCGGTCTGGACGCGGTCCTGCTGGACGAAGTTGGCGTTGTAGCTGGCGTTGAACGCGATCCCCAGACGGCCGTCCAGGAACACGTCGCCATAGCCGATCTGCGCCGACGGATAGATCGTCATGTGTTTCTTGTCGTCGGGCAGGTACTGCCGCGACAGGGTGGAGTCCGAGGTGCCCACGCCGCCGATCTGGAAGCGCAGCAGGCGGCTCCTGCGCTGGAAGGCGTACTTGCTGCGCAGGTTGATCGAGCCGCCGGGGCTGTCGGCGTCCATGCTGGCTTGCAGGGTGTTGTTCAGCTCGATGGAGTCGATGCCGGTGATCGACATCTGCTCGAACGAGTTCTGGCGGCCCGAATTGTTGTTCGACGTGGCCGTGGCCATGCGCGCGCCGTCGGTGGTGAAGGTCGAGTACTTCGGGTCCAGTCCGCCGATGCGCACGGCCGTGGCGTCGACCTCGGTGTAGTCCAGCGACACGCCGGGCATGTTCTTCATGAACTCGCCCACGTCGCCCATGGTCAGGGCGCCGAAGTTGTCGGCGGCCACGACGTTCTTGGCGTTGGTCGAGGCGCGGCGCTCCATGATCGCGGCGGCCTGGCCGTCGCGCGCGGCGGTGATCGTCACCGCCTCGACCGCGTCGCCGCCGGCGGCGGCATAGGCGGTCAGGTCGAAGTTCAGGAGCGCGGTCTGGCCGGGCTCGACGGTGACGACCGTGCGGGCCGTCTCCAGGCCCGCGTACTTGGCCATCACCGCGACCTCGCCGGCCGGCACGCCGGTCAGGCGAAAGTCGCCGCCGTCATCCGAGAAGGCCGCGATGGTCGTGCCCTCGACGCGGATCTCGGCGTTGCGCACGTACTGGCCGGTGGCGGTGTTGAGCACCTTGCCGCGCACCACGCCCGAGCCGACCGCCGCCGAGGGCCGCGCCGGCGCCGGACCGGCCGACTTCAGGGTGATCACCTGGCCGTCGTCGCTGTCGATGCGCAGCGGGGTTCCGGCGATCAGGCGCGACAGCGCCGCGCGGACGTTCATGCGGCCCTTCACGGCCGGGGTGCGCACGCCGTCCAGCAGGCGGGCCGGGGCCACGATCTGCACCTGGCCCTGGCGGGCCAGTTCGGGAATGGCGCGCACGGCCGGCTGGGCCGGAATGTCGAAGTCGCGGTCCTGCGCCTGGGCTTGCGAGGCGACGGCGATCGCCACGGCGGCGACCCCGCAGGCGAGGATGGAGTAACGGGAATTCATCGGCAGTCAGCCCCCAACCGTCGCCCAGATCGCGACGTCGCGAGTTGAGAGCCGCCGGTCGCGGGCTTCCGTGACCGGTCACAAAAATTTCTCAGTTCGAGGCCGGCGCCGACGTCACGGGACGGCTCAGGACGACGAGGTCGCCCTTCTGGTCCAGACGGGCGTCGAACACCCGGGCGATGGCGCGGCTGAAGCCGACGGGATCGTTGGCCGCGAACAGCCCGGCCACCGGTTCGCGCCCCAGGACGGGGTCGGCGATCTCGATGCGGGTGTCGCTGTAGCGGGCGAAGGCCTGGGCGGCCTCCTTCAGGCTCTCGCCCTCGAAGGCCAGCTTGCCCTCGCGCCAGGCCAGCTCGCGGGTGACCACCGAGGGCGTGATCGGCTGCGGGCGCGCAACCAGGTCGGCCATCACCAGCCGGGTGTTGCCCTCCAGGGCCAGGTTGGTGGTCGGCGCCGTCAGCCTGGGGATGGTCACGTCCACCCGTCCCTGCTGCACCAGGAGGTCGACGGGATCGGCGGCCAGCTTGCGCACGCGAAAGCCCGCCTGGCTTGTGCGCAGCCGGCGGCCGTCGACCTCGACCACGAACGGCCGCTCGTCGCGCGCCACCGAGAAATAGGCCTCGCCCTTCAAGAGGGCCACGAACCGCTCGTTCTGACCGTAGCGCACGCGGATACGGCTGTCGGTGTTCATCAGCACCGTCGAGCCGTCCTTCAGCGGGACCAGACGGATCTCGCCGCGCCGGGTGCTGGTGACCGCGCCCGCCGCCGGCACGCCCACGGCCAGGGCCGCCAGCGAGGCCGCCGCCCCCGCGCCGCCCGCCCACAGCAGGGCCCCGCGCCGCGACAGCCCGCGCGGCCTGGACGGCGGCGGTTCGGCGAAATCAGCCGGGTCATATCCCGCGCCCAGGGCCTGGGCGGACTCGCTCATCATGAACAGCGACTGGGCGCGCAGCAGCGCGCCCCGGCTGCGGGGATCCCCCTTCAGCCAGGCCTGGAAAGCCTGTTCTTCCTCCGGAGTCAGCGGCCCACGATCCAGCCGCGCCGTCCAGCCGGACGCCGCTTCGTCAATGTCTCGACTGGTGTCTCGTTCGGCCATCTGGCGAGGCGATCTCCGCATCCACTGTACTAGAGGTTTGGGACCGCTTGTTTCCGCTACGGCCGAACCAATCAATCAAGAACGAAACGCCGCGCGAAATATGCGTCTCGCCCGTATTCTCCGAAATGCGCATCCGCTCGGCGATCTCGCGCTGGGAAAGCCCGCCCTCCCGCCGCAGCACGAAGGCCTCGCGAACCTTGGCCGGCATGGCCGCGATCGCCCGGGCCAGCTGCCGCAGCTCGTCCCTGTCGAGAGCGTGCTGCTCGGGCGAGGCGGCGTCGTCGGGATGGTCCATCCGCTCCAGGTCGCCGACCGCGTGGATCGACACGATCCTGGCTCGCCGCACGTGCCGCATGATCACCGAGCGCGCCACCTGGAAGAGATAGGCCCGGGGATAACGGATGGTCTCCACCGTCTCCAGCTCGGCCAGGATGGTGTAGGCCTCCTGGATGACGTCCTCGGGGTCGACGCCCGCCGGCGTGCTGCGCGACAGCCAGCCGCGCAGGGCCGGCTCGTGCGGCAGGACGTTGCGCACGAACCACCGCTGTCTTTCCCTGTCGGCGCCGGTCATCCTGATCCGCTGGCTGGACGTTGCGCTGGCGCGGGGAGCGGTCCGGAGCCGGACGATTCCCCGCAGCGAGTCGGCGCCTTGCTAGACGCCGATTGTGACAGTCAGTCCCGGCCGCTCGCGGAGCGCGAGCGCAGGTCGGCCGCTGTCGCCGGAACCAGCGGATGCGCCGCCTCACCCGTCCAGCGCATCAGGGAAAGGTCCGCCGTCTGCCGGCCGTCGACCTTGGCGTTGGCCGCCACATAGACCAGCCCGCCGCCGATCGGCTGGAAGCCGACGTCCGCCTTCTGGTTCCAGCCGCGCACGCCGCTGGCCTCGTCCTTCAGGCCGTCCTTGGCCAGCGGCAGCACCCTGCCCTGCTCCCAGCCCTTGCCCTGCGGCCCCGGCACGCCGACCAGGTCGCCCGTGACCGGCGCGGTCTCCGCGTCGACCGCGAACAGCAGGTAGTTGGGAAAGGCCGGCTTGGCGCCCTGGTAGACGCCCATGAACCAGCGCTTCAGCGTCTCGTCATAGGCCAGGGTCTGCACGCCAAAGCGGGTGTTGCCCGTGCGCACGAACACCTTGTCGCGCGGGGCGGCCGGGCCCTCGTGGTGCGGCGCGGCCTCCGACAGCGGCCGGGCCAGCTTCGCCCAGCCGGCGACGTCGTACTGCAGCAGCACCTGGTGGTCGTTGTCGGTCCGGCCCTCGTCGCCGTAGATCCCGTAGGCGACCGTCAGCAGACGCGGCCCGTCGCTGCGCCCGAAGGCCGGCCCGAAGCTGACGCCATCGATGCCCGAGCAGCCGTAGCGATGGTCGCCCGTCCTGGCCGTGTCGCCGTCGAACCTGCCGTCGCCGTTCAGGTCGGCGGCGTAGTCCTTGGTCACCTCGGGCAGGTAGACGGTGCGGAAAAGGTCGCTCTTGCCGGCCTCGACGCCGACGCGGTCCAGCCGGGCCACGTCGATGACGGCGATGTAGAAGGCCTGGTCCTTCTTGTACTCCAGCGAGCCGTAGACCCTGCCGTCCTCGGGATTGAAGTCGAGGTCGCCCAGGTGCCCGGTCCAGCCGACCAGGGTTCCGACCAGCCTGCCCTCGAAGTCGTACTTCGCCAGCAGGTTGGTGAACGAGTAATAGACGTAGCCGCCCTTCAGATCGACGGCGACGCCCTGCACGTGGCCCGAAGCCCAGGTCCCGCCGTTCTGGGTCAGCGGCGGAACCGGCGGCGCGGCGGCCGCCGGCAGGGCCAGCGCCAGGACGCCGGCGGCGAGCAGGAGCGAAAGACGCGTCTTCATCATGGGGAACCGGGCGCTGGCGGATCGGGAAATCGCCCCTCTAGCGCCCGTCCATGACGGTGCGGCGACAGGGGCGATCGGCGCTTTCCCATTCATCGTCATCCCGGCCGCAGCGCAGCGGAGAGCCGGGACCCAGGGGCAAGCGACGATGCCTTTCCACCGCCCCGCCGGCGGCGAAGCCACACGCGGCGCCTAGTCTCCCTGGGTCCCGGGTCTGCGGTCCGCTACGCGGCCCTCCGCCCGGGATGACGACTTAGAGAACGACCGCTCCCCTCAGTAGAACGCCACGTCGTCGAGCTCGAACCACAGCTTGGTGCCCGCCGCGCGCTCGCCCTCGACGCCGACCTGCAGCAGGTCGGTTCCGGTGAAGGCCGGCGCCTCGCCGCGCACGGCGACCGGCTTGAAGGCGGTGAACGGCAGCTCGACGCTCTTCCACTGCGGACCGGCCTCGACCTTGCTGGTCCAGCGTCCGGCCGCGCCGACCAGGGTCACCACATAGGAGCCGCCGTCGCCGCGCACGGCGAACTTCAGGCCCTTGAACGCCGTGGCGTCGGCCGGAACCACCGAGCCGCGGGTCAGGGGCAGCAGCACCCCGGCCGAGGCGTCGTCCTTGGTCGCCATCCGCGCGCCGACGCTCAGCACCTTGCCGCCGCCCTCGCGGGTGATGACCTGCGAGACTTCCAGGCTGCGGTCGCGGCCGCCGTCGAAGTCGTCCAGCCGCAGGGTGTCGAGGCTGGTGCGGCCGTCGGCCCGCTCGAAGTCGTCGATCAGCGCGCTCGCCTTGACCGTCGGCGGCGTCGGCCTGTCGTTGGCCGGGGCGCGCACCGCGCCCGGGCCGAACACCGCCTGGCCGTCGAGGAACACCCGCTCGGTCCTGCGCACGTCCGAGATCGTCTCCCACGGCTTGCCGGCGACCAGCACGAAGTCGGCCCGCTTGCCGGCCTCCAGCGTGCCGCGATCGGCCAGCAGGTTCATGGCCCTGGCGCTGGTGGCGGTGCCGGCCACGAGGGCCTGGCTCGGGGTCAGCCCCGCCTGCACCAGGAGCTCCAGCTCGCGCAGGGTCGAGGGGCCGTGCGGCGTGCCGGGCATGCCCGCATCCGTGCCCAGCGCCACCGGCACCCCGGCGTCGAACAGCACCTTCGCATTGGCCAGGGCGTAGCCGAACTTGCGGCGCGCCTGCACGTTGCGCGGGC
Source organism: Caulobacter vibrioides (assembly GCA_001449105.1). Taxonomy (GTDB): domain Bacteria; phylum Pseudomonadota; class Alphaproteobacteria; order Caulobacterales; family Caulobacteraceae; genus Caulobacter; species Caulobacter vibrioides_C. Next base: position 51,133 of record LNIY01000072.1, on the reverse strand, counting down.
TGTCGGGATCGGCCGGCGGCTTGGCGCCGGGCTTGACCGGCTCATAGACCGCGAGCGTCGGCGCGTAGAACAGGCCCGACGCCTTGATCGCCGCGACGGCGCCTGCGTCCAGCGGCTCGTCCTGCAGGCTGTGGGCGATGACGTCGACGCCGGTCTCGGCCGCGACCTTGCCGCGCTCGACCGTGACGGTGTGGGTCAGGACCTTGAGGTTATGCTTGTGGGCCGCCTCGGTCAGGGCCTTCAGCGTCCAGGCGTCCATGCTGGTGTTGTCCGGCGCGCTGCCGTAGCGCCAGCCGTCCGTGAAGGCCTTGATGGCGTCGGGCTTGTAGGCGGCGATCTCCTCGACCGCCAGCCGCGCGCTCTCGGGGGTGTCGACCCAGCGGGTGGTGGCCTGGTCGGCCCAGTCGGCGCCGTGGCCGCCGGGCGTGCTCATCCGCGCGACGAAGTTGACGTGCGGCGCGGTCAGGGTTCCCAGCCAGGCGCGACGCGGCGCGAAGCTCTCGGGCTGCTGGTGGAAGTCGTTCACCGTCGTCACGCCCGAGGCCAGGTAGGCGTCGGCGATCTTCGGCGTTACGGCCGGAACCCCGGCCGGCGTCCAGTGGGTGTGGACGTCGAACAGGCCCGGGATCAGCGCCGCGCCCTTGGCGTCGACGACGCTGGCGCCCTTGGGCGCCTTGACCTTGGGGCCGACGGCGAGGATCCGCCCGTCCTTGACTACCAGCGTCCCGCGATAGGGCGCCGCGCCCGTGGCGTCGAATATCTCGGCGTTGACCACCGCCAGAGGCTTGGTCTGGGCGGCGGCCATGGCGGTGGAAAGCGCCGCGGCGCAGAGGCCGCCGAGCAGGATGCGGGCGGAACGCGATGTCATGGGATTTCCCCTGAACTCATGGAAGGAAAAGGCCCGCGGGCCGCGCGTGCGGCCCGCGGGTTTGGGGCGCGGGCCTAGAACCGCTTCTTGACGTTGAAGTACCAGTAGCGGCCGTACGGCGTGTAGATCGTGCCGTCGTAGCCGGCCGCGCTGAGCGGCGGCTGCTCGTCGGTGATGTTGCGCACCCCGACCCGCAGCCTGGTCTGGAACTCCGACACGTCGACCTCGCCGTAGAGGTTGCCGGTCAGGGTCGAGTCCACCACCCACGGCTGGCCCGTGCTGTCGATCAGGGCGGTGTCGTCATAGTCGCCGATGTACTGGGTGAAGCCGCCGACCGTGAAGCGGTCGTAGCGCCAGGTCAGGGCCGCCGACCACTTCCATTCCGGCTTGCCGTTCTGGCGCAGCAGGTCGCCGCCGCCGGTGATGGTGGTGCCGGCGTTGATCGCGCCGTCCGAACGCGCCTTCAGCAGTTCGGCGATGCCCGGCGACGGCGACTGGTAGTACTTCAGCAGGTGGGCGACGTTGACGTTCAGGTCGAAGTCGCCGAACCGGTCGGTGCCCAGCTTCCACAGGAAGCCGAAGTCCAGCCCCTCGACCACCTGCGGCTGGAGGTTGGTGTACTTGTCGTTGACGTAGAGCACCTGGCCGGCGGCCGCCAGGCCGGTGCCGGCGAAGGCGGCGATGTCGTCGGCGGTCGCGGCCGCGCGCACCACGTTCGGATTGCTCGAGCCCTGCTGGCGCAGCAGGTAGTCGAGGATCAGGGCGTTGCCCTCGCCGAACACCCCGATCAGGCCCGTCTGCTTCACCTTCCAGTAGTCGGCGGTGAAGGTCAGGCGACCGAAGGCCTCGGGCACGAACTTCGGCTCGAAGACCACGCCGTACGACAGGGTCTCGGACTCTTCGGGCTCCAGGTCGGGATTGCCCGCCCGCCGGGCCGTGGTCAGCTGCGAGCGCGAGCACGACGAGAAGGCGCTGATCCGGCCAGACCGCAGGTCGGCCTCGCAGAAGGCGTAGTCGGTGCGGGTGTTCGAGCGCGAGATCACCGAGGCGTTGATCTGCTCCAGGTTCGGGGCCCGGAAGCCCTGCGCCCACGAGCCACGGAAGCGCACGCCGTCGATCACGTCCCAGGCCAGGGCGACCTTGGGCTTGGCGGTGTCGCCGAAGTCGCTGTAGCGCTCGTAGCGGCCGGCCAGCTGCCCTTCCAGGCGGTGGACCAGCGGGATCGACATCTCCGGCGAGACCAGCGGCACGGCCAGTTCCAGATAGGCCGAGCCCACCGTGCGGTGGCCCTTGGTGTCGGGGTTGATGCTGGAGTTGATCAGGTCGCTCAGCACCGCCCCGCTGGTCGGGTCGGTGAAGGTGGTCGTGCCGTCGATGCGGCCGTCGCGGTCGTCCAGCTGGGTCTCGCGCCGGAACTCCACGCCCGAGGCGATGCCCAGGTCGCCGCCCGGCAGGGTCAGCAGGTCGGGACGCGAGACCTTGAAGTCCCACAGCGCCAGCGTGCTCTTGGTGCGGCGGATGGTCTTGACCCGGATGGCGTCGATGGCCGCCTGGCTGTTGCGGGTGCTGTCGGCGCCGCTGGTGTAGGTCAGGTCCGAGCCGTTGAAGACGTTGTAGGCGTCGGGCGTCGACAGGGCGAGCTGGGCGTAGAGCTTGGTGGTCGAGATGTTGTCGGCCACGTCCTCGGCGGTGGCCTCGGAGTAGACGAACGCCGACTCCCAGTCGAAGCCGAACTTCTCGCCGCGCAGGCCGCCCAGCACGCGGTACTGCTTGTTGGTGACGTCCACCTGGGTCAGGCCAAGGTCGGCGAAGGTGTAGCCGCGCAGGGTCACCGCCAGGCCCGAGGCCGGGACGTTCAGGTTCGGCAGGCGGTTGGGATTGACCGAGCCGTTGGCGAAGACGGTCGGGCCGAACGGGTTCCAGTAGTTGCTGGCCGGGATGGTGATCACCCCCGACGACAGGGTCTGGATCGGCGCCTGCTCGGCATTGGTCTTGGCGTGATAGACGCCCAGCTCGCCGAAGGCGGTGACGCTGTCGTTGATCTCGTACTTGCCGGTGACGAACAGGTTGGCGCGCTTGACCGACGGGATCACCGTCGTGCCCAGCGAGGCCGCGTCGAAGCGCAGGTCGCGGTCGACGCCCGCGGTCGCCAGGGCCCCGTCGTCGATGCACAGGCCGTTGCCGATGTTCAGCTGGCAGCCCGAGAAGGTGGTCGGCTGGATGTGGAAATAGCCGGCGCTGCTGGTCAGGGCCGTGGTCCCCTGGCGCACCGTGCCGAAGCTCTGCGGCGTCTGCAGATAGGCCCAGGGCGTGGTGGTGCTGCGGCCGTCCAGGCTGGTCGCGCCGGCGAAGCGGGTGTCGGCGAACAGCGAGCGGCGGTCGGCCGAGGCGGTGTAGGCCTGCTCGTAGGAGCGCAGGTGCGAGCGCTCGTCATAGGAGAAGAAGGCGCTGAGGTTGCCGCGGCCGCCCGCGAAGTTGTGGCCGCCATAGGCGTTGAAATTGTACTCGCGGAGGTTCGTGCCCTCGGCGAAGCCGTACTGGGCCGAGACGTCCAGGCCTTCCAGGTCGTCGCGCAGCACGGTGTTGACCACGCCCGCCACCGCGTCGGCGCCGTAGATGGCCGCCGCGCCGTCGCGCAGCACTTCCAGGCGGCGCAGGCCCGTCACCGGAATGGCGTTGGAGTTGTAGGTCAGCACCGGCACCAGGTTGTCGTTGGCCTGGCTGGTCGGGTGGGTCACCACCCGGCGGCCGTTCAGCAGCACCAGGGTGTTGCCGATGCCCAGGTTGCGCAGGTTCACCGAGCCGACGTCGCCGCGGGCGCTGTTGCTGGTGCCCGGCAGGTACTGCGAGTTGAAGTTGACGTCGCCCATCTGCGGGATGGCGCGGAACAGGTCATCGCCCGAGACCGCCCCGGTCGCCTGGATCTGCTCCTCCCCCACCACCGTGACCGGCAGGGCGGCGGTGACCTTGGCGCCCTTGATCTGGGAGCCGACGACGGTGATCTCCTCGACGGTGGCGGCCTGGCTCTCCTGAGCGTGGGCCTGCGCCGACAGGACGGCGGCGCAAAGGGTCGTGGTCGCCAGCAGGGCGACGCGTAGGCGAGTGTTCATGGTATCCCCTCCAGAACTGCGACCCGACGCTCCCCGCCGCCGGAGCGCGCCCGCAATCCACATTTCAGGAAATGCCGGCGCATCGTCCCGATGCTGAGGAAACGAACAGGTCGTGCCGGATCATTGCCGGCGCCGGTCAATTCCCACTGAATCGATGGGAATTGAATTCGAGATTTTCTGAACCGCTTGCGACCAAGTTTGCCGCTGATCCGTCAAAAAATGGGTTGGAACGGCAATTTTCACCACACGCCGTTAGAGCCGAAATCCAGGCCCGGCGGCCCCCGACGGCGATTTCGTCGCCGCGCCGACCGCCGAGGGCCGGGCCGGGAACCGGCTGTCGGCATCGCCGTGCGCGCATGATCAAACATCGTTATTCGAGTTGCCGGTGTGATGATCAGCACAATCGGGAAACCTGCGGTCGGCGCCCTGAAATGTGGCGCGCGTATACGAAGTAGGCCCGCAAAGCCCTTCCGCGCCCCCTCCCCCATTGCCGAACCCGTCGGCCTGATCAACGCTGAACCGCGGCCAAAACCGCTGTTCAGTCTAGTATTCGCGTTCAAAAAATAAGAACACGATTAGGGCGGACCCCAAGAAGGAGCCATCAGTCATGCATTGACTATGCGGAGAGGGGCACTAGTGAACAATAATCTCAAAAAGATTCTAACCGCGAGCATTTCGACTCTTTCGATCGCTCTGGGTACTTCGACCATCGCGCACGCGGCCGAGCCCGCGCCAGATCCTTCCGTCGAACTCGACACCGTCATTGTCACCGGCACGCGCCAGACCGGCCTGCGGGTCGCCGACAGCCCGGCCCCCGTCCAGGTGGTCGACACAGCCACCCTCGAGCGCACCGGCCAGGTCGACCTGCGCCTGGGCCTGGCCAACCTGGTGCCGTCGTTCAACGCCCAGGCCTTCGGCGGCGACACCGCCAACCTGACCCTGTCGGCGCGCCTGCGCGGCCTGTCGCCGAACCAGGCGCTGGTCCTGATCAACGGCAAGCGCCGCCACACCACCGGCAACCTCGCCGTGCTGTCGGGTCCCTACCAGGGCGCGGCCGCCGCCGACCTCGGCTTCATCCCCATGGCCTCGATCGGTCGGATCGAGGTGCTGACCGACGGCGCCGCGGCCCAGTACGGCACCGACGCCATCGCCGGCGTCGTCAACATCATCCTCAAGAAGTCGGAGTCCGGCGGCGCCATCTCGGCCACCGGCGGCGAGTATTTCGACGGCGGCGGCAAGACCGCCTCGTTCTCGGCCAATCTGGGCACGGCCCCGACCGAGAACAGCTATCTGAACTTCACGGTCGAGAGCAAATACCACGGCTTCTCCAACCGCGGCCTGCCCGACCAGCGCGTCTACAACCCCGCCAGCCCCGGCTATTCGGCCGCCAACAACGCCGTCGAGAGCCAGATCAAGGGCTATCCGAACCTGAACCTGATCTCGGGCGACGCCGAGTACCGGATGCACGTCCTGGCCTTCAACGGCGGGGTCGAGCTGCCCGGCGACTTCGAGGTCTATTCGTTCGGCACCTACGGCCACAAGGACGCCTCGGCCTACGAGAACTACCGCCGCTACAACCGCATCCAGGGCAGGATGGGCGCGGCCGACCGGCCCTTCCCCAACGGCTTCAGCCCGCGCGAACGGATCATCGAGGACGACTACGCCATGACGCTGGGCCTGTCCGGCGTCGTCGCGGGCTGGAACTTCGACCTCAGCGCCACCTACGGCAAGGACGACATCGAGGTCCGCGTCGAGGACTCGGCCAACGCCAGCCTCTACACCGACACCTCGACCCTCACGACCAAGGGCTTCACCCCCACCTCGTTCCACGCCGGCAGCTGGCAGACCACCCAGTGGACCAACAACCTCGACCTTTCCCGCGGCTTCGACGTCGGCCTGGCGACGCCTCTGGACGTGGCCCTGGGCATCGAGCAGCGCCGTGACACCTACGCCATCGGGGCCGGCGACGCGGCCTCGACCTACAAGGAAGGCTCGCAGTCCTATCCGGGCTTCTCCAAGACCGACGCCGGCGGCCACAGCCGCACCAGCTGGGCGCTCTACACCGACCTGGCCGTCTCGCCGATCACGCCGTGGAAGGTCGACGTGGCCCTGCGCTACGAGGACTTCAGCGACTTCGGCGACACCACGGTCGGCAAGCTGACCAGCCGCTACGACTTCAACGAGATGTTCGCCGTGCGCGGCACGGTCAGCACCGGCTTCCGCGCCCCGACCCTGGCGGAGTCGTTCTACTCGGCCACCAACGTCTCGCCGACCTCGGCCTTCGTGCAGCTGGCTCCCAACTCGGCCGCCGCCGCCCTGCTGGGCATCGAGAAGCTGAAGCCGGAGAAGTCGACCAACTACAGCTTCGGCGTCGTGGCCCACCCGCTGCCCAAGCTGACGGCCACGATCGACGTCTACCGTATCAAGCTGGAAGACCGGATCTTCGGCTCCAGCTCGGTCTACGGCCTGCGCAACGGCGTGGTGGTCAACCCGAACGTCAACGCCGCCATCGCCGCCAACGGCAACATCCTCGACAGCACCGTCACCAGCACCGGCATCAACATCTTCTCCAACGGCCTGGACACCCGCACCACGGGCGTCGACGTGGTGGTGTCCTATCCGACCGACCTGGGCGACTGGGGCCGCATCGACTGGACGCTCAGCGGCAACTACAACAAGACCAAGATCACCAAGGTCAAACCCGCCCCCACCGCCCTGGGCGTGACCAGCACGGCCTTCCCGACCGGCCAGGTCCTGTTCGCCGGCAACGCCGCCTCGCTGCTCGAGACCGCCGCGCCCAAGTACAAGATCGGCCTCAACGGCCTCTACAGCTTCGGCCCGGTCACGGTCAGCCTGACCGAGACCTTCTACGGCAAGGCCTCGGCCCTGGCCGATCCCGGCACCGGCCCGCTGCTCAACACCGTGGTCAGCGCCACCGCCCTCACCGACCTGGAGATCGCCTACAAGTTCCCGGTCGGCGTCACCGCCGCGATCGGCGCCAACAACCTGTTCAACGAGTATCCGGACAAGTTCTCGGCGGCGTTCCAGTCGGCCTGCGTCGCCTCCGGCGGCGGCTGCGTCACCCAGTACCCCGCGTTCTCGCCGTTCGGGATCAACGGCGGCTACTACTACGGGCGCCTGACCTACAGCTTCTAGGTCGCCCTTCCACCGCATCGGAACCGAGGGAGTCAGGCATCCGCCCGGCTCCCTTTTCCGAAGGTGATTCAACGGGAGCGCGGTCCTCGCGCCCCAACTTCGCCCAAGCCGCGATCAGGGCGCCCAAGCAGGCGGCACAACGCCGTTCCGCGACAGGCGGGCCGCCCTGGCCGGCTTAAAGGGATTGCCCCGCCGAGACGGGGATTTCGAGATGGACCCGCCGCCGGAACATCCGGCAGGCGGACAGAGCACGGGGTGGCGTATGGACGGTCGAGCGACATCGGCATCTGGCGCGGTTCTCACGCGCCGACGGTTTTTCGAGAGCCTGGCGGCCTATGGCGGGGTGTCGCTGGCCATGGCCGGCATGGACGCCCTGGGCTACGGCTTCGCCTCGGCCCAGGCCGCCCCGCCCCCGCTGGAGGGCGGCGGCAAAGGGGTCAAGGTGGTGGTGCTGGGCGCGGGCCTGGCGGGCCTGACCGCCGCCTATGAACTGACCAAGCACGGCTACGAGGTGCAGGTGCTGGAGGCCCGCGACTTCGCCGGCGGCCGCTGCCAGACCGCCCGCAAGGGCTTCCGCCACGTCGACCTGCTGGGCAACGACCAGACCTGCCAGTTCGACGAGGGGCTGTACATCAACCACGGCCCCTGGCGGATCCCGTACCACCACCGCTCGACCCTGCACTACACCAAGCTGCTGGGCGTGCCGCTGGAGAGCTTCGTCAACGACAACGACGCCGCCTACGTCTATTTCGAGAAGGGCGAGGGTCCGCTGAAGGGCAAGCCGGTCCGCAAGGGCGAGATCGCCGCCGACGCCCGCGGGCACGCCGCCGAACTGATGGCCAAGGTCGCCTCCAAGGGCGGGCTGGACGGCGCCTTCACGACGCAGGATCGCGACCTCTTCGTCGCCTACATGGTCAACGAGGGCCGCCTCTCGCCGACGGATCTGGCCTATACCGGCGCCGACGGCCGCGGCTTCGACGTCCATCCCGGCGCCGGCGTCTCGCCCGGTCCCGGCAAGCCATCGACCCCGCGCAGCATGGCCGACGTGCTGCATTCGGGCGCCTGGCGCACCCTGACCTCGGTGGCCGGCTACGAGCAGCAGCGCACCATGCTCCAGCCCATCGGCGGCATGGACCAGCTGGCCAAGGCCTTCGAGCGCAAGGTGGAGAGCAAGATCAGCTATTCCTGCGTGGTCGAGACCATCGGCCAGGACGCCAAGGGCGTGACGATCGGCTATCGCGACGCCGCCGGAAAGAAGGCCCAGGTCGTCGCCGACTACTGCATCTGCACCATCCCGCTCAGCGTGCTGCGCAATGTCGACCTGCAGGCCTCCAAGCCGTTCAAGGCGGCGATGGAGGGCGTGGCCTACGCCCCGGTCAACAAGATCGGCCTGCAGATGAAGCGCCGCTTCTGGGAAGAGGACCACTTCATCTACGGCGGCCACATCTACAACGACATGCCCGGCATCGGCACGATCAGCCTGCCCTCCACCGGCTGGCAGAGCCAGAAGGGCGTGCTGCTGGGCTACTACTCGTTCGGCGGCGAGGCCGCGAGGATCAGCGCCAAGACCCCGGCCGAGCGCGCCGCCTTCGCCGTGGCCGGCGGCCAGAAGGTGTTCCCCGAATACGCCGACAGTTACGAGAACGCCTTCTCGTTCTGCTGGCACCTGGCCGAGCACAATCTGGGCGGCTGGGCCGAGTGGGGCGAGGAAGGCCGCAAGACCGCCTATCCGGTGCTGTGCGAGCCCGACGGCCGCCTGTACCTGGCCGGCGAGCACCTCAGCTATCTCGGCGGCTGGCAGGCCGGCGCCATCGAGTCCGCCTGGCAGCAGATCGCCAAGCTGCACGCCCGCGTCCGCGCCGCGTGACGAACCCCATCCAGACCTTCGGAGACCTGATGCTTCGCCACGCTTTCCCGGCGCTCGCCGCTCTCGCGCTCGCCTCGACCGCCGCCTCGTCCGCCTTCGCCGCCCCGCCGGGCCAGACCCTCTACGCCGACAACTGCTCGGCCTGCCACCAGGCCACCGGCAAGGGCGTCAAGGGCGCCTTCCCGGCCCTGGCCGGCTCGCCGCTGGTGCAGGGCGACGGCAAGGCCATGGCCGGCGTCGTGCTCAACGGCCGGGCCGGCATGCCCGCCTTCAAGGACGACCTGTCCGACGCCGAACTGACCGGCCTGCTGAACTATGTCCGCACCGCCTGGGGCAACAAGGGCAAGCCCGTCAGCTTCGCCGACGTCTCCAGCGCCCGCGCCCAGTCCAAGGCCGGCGCCAAGGCCCGCGGCCTGCAGGCCCACTAGTTCCGCGCCCTCGTCCTTCGACAAGCTCAGGATGAGGGCGATTTCGACGCCGCAGTAGAAATCCTCTTCCTGAGCCTGTCGAAGGACGAGGGTTTCGGTCCAAGTTTTGAGCTCCCAGGAGAGAAACGACTCATGAAACGCCTCGCCCTCGCCCTCGTCGCGACCGCCGCCTTCGCCGCGCCCGCTTTCGCCCAGGAGATCGTCCGCGGCGGCGATCCCAAGTCGGCCATCGCCAGCGTGGTCACCGTGCCGGCCGGCTACGACACCATCTATGTCAGCGGCATGACCCCGCCGGTGATCGACGCCAACGCGACCGGGGTGGCCAAGTTCGGCGACACCAAGACCCAGACCATCGGCGTCATCAAGCGCCTGGAGGACGCGCTCAAGAGCCAGGGCGCGAGCCTGTCCGACGTGGTGATGATGCGCGTGCTGCTGGTCGGCGACCCGGCCAAGGAGGGCAAGATGGACTTCGCCGGCATGATGGAGGGCTACAAGACCTTCTTCGGCACGGCCGAGCAGCCCAACAAGCCTTCGCGGATCACCAGCCAGGTCACCGCCCTGGTGGCCGACGGCATGCTGGTCGAGATCGAGGTCCAGGCCGCCCGCAAGCCGAAGAAATAGGTCCGGCCGGCCAAGAAAGGCCCGCCAGGCTCAAGCGCGGCGGACGGTTCTGCGGCATGATCGCCGGACCGTCCGGACGCTGCGAGGAAGGCCGACCCGATGAGCTGCTCCCACCTGTCGACCATCGTCGTCGTCACGCCCAGCGCCGACGGCTGCGAGGACTGCCTCAAGACCGGCGGCTGGTGGGTGCACCTGCGCCTGTGCCGCGCCTGCGGCCACGTGGGCTGCTGCGACCAGTCGCCCAGCCGCCACGCCAGCGCCCACTTCGCCGCCACCCAGCACCCGATCATCGAGGGCTACGACCCGCCCGAAGGCTGGGGCTGGTGCTATGTCGACGAGGTGATGTTCGACCTCTCCGCATACAAGACGCCCCACCCCCGCCCGATCAAGCGCTGGGTCGAGGGGTAGCGGTACCCGTTCGGGTGTTGCCTGAAGAACGCCGTTCGCTCTACTGCCCCGAATAATCTTCACGACTCCCGCCCATGGGCCGGCGGGAGACATCCATCAGGGCGGGTCGGGGTGGCCTCTAGAGAACGACACGACTTGCTCCGTGGCCTGACGGTCGTCGCCTGCGCCTGGGCGCTGGCCGCGCCGGCCGTGGCGGCCGAACGCATGGCTGCCCTGGCGCTGCCCGCCCAGCCGCTGAACCACGCCCTGGCCGAGCTGGGCCGCCAGGCGCGGGTCGACATCCTGGTCTCCTCGGCCGTGGTCGGCGACCGCCGCGCCGCGCCGCTTCGCGGACGCCTCACGCCCAGCGAGGCCCTGGAACGGCTGCTGGCGGGCACCGGTCTCGAATACGAGGCCGTCGAGACCGGGGTCTATGTGGTGCGCGCCCGGCGCGGCGCGCCGCCCCAGGCCGAGCTCGGCCCGACCGCCCTGCCCGAACTCCTGGTGGTGGGCGTGCGCACCCAGAACGTCGACCAGCGGCGCGATCCCGACGACATCCAGCCCTATCGCGTGTTCGAGCGCAGCACGCTGCGCGCCGCCCAGGCCCTCTCGGCCGACGACTTCCTGCAGACCTGGCTGACCAGCAACGGCGACAGCCGCCAGTCCATCCCGCGCCCCGGCCGCGGCATTCCGCCGTCGCGCTCGAACTTCGCCTTTCGCGATTCTAACGCCCAGGAAAAGACCCTGGTGCTGGTCGACGGCCGGCGCATGCCCGCCATCCCCAACTACAATCGGCTGGCCCAGGCGGACGTGGGACCGATCCCCCTTTCGGCGATCGGCCGTATCGAGACCCTGGCTTCCAGCAGCGGCGCCCTCTACGGCCTGGGCGCGGTCAACGGCGTGGTCAACCTGGTGCTCGACCGCGACTATCGTGGGGCCGAGATCGCCGTCACCAGCGGGGCCAGCACGGGCGGGGGCGGCGGGTACGGCCGCTTCGACGCCCGCCTCGGCTACAGCACCGACGACGGCGGCACGGCGGTGATGGTCCGCTACGGCCAGAAGCGCTTCAACGGCGTCGCGATCGGCGACCGTTCGGAAGCCTATGCGCCGCTGGACGGATCGTCGCTCAAGGTCGGCCAGAGCTACAGCCGGTCGCCGGGAAACGGGATCACCCTGTTCGGGGTGAACGGTCCCTTCGTGGTCGGCGGCGTCTCGATGTCGCAGACCTACATCCCCGCCGACTACGACGGTTCGACGCCCATCGAGACGGTGCTGATCCGGAACGCCGGAAAGGCGGCCCCGGGACTGGCCCCGGCCCACAGCGCCCGCCCGCTGTCCAACGACAGCCGCACCGACGCCGTCCTGATCAATCTGCGCCAGAGGCTGTGGCGCGGCGCCGAGGCCTATCTGGACTACATCTACCTGGCCAGCCTCGACATCTACCCCACCGCCACCGGGGCGTTCTTCACCACGCTGACGCCCGGACAGGGGACGGCTTCGATGCTCTCGGGTTCGAGCCCGATCGAGCTCGTCGCGCCCGTCCCCCTGGTGCGGGGAACCCAGTCCGCCCGGATGATCTCGCGCCGTTTCACCGGGGGCCTGGTGTTCGACCTGCCCGCGCGCTGGCGCGGCGGCGTCGACTATGCCGTGGGCAGCGTGCGCGCCAATCAGGTCATCGACGACATGGGCTTCGAGGCCCTGGCCTGGTCGACCGTCGCCAGCGGCGTCGCCCCCGCCGACGGCCGGCCCGTACCCAATCCCTTCGGCGACCAGGCCAGGTTCCTGGCCGACCTCGCGCGCTACAAGGCGCCCTGGGCGGGCAGCGACCCCTACGCCTCCTCGCGGCTGGAGGACATCTCGCTGCGCGCCTCGGGACCGATCGCCCGGATCGGAGACCGCGACCTGACGCTGTCGCTGACCGCCCAGCAGCTGTGGGAGGCCATGCCGACCTTCCCTCCCAACCGCGCCAACCACCTCTCGAGCCGCACGCGATCGGTCTTCGCCGAACTGCGCGCCCCGCTGGAAGGGGTGCTCGGCGTCAGGGGCCTGGAACTGCAGGCCGCGGCGCGACGCCAGGTCGGCCGCATCCTGATCTCCGAAGGCTCGCCCGCGACGCCGATAGAGAAATCGGCCGGCCTCTTCCTGATCGGCGCGAAGGCCGAACCCGCGCCGGGCCTGGTCCTGCGCGCCTCCTACGCCCAGGGCGCGCAATTGCCCGAGCCCTACAGGCTCGCGTCCACCGTCAGCCTGACCACCAGCGGCGTGATCGACCCCAAGCGCGATCCCCGACTGCCCGTCTACATGGAAGGATGGTTTCCCATCGTCTGGGGCGCCCCGGCCGACCTGCGTCCGGACCAGACGCGAACCTATTCGGCGGGCGCGGTGCTGGCCTCGCCCCTGATCCCGCGCACGCGCCTGTCGATCGACTACACCCGCATCGAGGGCCACGACCTGATGGTCACCGTGAACCGGAGCGTCGACCTCTACATCCTGAACGAGGACCTCTATCCCGGCGCCGTCGTCCGCGCGCCCCTCACCGACGCCGACCGCGCCAAGGGCTATACAGGCGGCCGAATCATCCAGGTGCGCGACCTCAACGAGAACACCGGCTCCAGCCTGATGCAGTCGGTCGACATGGTCGCCGAACACGACCTGGACCTGGCGGGCGGACGCCTCGGCCTCAGCGCCGCCCTGACCTGGCAGCCGACCCTGATGAACTACATTCCGCCGGCCAGCAGCGCCTACAAGCGCGCGCCCTACGGCGCACCGCCCAAGTGGCGCGGCGCGGTCGGGGCCCGCTGGTCGACCCGGCGCTTCGCCGCCTCGGCCACCGTCCGCTATGTCGACACCGATTTTGCCGCGGCCCTGCCGGAAACCACCACCGTCGACCTGTCCCTCGCCTGGGAGCTGCCGCGGCCGCCCGGCGCGTCGGAGACCGAGCTGCGGCTGGGCGTGCGCAATCTCTTCGACCGCTGGTCCGAGGACGACCCGCTGAAGCGGCGCCTGGAAGCGACCCTGATCGCCCGCTTCTAGAGCGCCCGCCGCCTACTCGGCCCGCAGCGCCTCCAGGTCGCGGTGGATCGCCGAGATCACAACCGATCCCTCGCCCACCCCGGCCGCCACCCGCTTGATCGAGCCAGAGCGCACGTCGCCCACGGCGTAGACGCCCTGCCGCTCGGTCTCGTAGGCCGAGCGGGCGGCGGGCGCGCGACCGCTCTCGCCGGTCAGCACGAAGCCGCTGTCGTCCAGGTCGATGCAGCCCCGCAGCCAGTCGGTGTTGGGCTCGGCGCCGATCATCACGAACAGGGCGCCGGCGTCGACCACCGTCTTCTCTCCCGTCCGCCGGTCGGTCCAGCCGATCTGGCGCAGGGTGCGCTCGCCGGTCAGGCAGGTGACCTCGCTGAACGGATGCAGGGTGATGCGGGCCGAACCCTCGATGCGCTGGACCAGATAGTCCGACATGGTCGCCGCCAGCCCCTCACCGCGCACCAGCATGTGCACGTGGCCGACCGTGCGCGACAGGAACATCGCCGCCTGGCCCGCCGAATTGCCGCCGCCGACCACCACCACCGCCTGGCCGCGGCACAGGTCGGACTCCATGGCCGTGGCGGCGTAATGGATGGCCTGGCCGTCGAAGCGGTCGTAGCCCTCGACGTCCAGCTTGCGGTAGCGCGCGCCCGAGGCCACCACCACGGTCCGCGCCAGCAGGGTCTGGCCGTCCTCCAGCTTCACGCGGAAGGGCCGCTGTTCGCACTCGACCCCGACCACGGCCCGCGACACCGCCAGCCGCGCCCCGAACTTCTGGGCCTGCACCTGGGCGCGCCCGGCCAGAGCCTGGCCCGATATGCCGGTGGGAAAGCCCAGATAGTTCTCGATCTTCGAGCTGGCCCCGGCCTGGCCGCCGGGCGCCAGCCCCTCCAGGATCACCGTGGCCAGGCCCTCCGACGCCGCGTAGGTGGCCGCCGACAGGCCCGCCGGTCCCGCCCCGACCACGGCCACGTCGAACACCTGCGCCGGATCGAAGCGCTCGGTCATGCCCAGGCGGTCGGCCAGGTCCATGGTGTCGGGATTGAGCAGCAGGCCGCGGTCGGGCAGCACCACCGCCGGCAGGTCGGCCACATCCAGGCCGTGGCGGCCCATGCAGCCGACGGCCGCCTCGTCGTTCTCGACGTCGACCAGCCGCAGCGGATAGCCGTTGCGCACCGCGAAGCGCTCGATGCGCAGGGTGTCGGGGTCGTCGGGCCGGCCGATCAGCACGATCCCGGCCTCGCCATGGTGCAGGAAGCCCATGCGGCGCAGGATGAAGGCCCGCATGACGATCTCGCCGATATCGGGCTCGGCGGCCATCATCCGCGGCACGTCGCGGTTGGCCACCCGCACCACGCGGCCCTCGCTCAGGGCCCGGGCGCTGACCAGCAGGGCGCGGGCGTTGACCTGGTCCAGCTCGCCGCTGAACTGGCCCGGGCCATGGATGGTCAGGATCTCGTCGTCGCCCTCCTCGCCCGTGCGGGTGATGCCGACCTCGCCCTCCAGCACCAGGAAGAAGTCGGCCCGCCGGTCGCCGCGCCGGAACAGCACCTGGCCGCGCGAGATCGCCTCCTCGACGCCGTAGGACGACAGGCGCTGGACCATGTCCGGCGAGAGAACCGGAAAGATCTGGGCGGTGCGGGCGTAGGGGTCGTCGGCGGCGAGCGGCTTGTTCACGGGCGTGGCCTCCTGGTCGAGCGACCCTAGTTCACGGGACGCGACGAGGCGACGTCTTGAATGGAAGCCGCGCCGCGTTCGGGTCCGGCGCGCGGGGCCACCGCGACGAAGGCGGCCAGGGCCAGCAGGGCGGCGGTCGCGGCGCTGATCGCCAGTTTCTGGACGCCGGTCATGGGCGGAAAGCGCTCTTGCTCGAAGGGGGCGGCCCCGCCCGCCGTGTGGGGGCTGCGGCGGGCGGGGCCTTGCGGAACCTCGGGCCAGGGGGGAAGGGCGCGAGGTTCCGAGGGCGGGCCTCAGGCGCGGTCGCGGCGACCGGCCTCGAATAGGAACCAGACGCGCTTCTCGGTCTCGTCGATCCAGTTCTCCAGCAGGCTGGCGGTGGCGATGTCGCCGTGCTCGTCGCAGGCCGAGTGCGCGGCCCGCATGGCCGCGGCCAGGCCGCCGTTGTCGTCGCGCAGCTCGGCCAGCATGTCGTTCGGCTCGACATAGTCGGCGTCGTTGTCCAGCACCCGCTGGGTGCGGGCGATGTGGCCGATCGAACGCAGCGTCGTGCCGCCCAGCTTGCGCACGCGCTCGGCGATCGGGTCGGTCATGGCGTACAGCTGGTCGCCCTGCTCGTCGAACATCAGGTGGTAGTCGCGGAAGTGCGGGCCCGAGACGTGCCAGTGGAAGTTCTTGGTCTTGATGTAGAGCGCGAAGACGTCGGCCAGCAGCGCGGTCAGGGCCGCGGAGATGTCCTTGGCGGCGGCTTCGCCCAGGCCCGTGGGCGTGGTCAGCGGGGCCATGCGGCGGGCGCGGGCGGTTTCGGTGTCCATGGGTCGTCTCCTGCGAAGGCGGGACTGCGCCGCGCCGTTGAAGATCATCCTGCGCCCCGAACGCCGGGCGCTCTTGGCGCGAGACGCGCCGGCTTGAACGTCGGCGCCGTCGCGCTCGCGTCAGGCCCGCCCCTTCAGGCTCGGCGAAGCGAGCCCATGACCAGGGCCCGGCCCCACGGCCGGTTCTCGCGCCGCCAGACATTGGGGGTCTGGCCGACATAGCGGCGGAACAGGCGGGTCAGGTGGGCCTGGTCGGCCAGGCCGCAGACGGCGGCGATGTGGGCCAGGCTCTCGTCGGTCTCCAGCATCATCGCCTGGGCGTGCTCCAGCCGTCGGCGCATGATGTAGGCGTGCGGCGTCTCGTCGGTGCTGACCTTGAAGGCGCGGCAGAAATAGCTGGCCGACAGCCCGACCCGCGCGGCCAGCGCGCCGACCGAGACGCTGCTTCCGATATTGGCCTCCACATGGGCGGCCACGGCCCGGATCTGCCAGCCGGCCAGGCCGCCGCGCGCCGGCCCGGCGGACCGCACCCGCGAGCCGGGCAGGAAGCTGCGCTCCTCGCGCGGGGCGGCGCTGCTCAGCACCACCGCCAGCCGGTCCAGCATCTCGCGGGCCGAGCCGAGGTCGGCGTCGAGGGCGGCCAGCGCCTGCTCGACCAGCCAGATCGCCTGGGGCGGGGTCTTCTGGGTGTCGATGGATTGCATCATGGCTCCGGCCTCCTGCCGCCTTCGATGACCGCAACCCTAGCGACGCCCGCCCGCGCCACACACCGAACGGACGTTGACCGGACGTACCGACTTGGTTGGCCCGCCCCAGACCTTGGTATGGGGTCCCGGCCTGGGCATAGCTTGCGCTATGAATCGCCTGATGCGCTTTTCGCCCTTCCCCTCGCCCCGCCCCTCGCCGCTGGGTCGCCGCCTGCGCCTGGGCGGCGCGGCCCTGATCGCCGCGGCGGTGTTCGTGATCGACACCTTCACCCCGCTCTCCAGCGCGGTGGCGGTGCTCTACGTGCTGGTGCTGCTGCTGGTCGGCGAGGAGCTGCCGGGCCGCAAGCTCTGGGTGGTCACCCTGGCCTGCGCCGCGATGGCCACGATCAGCTTCGCCTTCGCCCACGGCGAGGACGTCGAGCTGGCGCCGACCCTGCGACTGCTGGTCAGCCTGGCGGCGCTGGGCGTGGCGGCGTTCCTGACCGGCCGCAACCTGGCGGCCCGCGAGATCCTCCAGGCCCAGGCCCGGCTGCTCGACGTCACCTCCGACGCCATCTTCATCCGCGACGCGCAAGGGCGGATCACCTTCTGGAACCGCGGGGCCGAGCGGCTCTACGGCTGGAGCCGGCAGGAGGCCCTCGGCCAGGACGCCCACCGCCTGCTGGAAACCGCCCTGCCCGCTCCGCCCGAGGACATCGCCGCCCGCGTGGCCCGCGACGGCGACTGGCAGGGCGAGATCACCCAGCGCCGCAAGGACGGCGCGGTCCTGACCGTGCTCAGCGAATGGATCCTCGAGCGCGACGCGGAGACCGGCGCCCACGCCCTCCTGGAGAGCAATACCGACATCTCCGACCTGCGCCGCGCCGACGAGGCCCTGCGCCGCAGCGAGGCCCGCTACCGCACCATCTTCAACACCCTGGCGGTGTCGATCTGGGAGCACGACTTCCGGCCGGTGAAGGCCGCCCTCGACGACCTGCGGGCGCAAGGCGTGACGGATCTCGCCGATCACCTGGCCCGCAATCCCGAGATCGCCCGCCAGATCAAGGCCAGGGTCGGCATCACCGACGTCAACGCCACGGCCCTGCGGATGATGGGCGTCACGCGCAAGGCCGAGTTCTTCGAACGGCTCGACGAGCTGCTGCCCGAGACCGACGACAGCTTCGCCCAGTTCCTGATCGCCTTCGACGCCGGCGCGCCCCGCTTCGAGACCGAGACCACCGTGCGCAGCCGCACCGGCGAGCTGATCCCGGTGATGGTCGCCCTGAACTTCCCGCCCGACGCGCAGGGGCTCGACCGCGTCCAGGCCTCGATCGTCGACCTGACCGAGCAGCGGCGGATGCAGGAGCGGCTGGACCGCGCCCGTTCCGAGCTGGAGCACGCCCTGCGCGCCGCCACTCTGGGCGTGCTGTCGGCCTCGATCGCCCACGAGGTCAACCAGCCGCTGGCCGCCATCTCCAACGCCGCCGGCGCGGCCCAGCGCTGGCTCGACCGCGAGACCCCCGACCTCGACGAGGCCAAGGACGCGGTCGCCGACGTGGTCCACGCCGCCGCCCACGCCGCCGAGGTGGTGCGCGGCATCCGCGGCCTGATCGCCCAGACCCCCGCCGACCGCGCCGCCCTGCCGGTCGACGGCCTGCTGGCCGCTTCGGCCGGCTTCGTCCGGCGCGAGATCGCCGAGCACGGGGTGGAGCTGGTGCTCGACCCGCAGGCCCCCGACACCCTGGTCCAGGGCGACCGCGTGGTGCTGCAGCAGGCCCTGGTCAACCTGATGCTGAACGGCGTCCAGGCCATGGCCGCCGTCCCGCGCGAGGCCCGCCGCCTGCACGTGCGCTCGCGCCGCGAGGCCGGCGAGGCCGTCATCGAGATCGCCGACACCGGCCCCGGCTTCCCCCCAGACGCCGCCGACCGCGCCTTCGAGGCCTTCTTCACCACCAAGCCCGGCGGCATGGGCCTGGGCCTGGCCATCTGCCAGTCCGCCGTCGCCGCCCACGACGGCCGCATCGCCATCCTGCCGCCGACGACGGGCGAGACGGGCGCGCGGATCGAGATCCGGCTGCCGGCGGGAGGATAGAGGGCGCGCCATCGATGAGCTCAGCTCATCCCCCCAGGGAGCGCCGCGCCGCTAATCGCCCCGCCGGCCCGCTGCTAGATTGCTCGACGATTTAACCGCTCGGAGAGCCTCATGCCGGACCGGCGAACCGTGTCGGCCCTCGGCCTCGGCGTCCTTTGCTGGACCCTGCTGCCAGGTCAGGCGAACGCATCGAGCCGCGCGTCGTCCTCAAGGGAGAAAGCCATGATCCTCAAGCGCGCAGGCAGCCAGCCGTCGCAGAAGGGCTCCGCCGACTGGTTCACCGGCCAGGTGCGCCTTGATCCGCTGCACACGGCCGAAGCCCCCGCCCGGGTGTCGGCCGCCAGCGTCACCTTCGAGCCGGGCGCCCGCACGGCCTGGCACACCCACCCGCTGGGCCAGATCCTGGTGGTCACCGCCGGCTGCGGCTGGACCCAGTGCGAAGGCGAGCCCGTCGTCGAGATCCGCGCCGGCGACGTCGTCGTCTGCCCGCCCGGCCACCGCCACTGGCACGGCGCCACGCCGACCACCGCCATGACCCACATCGCCATCCAGGAGTCGCTGAACGGCTCGCCGGTGACCTGGATGGAACACGTGACCGACGCCCAGTACCTGGCCGGTCCGCCCAAGGCCTGACCCGTGCCTAAGCCCCATCTCGTCTGCCACATGGCCGCCAGCATCGACGGCCGCATCCTGCCCGGCCGCTGGCGTCCGGAGCGCCCTTTCCCTGCGATCTACGAGACGCTGCACGACAGGCTCGGCGGCGACGCCTGGATCGTCGGCCGCGTGACCGGCCAGGAGTTCGCCCGCGCCGACCGCTACCCCGACACCACCGCCGAGACCTTCCCCCGCGAGCCCTGGTTCGCCACCCACGAGGCCCCGGCCTGGGGCGTGGTGCTGGACGCCCGCGGCAAGATCGCCTGGGGTCGCGCCGACATCGGCGGCGACCCTATCCTGGTGGTGCTGACGCAGCAGGTCTCCGACGCGCACCTGGCGGGCCTGCGCGCCGACGGCGTGTCCTACGTCTTCGCCGGCGAGACCGAGGTCGACCTCGCGCTGGCGCTGGAGATCCTGAACCGCGAGCTCGGAATCCGGCGCCTGCTGCTGGAAGGCGGCGGCGTGATCAACGGCGCTTTCCTGCGGGCCGGCCTGATCGAAGAGGTCAGCCTGATCGTCTGGCCGGTGATCGACGGCGCGGCCGGCGCGCCCAGCGTCTTCGACTCCTCGCAGGCGGACGCCGACGCCCTCGCACCGCTTACGGGCATGACGCTCACCGCCTGCGAAACCCTGGAGGGCGGCGCGGTCTGGCTGCGCTACGCTCTAGCCGCCGCCTGACCACGGCGCCGCAAGGAGGCGACGATGCAGTTCCGACGATCAGACGTCGCCGACCTGACCTACTTCCTCGAGATCGCCCGGCAGCGCAGCTTTCGCCGCGCCGGCCTGGAACTGGACGTCAGCGCCTCGGCGCTCAGCCACTCCCTGCGCGGCCTCGAGGAACGCCTGGGCGTGCGCCTGCTCAACCGCACCAGCCGCAGCGTCACCCTGACGGCGGCCGGCGAGGCCCTGCGGGCGGCCATCGCCGAACCTTTCGACGCCATCGGCGCGGGGCTGGACGTGGTCAACCGCTTCCGCGACGCCCCGATGGGCCGCGTGCGCATAAACGTGCCGACCGAGGCGGCCGCGCACCTGGTCTCGCCGGTGCTGCCGGAGTTCCTCCGGCGCTATCCCGACGTCGAGATCGAAATCTCGGTCAGCAACCGCATGATCGACGTGATCGAGAGCGGCTACGACGCTGGCATCCGCTACGGCGGCACAGTCCCAGAGGACATGATCGCCCAGCGCCTGTCGGCCGACATCCGCTGGCTGGTCGTCGCCTCGCCCGACTATGTCGAGCAACACGGCGCGCCCGTTCATCCCGACGGCCTGCTCGCCCATCGCTGCATCCGGATCCGCATCGGCGACGACAGCATCTATCGCTGGGAGTTCGAAAAGGGCGACGAGGCCATCGCGGTCAACGTCACGGGCGGCGTCACCGTCGATCAGGGCGAAGTCGCCATGGAGGCCGTCAGGCAGGGCGCGGGCCTGTTCTACGTCGCCGAGCCCATGGTCCGTCGCGACCTCGACGCGGGCCGCCTCGTCACCGTGCTGGACGACTGGGCGCCTCTGGGACCGGGCCTCTTCGTCTACTACTCCGGCCGTCGCCAACTGCCGTCGGCCCTGCGCCTGTTCATCGATCTTGTGCGCGAACTGCGACCGCTGGGTCTCTAGCCCTGATCGTTGAGCCCCGCTCATCGCCTCGTCCAGCAGGACCCGGCTCATCATCGGCCGCCTGGATCGCTACCTCGAAGGCTCGAAAAGCCGCGTGACCTCGTCGTCGTGGCCGCAGCCACGAGGCCCCATGTCGATCGAAATCGCCGCGCCCGCCCAAACGCCGATCGGGGCGTCCGCCGATCCCGCCCCGCGCACCGCCTGGAGCGCCATCGGCGCCCTGACCCTGTGCGTGTCGACCCTGATCGCCTCGGAGTTCATGCCGGTCAGCCTGCTGACCCCGATCGCGACCGACCTGCGCATCACCGAGGGCCAGGCCGGCCAGGCCATCGCGGTCTCGGGCCTGTTCGCGGTCGTCACCAGCCTCGCCATCTCGACCCTGACCCGCCGCATCGACCGCAAGCGGGTGCTGCAGGCCCTGACCGTGATGATGATCGCCTCGGGCCTGATGGTGTCGCTGGCGCCCAACGCGGCGGTGTTCATGGCCGGCCGCGCCCTGATCGGCGTCGTCATCGGCGGCTTCTGGTCGATGTCGGCCGCGACGGTGATGCGGCTCGCGCCGCCGCGCGACGTGCCGCGGGCGCTGGGCCTGCTGAACGGCGGCAACGCCCTGGCCACGACCATCGCCGCACCGCTGGGCAGCTTTCTTGGCCAGTACGTCGGCTGGCGCGGCGCCTTCTTCGCGGTCGTGCCCCTGGGCGTCCTGACCCTCGCCTGGCAATACCTGGCGCTCCCGGCGTTGCCCTCCGAAGGCAAAGGTCGAGCGGGGAGCGTCTTCCGCGTCCTGCGCCGGCGCGGCGTCGCGATCGGCATGGCCGCCGTCGCCATGCTGTTCGCCGGCCAGTTCGCGCTGTTCACCTATGTCCGCCCGTTTCTGGAGACCGTGACGCGGGTCGACGTTCCGACTCTGTCGCTGATCCTGCTGGCCCTCGGCGCGGCGGGCCTCATTGGCACCTGGCTGATCGGCCGGTTGCTGCGGAGGGGCCTGCACGCTCCGCTGGTCGGCCCGCCCCTGATCCTGGCGGTCATCGCCCTCGCCCTGCCGAGCCTCGGCGCCCTGCCCCTTCCCACCGGACTGCTGCTGGCGGGCTGGGGCCTGGTGGCGACCGCCGCGCCGGTGGCCTGGTGGACCTGGCTGGCCAGGACCCTGCCCGACGACGCCGAGGCCGGCGGCGGCCTGCTGGTGGCGGTCGTGCAGTTGGCCATCACCGCCGGCGCCTCGATCGGCGGCCTGCTGGTCGACGCCGGCGGCTACTCCGCCGCCTTCGCCGCCAGCGCCGCCCTCCTCTGCGGCGCGACCCTGCTGGCCGCCATCGGCGCCCGCGCCGCCCGTCGCTGAGACGCCGTCCAGGTTTCCCGTCCCAAGGAGTTCACCCAATGCCTCAGACCCCCGCCCCAAGCCTCGATCGCCGCGACCTCCTGGCCGGCGCCGCCGCCCTCGGCCTCGCCGCCGCCGTCCCCCTCGCAACCGCAAAGGCTCAAGCCATGTCGTCCTCAGACGCCGACAACTTCTACAAGAGCGATCAGGTGACCGTTCAGGCCGTCACCTTCCCCAACCAGTTCGGGATGAACGTCGCCGGGAGCCTCTTCCTGCCCAAGACGGCGGACCGCGCCACGCGCCGCCCGGCGATCGTGGTCGGCCACCCGATGGGCGCGGTGAAGGAGCAGAGCGCCAATCTCTACGCGACGAAGATGGCGGAGCGCGGCTTCGTGGCCCTGTCGATCGACCTGTCGTTCTGGGGCGCCAGCGAGGGGCGGCCGCGCAACGCCGTCGCGCCCGAGATCTACGCCGAGGACTTCAGCGCCGCCGTCGACTTCCTGCGCGCCCAGGCCTTCGTCGACCGCGAGCGCATCGGCGCGATCGGGGTGTGCGGCAGCGGCAGCTTCGTGATCAGCGCCGCCAAGATCGATCCGCGCATCAAGGCCGTGGCCACGGTCAGCATGTACGACATGGGCTCGGCCGCCCGGAACGGCCTGCGCCACGGCCAATCGTTGCAGCAGCGCAAGGACCTGATCGCCGCGGCCGCGCAGCAGCGCGACGTCGAGTACGCCGGCGGCAAGACCGAGTATGTGGGCGGCACCACCCACCAGCTGACGGCGCAGACCGATCCGATCCAGCGCGAGTTCTACGACTTCTACCGCACGCCGCGCGGCGAGTTCACGCCGGCGGGGTCGACGCCCCAGCTGACCACCCACCCCACGCTCAGCAGCATGGGCAAGTTCATGAACTTCTATCCGTTCAACGACATCGAGACGATCTCGCCGCGCCCGCTGATGTTCATCACCGGCGACGTCGCCCACTCGCGCGAGTTCAGCGAGGACGCCTTCAAGCGCGCGGCCGAGCCCAAGGACCTGGTGATCGTGCCAGGCGCCGGTCACGTCGACCTCTACGACCGGGTCGGCCTGATCCCGTGGGATAGGCTGCAGGACTTCTTCCAGCGCCATCTCGCCTAGGCGGCTTTCGCCGTGTCCCGAACCCGATGGAGCGCCCGACATGATGACGAACCGAACGATCAGGCGGCGCGCGCTTGTCGGCGCCCTCGGCATTGGGGCGGCCGCCCCGGGCCTTGCGGGCGGCCAAGGGCGGACCAGACGCAACGGGCCCGCCGGCGCGGTGAGGATCGAGTTCGCCTTCGCGGCTCAGGTCTTCACCGCGACGCTGAACGACAGCCCGCCAGCGCGCGAGCTCCTGTCGATGTTGCCGCTGGACCTGAAGATCAGCGACTTTTCCAGCAACGAGAAGATCGCCTTCCTGCCTCGCAAGCTCACCGCCAGAGGCGCACCGGCCTACGCGGATCCCAAGCCGGGCGACCTTTGCTACTACGCGCCCTGGGGGAACTTGGCCCTGTTCTACGAAGGCTACTCGGCCTCGCCGGACCTGATCCGGCTCGGCCGTCTCGACGACGGCGTCGCCCCCCTGCGCAGGAAGGGCGACTTCCCCCTGCGCATCGAGCGCCGCTCGTGATCCGCGCCTAGCCGCCCGCCCGCTCGCGCTCCAGCGCCTCGGCCATGCGCACCAGTTCGGCGAAGGATCCGGCGCGCATCTTCTTCATCAGGCTGCCGCGGTGCAGCTTGACGGTGATCTCCTGCAGGCCCAGCTCGCCGGCCACCTGCTTGTTGAGCAGGCCGGCGGTGACCAGGGTCATCACCTGCTGCTCGCGCGGGGTCAGGCCGTCGAAGCGGGCCTTCACCTCGGCGACGTCGCGGGCCAGTTCGCGGCGCTTTCCGTCCTTCGCCAGCGCGGCGGTCACCGCGTCGATGACGTCCTGGTCGCGGAACGGCTTGGCCAGGAAGTCGACCGCGCCGGCCTTCATCGCCCGCACGGTCATCGGCACGTCGGCGTGGCCGGTCATGACGATCACCGGAACCCGCACCCGCCGCGCCGCCAGGGCCTCCTGGAGATCGAGGCCGCTCATCTTGGGCATGCGCACGTCCACCAGGATGCAGCTGGGCGTGTCGGGCAGCTGCGCCTCCAGCAGCGCGCCGGCCGAGGCGTAGAGCGCCGTCTGCAGGCCCACCGACCGGAACAGCTTGTCCATCGAGCCGCGGAACATCTCGTTGTCGTCCACGATCAGCACGGTCTGCGCCGTCTCGTCGCTCGCGCCCTCGGCCTTGCCCGGCATCCCCATCATCCTTCCCAGCCCCGCCCCTCGGGTCCTGAACTTCACGCCTCGTCGAGCATCCGCCTCAAGGTCGCCTCGATCTGGTCGGGCGCACAGGGCTTTTCGAGGAAATCGCGCGCGCCGGCCGCCATGGCCTGGTCGCGCATGTCCGGAAAGGCCGTGACCACCACCACCGGCAGGTCCGGATGACTGGCCTGCAGGCGGCGCAGCAGGTCCAGGCCCGATATCTCCGGCATGTGGATGTCGGTGACCACGCAGCCCCAGGCCCCCACGTCCGAGGCCAGGAAGCTGGCCGCCGAGGCGAAGACCCCGACCTCCAGCCCGAAGGATCGGATCAGTCGCGCGAGGCCCGAGCGGACAAGGGCGTCGTCGTCGATGACGGCGATGGCGCGCCGGCGGGACATGGCGTTTGCTCTAAACACGCCCGGAACATGGACGCTGACCCGGACTGGCTTAGACCACGCGCCCCGCCGCCGACACCCATACGCTGGTTTATCCCGCGCTCCCCGGCTCGCGGCGCAGCAGCACCACCACCTCCACCCCGTCCGGGCGCCTGGCCAGGGCGTCGCGCAGCATGGCCAGCAGGGTCTCGGGCGAGACGTGCAGGTCGACGATCCGCGCCGTCTCCTCGTAGATCAGGTGGAAGTGCGGCTGCGGCAGGGTGTCGAACACCGGCTCGGCCGTGGTGGTCGGCAACCGCCCGACCAGGCCGTGCTCGGCGAAGGCCTCGACCTGGCGGGCGATCTCGGCCGGCGGCATGGCCAGGCCCGCCTCGGCCGCCAGCTCGGCGATCTCCGGCGCAGTCAGGTGCGTCTCCTCGGAGTCGCGCAGCAGCGCCAGCAGCCGCGCGGTCGGCCCGCGGCACGGCAGGCCGGCGCGACGCAGCTCGTCCTGCAGGACGGCGTCCACGGCATGAGGCATCCAGGCGTCCTCCCGGGCGACAAGGACGGCCGGGATCGTTGGAGCGCCGCGGCCTGTCTTGCCTTGATCCGACCTTCGCGCAGCCGGGCCTTGAATAGAAGCGCCAAAGATCAATGATATCGATAGGCGCCACCTATCGGGATCCGGCCATGAACCTGCGAGACCTCCGCTACCTGCTGGCCGTGGCCGAGCACGAGCATTTCGGCCGCGCCGCCCGCGCCTGCGGCGTCAGCCAGCCCACCCTTTCGGTGCAGATCCGCAAGCTGGAGGACCTGCTGGGCGTCGTCCTCTTCGAGCGCGGCGGCAAGGTCGCCGCCCCCACCGCCGCCTGCCGCCAGCTGCTCGATCACGCCCGCGCGGCGGTGGCGGCGGCCGAGGCCGTGCTGGCCACCGCCCGCAGCCTGCGCGACCCGCTGGCCGGCCGCTTCCGCCTGGGCGTCATCCCCACCCTGGCCCCCTACCTGCTGCCGCTGGTGTTCGGGCCGCTGCGCGAGGCCCTGCCGGCGCTGGAGCTGGAGCCGTGGGAGGACCAGACCGCCGCGCTGCTGGAGCGCCTGCGCGCCCACGAACTGGACGCCGTGCTGCTGGCCACCGACGAGACCGCGCCCGACCTGATGGGCGTGCCGCTGTTCGCCGAGCCGTTCATGGCCGCCCTGCCGCCCGAGCATCCGCTGGCCGCGCGCGAGGCCGTGGCCGAGACCGACCTGGCCCGCGACATCCTCGTGCTGTCCGACGGCCACTGCCTGCGCGACCAGGCGCTGGAGGCCTGCGGCCAGACCACGGCGCTGGGCGCGGCCCTGCGCGCCTCCAGCCTGACGACCCTGCTCAACATGGTCGCCGCCGGCTACGGCACCACCCTGATCCCCGGCCTGGCCGCCGGCGCGGCCCAGGACGCCGGCATCGTGCTGCGTCCCCTCACCACCTGGACCGGCCGCACCATCCGCATCGTCTGGCGCGCCCACTTCCCCCAGCGCCCCGCCGCCGAGGCCGTCGGCGAGGTCATCGCCCGCCGTTTGCGCGGGTACACGGAGAGTACGGCGGCCACCGCGGCCTAGTGGGGTTGGTCCCGTCTATCGAAGCGATAGGAACAATCAATTGTACCAATGGCTGCAAGGGCGCGTTGACTAGGCCCGACGGGGGAAATGGCGATCGCAACAAGCCAACCGGAGGAAGCCGACAATGGATGGGAACGTCGACGCTAAAGCACAGGGCCAGTGCCCGGTGGGCCATGGCCGCGGGCGGGGCAACCGCGACTGGTGGCCCCAGAATCTAAGCCTCGAGAGCCTCAACCAGCACAATCCGCGCTCCAATCCGCTGGGCCAGGCCTTCAACTACGCCGAGGCCTTCAGGAGCCTCGACCTCAACGCGGTCATAGCCGACCTCCACGCCCTGATGACCGACAGCCAGGACTGGTGGCCCGCCGACTTCGGCCACTACGGCGGCCTCTTCATCCGCCTGGCCTGGCACAGCGCCGGCACCTATCGCGTCACCGACGGCCGCGGCGGCGCCGGCGGCGGCCAGCAGCGCTTCGCCCCGCTCAACAGCTGGCCCGACAACGCCAACCTCGACAAGGCCCGCCGCCTGCTGTGGCCGATCAAGCAGAAGTACGGCGCCAAGCTTTCGTGGGCCGACCTCTACGTGCTGGTCGGCAACGTCGCCCTGGAGTCCATGGGCTTCAAGACCTTCGGCTTCGGCGGCGGCCGCGCCGACCAGTGGGAGCCCGAAGAGCTCTACTGGGGTCCTGAAGGCAGCTGGCTCGGCGACGAGCGCTACAGCGGCGAGCGCCAGCTGCATCCCGCCCTGGGCGCGGTGCAGATGGGCCTGATCTACGTCAATCCCGAAGGTCCCAACGGCAATCCCGACCCCAAGGCCGCCGCGCGCGACATCCGCGACACCTTCGCCCGCATGGCCATGAACGACGAGGAGACCGTCGCCCTGATCGCCGGCGGCCACAGCTTCGGCAAGACCCACGGCGCGGGCGACCCGTCCTTCGTCGGCGTCGAGCCCGAGGGCGGCGAGATCGAGGCCCAGGGCCTGGGCTGGAGCAGCAAGCACGGCACCGGCATCGGCGCCGATGCCATCACCGGCGGCCCGGAAGTGATCTGGACCCAGACGCCGACGAAGTGGAGCAACCACTTCTTCGAGAACCTCTTCAAGTTCGAGTGGGAGCTGCACGAAAGCCCCGCCGGCGCCAAGCAGTGGCGCGCCAAGGACGCCCCGGCCGACATCCCCGACGCCTATGACGCGTCCAAGACCCACGTGCCGCGGATGCTGACCACGGACCTCGCCCTGCGCTTCGACCCGGAATACGAGAAGATATCGCGCCGGTTCCTGGAGAACCCCGACCAGTTCGCCGACGCCTTCGCCCGCGCCTGGTTCAAGCTGACCCACCGCGACATGGGTCCCAAGCAGCGCTATCTCGGCCCGCTGGTCCCCGAAGAGACCCTGATCTGGCAGGACCCGATCCCCGAGGTCGACCACCCGCTGGTCGACGGCGCCGACGTCGCCGAGCTGAAGCGCCAGATCCTGGGCTCTGGCCTGTCGATCGCCGAGCTGGTCTCGACGGCCTGGGCCTCGGCCTCGACCTGGCGCGGTTCCGACAAGCGCGGCGGCGCCAACGGCGCCCGCATCCGCCTGGCCCCGCAGAAGGACTGGGAGGTCAACGACCCGCCCACCCTGGCCAAGGTGCTGGGCGTGCTGGAAGGCATCAAGGCGAAGTTCGACGGCGGCGCCGAGGGCGGCAAGAAGATCTCGCTGGCCGACCTGATCGTGCTGGCGGGAGGCGCGGCCGTCGAGGAAGCGGCCAAGGCCGCCGGCTCGCGGATCACCGTGCCGTTCACGCCCGGCCGCGCCGACGCCTCGGCCGAGCAGACCGACGCCGACTCGTTCGCGCCGCTGGAGCCGCTTTCGGACGGCTTCCGCAACTACCGCCGCGAGGGGACCCAGTTCATGGCGCCCGAGGAGGCCCTGGTCGACCGCGCCCAGCTGCTACGGCTGTCCGGCCCCGAGCTGACCGTCCTGGTCGGCGGCCTGCGGGTGCTGGGCGCCAACGCCGGCGGCTCCAAGGCCGGGGTGTTCACCGAGCATCCGGGCGTGCTGAGCAACGACTTCTTCGTCAACCTGCTCGACATGGGCACGACCTGGAACCCGACCGCCGTCAACGCCTTCGCCGGCGCCCCCCGGGCCGGCGGCGACCCGCGCTGGACCGCCACGCGCGTCGACCTGATCTTCGGCTCCCACGCCGAGCTTCGGGCCCTCGCCGAGGTCTATGCGGCGTCCGACGCCCAGGACAAGTTCGTCACCGACTTCGTGGCGGCCTGGACCAAGGTGATGAACGCCGGCCGCGTGGACCTGAACTAACTCGATCGGACGTGGGCTAGACGCCCCGCCCAGAGCCGCCGGCGCTTCCGCGTCGGCGGCTTTTCTCCTTGCGGTCCTCGGCGTCGTCGTCGTCGCCGACCTTCTCCTCGACGGCCGCCGAGAAGCGCTGGTAGGCGCCCAGCCCCACCAGCACCAGCACCGCGGCGACCAGCAGCATGGTCGGATAGACCAGCTGGGTCACATCGCTCCGCGCCGTCTTGAACACCACCACCAGCGCCTCCAGGAACAGGGCGATGACGATGGTCGACAGGAACTTGGTCAGGCTGCGCCGCGCCTCCGAGGCGCTGCGCTTTTCGTTGCCGCGCCGCACCTCGTCCTCGAACAGGTACTTGGCCACGTCGAACACGGCGATCGCCACGATGATGTAGCCGAGCACGTCCAGCACCGCCTCGGCGCCCGACTGGCCGGGATCGCGCAGGCTGGCGACGGCTTCCTCGACCCCGAGGACCACCAGGCTCAGGGCCGCCAGCAACAGCAGCAGGCTGGCGCCGGCGAAGACGGCGCGGGTCACGTAGTTCACGGCTGGCTCCCACAGGCCCGGTCCAAGCGCGACCGGTCGCGGGGCTTCAACGCCCGCCGAGGGCTCCGGTTCGCCCGGGCCGCCCCATCGCCTACCGCGAGCCCCTACCGCGAGCCCGCCTGGGAAGCCGCCCCCAGGGCTCCGGCCGGCAGGGTCAGGCGATAGACCAGGATGACGCTGTCGTTGTCGCCCTCGCCCGCCCCCTTCTCGTTGCTCAGGCCGGCGTCGAAGGCCTGGCCGTTGACGTGGCCGTCGGCCGTGGCGAAGTCGTTGTCGTTGCCCACCAGCAGGAACACGTCGTTCGGCGCGGCCGGGTCCAGCACCGGCGCCAGGGCCATGGCCTCCCACTTCTCCGACAGGCTGAAGCGGTCGGACGGCGCGGTCGACAGGTTCATGCCCACCTTGGCCAGCTGCACCGGATCGAGCAGGTTCACCAGCTGGGCCTGGGCGGCGGGCGCCAGGCCGGCGACCGGCGCGCCGTTCCTCGCCGCCTGCCTGGCGGTCAGCTCGTAGGGCGTGCCGGCCAGGTTGGTCGCGCCGTCGATGTCGACCAGAAGCACGCTCTTGAACACCGGGGCCCGGGTCGAGCCCTTGCCCCGGCCGTTGGCGTCGCGGGCCAGCACCAGGAACTGGTGGTCGTTCAGGGCCAGCATCTCCGACTGGGCGGCGGTGGCGTCGGCGGGCTGGCCGTCGCCGGCCTCGCGCACCGTGGGCAGCTGCAACAGGTAGTGGCCGATCGGCGCCTTGGGCGTGCGGGTCCGGCTGATGTCGTAGACGAGAATGCGGGTGACGTTGCGGGTGGCCGCGTCCTTGCCGGCGGTGTCCTGCACCGTGGCGCTCTGCAGGATCGCGACCAGGCGCCGGCCGTCGGGCGTCACGGCCAGGGCTTCCAGGCCCTGGTTGTTGCGACGGCCCGCGTCGGGCGCGCGCTCGGCGGTGAAGTCGAGCTGGCCCTCCTGGTGCATCGGCAGCAGGGCCGGCGGCGCCTGGATCGCGCCGGTCTGGCGTCCGTCGGCGTCGAACAGGTAGATGCCCGCCGCGTACTCGTCGGACACGTAGAAGGCGCCGTCCGGCAGATAGGCCACGGCCTCGGAATCCAGGCTGATCCGGCCCGCCCCCTCGCCGCTGGCGGGCGAGGGATAGCGCACCCCGCGCCGGCTCAGCACGTTGCCGCCGGGGTCCTTGCCGGTGAACGGCTGGTTGCTCTCGTCCCGCAGCACGAAGCCGCCGGTCGGGGTGATCGTCAGCTTGCCGCCGGCCAGGGTCAGGCGATGAGCGTGCAGGCGGTTGGCGTAGTCGACCGTGCCGGCCACCGAGCCGACGCCGTTGGGACCCCGGTCGGGCAGGGTCAGCAGCTCGCCCTCGTAGCTTCCGTCGGCCAGCCGCCGCCACGAACGCAGCGCCATGCCCGAGAACGAGCCCAGGGTGTCGCCCTTGAAGTCGCGCGTGGCCGCGTCCAGCCGCCCCGCCGCGACCAGGCCGTGGTTGACGAAGGTCCGCCCCTGGAAGACCACCGTCTCGTCGCCGGCCGTCTGGCTCCAGTGCTTGACCAGGTGGGCCTGCGACTGGGCGTGGGCGCCGCTCGCCAGGGTCGCGGCGGCCAGGACCATGGCGATCGGGGCCATCAGGATCGAACGGCGCATCGGGGGTCTCCTTGACGCAGATCGGCGGACGGCCGCAGGGCCGCCCGCCGATGCGAGGTTTCGGCCTGGCGAACCCGCCCTTAGAAGTCGAAGCCGATCGTGGCGAAGAACTGGCGCGGCGCCGAGGAGTGGAACACCAGGATGCTGCCGGCGGCGTCGTCCGGCGCGAACACGCTGCTGTCGAAGTTCGACGCATAGCGCTTGTCGGTCAGGTTGGTGATGTTCAGCGAGGCCTTGGCGCCCTTCATGAAGCCCATCTGATCGAACCGGTAGCCCAGGCCCAGGTCGAAGGTGGTGTACGCGCCGAAGCTCTGGTCATTGGTGTAGGTGTAGTAGCGGCGGCCGGTGTACTTGCCCTGCAGCGAGGCCGAGAACGGGCCGCGCTTGATGCTGACCACGCTGGCGAACATTTCCTTGGGCGTGTCGACCTGCTGCTTGCCCGCCGTCTTCTTGACCACGCAGGTGGTCGTGCACCAGTTCAGGTCATCGTCGTAGGTGGACTCGTTGTACGAGGCCGAGTTGTACCAGTTCAGCCACGACAGCGGCTTCCACAGCACGCCGATCTCGGCGCCCTTGCTGGTGACGCTGCCGGCGTTGTGGAAGGAGTTGCCGCAGCCGGGGTTCTGCTGCTGGTTGGTCGGGCAGGGATTGTACTGCAGCAGGCGGTTGTCGAAATCGACCTCGTAGGCCGACACCGACACCTGCAGCGTCTCGCCCACATAGCGATAGCCGGCGTCGAAGCTCTTGGAGGTCTCGGGCTCCAGGTACTTGCCCTGGGCGTCCCACACGGCCTGGCTGACCGACTGCGGACCCAGTTTGAAGCCGCCCTGGAACATGGCCATGTTCTCGGCGTAGCTGGCGAACACCTCGTGGCCGGGGGCGATGCGCCAGCGCGCGCCGGCCTCCGGCAGGAAGCTGTCCGAAGCCTTCAGCGAGCCGCTGGCGAACTGGGTCGAGGCCGCGGCCGGGGCCTTGGCGATGCCCGGCAGGGCCGTGGCGGTCGACTTGGCGTTGGTGCTCTTGAAGCCGAAATCGATGCTCAGCGCGTCGTCCAGCAGGGTGATGGTGTCCTGGACGTAGAACTGCTGGGTGGTCCAGTCGGTCTTCTGCACCCACTGGGCGGTGTCGGGGCGGCCCTTCAGGTACCGCGCCAGGCTGAACGGGCCGGTGACGTTGGTCCAGATGTAGCGCGCGGCGCTGCTGGTGTTCTGCTCCAGCCACAGGCCGGCCTGCAGGTGGTTGAAGCCCGCGGTCCAGGCCAGGCTGGCGACCACGCCGTCACGGTCGATGGTGTAGCGGGTGTCGCGGATCTGCACCGGCAGGTCGTCGGCGGTCGACGCCGTGCCCTGGTTGGACAGGCCGGTGATGAAGTTGTTCCCGGCGCCCTTGTTCTCGTGCTTGTAGACCTGGCCGTGGGCCTTCAGCGCCGGAGTGATGTCGAAGTCGGCGGCGACGTAGAACAGGTCGTCGTTGCGCAGGATCTGGCCGTTGGTGAAGGTGACGTCCGACAGCTTCTCCGGCGCCGTCGAGGTCACGCACTTGGAGGCCAGCGAGGCCACCGAGCAGGCCGCGCGCGAGACGTAGGCGTCCCAGTTGGGCGCATAGCCGCCCCAGTCCCAGCCCAGGCGATTCAGCATGTCCTTGGACAGGTAGGCGTCGTCGGCCTGGTTGGTGCGCGAGATGTCGGCGAAGGCCGTCACCTGGCCGCGCTCGCCCTTGTAGGTCAGCTTGCCGTTGAACTGCTTGCCGGTCGACTTGTTGTAGACTGGCTGGTTCACGAACAGGTCCTGCTGGCTGTAGTGGCCCGACAGGTAGGCCGACCAGCCGTTGCGCTCGCCGGTGTCGAAGCGCAGGAACGTGCGGTAGGTGTCCTCGCTGCCGAAGCTCTGGCTGACCGACAGCCCCATGTCCTTCTTCGGATCGGCCGAGACGTAGATCAGCGCGCCGCCCAGGTTGCTGGTCGAGGGGATCGACAGGCCGGCGATGCCGGTGGCCAGGTCCGCGCGGCCCAGGTTCTCGGAGATCAGCGCGCGGCTGATCGTCAGGCCGTTGTAGTTGTTGTAGGCGCCGTCGCCGAGCGGCACGCCGTCCAGCGTGTAGCCCAGGTGGGTGGTGTTGAAGCCGCGCACCTGCAGCGACAGCGACTGCTCGTTGACGCCCAGGGCGTCGATCGACTGGGCGCTGACGCCCGGCAGGAAGTTCAGGGCCTTCTGGACGCTCGTGCCCGGGGGCAGCACTTCGAGGCTGGCCGGGGTCAGGGTCGAGACCGAGCGGGTCTGGCCGCTGCCGACGACGACGACGCCGTCCAGTTCGTCGGCCGCGGCGGCGGCCGTGTCGACCGCCGGAGCCTCGGCCGCGTGGGCCTGGGCGGCGAACATCAGACAGGCGGTGATCGCGATCGCGCTAGCGGACCGTTGCAACATCAAGGCATCCCCCGTGACGGCGCCGCCACGAGACTCGTGCCCCCGGCGCCGCTTGTTTTCAGCGCCGCGTCTATTTCACAGGTTCATGACACTTTTTCCGCAACAGCAGCTGATGCGCGGTGGACAAGCATGGTCCGCCGAAAGCCGGGCGATGGCGGATCGACGACTGTGGCGCCGGCGCCGCGCTAAGGCTCCGCCCAAAGAAAAAGGGAGCGCCCTGGCGGACGCTCCCCTTCCCGTCGGTCCTGAAGATCAGGTCCCGGCTTACTTCCCGGCCTTGGTCGCGGCGATGTAGTCGTCGACCACGCGGTCCAGCACGGTCAGCGGGGTCATGCCCGACAGCAGGCCCGCGTCGTGGAACTTCTTGATGTCGAACTTCTTGCCCAGGGCCTTCTTGGCGCGCTCGCGGGCGCGCAGCCAGGTGATCTTGCCCAGCATGTACGAGCAGGCCTGGCCCGGCCACACGACGTAGCGTTCGATCTCGGTGATCGTGCCGCTTTCCTCGTCGCCCATGGTCTCGGCCATGTACTTGACGGCCTGTTCGCGGGTCCACTTCTTGTGGTGCATGCCGCTGTCGACCACGAGGCGCACGGCCCGGAACAGGGCGTCGTGCAGCATGCCGATGTGGCCGCGCGGGTCGCCCTTGTAGATGCCCATCTCGACGGCCAGCTCTTCGGAGTAGAGCGCCCAGCCCTCGGCGTAGCCCGAGAAGCCGATGACCTTGCGGATCAGCGGCAGGCCCTGGGCTTCGTTCGACAGCGACAGCTGCAGGTGGTGGCCCGGGACGCCTTCGTGCACCGTCAGCGTGGTCAGGGTGTACTTGGCCTGCTCGGCGGTGTCGCGCAGGTTGATCCAGTAGATCCCCGGGCGCTTGCCGTCGAGCGAGGGCGAGTTGTAGTAGCCGCCCGGCGCGCCGGCCTCGATGGCCTTGGGCACGCGGCGGATTTCCAGCGGCGCCTTGGGCAGCTGGCCGAAATAGGCCGGCAGCTGCTTTTCGATCCACTCGGCCTTGGTGTTGAGATCCTTGATCAGCTGTTCCTTGGCCGGATCGGTGTTCTCGTAGATGTCCTTGCCCAGTTGCGCCATGCGCTCGCCGACCGTGCCCTTGCTCATGCCGATCGACTTGAACAGCTTGTCGGCCTCGGCCGAGATCGACTTCACCAGGTCAAGGCCCAGTTGGTGGATCTCTTCGGGACCCATGGTCGAGGTCGTGTAGTTCTTCAGCGACACGGCGTAGTAGTCGCCGCCGTCCTTCAGGCGCCACACGCCGGCGTCGTGGTTGGCCTTCGGGCGCACGCTTTCCAGCAGCGCGATCTGGCGCTTGAGGGCCGGCAGCACCGAATTCTCGTAGACCTTGCTGGCTTCGGCGGCCCAGTCGCCGGCGATGTTCTTTTCCTTGGTCCGGCGGGCGATCGACTTGACCAGGGTGGTGTCGGCCGTCGGGGTGTCGGCGAAGGCCTTCATCTGGATGAGGGCCTTGTCGATGACGAAGTCGGGCGGGATCACGCCGTCGGCGTAGTCGCGCTTGGCGATCAGGGTCTCCTGATCCATCAGGCGGGCGAAGCCTTCCATGCGCTGCAGGTAGGCGTCGGCGTCGGCCTTGGTCTCGATGGCGTGCTGCGTGTCGAGGAAGTCGGGCATCTGCTGGTAGGAGCCCGTCAGCTGGCTCAGCACGTACGGCGCGCCCGAGCCGCCGCCGGCGTAGGTGAACTTGCGGTTGCCCTCGTCCTGCACCGCCAGGGTGAACTCGACGGTGTCGTAGTTGACGGCGTCCATGCCGGTCAGCTGCTTGCGGTCGATACCGCGCAGCTCGGCCAGCTGGGCGGTCGTCTGGGCCGCGCCCGCGGCGATCGCCTCGAACGAGCGGTCGCTCAGCAGGCCCTTGGTCCAGGCCAGGTCGTCCTTGTCGAGACCCAGGCTCGTGGTCAGCTCCGGCGCCTGGCGCATCAGCTTGGCCATGGCGGCGTCGAAGAACGCGTTCATCTTGGCGGCTTCGCCAGAGGCCGAGGCGGCGGCCGGCTGGGCGAAGCCCAGCGACGGGGCGGCGGCGGCGGCCAGGCCCGCGGCCACGGTCGACAGCAGGAGTTCGCGGCGGTTTTGCAAGAGAAAGTCCCCTTCCCTCGAGCCCTCCCCCTCCGGTCGGGCCCTGACATGAATTCCGGCGCGTTGGTCCGCGCCGGAAAGGCTGGGGCGAAGGCGTAAATGCCCCCGGCGGGCGGGGCAACCTGGGACGGATTAATTCCGTGTCATTCGACCGTGGAAAAATCCGCCCCGTCCCTCTCCGCGCTCAGCGGGCGCCCCTTAGCGGGCGCCCTTATACAAGCGCCAGGCGGCCGCGCCGATCTGGCAGGCGAAGGTGATCCCGGCCACGAACATGGCGATGTGGAAGCCCAGGCCGATCACCTGCTCCAGGCGGGCGGCGTCGGCGGCCGAGGCGGTCAGCGGCTGCAGGGTGAACAGCGGCAGCGACTTCCACAGGATCGTGGTCATGGCCATGCCGCCCACGCCCACGGCCAGTTCGAACACCGCCCGCAGCCGGACCCGACCGGGCTGCACCAGGGTGACCAGCGCCGAGACCAGCTGCACCGCCGACCAGGCCAGGATCGGCCAGTACAGGGCCTGCCAGATCGCCGACGGCTTGAGGATCACCGCGCCCTTCACGGTCAGGTCGCCCACGTCCACCTTCCACAGGCCCGTCCACCACAGGATGAACAGCGCCACCACCACCGCCTCGAACAGCGCGTTGAAGCGGGTCTCGAACAGGCCCTTCTTCTTGCTCGGCGGGGGCAGGTCGCTGACCTTCCATTCGGTCAGGCCCGTCAGCGGCACCCAGCCGCGCTCGATGCCGGCGGCCACCAGGGTGACCAGGCCCGCCAGCATCAGGGCCGAGCTCGGGAAGTGGTCGAACAGGGCGTTGGCGACCAGCCGGGCCGGATTCTCGTGGCCCAGCACGCCCGCGGCCAGCGCCGGGACGATCGAGATCGCCGCCGCGACCGCCAGCGCGATCTTCAGCGCGAACACGTAGAAGGGATAAAGCGTCGGGCCGATCAGGCTGCGCTGCGGACCGTAGCGGCCGGCCACGGCCAGCGGATGTCCGAAATCCTTGAGCACGGCCTCGCGCTCCTTGTCGGTCAGGGGAGCGCCCTTGGCCTCCTCCTTCTCCTCGATGCGGTTGAGCAGCAGGTCGCGCAGTTCGGCGACGATGTCCTCGCGCTGGGCCTTGGGCAAAAGGGCGGCGACGGCGGCGAGATAGCGGTCGAGCAGGTTCATGATCCAGTCCCCTCAGATCAGATTTTGCAGGGTGTCGTTGATGGCGCGCCACTCGGCGGCCAGGCGTTCGAGGACGGCCTCGCCCTCGGCGGAGAGGCGGTAGAAGCGCTTCTTGCGCTTCTCCTCCTCGCGCCATTCCGAGGTCAGCAGGCCCTGGCCCTCGAGCCGGCGCAGCATCGGGTAGAGCGCGCCTTCGTCGATCTCCAGGCCGACCTCCGCCAGGGCCTGGCGCAGGCTGTAGCCGTAGCGCTCGACCTTCAGCTGGGCGAGCACGGCCAGGATCAGCGTCCCGCGACGCAGCTCCTGGCGGAGGGATTCGAAGATGTCCGTTTCGGTCGGCATTGGCGCCCCGCCTTGGTGTGCGTCACATGGTGTGCAGCACATAGTGTGCGATACACACTGTATGTCACACAGTATGATTTTGGGTCAACCGCCGTTCTTTGAATTCTTCGTAATGACGGGAGGGGGCGCTGGGCCTCCCCTCCCGTCCAGATCGCCCGCGACCAGTTCAAGCCGCTGGTCCCGGCCGGGGCATCGACCTCGCCCCCGGCCAGGACGCCGGGAAGACCCCTACCGAAGCCGGGCCGGCGTCAGCAGCGCCTCCAGCCCGATGCGGCGGAACATCTCGGCGCGCACCCGGTCGGCGACGCCGTTGACCACCTCGGCCCCGTCCTGCGACGGATCGACGTGAACCCGGAACGGACGCCTGCCGAACGGAGCGTCGACCACGGCAACCACCGCCCCGGCCACCTCGGCGACGTCGGCGTCGGCCGGCTCCAGCGCCGCCAGCCCGCCCAGGGCCTTCTCGGCCACCCCGGCATACGGCCCCTCCAGATAGGCCGCGGCCGTCGCCTCGTCGGCCGGCTTGCCTGAATGGACGAAGTGGTTGGTGCCCTTGGTGAAGGCTCCCGGCACGATGATCGAGGTCTCGATCCCCCACAGCGCCAGCTCCGAGGCGTAGGACACCGCCAGGCTGTCCATCGCCGCCTTGGCCGCGAAATAGGGCGCCAGGAACGGCGGCGTGCCGCCCCGGGTCGAGCTCGACGAGATCCAGACCACCAGACCCTGGCCCTGCGCACGCAGGATCGGCAGGGCGGCGCGGTTCACCCGCTGGGCCGACAGCACGTTGACGTCGAACAGCTGGACGAACTGCTCGGGCGTGAAGGCCTCGGCCGGACCAAAGCTCATGTGGCCGGCGTTGTGCACGATCACGTCCAGGCGCCCGGCCTCGCCGACCACCGCGGCGATCGCGGCCTCGACCGAGGCGTCGGAGACCACGTCCAGCTCGACCGTGCGCAGATCGGCGCCATGCTCGGCGGCGAAGGTCCGGGCGGCCAGCGCCTGCGGGGCGTTGCGGCCTTCGATGTCGCGCATCGAGGCGTAGACGGTGTGGCCGGCGCGGGCCAGGGCACGGGCGGTCAGGGCGCCGAAGCCCGACGAGGCGCCGGTGACGAGGACGACTTGCTTGTTCATCTCAGCAGTTCCTTGTGTTCGGGAAGGGTGTCGGGAAGGCGCGGGATCAGATGATCCCGCCGTTGGCGCGCAGGGTCTGGCCGTTGATCCAGGCGCCGTCGGGACCGGCCAGGAACGACACGACGGCGGCGATGTCCTGGGGCGTTCCCAGCCGCTCCAGCGGCGCGGCCTTGGCCAGGCGCTCGACCAGCTCGGCCGGCTTGCCGTCCAGGAACAGCGGCGTGGCCGTGGGTCCGGGCGCGACGGCGTTGACGGCGATGTCCCGCCCCCGCAGCTCCCGGGCCAGCACCATGGTCAGGGCCTCGACGCCGGCCTTGGCCGCCGCATAGGGGCCGTAGGTCGGTTGCAGCAGGCCCACGACGCTGGACGAGACGTTGACGATCCGGCCGCCCGCCCCCATCCGCCGCGCGGCTTCGCGCAGGGTGTTGAAGGTCCCCTTCAGGTTCACCGCGACCATCCGGTCGAACAGCGCGTCGTCGGCGTCGGCGATGGTCGCCAGGTCCATGACGCCGGCGTTGTTGATCAGCACGTCCACCCCGCCGAAGGCCGCCTGCGCGGCGTCGAACATCGCGGCCACGGCCGCCGGGTCGGCGATGTCGGCCTGGTGCGACACGGCGCGGCCGCCGGCCGCCTCGATCCGCGCGACCACGTCCTCGGCCGCCGCGGCCCGGCCTGCATAGTTGACGATGACGACAAGGCCGTCGGCCGCCAGCCGCAGGGCCACGGCCTCGCCGATGCCGCCCGAGGCGCCGGTCACCAGCGCCGTCCTGCCGTTGTTCTGGGTCATGTCTTGGTCCTCCGGTCGACACCGCGTCGACGGACGGACCATGCGCCTTCGCACGGATTGAATAATTCAGCCGATCAGGCCATTACTATTCGCATGTTCGAATAATGGGAACGCCGCCGTGGACCGCTTCGAGGCCATGCGCCTCTTCACCCGCATCGTCGAACGCCGCAGCTTCACCAAGGCCGCCGCCGACCTCTCCCTGCCCCGCTCCACCGCCACCGAGGCCGTGCAGCAGCTGGAGGCGCGGCTGGGCGTGCGGCTCCTGCAGCGCACCACCCGCGCGGTGGCCCCCACCCTCGA
Organism: Caulobacter vibrioides; assembly: GCA_001449105.1. Lineage (GTDB taxonomy): Bacteria > Pseudomonadota > Alphaproteobacteria > Caulobacterales > Caulobacteraceae > Caulobacter > Caulobacter vibrioides_C. The sequence continues at coordinate 11,793 of LNIY01000072.1, read as the reverse complement.
CGGCGAGGCCTACTACCGCCGCTGCCTGACGCTGCTGGACGAACTCGACGAGACCGAAAACGCCTTCCGCCGCGCCAGTCCGCGCGGCGAGCTGCGGGTCGACGTCCAGGGCGCCCTGGCCCGTCGCTTCCTGCTGCCCGGCCTGCCCGACTTCCTCGCCGCCTATCCCGAGCTGCGCCTGCGCATGACCGAGGGCGACCGCCTGGTCGACCTGGTGGCCGAAGGCGTCGATTGCGTTCTGCGCATCGGCGCGCCGGCCGACGGCGCCCCATCAAGCGGGACCCCATCGAGCGGAGCCATGGCCCATCGCCGCGTCGCCCTGCTGTCCGAGGTCACCTGCGCGGCCCCTGCCTATGTCGAGCGCCACGGGGCGCCGGCCTCCCCCGCCGACCTGCCCCGCCACCGCATGATCGGCTTTTCCCGTCCCGACGGCGGCTGGCACCCGCTGGAGGTCACCGAGAACGGCGCCGTCCGCCAGGTCCAGGTCCCCGCCGACATCGTGGTCTCCAGCGCCGAAAGCTCCCTGGCCATGGGCCTGCTGGGCCTCGGCCTGATCCAGGTCCCCCGCTATCGCGCCGAAGAACACCTGGCGTCCGGCGCCCTGGTCGAGGTGCTGGCGAGCCATCCCCCCACCCCGACGCCCGTCCACCTCCTCTGGCCCCGCGACCGCCAGCTGTCGCCCCGCACGCGGGTGTTCATCGACTGGGCGGCGGAGCGGCTGGCGGGAGCGGGGGGAGACCGAGTCAGCCGGCGCCTTTCCAGCTATCATCCATCTCCATGCCCCACGACCTGACCCGCTTTCTCGACGCCCAGGCGGCCGCCTATCCCGCCGCCCTCGCCGAGCTGCGCGGCGGTCGCAAGCGGACCCACTGGATGTGGTTCGTCTTCCCTCAGGTCGAGGGCCTGGGCCGCAGCCCGACGGCGCGGTTCTACGCGATCGCGGGCCTGGACGAGGCCCGGGCCTATCTGGCCCATCCGGTGCTGGGAGCGCGGCTGATCGCGTGCGTCGAGGCGATCCTCGCCCTGCCCGGCGACGACGCCCACGCCGTGTTCGGCGCGCCCGACGACCTCAAGCTGCGCTCCAGCCTCACCCTGTTCTCGGCCGCCGCGCCGGACGAGCCGCGCTTCCGCGCCGCCCTCGACAAGTACTTCGGCGGACGGGACGATCCGCAGACCCTGGCGCGCCTGTGACATTCGGCACACCGGCCTTTAAGGGAATCCCCGAAAATGTGACCACCGGTTGTCGCGCTCCAGGGGGTCTCCGCGCCATGTCCAAGTCCGTCCGCTCGCGCCTGGTCGCCGCCACTGTCGTCGTCGCGACGCTCGCCGCCGCCGCGGCCCCGCAGGCAGCCCTGGCGTTCGGCACCGTGCGCAAGCTGGGCCAGAACGCCGAGCACGAACGGATCACCCGCAGGGCCCTGGGGCCGGCGGGCTTCGAGAAGGCCACGCTCAGCCAGCTGGCCGGCACGAGCCTGATGGTCGGGGCCGGCACGTTCGGCGCGGTCGGCGCCCCCGACCGTCCCTTCCGGGGACTGATCAGCGTCACCGAGGCCCACTGCGACGACGGCGACTGGTTCGATACGCGCGACTACGCCCAGAGCCGCGAGAAGGCGAACGAGGCCCTGCGCGCCTGCCGCGCCCTGATGTACCGCAATCTCGACGAGGCCCTGCGCCGGGCCGGCGACCTGGTGCGCCCCGACCTGTCGCTGGGCGAGGTCTCGATCGACTCCGGCTGCAAGTTCGACGAGAGCGACAAGGACACCGCCAAGTGCCGGGTGCTGGAGTATTTCGGCCTGGCCCTGCACGCCGCCCAGGACTTCTACTCCCACACCAACTGGGTCGATGCGCCGCGCGCCAACCCGACGGTGAAGAACCCCCAGGGGCTGAACCGCGACGCCCCGGCCGAATGGCTGGGCCCCGCCCTGCCGGCCGAGGTCCCCGCCGGCCTGGTCAGCGGCTGCTACGGCTTTCCCGAATGGGCCAGCTGCGGCGGCCGCATCAAGCACGACTACCTGAACAAGGACACAGCCTCGACCGGACGCGGCGGCTACGACAAGGCCATGGGCGTCGCCGCCGCCGACACCCTGGCCAAGTGGGAGCAGTTCTCCGACCGCGTCCGCCGACAGTACGGCGAGGTCCGTGGCGGCAAGATCCTCTGCGTGATCAAGGCCGACGATCCGGGCCGGACCTGTGGCTGAACGCGGCGTTGCGGCGCGGCCGGCCGCGTGGTCTTAGTCGCAGGGTGACCGGGGGCTTCGCATGATCCTGAAACTGGAACTCGCCGCCATGGCGGCGGCGATGGCGCTGTCTGCTCCGGCTCTGGCCGCGCCGGCCCTGGCCGCCGCCCCGACCACCGCCGCTCCCGACCTGGCCCGCGACGCCGACGCGGTGATCGCCCAGATGATGGATCTGTCGAAGGACGAGGCCGCCGCCCAGGACGAAGGCCAGTGCCCCGCCGCCCTGGCCGAACAGGTCGACGCCCTGGTCTCGCGGCGCGGCTTCGACGCCCTGGACGCCTTCCGCCGCGACGCGGTGCTGTACGCCGTCGTCGTGTGCCGGCCGTTCGACGACGCCCGCGCCGTCTCCGCCGCCCGCCGCCTCGACCGCGACGACGTCCCGCCGCCGATCCTGGCCGCGGCCAGCATGGTGCTGCTGGCCGACGCGGCCTCGCGCAACGACGGCAAGGGCGAGCTGGCGGCGCTGGAGCGCGCCGTGGCCGCCGACGCCTCCCAGGTCGCCGCCCTGCCGCCCGAGATGTACGGCCAGACGGTCGAGGACCTGAAGAGCGACCCGGTCGCCCGGGCCCGCGCCCTTGATCTGCTGCGCGGCCTGGACTGGCCCACCGAGGACGGCCACGACCAGGTCGACAACGACTGGGCCCTGGTCCGCGCCCAGCTGGCGGCCGACGACGGCGACATGACCCGCGCCGGCGCCGTGCTCGATCGCGCCGGCAGCCCGCACGTGCTGCTGGCCGTGGCCCAGGACCGCCGCTTCGCCCCGCTGTGGCCGCAGATGGAGGCCGCCGGCCGCTTCGACTGGACCAAGGTGCTGGAAACGGCCCTGGCCCGGGCCGAGGAGCAGTCGCGGCGCGAACCCGCCAACCTCAAGCGCGTCGCCTATCGCATCGACCACCTGCGCTCGCTGGGCCGCCGGGACGAGGCGATCGCCGTCGGCGGCCCCGTCGTGGCCCGCCTGCAGGCCGGCGAGGCCTTCGACGACGTCGAGCTGTCGGGCCCGATGCTGGTGGCCATCCAGGCCGCCGCGCTCAGCGAGGTCGGCCGCTTCGACGAGGCCGACGCCCTGCTGGCCAAGCCCGTGGCCAAGGACCAGCTGACCCAGAACACCGCCCGCGCCGCCCTGCTGCTCGGGCTCGACCGCTCGGCCGACGTGCTGAAGACGGTCGACGCCGCCGACGCCTCGATCGCCTCGCCGTTCGGCCTGATGTGGCTCGACGAGCTGCGGGCCTGCGCCCACCAGCGCCTGGGAGACGAGGCCGCCGCCCGCAAGGCGCTGGACAAGCTGCGCGAGGGCTGGCGCGACAATCCCTACGCCCTGTCCGGCGCCCTGTTGTGCCTGGGCCGCGACGACGAGGCCGCCGAGCTGATGATCCGCCGCCTGCGTGACCCGGCCCTGCGCGGCGACGCCCTCAAGGCCTTCCGCGACGGCCCGGATCCGCCGGTCGTCACGCCGCGCGACGCGGAACTCGACGCCCGCCGCCGCGCCCTGGTCGCCCGGCCCGAGGTGGTGGCGGTGATGCAGACGTACGGCCGCGCGCTGAAGGTCCCGCTCAGCGGCGACTACGCGGGCGGCTACTAGGCGCCGACGGGAACTCGGTATGATGAAACGCTTCACGCTCCGCGCGGCCCTGCTGGCCGCGGCCGGCCTCTCCATGGTCCTTGCGCCCTCCGCCCTGGCCCGGACCGCCGCATCGGCGGCGCTGGACGAGCAGGCCGGGAGCCTCGTCGAGGCCCTGGCCGGCCTGGGGGCGCGCGCCTGCGAGGTTCCGACGATCGATCGCGTGAACGCCCTGACCGACGCCCCCGGCTTCGACCGGCTGGACGTCGGCCAACGCGAGACCCTGCTCCGCGTCCGCATGAACTGCGCCCTGGCCGCCGGCGACCATCCGGCCGCCGCGATCGCCGCCCGCCGCCTGACCGCCCCCGGCTTCCGGCCCGAGACCCGCGGCGAGGCCGCCTTCACGGTCGCCCTCGCCGGCGCCGCCAGGATGGACGCCGGCGCCTTCGCCGAGAACATGCGGATCGTGCTGGAGACCACGCCCCAGAAGGCGGTCGTGTTCCCGCCGCAGGTGTTCTCCTGGGCCCTGAGCGACTCCCGCCAGGCCCCCGCCGCGCGCGCCGCCTTCGTCACCGCCCTGCGCCGCGCGCCGTGGACCACCGACGAGGCCCACCGGATGGTCGACAACGACTGGGCCCTGCGCGAAGCCGCCTTCGCCGCCGACGCCGGCGACATGACCCTGGCCTCGGCCGCCCTGTCGCGCGCCAGCGAACCGACGGTGCTGATGGCCGTCTACCAGGATCGCCGCTTCGAGCGGCTGTGGCCGCGGATGGAGGCGGCCGGCCGCTTCGACTGGCGCGTCCGCGAGACCGACCGCCTGGCCGACATCGACGCGCGCATCGCCCGCGAGCCTCGCCGCCTGGAGCTGGTGGTCGAGCGCATCCGCGCCCTGCGCCACCTGGAGCGCTACGAGGAAGCCCGCGCCGTCGGGCTCGACTACATCGCGCGCGCCCAGCGCAAAGACGCCTTCGACGACCAGGCGCAGCAGAAGGCCTGGCTGCTCTACATCCACGCCAGCGTGCTGGGCGACCTGGGGCAGACCGCCTCGGCCGACGCGGCCCTGGCCGCCGGCGCCGAAGGGCCCGACAAGATCAGCCAGAACGTCAACCGCGCCGCCGCGCTGCTGGTCCAGAACCGTCCAGCCGAGGCCCTGGAGGCGCTCGACGCGATCCCGGCCGACTACGGCACGCCCTACGGCCGCATGGTCACGGTCGGCAACCGGCTGTGCGCCCTGGCCCTGCTCGACCGGCGGCCCGAAGCCGAGGCGGAGCTGGCCAGGCTGCAGCCCGGCTGGCGCGACGCCCCCGGCGCCGTGGTCTCGGGCCTGGCCTGCCTGCGGCGCGACGACGAGGCCGCCGCCGTGCTGATCCGCTGGCTGGAGGACCCGGCCCTGCGCGCCGACGCCCTGGCCGAGTTCCGCACCGGCAGCCGATCGGCCGGCGCGAAGGCCGCCGCGGCCAAGGCCCCGCCTCTCCTCCGCCGCCCGGACCTGAAGCAGCGTCCCGACGTCCAGGCCGCCCTGGCCAAGGTCGGCCGTCCCCTGGCCCACGGCATGGGCGGCGAATTCGGGACCTGAGGCGCCCCCTCCCCGCCCGCCTCTTCGCCCCTCTCGCCAACCTGCCGCCACCTGCTGACACCCGCTGTCAGCAGGCCCTCTGGCCTTCGTGCGCCCGCGTGCCTAGATTTGGGCCATGCCCAGCAGCCAGAACCCCGGCGTCTCCGACGCCTCGACGCCCTTCGTCCTCGACGCGCAACTGGACGGCGCGCTGGAGAGCGGCATGCCCATGCTGTGGACGCCCCACCGCCCGGCGCGTCCCGAGAAGTCGGAAGGCGGCAAGACCTTCAAGCTGGTGTCGTCCTACGAGCCGGCCGGCGACCAGCCGACGGCGATCAAGGAACTGGTCGAGGGCATCGAGAACAACGACCAGGACCAGGTGCTGCTCGGCGTCACCGGCTCGGGCAAGACCTTCACCATGGCCAAGGTCATCGAGGCCACCCAGCGCCCCGCGCTGATCCTGGCCCCCAACAAGACCCTGGCCGCCCAGCTCTACAGCGAGATGAAGGCCTTCTTCCCGGAGAACGCGGTCGAGTACTTCGTCAGCTACTACGACTACTACCAGCCGGAAGCCTACGTCCCGCGCACCGACACCTATATCGAGAAGGACAGCTCCATCAACGAGCAGATCGACCGCATGCGCCACTCGGCCACGCGGGCGATCCTGGAGCGCGACGACGTCATCGTCGTGGCCTCGGTGTCGTGCATCTACGGCATCGGCTCGGTCGAGACCTACACCGCCATGACCTTCACCCTGACGGTGGGCGACCGGGTCGACGAGAAGCAGCTGATGGCCGACCTGGTGGCCCAGCAGTACAAGCGCAACGACGCCGCCTTCGAGCGCGGGACCTTCCGCCGCCGCGGCGACACCATCGAGATCTTCCCCGCCCACTACGAGGACCGCGCCTGGCGCGTGTCGATGTTCGGCGACGAGGTCGAGGCGATCAGCGAGTTCGACCCGCTGACCGGCAAGAAGACCGCCGACCTGGAGATGATCAAGGTCTACGCCAACAGCCACCACGTCACCCCGCGCCCGACCCTTCGCCAGGCGATGATCGAGATCAAGAAGGAGCTCAAGGAGCGCCTGGAGTGGCTGACCGCCAACGGCAAGCTGCTGGAGGCCCAGCGCCTGGAGCAGCGCACCACCTTCGACCTGGAGATGATCGAGACCACCGGCTCCTGCGCCGGCATCGAGAACTACAGCCGCTATCTCTCGGGCCGCCAGCCCGGCGAGCCGCCGCCGACCTTCTTCGAGTACATCCCCGACAACGCCCTGCTGTTCACCGACGAGAGCCACCAGACGGTTCCGCAGATCGGCGCCATGTACAAGGGCGACCGCAACCGCAAATGGACCCTGGCCGAATACGGCTTCCGCCTGCCCTCGGCCCTGGATAACCGCCCCCTCAAGTTCGAGGAATGGGACGCCATGCGGCCCCAGTCGGTGCACGTCTCGGCCACCCCCGCCAACTGGGAGCTGGAGCGCGCCGGCGGCGTCTTCGCCGAGCAGGTCATCCGCCCCACCGGCCTGATCGACCCGCCGGTCGAGGTGCGCCCGGTCTCCAAGGACGGCGCCAGCCAGGTCGACGACGTCGTCGACGAGATCCGCCAGACCATCCAGAAGGGCTACCGCACCCTGGTCACCGTCCTGACCAAGAAGATGGCCGAGGACCTGACCGAGTACCTCAACGAACAGGGTATCCGCGTCCGCTACATGCACAGCGACGTCGACACCCTGGAGCGCATCGAGATCATCCGCGACCTGCGCCTGGGCCACTTCGACGTGCTGGTCGGCATCAACCTGCTGCGCGAGGGCCTCGACATCCCCGAATGCGGCCTGGTGGCCATCCTCGACGCCGACAAGGAAGGCTTCCTGCGCTCGGAAACCTCGCTGGTCCAGACGATCGGCCGCGCCGCCCGCAACGTCGACGGCAAGGTCATCCTCTATGCCGACCGGATCACCGGCAGCATGGAGCGGGCCATGGCCGAGACCGCCCGCCGCCGCGACAAGCAGAACGCCTACAACCTCGAACACGGCATCACGCCCGAGAGCGTCAAGCGCGACATCAAGGACATCCTGGCCAGCCCCTACGAGCGCGGCGACCGCGTCCTCGTGCCGATGGGCGTCAGCGACGCCTCGGGCGTCGACAAGCCCTTCAGCGGCGACAACTTCAAGGCCGCCCTCCGCGACCTCGAAGCCAAGATGCGCGAAGCCGCCGCCAACCTGGAGTTCGAAACCGCCGCCCGCCTCCGCGACGAGATCAAGCGCATGAAGCTGCTCGACCTGGAGTTCGCCAACGAGGCCCTGACGGGGGCTGGGGAGGCGGTGGATACGTCAGCGCCGAAGCGGGTGCGGGCCGAGCACCGGGCGGAGCAGGCGGAGGCGTTCAGGAAGGGGCGGCGGTAACTCTCTTTTTTGGCGAGTGAAAGGCCATTACACTCCAGGCAAACAAGCCTTCGGGAGGGCGAGATGGCGGAGGACAAGCAACTCGATCGCCAACAGAGCTACCACCACTTTCACCTAGGCGTTTATATCGCGCTATGCACGCTGGTCACGACTGCGTCCATCTTCGCTAGCAAGGCAATGCAGGACGCAGTCGGCGGCAAGGGGGCGCCGGTGCTCTTCCTGCTTCTGATGATCCTGTCCGCCATGTGCGGCGGCATCGTCGCCGCCAAGATACCGCAAGCCAGCAGCTACAAGAGCTTTCTAGCCAGCAGGATAGGCTTCACCTTCCCTTTCACCTCATGGGTGCTTTTCCCGATGAAGCCGAAGGAATGGGAAGCCCTTGAACACCTGCTGTTCTGGATCGCCATCCTCGTCTACCCAGGGCTCCTGGCGCTGAACTATATTCGCCCTCAGTAGTTCCCCGCTCGCGCGACCTCCAAGCCAAGATGCGCGAAGCCGCCGCTTGCCTCCGCAACGAGATCAAGCGCGTGAAGCTGCTCGAACTGGAGTTCGTGAATGAGGCGCTGACGGGGGCTGGGGAGGCGGTGGATACCTCGGCCCCGAAGCGCGTGCGGGCCGAGGTGCGGGCGGAGAAGGCGGAGGCGTTCAGGAAGGGGGGCGGTAGCCCCCTTGCTGAAACCTAAAGCTGTGCCATTCTATCCTCCCAATATGGAGTCCAACCTTGCTTAAAAGCATCGGTGTAAAAAACTACCGGACCTTTCCGCAAGGTCAGGACTTTGAGCTCGCGCCGATCACCATTCTTCTGGGTGCCAACAGTAGCGGAAAAAGCTCTATAACACGTCTACTTCCACTCTTTTCTCAAAGCCTAAGTCAACGAGCTTCCGGCCCCATACTTTGGGTTTCTGACAACCTAGATTATGGTAGCTTTCTAGACAACGTCCACAATCACGACGTTGACAGGAATATCACTTTTTCCTTTTCCGGAACCATGAGACCGCCTGAGCGCAGACGTCGTTTCCAATTTGGCGGCTCCGATAACCCCAAGATAGATTATAAGTACGAGCTAAGCATGACGGGAGATGGAAACTCCACGACCGTTTCGTGTATTTCAATAACTATCCATGACAGCGAAATCCGCTTCCCAGTCGCTCCAGACAGCATGGTAAGCAAAGTTTTGCTGAATGGAGAACCTATAGAGGTATTAGAAGGAAAAAAGATTCTCGTCCAAGCGGGACTTTTTCCACAAATGTATATCGTAAACCCCGCCGATGGCCGACTAGAAATAGTCGCAAAAGATAATTTTGCGCGAGACGCGGCAAAAATACTTCGTAGCTACGCACACCAAAACACAACTTTGGACAAAATTGTATCGATTCTCTTTAGCTCCGAATTTTTATCGCCCACCGAATTCTTTCCGGAACTTGAGAAGCATGCCTATCCTGTGCCATCACTTAAGAGACGCATAAAATCAGTTACTCCGAAATCAAAATCTCGCGTATGGGCATTTATGTTCATGTCACTTCTCGACGAAGTAATAAACTGCGTAAAAGAGTCCGTGTCGTCAGATATTTCAGCCGGTGCCTACCTGGGGCCAATCCGTGCACGCGCATCCAGATATTACCGTAGGCAGGAACTCGCCGTTGATCAAATTGATCCATCTGGTGAAAACCTTGCGATGTATCTAAACGCACTCATGCCGCACGAGAGAGAGGAAATAAATAAAGATATATCCAGGTTTTTTGGGCACAAAATAAAAGTCCACGGAGGCGAAGGGCATATAAGCATAAGAATAATAAAAGATGGGGATGATCACGAAGACAATCTTGCCGATGTAGGATTTGGATTCTCTCAACTACTACCAGTAATAGCACAAGTGCACGCAGCAGGAAGAACTTTTAGGCGATTTGGCCACCGAGCGGCACATGCGCAAAGACCTGAATCACCCATTCTCGCCGTAGAGCAGCCAGAACTCCATTTACACCCCGCCTACCAGTCAAAGCTGGGAGCCTATTTCGTTCATGCCGCTACAAAAAAAATAAACGGCACGCCGCCATTTCGATTTGTCATAGAAACACACAGCGAACCACTAGTTAATGAAATAGCATCTCAGGTCGCCACAGGTAAGATACCCGCCGAGAGTGTTAGGATTTATCTGTTCGAGCGGCCATCCGGCGAAGCTGACACAAAGATTGTACGAGCCGAGGTGAAGGATGATGGATCCATACCGAATTGGCCATTCGGATTTTTCACGAGCGGAAAAATAAATCGACCAGGTGCGAATACATGATTCTTTTGCTTGATGAGCATCTGATTGAGGGGAACACTTCACCAGCACTTGACGCAGCGATACAAGATGCCATTGCAGCTGCGCGACTAGGAAATCATCGTGTACTAATCTCCCCCAAGGCAATGAAGCTTATGGAAGATCGGAACCCAAAGCCCGAATACCTTCCAATGCTGAAGGCCGCCCAGTCGGGATGGATAGAGGGCCAGGCCTTTGCCAGAAACGCATCCAGAATAATAGTTATAACGAATGACTTAGCAATAAACGGAAGAGTAGAAGACAATAAGTTTTATGTTCACATAAATGATATAGAAAAGCACGGAATATTGAAACCAGCCTCAATCGTCGCTGAAAATATGAGCACCGATGCGAGGCTTATTAAATTATATATTGGAGAATCATATGGACTTACTAAATTTGAACTTAGAAGATACTGGAGCGCAACCTCGGAACAAGGTGGAGGAAGCACTCTACACACGTTCGTAAATCGTTATGTTGGTGACGCCAATCCAATGTGGCTACTCGCTGACAGAGATCGACCAGGCGAACCCTCGTCGGGGTCTACCGCTGCCACCTGCATACGTGCACTGGTACGCGAAGGGATCTACGGCCAAAGAAGCGAGGCGCTAAACGGCGGATTCAGCCCCACCCATCCCAACATTTCCTTCCACGTTCTGGGCGCAATTGCGATAGAAAATCTCGTATTCCCACATATTATGGACGTCTTTTTTCGACACTGCTCAAGTGGAGAGGAGTGGAGACGAGAACTAATTGTAGAAAAATTCAACAACTTCCCCATACTAAGCAGTTCAGAGTCCGAGTCTTGGCTGTGGGTTAAATTTAAAAAATTCAATGAAAATCCACCAAAATGTGTGTTTGACAGCGGATGCATAGATAGACTGCTTGACAAAATAACTGAAAGCGAAGAGGTGAACTTAGAGTTCAAAGAAGCGTTCGGCGAGACAATTAAAAACCCCGTCTTTAATACCGTGATCGAAAACGCTTTGAGAGACGCATGGGCAGTCGGCCAACGCCTAAAAACCCTTTCGTAACAGCACCAAGAGAATGCTCCTCCCTATCCCCATCCCCCGCCGCACAAACCCCAACCCAATCAACGCCCTATACAAAAACGCACGTTTCCCATCCGACAGCTCTCAAACCGCCCGCATACTCCTCTCCATCCCGTCGCGGGGAGAGGGCGCTAGGATCCGGCCCGATGCGAGCGGCGGTGATGCGATCGAGCGGGGCCTCCTGGAGCGGCGTGAGCCGGGCCGGCGGGGCTTGAACGGAGGGCGGGGGACGTAAACCCGCCTATCGGGGGCTTGCCTGTCATGGGCTCCCGCCCGCCCGAGGGTTCGCGCCATACGCGCCTCCCGGCCGTCAAGAAACGGGGAGCCTGCGCGGTGGAAGGGACACAGGGCGGAATAGGCCCGCGCGTCCCGGCCTGAGGTCAAACGATCGCGCGGGGCGTCTAGGCTTCGTCGAAACGGTACATTCAAACACAGCTCCGGACGCGGTCCGGACGCCCCGCGCCCTCTCCATCCCCTCAGCGGTTTTCCGCGTGAGCGCGAAGCCGCGTGCCCGTCCGTGCAGACCCCCTCCGGCCCTCCGGGCCACCTCCCCCAAAGGGGGAGGATTTAGACAGGGAGATGCTCCCCCTCTGGGGGGGCGGTCGCGGGGCGACTGAGGGGGCCGGGGCACACGGCCCCCCCGGCCCGGGAGGTCCCCCGGCCTTCAGGGGCCCCGCCCCCGCCC
>LNIY01000071.1 GCA_001449105.1 Caulobacter vibrioides | reverse complement strand
CCCCTCAGTCGCTCCGCGACAGCTCCCCCAGAGGGGGAGCATCTGAAGCGCCAAGATCCCCCCTCTGGGGGAGGTGGCCCGGAGGGCCGGAGGGGGCCGCCCAGAGGGCGGACTACCGCTTGATCGACACCGACACGCCCACGAAGCGCGGTTCGCCGGCGATGAAGGTGGGGATGCCGAAGGCGTCGCCGGTGTTGCCGGCGTCCTTGATGTAGTCCTGCTCCAGCACGTTGGTGACGAAGGCGCCGAAGGTCAGCGGGCTGTTCTGCGGCTGGTAGGTCAGGCGCAGGTTCAGCAGGCCGTAGGCCTTCTGCTTCTCGTCCTGCACCGTGTCCTTGATCACGCCGGTGGTGGCCTGCAGGGCGGCGATGTCGTTGTTGTTGTCGAAGAACATCTCCGACTGCCAGGTGTAGGTCGGGATCAGGGTGAAGCGACCCACGCCCGTGTCGACCGAGGCCTTCACGCCGATCGAGGCCTGGTGGTCGGGCGACAGGCGGAAGTGGTTGCCGTCGAACAGGCCGTTGCCGAAGCGGGCGTGGCTGTAGCCGTAGGTGGCGAAGACCAGCAGGTTCGAGGTCGCCTGGAAGTTGGCCTGGCCCTCGAAGCCGGTGGCCTTGGCCTCGCCGGCGTTCAGCGGGATCACCTGGCCGGAGTCGGTGCGCTGGCTGGTCTGGAAGTTCTCGTAGTCGTAGCGGTAGATCGCCCCTTCCAGCGTCAGGCGGCGGTCCAGCAGGGCGGTCTTGGCGCCCAACTCGTAGGAGGTGACCTCCTCGGCCGCCACTTCGCGGAAGGTGGCCGCCGCGCCGGGCGTCCCGTTGCTGCCGGCCAGCACCTTGGGGCGGCGGCCGGTCGAGACCGAGCCGTACAGGCTGGTGTTGTCGGCCGCCTTGTAGCGGGCCACCAGGCGGTAGGTGACGCCGTTGTCGGTGAAGTCCTGGTACTGGGCCTTGCCGTTCAGCGTGGGCTGCACGATCAGGCCGCGTAGGGTCCCGGTCTGCGAGAACATGATGATCGACGGACTGTTCATCGTCGCGCCGTAGCCGCTGGTCTTGTCGTCGTAGGTGTAGCGGGCGCCGGCGGTCAGCTCGAGGCGGTCGGTGGCCTTGAAGGTGAAGTCGCCGAACACGTCGTACGAGTTGGTCTCGCCGTAGTTGGTATATTCCTCCAGGCGGCTCGACGGCAGGGCCGCGGGGGCCACGGCGTTGATCACCGGCAGCGACAGGCCGTTGGGGCGAGGCAGGGCGCCGCTCAGGAAGAGGCCGGCGATCTTCTCGTTGATCAGCATCGGCACGCGCTGGCTGCCGTCTTCCCAGAACCAGCTGGCGCCGCCGAAGGCGGTGATGCGGCCGCCGGCGTCGTAGTTGAGGCGGAATTCCTGGCTGGCCGACTTGCCCTGGGCGTCCTCGGCGAAGGTCATCATCGGCAGCGAGAAGCCGTCCGGATCGAACACTTCCTCGCCGGTGAAGTAGCGATAGGCCGAGGTCGAGTTCAGCGTGAACTTGTCGTTCAGGCGATAGCTGGCCAGGGCCGTCAGGCTCCACAGGCGGCGGTTCAGGCCCAGTTCCTGGCCGTTCTCGAAGCCGTCGACGCTGGACAGGGCCGCGCCGGAATTACGGCCAAGGTCGCCGATCACCCGGCCAGTGGTCGGGTCGGTCGGGGCGTAGGTCAGCGACTTGAACGAGGTGCCCGACGGCTTGTCCTGCTGATAGTTGTAGAGCACGTCCAGCTTGAAGCGGTCGCCCGGATCATAGGCGATGGCGAGACGCACCGCCTGGGTGTCGGTCGAGTTGAAGTCCTCGCCGCCCAGCAGGTTCTCGACATAGCCGTCGCGCTTCTTCGAGCGGGCCGAGACGCGCACGGCCAGCGAGTCGCCGACCGGCACGTTCACCATGCCCTCGATCAGGGCGTAGCCGTAGTCGCCGCCCTCGATCTTCAGGCTGGCGGCGGCGTCGTGCTTGGCCTTGGCCTGGATGATGTTGACCGCGCCGATCAGCGCGCCGCGGCCATAGAGGGTCGACTGCGGGCCCTTGGCGATCTCGACGCGCTCCAGGTCGAAGAGCTCGACATAGCTGCCGCGCGACTTCGAGATCGAGACGCCGTCCTGGTAGACCGACACGCGGGGCTCGGTGGTGGCCTCGCCGCTGTCGGACGTGATGCCGCGCATCACGAAGCCGGGGTTGTTGGGCGACTGGTTCTGCACGTCGAAGCCGGGCACGAACTGGCCCAGCTCCTCGAATTCCGAAAGGCCCAGGGCCTCGAGGGTCTCGCCCGAATAGGCGGTCAGGGCGATCGGCACGTCCAGCACGCTCTGCTCGCGCTTCTGGGCGGTGACCACCACCTCCTGCACTTCGGTCGAAGCGGGGGCGTCGGCGGCGAAGGCCTGGCCGGCGAGGCTCAGAACCAGAAGGCTGGCTCCGGCGAGCGAGGTGGTGCGGATGGCGCGCATGGACTATTCCCCTCCAACAACTGTACGAGGCCTCGCCCCTAGGGAGCGGCCATGTCGCCCGCGCGACGGGGTTGTGAAGGAGCCGTGAAACCGCGTGGCCGACGCCGAGGACGACATCGAGGACCTGCTGGACGCCCCCGAGCACGGAGGGGCCGGCGATACGGCGGGCGAACGCCGCCTGCAAGCGCGTCTCGACGCGGACCTGGTGGGCCAGCGGCTCGACAAGGCCCTGGCGGTGCTGTTCGACGAACTGTCCCGCGCCCGCCTCCAGGCGCTGATGGCCGAGGAGCGCGTCTTCCGTCTCGACCCCGGCGGCCAGCCCCGCCCGGTGACCAACGGCTCGGCCAAGGCCCAGGCCGGCGACTATCTGGTGGTCGAGCCGCCGCCGGCCCCGGCGATCCCCCTGCCCGAGGCCATCCCGCTCAGCGTGCTCTACGAGGACGCCCACCTGATCGTGGTCGACAAGCCGGCCGGCATGGCCGTCCACCCCGCCCCCGGCAGCGAGACCGGCACCCTGGTCAACGCCCTGCTGCACCACTGCGGCGACAGCCTGTCGGGCGTCGGCGGCGTGGCGCGGCCCGGCATCGTCCACCGGCTCGACAAGGAAACCTCCGGCGTCATGGTCGCGGCCAAGAGCGACGCGGCCCATCGCGGCCTGTCGGCGCTGTTCGCGACCCACGACATCGACCGCATGTACGTGGCCCTGGTGCGCGGTGCCCCGCACCCGTCGTCCGGCACGATCGAGACCCGGCTGGGCCGCTCGCCCCACGACCGCAAGAAGATGGCCGTGCTGAAGAGCGGCGGCCGCGAGGCGGTCACCCACTACAGGGTCGAGCGCACCTTCGGCGGCGACGCCAACAAGCCCCTGGCGGCCCGGGTGTCCTGCCGGCTGGAGACCGGCCGCACGCACCAGATCCGCGTCCACATGGCCAGCAAGGGCTCGCCTTGCCTGGGCGACCCCGTCTACGGCGCCGGCGCTCCGGCCGCCCCGGTCAAGGCGGTGCTGGTCGAGACCGGCTTCTCCCGCCAGGCCCTGCACGCGGCCCTGCTGGGCTTCGTCCATCCGGTGACGGGCCAGGCCCTGCGCTTCGAGACCCCCCTGCCGCCCGACATGGCCGCGGTCCAGGCGGGACTGGAGGCGCTGTGAGCATCGTCAGGCCGCGGAACTTGCGCCCGCGAAACATTCGCGCCCTAATTCAGCTTCGCCGCCCGCGTATCGGTTGAGGGCTGGAGATCCGTCACATGCTGTTCGCCGCCCGCCTCATCAAGACCCTTCCTCTCGGTCTGGCCCTGCTCGCCGCGCCCGCGCTGGCGCTCGCCGCCGGCGCCGACGACGAGGTCGTGGCCACCGCCAAGACGACGTCCAGCCCGGCCCAGGCCGAGGCCGCCCCCGCGCCCGCCGCGCCGACGGCCACCCGCCCGCTGACCACCCAGGAACAGATCGACGCCTGGCTGAAGGCTTCTCCGGTCAAGACCACGGCCGAGGACGGCGGCGGCCCGCTGAACCTGTCGCGCGACGACGACGGCGGCCCGATCAAGCGCAAGGTCCACGGCAGCGTCGAGGTCGGGGTCGGCACCGGCGGCTATCGCCACATGTCGGCCACCGCCCTGTTCCCGGTCGGCGAGAACGGCACGCTGGGCGTCGCCGTCTCGCAGACCGAGTTCGGCAAGAACGGCCGCTGGGGCTACGGCTACGACGGTTTCGGCTACGGCCCGGGCTATGGCGGAATCGGCTACGGCGGCGTGGGATACGGGGGCTACGGCTACGGTCCCTATGCCCGCGGCGGCAAGAGCCAGTCGATCGCCCTGTCGCTCGACATGTCCGGCCGCGGCGCGTCGGCCGAGCGCTGCGTCGACGGCGTCCGCGCCGACGACGGCCGCTATGTCGAACCGCTGTGGGCCACCCAGATGCGCGGCGCCCAGCGGCCCTGCGACATCGACGATCGCCCCTGACGAGACGATTCCGCCGTTCGCCGAAGCTTAACGGCTTGCCGTCATGGTGCCCGCAAACGGGGACCTTCAGGCGTAAGCATGCAGCCGGAAATCACAGCGTACCACCACGCCGCCAGCGGGCGCGTGACCTATCTCGTCGCTGATCCGGCGACCCTGCTTTGCGCGATCGTCGACCCGGTGCTCGATTTCGACCCGGCCACCGGCGAGACCTCCACCGCCTTCGTCGACGGCATCATCGCCGACATCCGCGCGCGTGACCTGGGCCCGACCTGGATCCTGGAGACCGCCGTCCACACCGGCCACCTGTCGGCCGCCGGCCACCTGAAGTACGAGACCGGCGCCTCGGTCGCCATCGGCGCGGCCGTGCTGGAAAGCCTGCAGCGCCTTGTGCCCGCCCTCGGCGCCGAGGGCGTCGACCTCGACGGCTGGGACTTCGACAAGCTGGCCCGCGAGGACGACGAGCCGCTGATCATGGGCGGCGTCGAATTCCACCCCATCGCGCTGTCGGGCCGCCTGCCCGGCGCCGTTGCCTACAAGGCCGGCGACGTCGTCTTCGTCGGCGACGCCCTGCTGCCCACCGGCCTGCCGGCCAGCGACGCCCCGGGCGCCGACGCGGCCGGCCTGTTCGCCGACGCCCGCAAGCTGCTGGCCCTGCCCGACGACCTGCGGGTGCTGTCGAGCTGGGCGGGCGCCGACCCGGCCGCCGCCGACACCACGATCGCCGCCCAGAAGGCCGGCAATCCAGACGCCGGCGACGCGGTGACGCAAGACCAGTTCGTCGATCGTCGCGCGGGTGACGCCGGCGAGCCGTCGGCCCTGACCCTCGCCTCGCTCGACGTGGCGGTGCGCTCGGGCAAGCTGCCGCCGGCCGACGAGCACGGCGTGCGCTTTCCGCCGCGGAACATTCGTTCTCTTTAAAAACCCACTTGCCACCAAGGCCGCCGCTGCGCCTAATGCTTCGTACGTGAAGTATCAGGAGGCCTCGTCATGGCCGACGACCAGAGCGCCAATCTCACCGCCGTCCAGGCCGGCAGCCTGCCCGACCACCTGGGCCTTCAGTGGCTGGAGGCCGTACCCGGCCTCGTGCGCGGCCGCTTCGACGTCAAGCGCCATCACATGGCGCCCAACGGCTTCCTGCACGCGGCCGCGGTGATCGCCCTCGCCGATTCGGCCAGCGGCTACGGCTGCGTGGTCTCGCTGCCCGAAGGCGCGACCGGCTTCACCACCATCGAGCTGAAATCGAATTTCCTGGGCACGGCCCGCGAAGGCGGCGTGGCCTGCGAGGCCAGGCTGGTCCACGGCGGTCGCAACACCCAGGTCTGGGACGCCGTCGTCACCGCCGAAGACACGGGCAAGACCATCGCCCTTTTCCGCTGCACCCAGATGATTTTGCACCCCAAGGCCTGAGCCGCGACGGAGGGCCGCGGCGCGTCGCAAGAAAAGACGAAAAAAGCGCGTCATAGCCTCTTGCGCTCTTCCGGCGGCGCGGATAGGTATCCCGCCCTCACTCAAGACCGGCCAAAAGCTGGTCACGAAGACCCCCTGGAGAGGTGGCAGAGTGGTCGAATGTACCGCACTCGAAATGCGGCGTGCCTGGAAGGGCACCGTGGGTTCGAATCCCACCCTCTCCGCCATTACCCCCTGAAAATCTAGCATCCACGCTCACGGCGCGAACCGCCGCGGTCGTGCGCGACAGCTATCGAGAGTAGCGGCGAAGCCGATCGCTTAACTCAAGATTGCATCGTCGCGACAGCTGTGCTCCCCTGGGTGGTAATCCGGGGGGATTTATGAAACCAGAAAGACGTTTGGCGCGGATCGGCGCCCTGTTCGTCCTGAGCGCCAAGGCGCAGGTCAGAGCAACCAACCTCGTAAAATATGGCCTGGTGGGCGTGGGCACGCTTCTGGCCGGCTACTGCCAGTTCGTCGAGGATCCCACCAGCGGCGTGGCCTGGAACAAGGTCCTGGGCATCACCGGCGTCATCATGGCCTTCATCGGCGGCATCTGGACGCTCCGCTCGGAAGTGCATGCGCCTCAAGCGCTTGAGGAGGCCAGGCGGGCCATTCAGGAAGGCCAGGCCGCAACCAGGAACGCCGATCGCATCAAGATCCAGCTGGAGGCCGGGATCGAGGGCCTCAACCAGGCTTCTCGCCACATGCTCGAGTTGCTCGGCCTGGCGCGGACCGCCCTGGAAATCGCCGAGCATCTCAACATCTCTTCGCTCTCGCGCGATGACCGGCTACGCCACTTTCTCGAAGTCCACGAGCGCGTGCTGCTGGCGGCCATGCGGGTCAGCGGCGGCGAACGCTGGACCGTCTCGATCTATGTGCCGAACGGCCCGGAACTGCTTCGCATCGCCGCCGCCTGCGCCGACAGGCCGGACTCGAAGACGCCGGGCCGTCGCTGGCTGATCGGGCAGGGTTTCGTGGGCGCGGCGTATCAGCGCAATCGCGAGATTGTCCTAGCCAACGCGCACACTCCCGATGTCCTCTCGATCCTTAACCTTCCGGACCCGGACACAGTGCGCAGCGACGCCGCCCGCTACAGATCGATCGCCGCGGTCCCCGTGCGAGTGGACGGCGTGACGTCTCCCCCCTGGGGCGTCGTCATAGGAACAAGCAATGTAGCGGGACGTTTCGACGTCACGTCCGGCACGGAAGGCGCGCGCTCGGCTGATGCAATCCGGATCTTTGCAGGTGCGGTGGCGCTGATCGTTTCGGGCTCGCAGATGGCCAATCCGCCTGGCCCCGCTTCGCCGCCGACACCGACACCCGACCCCGCACCGACATCTTAAGCGCCGCCTAACCAAGGCCCTAATCCGGCCCTTAACCGAACCGAGCTAGAGGAGTAATCTGGACATGTCGTTCGACGTGGAGCACCTCCCGGTGACTGAGATCGAAAAGATCGAGCGTGAGCTGGAGCTCGCCATAGGCCGAGCGGTTGGCGAGGCGACCGTTGAGGGACAGGACGTAGGCCTGATCGCGGACCTCAACCGCCTTCGCGTCGACCTGGGAGAGCCGCTGGAGTTCGCTCGCCTCAAACAGCTTCTCGCCACGCTCTAGCCGAGCCGAAACGGCCGATCAGCTCCGCTGCGTGCTCTCGCGCTCGACCAGCCGCGACGGCGCGACGCGCGCCACGCAGGTTGCGCCGGCCTCCAGGTCCAGCAGCTCCATGGCCGCGGCCACGTGGGCGTCGACGTCCTGGTCGAAGGAGGTCAGGCGGTAGGGCGCCCAGGCGGCCATGTCGAGATTGTCGAAGCCGACCACCAGCACGTCGTCGGGCGCGGCCAGGCCGAACTCCTCGCGCAGCACGTCGATGACCCCGAAGGCGGCCAGGTCGTTGGCGCAGAAGAGGGCGTCGGGGCGCTCGGAGCTCGCGAACAGGTCGCGCGCGGCCCGCGCGCCGCTGGCGTAATCGTAGCCGCCGCCGGCCCGCATGGCGGGCGGCAGGCCCAGCTTCTCCAGCCCATGGGCGAAGCCGGCTTCGCGGGCGACCTGGGCCGGGCTGTCGCCGGGGCCCGCGACGAAGCCGAACCGCGTCCCGCCCCGCTCGCGCAGCAGCCGGGCCGCCGCTTCGCCGGCGGCGAAGTTGTCGGACGACACCGAGCGGATCCAGTCGCCCGAAAGGTCCGAATTCAGGGTGACGATCGGGATGCGCAGTTTAGACAGTTGGTCGGCGGCGTCCTGCGAGGTCAGGGCCAGGGCCGAGACCACCGCGTCGACCCGGTAGCCGGCCAGCTGGCCCACCACGCTGTCGAGCTTGCGGTCGCTCTCGACCCGCACCAGCAGCATCTGCAGGCCCCGCGCGGTCAGCGCCTTGGAGAAGGCCTCCAGGGTCATGGCGAAGTAGGGATTGTAGAAGCCGCCGACCACCACGGCGACGATGCCCGAGCGGTTGGTCTGCAGGATCTTGGGCAGGAGGTTGGGCCGATAGCCCAGGGCCTCGGCGGCGGCCATGACCTTGGCGCGCGTGGCCTGCGCGATCCGGGCGCCCGGCGTGAAGGCGCGCGACACCGCCGATTGCGACACCCCCGCCGCCCTGGCCACGTCGGTCGACGACGGCGGCCGCCAGTTCCCGCTCATGCGGCGATCCCTCGCACCATTTTCCCTTCGGTAGCTCTTTAAAGGGTTGCGCGCCGGCTGGCGAGTGAATAGCTATGCACACATTCGACCAACCGCAGCGCGGCCCTTAACCGCGCGCCGTCCCCGCCGGGCTTTTCCATCCGGGCGGGCGCAGGCGCGTGCGCGACCGGCCTCGCCGCTCTCCGCCCCAGCAAGGTCCGCCATGAGCGTCCCCGCCCGCCGCGCCGCCCCGTCCGCCGCGCTCGTCCAACTGGCCCTGGCCCTGGGCGGCTTCGCCATCGGCACCACCGAGTTCGCCTCGATGAGCCTGCTGCCCGACTTCGCCCGCAGCCTGGGCGTCGACGAGCCGACGGCCGGCCACGCCATCAGCGCCTATGCGCTGGGCGTCGTCGTCGGCGCGCCGGTCATCGCGGTGCTGGCGGCCAAGATCGCCCGTCGCACCCTGCTGGTCGGCCTGATGGTGCTGTTCGCCATCGGCAACGGCCTGTCGGCCCTGTCGCCGAACTTCGAGACCATGGTGATCTTCCGCTTCCTCAGCGGCCTGCCGCACGGCGCCTATTTCGGTGTCGCGGCCCTGGTCGCAGCCTCGCTGGCGCCGCCCGACAAGCGGGCCTCGGCGGTGGCGCGGGTGATGATCGGCCTGACGGTGGCGACCATCGTCGGCGTGCCGCTGGCCAACGCCGTCGGCCAGTGGATCGGCTGGCGCTGGGGCTTCGTCATCGTCTCCATCCTGGCGACCCTGACCGCCGTCTCGGTGTTCCTGCTGGCCCCGCGCGAGCCGGCTCCGAAAGACGCCAGCCCGCTGCGCGAACTGTCGGCCCTGGCCAGCCGCCGCGTCTGGCTGACGCTGGGCATCGGCGCCATCGGCTTCGGCGGCATGTTCGCCGTCTATACCTACCTGGCCTCGACCCTGCTGGAGGTGACCCACGCCTCGCCCGCCGCCCTGCCGCTGGTGCTGATGGTGTTCGGCCTGGGCATGACCGCCGGCACCCTGGTCTGCGCCTGGGCCGCCGACCGCGCCCTGATGCCGGCCGTCGGCGCCATCCTGCTGTGGAGCGTCGCCTCGCTGGCCCTCTACCCCATGGCCGTGGGCAGCCTGTGGACCCTGGTCCCGGTGGTGTTCCTGATCGGCTGCGGCGGCGGCCTCGGCGCGGCCCTGCAGACCCGCCTGATGGACGTGGCCGGCGAAGCCCAGACCCTGGCGGCGGCGCTGAACCACTCGGCCTTCAACACCGCCAACGCCCTGGGCCCGTGGCTGGCCGGCATGGCCGTGGCGGCCGGCTTCGGCTGGCGCTCGACCGGCTGGGTCGGCTGCGCCCTGGCGGCCGGCGGCTTCGTGATCTGGGCGATCGCCGTCTGGGACGACCGCCGCGAGCGGGCGATGGCGGCGGCCTGATAGCCCCTACCCCGTAAAACCCCCGCGAAAGCGGGGGCCCAGGCTTTTTCTGAAGCCAACGGCGCTCGACGATAAAACGCCTGGGTCCCCGCTTTCGCGGGGATTTTACGGAAGGAGGGGTTGCTCCCTCCTAGACCGTAGCTCCAGCCCCCAGCGCCTGGGCTACCGCCTCGGCATGCGGGCCCAGCACCAGGTGAACCACCGGCCCATCCAGACGCACGAGGGCGCGGACGCCGGCCGCCTTCAGCGCCGCTTCGTCCAGCTTGCCCGGATCGGCCAGCTCCAGCCGCAGACGGCTCGAACAGGCGCTGACCGAGACGATGTTGGCCGCGCCGCCGAGCCCCGGCAGCAGGGCTTGCGCCGCCTTCGGATCGGCGGCCTTCACCGGGGTTGCGCCCACCGCGACCGGCGCCTGGACGCCCGCGCCGGCGGCGGCGCGGATCTCGCCGGCCACCTCGTCGGCGATCGGGCCCAGCACCACCTGCAAGGCCTTGTCGGACGGCCGCACGATCCCGCGCGCGCCCAGGACCTTGAGACGCGGCTCGTCGACCGCCTTCTGGTCGGCGACGATCAGGCGAAGGCGGGTGGTGCAGGCGTCGACGCTGACCAGGTTGGCGCTTCCGCCCAGGGCCAGCACGAAGTCGGCGCCGCGTCCGCCGGCGCCGGTCGCCGGGGCGGCGGCGAGCGCCGCGGCTTCCTCGGCCGGCTCGCGGCCGGGCGTCTTGAGGTCGAACTTCAGGATGAAGAAGCGGAACAGGCCGTAATAGAGCCCGAAATAGACCGCCCCCAGCGGCAGCAGCCACAGCGGGTGCGTCGCCTTGCCGAAGTTCAGCACGTAGTCGAACAGGCCCGCCGAAAAGGTGAAGCCCAGCTTGATGTCCAGGGCGTTCATCACCGCCATCGACAGCCCCGTCAGCACCGCGTGCACGGCGTAAAGCACCGGGGCCAGGAACATGAAGCTGAACTCGATCGGCTCGGTCACCCCGGTCAGGAACGAGGTCAGGGCCAGCGAGAACAGCATGCCGCCCACGGCCTTCTTCCGCTCGGGCCTGGCGGTGTGGAACATGGCCAGGCAGGCGGCCGGCAGGCCGAACATCATCACCGGGAAGAAGCCGCTCATGAACGCCCCGGCGCTGGGGTCGTCGGCGAAGAACCGCCGCAGATCGCCCGTCGAGCCGTGGAAGTCGCCGATCACGAACCAGGCGATGTTGTTGAGGATGTGGTGCAGGCCGGTGACGATCAGCAGCCGGTTGAGGAAGCCGTAGACGAAAAGGCCGATCTCGCCCGAGCCGACGATCCCGCGGCTGGCGCCGTCGACCGCGCCGTTGATGCCGTCGTAGCCGAAGCCCACCAGCAGGGCGAGCACCAGGCCCGCGACGCCCGAGATGATCGGCACGAAGCGCCGGCCGCTGAAGAAGGCCAGGTATTCGGGCAGCTTGAAGCCCGAGAAGCGGTTGTAGAACAGCCCGCCGATCACCCCGGAGATGATGCCGATCGGCACGCTGAGCTTGGCCAGGGCCTTGGCCTTGTAGGCGGGTCCGGCCAGATCGACGGCTTCCTTCGGGAGGCCCGCCACGATCTCGGGCGGCACGTGCAGCAGGGCCTTGGCGCCCTCGGTGGCGATCAGGAAACAGACGACGCCGGCGAGGCCCGCCGCGCCGTTGTTCTCCCTGGCCAGGCCCACCGCCACGCCGATGGCGAACAGCAGGCCGAGGTTGGAGAAGATCGCCTCGCCGGCGGCGGCGATGAAGGGGATGTCCAGCAGGTCGGGCTGGCCGAAGCGCAGCAGCAGGCCCGCCACCGGCAGCACCGCGATCGGCAGCATCAGGGCCCGGCCCAGCGGCTGGAGGATTTCGAGCGGAGACTTCATCGGCTCAGGCTCCGAAGGACTTGGCGAGGTCGCGGACCGCCTCGGGCGAGGTCTGGTCCAGGGTCTTGGCCGCGAGGTCGCGGCAGGCGGGCAGCGACAGGCGGCGCACCAGGGCCTTGACCTCGGGCACGACGGCGGCGGTGGCCGAAAGCTCGGTCACGCCCAGGCCCAGCAGCACCGGCACGGCGGCAAGGTCGGAGGCGAGGCCTCCGCAGACGCCGACCCAGCGGCCGTGCCTGGCCGCGCCCTTGCAGGTCTGGTCGATCATCCGCAGCACCGCCGGGTGCAGGGCGTCGATCCGGGCGGCCAGCTCCGGATTGCCCCGGTCCATGGCCAGCACGTACTGGGTCAGGTCGTTGGTGCCCACCGACAGGAAGTCGGCCTCGGCGGCGATCAGGTCGGCGGTGACGGCGGCGGCGGGCGTCTCGATCATCACGCCCAGCTCGATACGCTCGGCGACGCCCATCTCGCGCTTGGCCTCGTCGAGCACGGCGCGGACAGCGCGCAGTTCGGACAGGCTGGCGACCATCGGCACCATGATCCTGCACTGGCCCCCCTTTTGGCCTTGGGGCGGTTTCACCCGCAGGATGGCGCGGATCTGGGTCTTCAAGAGATGCGGCCGCCACAGGCTGACGCGCACGCCGCGCAGGCCCAGCGCCGGGTTCTCCTCGGTGGGGATCGGCAGGTAGGGCGCAGCCTTGTCGCCGCCGACGTCCAGCGTGCGGATGATCAGCGGCCGGCCGTCCAGAGCCGAGGCCACGGCCTGGTACTGGCGGGCCTGCTCGTCCTCGTCCGGCGGGGTGTCGCGGTCGAGGAACAGGAACTCGGTGCGCAGCAGGCCCGAGCCTTCGGCGCCGCTTTCGACGGCCGCCAGGGCGTCCTTCTCCGAGCCGACATTGGCGAACACTTCGATACGTTCGCCGCAGGCGGTGCGGCTTTCTTGGTGGGCGGCGGCCTTGGCGGCGGCGCGGCGCTCGTGCCGGGCGGCGATGGCGCTTTGGGCGGCGGCCAGAGCGTCGGCGTCGGGAGCCACGCGCAAGCGGCCCCCTTCGGCGTCAAGGATCAGGGCCGTGCCGTCGGCGATCTCCAGCGCGCCGGCGCCCACCGCGACCAGGGCGGGCAGGCCCATGGCGGCGGCCAGGATGGCCACGTGCGAGGTCGGGCCGCCGCGCGCGGTGGCGAAGCCGGCGACCTGGCTGGGATCCACGCCCATCAGCTGCGAGGGCAGCAGTTCGTCGGCCAGCAGGATGGCGCCGGCCGGCAGCACGCGGGCCACCTCCTCCTCGCCGGTCCCTTCCAAGACGAGGAGGGCGCGCAGCACCTGGCGCTCAAGATCGACCAGGTCGTCGACGCGTTCGGCCAGGCGCCGGTCGCCCAGGCCCCGC
Source organism: Caulobacter vibrioides (assembly GCA_001449105.1). Lineage (GTDB taxonomy): Bacteria > Pseudomonadota > Alphaproteobacteria > Caulobacterales > Caulobacteraceae > Caulobacter > Caulobacter vibrioides_C. Next base: position 62,318 of record LNIY01000071.1, on the reverse strand, counting down.
AGGGCCTCGACATAGCCGCCGACGGCGCGCCGCCAGGCAAAGCCCGCGCTCTTGCCCTCGCCGATCAGCTTGCGGGCGGCGGCGGTCAGTTCGGGATCTTCGAGGAAGGCCAGGTGCGCGCCGAGGATCGCCTTGCGGGCGGCGTCTCCCTTGGCGGCCGAAGCCTCGATGCGGTCGCGGACATGGCAAAGAGCGTCGTCCAGGGCGGTCAGTTCGGCGCTAGCGCCCGCCCCCGTCTCGACCACGACGATCTCGTCGGAGACCAGCCGCACCGCCTGGCCGATGGCCAGGCCTGGGGCGGCCATCACGCCGCACAGCACGCCCGGCTCGGCCGGTTCGGCGGGGGCGGCGACGACGGGCGCTGCCTCTTCTGCGGCGGGCGCCCCGGCCTCGGCGGCGCTCTCGCCCATGCCGCCTTCGATCAGTTCGGCGATGGCGGCGACGGCGAGGTCGGCGTCGACGCCCGAAGCCGCGATGACGATGCGGTCGTGCAGGCGAATGGCCAGCGCCATCACGCCGACCGGGCTCTTGGCGCTGGCCCGGCGGTTGACGGCGACCAGCGCCGTCTCGGCGGCGAACTTGCGGGCGGTCTCGGCGATGCGGGCGGCCGGACGGGCGTGGATGCCGTGCACCAGCGGCACGACCACCTCGCGCGTCACCTCGCCCTGCCCCGTCACGGCGGCGGCCTTGGCCCCGCCGGCCGGAACCAGCTCCATCAGGAAGCCGCCGACGGCGGTCTCGCGGTCCTGCTCGCGGCGGACGATGGAGAAGGCGTCGGGATTGGTCACCACGATCGGGGTGATCAGGCTCTTGGCCTTGCGGGCCAGCAGGTCGAGGTCGAAGCCGATCAGCGTGTCGCCGGCCTTCACGGCCTGGCCCTCGGCGACGTGGACGGTGAAGCCTTCGCCGTCCAGCGCCACGGTCTCCAGCCCGACGTGCATCAGGATCTCGGCGCCGTTGTCGGCCCGCAGCGTCACGGCGTGGCGCGAACGGTGGACGCTCACCACCCGCCCGTCGCACGGCGCGTGCAGCGTCGAGCCCGTGGGATCGATGGCCAGGCCGTCGCCCAGCATGCGTTCGGCGAAGACGGCGTCCGGCGTCTCGTCGAGCGGGGCGACCCACCCCTGGAGCGGCGCGGAAAGAACGAGGGTGGACACGGCTTGGAACTCTCGCAGGCGATTTACTGGCCGGCCGCCGTCAGGGTGACGCGGTCGAGGGCGGGCATCGGGTCGAGGCCCTTGGCGGTGAAGCTGAAGCACAGGTCGTGGACGCCGTCGCGGGCCGGCAGGGCGCCGCTCACCACGCCCAGGCCCGGGCCGCGACCGGCCTTGCCCAGCGGGATGGCGGCGATGCGCTCGCCCTCGCAGCCGCCGACGCGAACCTCCAGCTCGCCGTCCGGCGTGGCCGGCTTGCGCACGACGATCTGGTCCTTGGCCTTGCCGATCTGGAAGTTCCACGGCGTCTGGCCGACACGGGCGGTCAGCTCCAGCCCCTTGGAAAGGTCGGCGCCCTTCCACACCCAGCACGGCTTCATCACGTCGGTGGCGAAGATCGCGCGCTCGCCGTCGCGGCCGTTTTCCGGGGCGTCGTCCTCGAACAGCAGCGGGATCGCGTTGCCGCACAGCTCCAGCTGGCGGCTGACGCGGGTCTCGGCGGCCCATTGGCTGGCGGTCCAGGCGCGGGTGCGGCCCAGCGGCCGACCGTCCAGGAAGCTGCGGGCCTTCAGCGTCGTTCCCGCCTTCAGCGACAGGGCCTGGCCATAGGCCGGCGAGGCCGTGGTCGGTTCGGCGCCGTCGGTGGTGTAGCGGATCTGACCCAGTTCCAGCCCGCTCTTCAGGCTGGCGGCGATCGCCCCGTCCTGGCCGGGACGCAAGGTGGCCTGCGGCTCGAACGGCGCGGTGTTGGCCTTGACGCCCAGCACCTTCAGGCGGGCCATCTGGGCCGGAATGCGGGCGGTGAAGCCCTGCCAGTCGCGGCGCTCTTCCTGGGTCCAGGCGGTTTCCGACAGCGCCACAAGGCGCGGGAAGGCCATCAGCTGCACCCGCTCGTCGGTGCGGATGTGCTCGACCCACAGATTGGCCTGGACGCCCAGGATATGCTTGCGCTGGTCGGGCGTCAGGGCGTCGGGCGCGGCGTCGAACTGGTAGACGTCCTTGAGGCTGCTGACCGTCATGCGGCCGGGCGGCTCGTCGACCGAGGTGCTCTGGCGGCGATCGAAATAGAGCGTCGGCTCGGGCGACAGCACGGTGTCGTGGCCCTGGCCGGCGGCGGCGATGGCGCCCTCGATCCCGCGCCACGACATCACCGTGGCGTTGGGCGCCAGGCCCCCTTCGAGGATCTCGTCCCAGCCGATCAGGCGGCGGCCCCGGCCGTTGATGTGCTTTTCGACCCGCTGGATGAACCAGCTCTGCAGGCCGTGCTCGTCCTTGACGCCCAGCTCCTTGATCTTGGCCTGGATCGCCGCGCTTTCCTTCCACTGGTCCTTCACGGCCTCGTCGCCGCCGACGTGGATGTACTCGGACGGGAACAGATCCATGACCTCGTCCAGCACGTCGTTCAGGAAGCCGAAGGTCTCGTCGTCGACGTTGTAGAGATAGGGAAAGATCCCCCAGTCGTGGCGGGCCAGGGCCGGCGGATTGGGCGTCAGGCCCAGCTTCGGATAGGCCACGATCGGCGCCAGGGCATGGCCGGGCATCTCGATCTCGGGAACGATGGTGACGTTGCGGGCCGCCGCGTAGGCGACCAGGTCGCGCACCTGGTCCTGACTGTAGAAGCCGCCGTAGCGCACAGGCTTGCCCGTCTTGAGATCACGGGCGGCCGCGCCGGCCGGCGTGCGCCAGGCCGACACTTCCGTCAGCTTCGGATACTTCTTGATCTCCAGGCGCCAGGCTTGGTCGTCGACCAGGTGCCAGTGCAGCGTGTTGAGCTTGTGGGCGGCCATGCCGTCGATCAGCAGCTTGATGGTGTCGATCGACTGGTAGTGGCGGGCGCTGTCGAGCATGAAGCCGCGCCAGGCGAAGCGGGGGGCGTCCTCGACCTTGGCCGCCGGCACGTCGACGGGGCCCTTGGCCTCGTCCTGCACGGCCAGCTGCCACAGGCTGATCGCGCCGTAGAACAGGCCGGCGCGCTTCTGGGCGGTGATCTTGACCCCGCCGGGGGCTGTGTCCAGGCCATAGCTTTCGCCGTCGGGGCCGCCGCGCACGAGCCAAATGGCCGCCTCGCCGGCGGCGGGATCGCCCTCCACCACCGCCGGGCGCAGGCCGCGGGCGCGATGCAGGAGGTCGGAAAGCTGGATGGCCACGCCCTTGGCCTCGACGTCGCCCTTGGCCACGTGGATGCGGGTGGCCGCGGTCAGGCGGAAACTGCCCTCGAACGCCTGCGCCTTCACCGGCGCGGGGGTCAGGGTCAGGGGCTCGGCCGCCAGGGCCGGCGCGGCCAGGACCACGGATACGGCGCAGGCCAGGAACAGGGCGGCGCGGCGAACTTGTGTCGAGGTCTTGGGGATCATGTGCGGGACGCTCTCACCGGCAGGCAGTCGGCAAAAAGGCGGGCGGGCCGGCGCAAACCGTCCCGCCCCAGCTCGCTGCTTGCAGTCAGGAGGGGAATGAGGGCGATCGGCGCGGCCTGGCGGGTCATGAGGGCGATCCTGAACCAAGCCGCGCGCGATGCAAATCAGCGGTCTCCGAGACGCGCCGCACGAAACGGCGCGCCCCGGGACTTGTGGGCTTTAGAAGGCGACGTTGAGGGTCGCCTGCAGCTTGCGGCCGGTGCGATAGACGCCGCGCGGCAGCATGGTGGTGTTGGCGTAGGCGTAGTACTCGCTGTCCAGCAGGTTCTGCGCCGAGACCGAGAGGTTGACGTTCTCGGTGAAGGCGTAGCCGGCCGTGGCGTCCAGGCCCTTGAAGGCGCGGACGAACATCTGGTCGCCGCGATCCAGGCCCGTGAAGTACTTCGAGCGCCAGTTGTAGGTCACCCGCGCCGAGAACGGACCGTTCTCATAGAAGGGGCTGACGTTGATCTGGTGCTTGGAGTTGTAGGGCAGCGGCGAGCCGCCGTCGGCTTCACCATCGGCGTAGGTGTAGTTGGCCAGCAGGCCGAAGCCCATGCCGAAGGTCTGCTGATAGGCGACCGCCAGACCCTTGACCGTGGCCGAACCGGCGTTGGTCGGACGGCTGATCTGGTAGGTCGTGACCGCGTTGCGCGCCTGGTTGAAGTGCTGCTCGGCGACCGTCTGCTGCAGGATGTAGTTGCTGATGTCCTTGTGGAAGACTTCAGCCGACAGGATGGCTTCCGGCGCGAAGTACCATTCCAGCGAGGCGTTGACGTTGCTGGACTTGTACGGGTTCAGGTCCGGATTGCCGCCGCCGCCGGTCAGGATCTGGTCGGAGAGCCAGAAGTAGTTCGACATGTCGGCGTAGTTCGGCCGCGAGATCACCTGGGCCGCGGCGAAGCGGAACACCAGGTCCTCCTGGACGTCGACGATGACGTTCAGGCTGGGCAGGAAGTCCTCGTACTTCTTGGACTTCACCTTCCAGGCCCAGTCGGCGGCGGTGGTGCCGCAGCCGGTGGCGGTCTGGTTCACGCAGGCGTAGCCGCCGCTGTCGGACTCGGTCTTCACGTAGCGCAGGCCGAAGTTGCCGCGCACGTTGTCGGCCTGGAAGTTGGCCTGGCCGTAGAGGGCGTTGATGGTCTCTTCGATGCCCCAGTTCTGGGCGGTGAACTCGGCGTTGCCGAACACCGTCGGCACCGGCTTGGCCTGCCACGGACGCAGGTAGCCGCCGCGGTCGATGTAGTCGGCGAGAGCCTTGCCATCGATCTTGAAGCGGCTGCCCATTTGGTCGGTGACGCCGTCGAAGCCCTTCAGGTAGTTGCTGGGCACGATCGACGGGCTGAACTGCGAGGCGCTGGCCGGGTTGCCGTAGACCGAGACGGTCACGCCCGACATGGCCTGGGTCGTCTCGTGCTTGCGGTACTTGTAGCCGAACTGGACGCGCTTGATCACGCCCTCGAAGTCCTTGCCGAAGTCGAGCTGGCCGTAGGTTTCCTTGTCGGTGGTCGGCTTGGAGACGATGTTGCCGCCCCAGCCGGCGTTGTAGCCGGTCGGGCCGACCGCGGGATTGCCGCCGCCCCAGCCGCCGTCGAACGAGAACTTGCTGGCGTCGGCCAGCGGATTACCGTTGGCGGCGGGGTTGGTGTAGGTCAGCACGCCCGGCGCGCCCGGCGTTCCCGTGAAATCGACCGTGTAGTCGGCCCAGTTCAGGAACTCCCCGTACAGCTGGCGCTTGGTGCCGCCGTCGGCCTTGGAGTAGCCGAGGTCGCCGGCCACGTCGAAGCCGTCGCCCGTCCACTTGCCGTTGAAGTGGTAGGTGTCGGAGTTCAGCTCGGCTTCGCGGTACTGCACGTCCAGCACGCTCAGGGCGTTCTTGAACGAGGCCTTGCGGATGACGTTGTCGGTGATGACGATGTCGGTCAGCGCGCCCAGGCTGTTCCAGGTGTTGCCCTGGAAGGCGAACAGCGACTGGTTGGTGTTGTCGTAGGTCGCCTTGATCTTCAGCCAGTCGAAGTTCAGTTCGAGGGCGTCGGTCGGACGCCATTGGACGGCCGCGGTATAGCTGTCGCGGACGCGTTCCTGCTCGAAGTACGACACCGACAGCGAGTTCACGCCACGGGCGTTCGGATTGGCCGCCAGGGTGGTGGCGCAGGTTCCGGTGCAGTTGCCGTTGGTGATCGAGCTGACCGGGTTTTCCGGGTTGCCGCCGTTATAGTAGCTGGCCGGAATGGTGCCGTAGGACTCGATGCCGTCGCGACGCAGCTGGTCCTTGGCGTGCTGGGCCGAGACCGCGATGCCGAAGGTCTGGTCGGCGTTCTTCCAGCTGCCCAGGAAGGCGACCTGCGGGTCGGACTTCTTGGAGCGGTCGTTATAGAGGTAGCTGAGCGAGCCCTGCAGCGTCAGCGACTTCAGGTCCAGCGGCTTGCGGGTGTTGACGATGACCGTGCCGCCGATGCTGCCCTCGTCGATACGGGCCTCCGGCGACTTGTACACTTCGACCTTGCCGACGATCTGCGGCGCCAGCAGGGCGTAGTTGAACGTGCGGCCGGGCTGATCAAGGATGAACCAGTCGGCCGAGGCCACGGTCTGGCCGTTCAGCAAGGTGCGGTTCAAGGCCGGATCCGTCCCCAGGATCGAGACCTTTTCGCCCTGGCCGAACTGACGGTCGACAGTGACGCCCGGAACGATCGTCAGCGCTTCGGCGACGTTCGAGCTCGGGAACTTGCCGACGTCCTCGGCGGTGACCACGTCGACGATGGCGTCGGCGTTACGCTTGGATTGAATGGATTGTTGCAGCGACGCGCGAATGCCGGTGACGACCACCTCCTCGACGGAGGTCGAAGTCTCCTGCGCCATCGCGGGCGCGGCGACCAATACGGCCAGCAAGCTGGCGGAAGCGGTAAGGACCGCCTTGTGGATGCTCTTCATAACTCGGCTTCTCCCCTTTGTGCCGGGCCATTGGACCCGGAGCCGAACCCCAAAGCCCAATCTGATACCAATTTCTCGCGGCGAACCCGCAACGAGCGGTACTTCTCAGGCCTCGGAGTGTGACTGTGACGAAATTTTTGCACCTGACAAGACCTAAAAAGAACCAATTGCAGACCACGATATAATTGGTATGAAAATGGTCATGCACTGTTGCGCCGCCCTTCCGGAGAGGCGCATCCGGGCGATTGTTGGCCTGTCGGCTTCGGGCCAGGGGGTTGGGACGTGATGCAGTTTGCCGAAAAGATCGGACGCCTGGACGGCCACGGGCAGGACCACGCCCCGCTGTACAAGCAGCTGCAGCGCGCCCTGCGCGAGGCGATCCAGAAGAAGATCCTGTCGCCCGACGACGCCCTGCCGGCCGAGCGCGACCTTGCCGAAGAATTCAGCATCTCGCGCATCACGGTGCGCAAGGCGCTGGACGGCCTGGTCAGCGAAGGCCTGCTGACGCGCCGCCAGGGCGCGGGCACCTTCGTCGCCGCCCGGGTGGAAAAGAGCTTCTCGAAGCTGTCCTCGTTCACCGAGGACATGATCGCCCGCGGCCGCGTTCCGCACAGCGAGTGGATCAGCCGCAGCGAAGGCCAGGTCACCCCGGAGGAGTCGCTGACGCTGGGCCTGTCGCCCGGTACGCCGGTCTTCCGCTTCGCCCGCATCCGCTATGCCGACGGCGCGCCGATGGCCGTCGAGTACACCACCGTCGCCGCCTTCGCCCTGCCCTCCACCGAGGTGGTCGGCACCTCGCTCTACGAGGCGCTGGAGAAGACCGGCCACCGTCCGGCCCGCGCCCTGCAGCGGCTGCGCGCCATCCTGTTCGCCAGCGAGCAGGCCGACCTGCTGGGCGTGCCGGTCAAGGACGCGGGCCTGCTGATCGAGCGCCGCGGCTTCCTGAAGGACGGCCGGCCGGTGGAAGTGACCCAATCCTACTATCGCGGCGACGCCTACGACTTCGTGGCCGAGCTGAACGCCCTGTCTTGATCTCTGAGTAAAGGAAGCCGTCTTGGAGGCGACCGTCTTGACCCGACCCGAAGCGCAATCCCTCACCGCCGAGGCCACCCGCATGTTCCTCGAGGCGGGGGAAGCCTCCGCCGTGGTCGCGCGCCAGATCGCGGCCAACGCGCAGGCGGCCGGCAAGATCGCCGAGCGGCTGCGGGCCAACCCGCCCCGGGCCGTGGTCACCTGCGCCCGCGGCAGCAGCGACCACGCCGCCACCTTCGCCAAGTACCTGATCGAGACCCGCACCGGCGTGCTGACCTCGTCGGCGGCGCTGTCGGTGTCGTCGGTCTACGCCGCCCAGCAGGACCTGGAGGGCGTGCTCTACATCGCCATCTCGCAGTCCGGTAAGAGCCCCGACCTGCTGGCCGCCGTCGAGGCCGCCAAGGCCGGCGGGGCCTTCACGCTCGCCCTGGTCAACGACACCGCTTCCCCCCTGGCGAGTTTGGCCGACGCGGTGCTGCCGCTGCACGCCGGCCCCGAGCTCAGCGTCGCGGCCACCAAGTCGTACATCGCCGCCCTGTCGGCCATCGTGCAGCTGGTCGCCGCCTGGACCGGCGACGAAGAGCTGACCACCGCCCTCGGAACCCTTCCCGCCGGCCTGTCGGCGGCCTGGGAAAAGGACTGGAGCGCCGGGATCGACGCCCTGCGCGCAGCGACCAACCTCTATGTCCTGGGTCGCGGCGTCGGCTTCGGCGTCGCCCAGGAGGCGGCCCTGAAGTTCAAGGAGACCTGCGGCCTGCACGCCGAGGCCTTCAGCGCCGCCGAAGTGCTGCACGGCCCGATGGCCCTGGTGAAGGACGGCTTCCCGGCCATCGTCCTGGCCCAGCACGACGAGACCTTCGACTCCACGCTCGCCATGGCCCAGGGCCTGGCCGAACGCGGCGCCACGGTGCTGCTGTCGGGCGGCGAGGTCGCCGGGGCGACCACGCTGCCGACCGCCTCGGGCCATCCGGTGCTGGAGCCGATCCTGGCCGTGCAGAGCTTCTATCGCATGGCCGCCGGCCTGTCGGTGGCGCGCGGCTACGACCCCGACCGACCGCCCCACCTCAACAAGGTGACGAAGACCGTCTGATGCCGACCGCCTCCCAAACCGCCCTGGTCAACGGCGCCGTCCTGACGCCCGACGGCGTCGTCGACGGCCGGGCCCTGCTGATCGACGGCGGGGCCATCGTCGGCCTGGTCGACCGCGCCGAGATCCCGGCCGGCGCGATCGTCGAGGACCTCGCCGGCGGCCTGCTGGTTCCCGGCTTCATCGACACCCAGGTCAACGGCGGCGGCGGGGTGCTGTTCAACGACGCGCCGACGGTGGAGACCATCGCCGCCATCGGCGCGGCCCACCGCGCCTTCGGCACGACCGGCTTCCTGCCCACCCTGATCAGCGACGACCTCGAGGTGGTCGACGCGGCCATGCGGGCCACCGAACAGGCGATCGAGGCGGGCGTGCCCGGCGTGCTGGGCGTGCACATCGAGGGACCGTTCCTCAACGAGCAGCGCAAGGGCATCCACGACGCCGACAAGTTCCGCGTGCTGGACGAGGCGGCGATCAAGCTGCTGTCGTCGCTGAAGCGCGGAAGGACCCTGGTCACCCTCGCCCCCGAGATGACGACGCCCGACATGGTGCGCCGCCTCGCCGAGGCCGGGGTGGTGGTCGCCGCCGGCCACACCAACGCCCGCTACGAGACGGTCAAGGCCGCGCTCGACGCCGGGCTGACCGGCTTCACCCACCTCTTCAACGCCATGTCGCCGCTGACCAGCCGCGCGCCCGGCGCGGTCGGGGCGGCCCTGGAGAACCAGGAGGCCTGGTGCGGCGTCATCGTCGACGGCCGCCACGTCGATCCGGCCACCCTGCGCATCGCCCTGCGCACCCGGCCGCTGGACCGCTTCATGCTGGTCACCGACGCCATGCCGACCGTGGGCATGGTCGACAAGCGCTTCATCCTGCAGGGCCAGGCGATCACCGTCGAGGACGGCGTCTGCGTGGGCCCCGGCGGCACCCTGGCCGGCTCCGACCTCGACATGGCGGGCGCGGTGCGCAACGCCGTCTCGATGCTGGGACTGTCGCTTGAGGACGCGGTGATGACCGCCTCGGCCGCCCCGGCGGCGTTCCTGGGCCTTTCGGCTGCGCGCGGGACGATCGCCCCGGGCAAGGCCGCCGACCTCGTGCTCCTGGACGAGGACCGGAACGTCGTCCGCACCTGGATCGACGGGCGGGGCTAGGTTCAGCCTCGGACACTCTTCAACCGAGCTTCCCCGCGAAGGCGGGGACCCAAGCCGAGTCCGCGGATGATCGACGGCCGCGCTCCATCCTGAAAGCCCGCTTGGATCCCCGCCTTCGCGGGGAAGGACGGAGTTGGAGGGAGGACCAGAGCGCAACCCGGCCCCTACATCGGGATCGGCAGGGCCGTCGTGAACTTGATCTGCTCCATCGCGAAGCTGGACGACACGTCGGTCAGCGGCGCGGTGGCGATCAGGCGCTTGTAGAAGCGGTCATAGGCGGCGATGTCCTTGACCACCACCTTCAGCAGATAGTCGACCTCGCCGGCCATCCGGTAGAACTCGACCACCTCGGGCAAGGCCGAGGCCCCCTTGGCGAAGGTCGCCAGCCAATCCTCGTCGTGACGGCCGGTCCGCACGGCCACGAACACGGTCAGCGGCAGGTCCAGGGCGTCACGGTCGAGCAGGGCGACGCGGGCGGTGATGACGCCGGTGTCCTGCAGGCGCTTGAGCCGCTTCCAGCACGGGGTCTGCGACAGGCCCACCCGTTCGGCCAACTCGGCGATCGAGACGGTGGCGTCCTCCTGGAGGATGGCGAGCAGGCGGCGGTCGATGGAATCGAGATCGATCATCTCGCTTCTTCGCATATCGGAGATGGGAATTCTCCCAACCTGTCGCGCCGGCCGCAGATCGACAATGTCTTTCTCGCCGACGCGGCGCATCCTCGCAGGTCTCGATCGAGGAGGGACCCGCGATGTTCGAGCTCTTCACCCGCCACCCGCGACAGGTCGGCGAGACCTACGGCGAGCATTTCGCCATGGCCTGGAGCTTCGGCCTGCCGATGGTGGCCGCGGGCCTGGCCTGCCTGGCCCACGGCGTCCTGCCGTTCCTGTTCGAGCGGACGGGCAGCGACTGCGTGAAGACGCTGCACGCCCGCATGAAGGGCCGAGGCGCGCCGACGCCGGCCCCGGTCAGCTTCCAGGCCTTCGACGCGGCCATCTGAACCGACGATCCTTCGGTTCAAGGCCGCCCAAACCGGCGTTTCGTCCGTGAAGGGCGCATTTTCGGGCCCACGCCGAATATCCGTCGTCTTTGCGCCTCGCCCTCTTGGCGGACCCACGATCCCCAGCCATGGTCCCCCGGCAGTCGGGAGGACGAGCATGAGTTTCTGGATGCGCCGCAAGGCGATCGACGGGGCCAGCGGCGGCCATGAAGGCCACGAGCTGAAGAAGACCCTGAGCTGGTACCACCTGGTGGCCCTGGGGGTCGGCGCCATCGTCGGCACCGGCATCTACACCCTGACCGGCGTCGGCGCCGGCCTGGCCGGTCCCGGCGTGATCCTGTCCTTCCTGATCGCCGGCGCGGTCTGCGCCTGCGCGGCCCTGTGCTACGCCGAGCTGTCGACGATGATCCCGGCCTCGGGCAGCGCCTACACCTACAGCTACGTGGCCATGGGCGAGCCGATCGCCTGGGTGATCGGCTGGAGCCTGATCCTCGAATACACCCTGGTCTGCGCCGCCGTGGCGGTGGGCTGGTCGGCCCACGCCACCGGCCTGTTCGCGGCCGCGGGCTTCCCCGACTACCTGCTGGCCGGCCCGCACGTGACCCTGGCCGACGGACGCCACGGCCTGATCAACCTGCCGGCCGTGATCATCTCGATGGCGGTCGCAGGCCTGCTGGCGCTCGGCACCCGCGAGAGCGCCACGATCAACATGGTGCTGGTGGTGATCAAGATCGCCGCCCTGGCCGTGTTCGTCGCCCTCTGCCTGCCGGCCTTCGACGCGACCCACTTCACGCCGTTCATGCCCAAGGGCTTCGCCGCCAACCCGGGTCCCGACGGGGTCAAGGTCGGCGTCATGGCCGCCGCCAGCCTGATCTTCTTCGCCTTCTACGGCTTCGACGCCGTGTCGACCGCCGCCGAGGAGACCAAGAACCCCAAGCGCGACCTGACCATCGGCATCGTCGGCTCGATGGCCGCCTGCACGGCGATCTACATGATCGTCGCCGCCGTCTCGATCGGCGCCTCGCGCACCGAAGTTTTCTCGGCCAGCGAAGCCCCGCTGGTCTTCATCCTCGAGACCCTGAAGCATCCCAAGATCGCCGGCCTGGTGGCCCTGGCCGCCGTGATCGCCCTGCCGACCGTGATCCTGGCCTTCATGTACGGCCAGAGCCGGATCTTCTTCGTCATGGCCCGCGACGGCCTGCTGCCGCGCGCCCTGTCGCGGGTGAACGCCAGGACCGGCACGCCGGTGCTGATGACCCTGCTGACCGGCCTGCTGGCGGCGGTGCTGTCGGGCCTGCTGCCGCTGAAGGAGATCGCCGAGCTGGCCAACGCCGGCACCCTGGCCGCCTTCATCGCCGTCGGCGCCTCGGTGATCGTGCTGCGCCTGCGCGAGCCGGAGCGTCCCCGCGTGTTCTCGACCCCGGCCTGGCCGGTCGTGGCCGCCGGCGCGATCCTCGGCTGCCTCTATCTGTTCGCCAGCCTCCCGGCCAAGACGCAACACTATTTCTTCTACGCGCAGTTGATCGGGCTCGCGATATACTTCCTTTACGGCGTGCATCGCAGTGTCCTGGCGAAGGGCGCGTCCCCCGCCAAGTAGAGTGAGCGCGGGACGGGCCGGAGGGGTTTTCGATGACCAATCTCGACCGCGTCCTGCGCACCTGGCCCACCGCGCTGGTCCTGGGCGCGGCGCTGCTGGTGACGGCGTGCGGGGGCGGTGGAAGCGGCGGCGGTCCGTCGACGGGCGTGACCACGCCGCCGGCGCCCCCGCCGCCTCCGCCCCCGCCGCCCCCGCCTCCGCCCCCTCCCCCGCCGCCTCCGAGCGTCAGCAGCACCGAGTATCAGCGCAGCTGGGGCCTGGCGGCGATCCACGCCAACGTCGCCTACGACGCCGGCTATACGGGCGCCGGGGTGACGGTCGCCGTCGTCGACACCGGCGTCGACCCGGCCCAGCCGGACCTGGCGGGCCGCCTGTCGGCCGCCTCCACCGACATCGTCGCCGGACGCAACACCCCGTTCGACACCAGCCGCCACGGCACCCGCTCGGCCGGGATCATCGCCTCGAACTTCAACGGCACGGGCACGATCGGCGTGGCCTACGGCTCGACGATCCTGTCGATCCGCGCCGACACCGTCTCGACCAACCCCAACTGCGAAGATTGCATCTTCGGCTCGACCAACCTGGCCCGCGCCATCGACTACGCCGTCGCCAACGGAGCCAAGGTGATCAACCTGTCGCTCGGCGGCGAGGATCCGCTGGGCGCGACTTTCGAAGCGGCCCTGGCCCGCGCCACCGCCGCCGGCGTCGTCATCGCCGCCGCCTCGGGCAACGAAGGCCTGGCCGATCCCAGCTGGCCCGCGCGCTACGCCGTCGATCCCCGCTACGCCGGTTCGGTGCTGGCGGTCGGCTCGGTATCGCGCGCCGGGACCATGTCCAGCTTCTCCAACCGCGCCGGCGTCGCCGCCAACGGCTACATCGTCGCCCCCGGCGAGGAGGTGGTCACCGACTGCGACGGCACGAGCTGCTGGCGCATCTCCGGCACCTCGTTCGCCGCGCCGCATGTCTCCGGCGCCCTGGCCCTGCTGCTGCAGGCCTTTCCCAACATCTCGGGCCGCGATGCGGTGTCGATCCTGCTGCGCACCGCCGCCGACCTGGGGACGACCGGCACGGACTCGACCTACGGCCGCGGCTCGCTGGACCTGACGCGGGCCTTCCAGCCGGTCGGGACCAGCAGCCTGGCGACCGGCGACGGCGCGGCCGTGGTCCTGGACGACGGCTCGGCGCCGGGCACGAACCTGGCCGGCTCGTTCGGCAACGCCCTGGCCCGCACCATCGCCCTCACCACGGTGTTGACCGACGACTACCACCGCCGCTTCGTGGTCGACCTGGCCGGAACCCTGCCCTCGGCCTCGCGCCGCGGGGTCGGCGACCTGCCCCCGGCCGCCGCCTCCAGCGCCGTCGTGCTGGGCGGCCCGGCCCTGGCCGGCGCCCAACTGGCGTTCAGCGCCGAGGCCCCGCTGTTTGAGGACATTCCCAACGCCAGCGCCCCCGACCAGCTGCTGGCGCCGCAGCCCATGCGTTCGGCGAGGATGCAGGCCGCCTTCGGCCGCTTCAGCTTCTCGGCCTGGAAGGGTGAAGGCGGCGCGCCCGCCCCGGCCGGACCCGAGGGCCGCGACGCCTTCCGCATCGTCGCCCGCCCCGACCAGACCGTGCAGGCCGCCGTGCGCCTGGGCCGCTTCGCCTTCAGCGCCGAACAGGGCGAGGCCGAGCGCCGCCTGCCCTTGCAGACCACAGAGATCAAGGCCTCGCGCTACGTGTCGGCCACCGGCCAGACGGTCGTGGCCGGCGGGGTTCTGAGCATCACGGCCGGGACCCTGGACGAGCCGCTAGGCCCGCTGGGCTCGTTCCTGGCCCCGGGCTCCACCTTCGCCCTACCCTCGACCACCCGCTTCACGGCGGCGGCCTTCGACCTGTCGCCGCGCCCTGGCGTGACCCTGCGGGCCGAGGCCTCGATGGGCCGGATGGACGCGCAGGGCGGCCTTCTGGCGCTCGACGGCGCGGTCAGCGGCGCCTGGCGCCTGGCGGCGGCGGCCGACTGCGGCCTGATCGGCTGGTCCTGCGCCCAGCTGACGTTCGAGGTCAGCCAGCCCCTGCGCATCGAGGCCGGCCGCTTCACCACCACCCTGGCCGACGCCCCGCTGTCCTACGACGACCCGCTGACCTATTCGACCCGGCGGTTCAGCGCCTCGCCGGACGGACGCGAGATCGACCTGCGGCTCGGCCTGGAGAAGGCCCTGCGCGGCGATCGCCGGCTGACCTTCCGGGGCGGGGTGGCGCTGCAGCCCGGCCACGACGCCTCGGCCGATCCGGAACTGAACCTGTCGGCCACCTACCGCGCCCGCTTCTGAAGAGCCCTTCCATTCCGGCGCGCGCCGTCTAAAGTCAGCGAATAAAACGATCGTTTGACGCGACGGAACGACAGGAAGGAAACCCGCCATGGCCCTCGACCGCGAGACCCGCGACCAGCTGCTCGACATGGTCGCCCGCTTCGTGGCCGAACGCCTGCGGCCGATCGAGGCCCAGGTGGCCGAGGACGACGCGGTTCCCGAATCAGTGATCGCCGAGATGCGGGAGCTGGGCCTCTTCGGCCTGTCGATCCCCGAGGAGCACGGCGGCCTTGGCCTCTCGATGGAGGACGAGGCGCTGGTGGCCATCGAGCTGGGCCGCGCCTCGCCGGCTTTCCGCTCGGTGTTCGGCACCAATGTCGGCATCGGCAGCCAGGGCCTCGTGATGTTCGGCACCGACGAGCAGAAGGCCAGGTGGCTGCCCGGCATCGCTTCGGGACAGACCATAACCTCCTTCGCCCTGACCGAGCCGGAGGCCGGCTCCGACAGCGCCTCGGTGCAGACCCGCGCGGTGCGCGACGGCGACGACTATGTCCTGACCGGCTCCAAGCGCTTCATCACCAACGCCGGCAAGGCCTCGCTGTTCACGGTGATGGCCCGCACCGATCCCGACACGAAGGGCGGTTCGGGCGTCTCGGCCTTCCTGGTCCCGGCCGGCCTGCCGGGCCTGCACGTGGGCAAGGCCGAGAAGAAGATGGGCCAGCAGGGCGCCCACATCCACGACGTCACCTTCGACGGCGTCCGCGTGCCGGCGCAGAACCGCCTGGGCGCCGAGGGCGAGGGCTTCAAGGTGGCCATGCAGGTGCTCGACCGGGGCCGCCTGCACATCGCGGCCGTCTGCGTGGGCGTGGCCGAGCGGCTGATCGCCGACTGCGTGGCCTACGCCTCCGAGCGAAAGCAGTTCGGCCAGCCGATCGCCAGCTTCCAGCTGATCCAGGCGATGATCGCCGACAGCAAGACCGAGGCCCTGGCCGCTCGCGCCTTGGTGCTGGAGACCGCCCGCAAGCGCGACGCCGGCGAGAGCGTGACCCTGGAGGCGGCGGCCGCCAAGCTGTTCGCCTCGGAAATGGTCGGCAGGGTCGCCGACCGCGCCGTGCAGGTCTTCGGCGGCGCCGGCTATGTCGCCGACTACGGCATCGAACGCCTGTACCGGGATGTCCGTATTTTCCGGATCTACGAGGGCACCAGCCAGATCCAGCAACTGGTCATTGCTCGCGAAACACTTCGGCGTGGCGGATAGCCGCAAGCATAACTCGGTAGAGTGCGACGACCTGACGCGCTCAAAACGGGAAAAGTTGTTGGCGCATTAACCATCACCCGCGAGAGTGAACCCCGATATCTCAACCGGGGAAGCGGCCAGATGAGCCAGGACTATGCACTGAGTGACCGCGTTGCGTTCATGGGTCTCGACACTCGAGCTCGTGCGGCTCTGCGGGCTCTGCGTCCGCTCATCGAAAGGGAAATCGGCCCGGCCCTGAAGGGCTTCTACGACCGCGTGAAGGCCACGCCCGAGACCCGCAAGTTCTTCGGCGACGAACGCCACATGGACGCGGCCGGCAATCGCCAGAAGTCGCACTGGTCGGTGATCGCCGAGGCCGACTTCAGCGACACCTACGTCAAGGCGGTTCGCACCATCGGCGAAACCCACGCCCGCATCGGCCTGGAGCCGCGCTGGTACATCGGCGGCTACGCCCTCGTCAGCGAGCACCTGATGCGCGCGGCCATCCGCGAGGTGTGGCCCAAGGGCTTCCTGGCCAAGGGCGACGGCGCCGAGAAGGCGGGCGACGCGGTCTCGGCGCTGATGAAGGCGGTCATGCTCGACATGGACTTCGCCATCTCGATCTATCTGGAGACCATCGAGGCCGAACGCCGACGCCTGGAAGAGGTGCGCCTGGCCAACGAGCGCAGCCAGACCGCCGTGGTCCAGGCCCTGGGCGAGGCCCTGTCGCGCCTGGCCGAAGGCGACCTGGCCTCGCGTCTCGACATCGAGGTCACCCCCGACTTCCAGAAGCTGAAGGGCGACTTCAACGCCGCCGTGGCGACCCTCGAGGAAGCCATCGCCGCCGTGGCCGGCGCCACCGACGGCATCCGCTCCGGCACCGACGAGATCGGCGTCGCCGCCGACGACCTGTCGCGCCGCACCGAACAGCAGGCCGCCAGCCTGGAGGAAACCGCCGCCGCGCTCGACGAGATCACCGCCACGGTCAAGCGCGCCGCCGCCGGCGCCCGCCAGGCCTCCGACGTGGTGGCCGGCGCCAAGACCGACGCCGAGCGCTCGGGCGTGGTGGTCACCGACGCGGTCGCCGCCATGGGCGAGATCGAAACCAGTTCCCGCGAGATCAGCAACATCATCGGCGTGATCGACGAGATCGCCTTCCAGACCAACCTTCTGGCGCTGAACGCCGGGGTCGAGGCTGCGCGGGCGGGCGACGCCGGCAAGGGCTTCGCGGTCGTGGCTTCCGAGGTCCGGGCCCTGGCCCAGCGCTCGGCCGAGGCGGCCAAGGAGATCAAGAGCCTGATCGGCGCCTCGTCCAAGCAGGTCGAGGCGGGCGTGGCCCTGGTCGGCCAGACCGGCGAGGCCCTGCGCGGCATCGTCGTCAAGGTGGCCGAGATCGACGCCCTGGTCGGCGAGATATCGTCCTCGGCCCAGGAACAGTCGAGCGGCCTCGCCCAGGTCAACATCGCCGTCAACCAGATGGACCAGGTCACCCAGCAGAACGCCGCCATGGTCGAGCAGACCACCGCCGCGACCCATTCGCTGAAGGGCCAGTCCAACGAACTGACCCGCCTGGTGGGCGGCTTCAGGACTTCTCGCCAGGCGGTCACGACGCAGATATCCCGCCCCGCGCCTCGTCCCGCCGCGCCCCGCGTGGCGTCCCGTCCCGGCGCCTCGCGCAGCTCGACCGCCGTCGCCATCGACCAGGACTGGGAAGAGTACTGATTTTGGTAAGCCGGGACGCGGCGTAGCGTAACGCATCCCGGTTGGTTTCTTCGCGCGTCTCCTAGACCCTCGGCCCGCCGCTCGGCGGGCCTTTTTCTTGGCGAAGGGTCAGGCTTTACTTGCGCGGCATAGTCCAGACAGCAAAACGCCCCCGCCGATCCGGCCGTGGCGCGTCCCGTGCGGGATGCGCCGGCCTGGACCAGCGGAGGCGCTTGGACCCCCTCTGGGAAGGCGCGTAAGTCTTACGCGCCGCCCGGGAAGCGGAACGGAACCTTCACGGTGCCGGTCTTCGAGCCCATCGGCAGCTTCTCGGCGATGCACATGGCCGCCTTGTCGAAGCCCTTGCCGGCCGCGCTGTTGTCCACGACCTTGCAGGCCGAGAGCTTGCCGGCGTCGGCGGTGCACTCAAGCATCACCTGGGCGGCGTCCTTGGTGTTGGCGAACTGCTGCAGGCAGCGGCCCATTTGATCTTCGAAACCGCCGGCGGCCGAAGCGGCCTGAGCGACGAAAAAGCTGCCGGCGATTCCCGCGGCAATAGCGATCGGATATTTCATCCCGCTGCTCCTAGTATTTTTTGTTCGTCCGTTGGACGTTGCGCCAACCGGACGCCTGCACCTTTTCGCAGCCGCAAGTTAAGATAGTCTGAGTCACCGAAGAATAATCGATATTTACTTATCGATAACCATAATGACTTGTGAATGCCGCCAAGCCGCCACATTCACCCCACTCTAGACTCAAATATGCGCGCGTACGCACACATCGATACGGGGTGCGACAGGGGGTGCGACAGGGTGCGGCCATCATCCTTAACCAAAGTCAGGAAGAATTAGGAATCTATCGTGATGATCGCCCCACATTGCGGACGGTCCGTGGGCACGGCCGTCTCTTGGAGGGGATTTGTCATGAAGCGCTTTCGACTCGTCGATCTGCCGTTGATCATAAAAATCGGCTTCGCGCCGGCCTTCGCTCTGCTGATGCTGGCGGCCATGGCCGTCGGGTCCATCGTCGTGCAGAAGAGCCAGTCGGCGGCGCTGCAGCAGGTCGTCGAGACCGACATGCGCACCAACAGCGAGATCCAGTCGCTGTCGCGCCGCATCACCGACTCTCACGGCAAGCTCTACCAGATCCTGGCCTCCAAGGCCGACCCGATGGCCGCTCCCGCCGGCCCGCGCATCACCGAACTGCTCGCCGAGTTCGACACCCTGGGCAAGGAAATGAAGGCCCTCTCCGGCCGTCTTCCGGCCTCGGAGCGTCCGAAGATCGACGCCCTGGTCAAGGCGCTGGCCGAGTGCCGCAGCGCCGTCGACACCGTCAGCGGCATGGTCGACGTCGACGCGGGCATGGCCATGAGCTTCGCCGGCAGCTTCGAAGACCAGTACGTCAAGATGGCCGCGCAGCTGCAGAAGGTGGTCGACGACGCCGCCAACCGCGCCAAGAGCCAGGCCGCCAAGCGCCAGGCCGAGGCTTCCGCCGCCATCAGCATCACCATCGTCCTGTCGCTGATCACCCTGGCCGCCGTCGGCGCCCTGGCCTTCCTGACGGTGATGACCACCCGCAAGTCGATCGCCGACATCGCCGGCGCCACCGAGAAGCTCTCCAAGGGCGACAACGGCATCGATCTCGAGCGCCTGACCCGTGGGGACGAGCTGGGCGCCATCGTGCGGTCGCTGAAGGTGTTCCGCGACAACCAGCTGCACCTGGAGCAGCTGCGCGCCGAACAGGAAAAGACCGCCGCCCTGACCGCCGACGAGCGCCGCGCCAAGGAACAGGCCGCCGCCGCCGCCGCCCGCGAGAGCGCCCTGGTGGTGAGCTCGCTGGCCGAGGGCCTGGAACGCCTGGCCCAGGGCGACCTGACCTTCCGCGTCACCGCCGCCTTCCCGGGCGAGTACGCCAAGCTGAAGGACGACTTCAACGGCGCCATCGCCCAGCTGCAAGACACGGTGAAGGTCATCGCCGCCTCGACCGACGGCCTGAGCACCGGCGCGGACGAAATCGCCCACGCCTCGGACGACCTGTCGCGCCGCACCGAGCAGCAGGCCGCCAGCCTGGAAGAAACCGCCGCCGCCCTCGACGAGCTGACCGCCACCGTGCGCCGCACGGCCTCGGGCGCCCGCCAGGCCTCGGACGTGGTTTCGACCACCCGTGGCGAAGCGACGCATTCCGGCCAGGTCGTCCATCAGGCAGTGTCCGCGATGGGCGAAATCGAAAATTCCTCCAAGCAGATCAGCCAGATCATCGGCGTGATCGACGAGATCGCCTTCCAGACCAACCTCCTGGCGCTCAACGCCGGGGTGGAGGCCGCCCGGGCGGGCGAAGCGGGACGTGGTTTCGCGGTGGTCGCCCAGGAAGTCCGCGCGCTCGCCCAGCGCTCGGCCGAGGCCGCCAAGGAGATCAAGACCCTGATCTCGTCGTCGACCCAGCAGGTCTCTGCGGGGGTGAGCCTGGTCGGCCAGACCGGCGAGGCCCTGCAGCGGATCGTCGTGAAGGTCGGCGAAATCGACGCCCTGGTCACCGAAATCGCCGCCTCGGCGGCCGAGCAGGCGACCGGCCTCAACGAAGTCAACACCGCCGTCAACCAGATGGATCAGGTGACCCAACAGAACGCCGCCATGGTCGAGCAGTCGACCGCCGCGACGCACTCGCTGAAGGGCGAGACCGCGGAGCTGGTGCGCCTGATCGGTCGCTTCCGTGTGGGTGAGGGTTCGAGCCAACGCTTTGAACGCCCGCGCGAGGCCGACGTCGCCGTCGACTCGCCGGCCCGCAACCCCGTCGCCGAGCAACGCGCCCGGCTCGGCGCCTTCGCCCGGCCCGGCCGTGGCGGAGCCGCCGCAGCGGCCGCCCCGGTCAGCGACGGCTGGGAGGAGTTTTGATGACTGTCCTTTCGCTGCCCGAAACGCTTGATCTGAAGGCGTCGGGTCCCCTCAAGGCCGCGTTCCTGGAACGCCGCGGCGACGCCGTCGAGGTCGACGCCGGCCAGGTCCGCCGTCTCGGCGGCCTGTGCCTGCAAGTGCTCCTGGCGGCCAAGACCGCCTGGGCGGCGGACGGAAAGTCCTTCTCTATCCGGGCCCCTTCGGAGGCCTTTGTCGAAACCACCCGTCTGTTCGGCGCCGAAGGGGCGCTTCTTTCGGCGGATATTCATGGAGTTCAATCGTGACGCGGACGGTCCTCACGGTCGATGATTCCCGAACGATGCGGGACATGCTGCGCATGGCCCTCGCCGGCGCCGGGTTCAACGTCGTCGAAGCGGTCGACGGCGAGCACGGGCTGGAAGTTCTTTCGGCCCATCGCCCCGACGTGATTATCACCGACATCAACATGCCCAAGCTGGACGGCTTCGGCTTCATCGAGGCGGTGCGGGTCGACGACGACTATCGCGCCATCCCGATCCTGGTGCTGACCACGGAAAGCGACCCGGCCAAGAAGGACCGCGCGCGCCGCGCCGGCGCCACGGGCTGGATCGTCAAGCCGTTCAACCCGGAAAAGCTGGTCGACGCCATCCGCCGCGTCGCGGCCTGACGTCGCTTTCCCCTCCCCGGGGCACTGAAGACTCTCTCGTTTTAGGAACGTTGGAATGGACGAGTTAGAGGCCATCAAGGTCACCTTCTTCCAGGAGTGCGAGGAACTGCTCGCCGACCTCGAAGGCGGGCTCCTGGCCATGCAGGACGGCAACGACGACGGCGACACCGTCAACGCCGTGTTCCGCGCCGTCCACTCGATCAAGGGCGGCGCCGGCGCCTTCGGCCTTGAGCCGCTGGTCCGTTTCGCCCACGTGTTCGAGACCCTGCTCGACGCCGTGCGTTCCAACGAGGTGCCTGCGACCCCGGACCTGGTCGTGACCCTGCTGCGCGCCTCGGACGTGCTGGCCGACCATGTCAGCTCGGCCCGCGGGCTGGGCGTCGTGGACGAAGCCGTCTCGGCCGCCATGGCCGCCGAGCTGAAGGCCTGCACCGACCCGAACGCGGCTCCGGCGCCCGTCGCCGCCGCGCCCGTGGTCGAGGCCTTCGAAGCCGCGCCGGTCGCCGCGCCGGCCGACGCCCTGATCGGGGCCGACGACGCCCTGGACGACGACGACCTCGGCTTCGACTTCCAGCCGATGACGATCACCATCGACGAGCAGGCGGCCGACGTCGCCGCCGCCGTGGGCAACGTCTGGACGGTGTCGATCCGTCCGAAGTCGGACCTCTACCGCAAGGCCAACGAGACCGCCCTGCTGCTGCGCGAACTGGCGCGCCTGGGTCCGATCGAGGCCACCCTGGACGCCAGCGCCATCCCGCCGCTGGACCAGCTCGACGCCGAGGCCGCCTACGCCACCTGGACGGTGCGCCTGGAGACCGAGGAAGACGAGACCGCCATCCGCGAAGTCTTCGAATTCGTCGACGGCGACTGCGACCTGGAAATCACCCGCGGCGAGGGCCTGGCCCCCGACGCCGCCCTGGCCGCGCTGCTGGCCGGCGACGCCCCGGCGCCCGCCGTGGTCGAAGCCGCGCCCGAACCGGTGGTCCTCGCTGAGGCCCCGGTCGTGGTCGAGACCGCCCCCGTCGCCGCAGCGCCGGTCGTCGAGACCGCTCCTGCGCCGGTCGCCGCCCCGGCGCCCGCTCCGGCCCCCGTCGCCGCCGCTCCGGCCGCCGCGGCCAAGACCCAGCAGATCGACGTCCCGGGTCCGGGTCAGTCGGTGATCCGCGTCGATCCCGAGCGCATCGACCGCCTGATCGACCTGGTCGGCGAGCTGGTCATCAACCAGGCCATGCTGGCGCAGCGCGTCGGCGAATACGGCATCGCCCCCTCCTCCAACCTGGCCATGGGCCTCGACGAGCTGGAACAGCTGACGCGCGAGATCCAGGACAGCGTCATGGCCATCCGCGCCCAGCCGGTGAAGTCGGTGTTCCAGCGCATGCCGCGCCTGGTCCGCGAAGTCGCCAGCATGACGGGCAAGCAGGCCCGCCTGGTGATGGACGGCGAGAACACCGAGGTCGACAAGACGGTCATCGAGCGTCTGTCCGACCCGATCACCCACATGCTGCGCAACGCCATCGACCACGGGCTGGAAAGCCCCGAGGAGCGCAAGGCGGCCGGCAAGAACCCGGAAGGCGTCGTGCGCCTGGCCGCCCTGCACCGCAGCGGCCGGATCGTCATCGAGGTCTCCGACGACGGCAAGGGCATCAACCGCGAGCGCGTCCACTCGATCGCGATCAAGAAGGGCCTGATCTCGCCGGAACTGCAGCTGACCGACGAGGAGATCGACAACCTGATCTTCCTCCCGGGCTTCTCGACCGCCGACAAGATTTCGGACGTCTCGGGCCGCGGCGTCGGCATGGACGTGGTCAAGCGCTCGGTGCAGGCCCTGGGCGGCCGCATCTCGATCACCTCGCGTCCGGGCCAGGGCTCGACCTTCACCCTCAGCCTGCCGCTGACCCTGGCCGTCCTCGACGGCATGGTGGTCGACGTCGCCGGCGAGACCCTGGTGGTGCCGCTGGCCGCCATCGTCGAGAGCCTGCGTCCCAAGCCCGAAGAAGTTCGCCCGCTGGGCCCGGTCGGCTCGGTGCTGGCCGTCCGCGACAGCTTCGTGCCGCTGATCGACGTCGGCCTGACGCTGGGCTACCGCGAGGCCTCGCCGCCGCCGACCGAAGGCGTCGTGCTGCTGGTCGAGGGCGAGGACGGCTCGCGCGCCGCCCTGGTGGCCGACGCCATCCACGGCCAGCGCCAGGTGGTCATCAAGTCGCTGGAGCAGAACTACCAGCAGGTCGACGGCGTGGCCGCCGCGACGATCCTGGGCGACGGCCGCGTGGCCCTGATCCTCGACGTCGACGCGGTGATCAGCCTGCGCCGCCGCGAACCGCCCCGTCCCGTCGAACCCACCCTGATCGCCGCGGAATAAGCCGATGACCGAAGAAATCATCACCACGACCGCCGAGCGTCGGGAGCTGATCTCGTTCCGCGTGGGCGAGCAGGAATACTGCGTGGACATCATGGCGGTCCGCGAGATCCGCGGCTGGAGCCCGGCCACGACGCTTCCGCAGTCGCCCGGCTACATGCGCGGCGTCATCAACCTGCGCGGCGCGGTGCTGCCGATCATGGACCTGGCCTGCCGCCTGGGCATGCCGGTGATCGAGCCGACCGTCCGCAGCGTGTTCATCGTGGTCAAGGCGGGCGACCGCATGATCGGCATGCTGGTCGACGCGGTGTCGGACATCCTGTCGATCACCGACGACCTCGTGCAGCCGACCCCGGACCTGGCCTGCGACACCGTTCGCAGCTTCATCCGCGGCATCATTTCCATCGACGGCCGAATGATCAGCGAAATCTCGCTCGATCGCCTGCTGCCCGAACGTGAGGCCCTGGCCGCCTGATGACCTTCGCTTCCGCCCCCACGGATCGCCGCGAAGCCATCGTCGATGGCGAGTTCGCGTTCACGACCCAGGACTTCAAGCGCATCGCCGAGATCCTCTACGGCATGGCCGGCATCAGCCTGCCCGACACCAAGGCGACGCTAGTCTATTCGCGCCTGGCCAAGCGCCTGCGCGCGCTGGGCATGCGCTCGTTCAAGGAATACTGCGTCTTCGTGACCAGCGAGCAGGGTCGCGACGAAAGCCAGGAAATGCTGCGGGCCCTGACGACCAACGTCACCCGCTTCTTCCGCGAGCCGCACCACTTCGACGACCTGCGCGCCAACATCCTGGAGCCGATCGCCGATCAGGTGCGCGCCGGTCGCCGCCTGCGCCTGTGGTCGGCCGCCAGTTCGTCGGGCCAGGAACCCTATTCGATGGCCTTCACGGTGCTGTCGGTGTGGCCCAACGCCGCCGAACTGGACATCCGCATCCTGGGCACCGACATCGACACCAACGTCCTGGCCACCGGCCGGACCGCCGTCTATGACGAACACCTGCTGGAAGGCGTGTCGCAATCGATGCGCGGCCAGTTTTTCGAGCGTGATCCGAGCGACCGCCGCGCCTGGCGGGTCTGCGAGGCCGCGCGCAGCCTCGTCGCCTTCCGCGAGCTGAACCTCAACGGTACGTCGTGGCCGATGAAGGGTCCGTTCGACGCCATTTTCTGCCGGAATGTCGTGATCTATTTCGATGAACCGACCCAGGAGCGGGTCTGGAGCCGTTTCGCGCCGCTGCTGGCGCCGGGCGGCAAGCTCTATGTCGGCCACTCCGAACGCGTCGGCGCCAACGTGCGCGGCTTCGAGAGCTGCGGCCTGACCGCCTATCGCAAGACGGGGGTCTGAGCATGGCCAAGATCCGCACCCTCGTCGTCGACGACTCGGCGACCATGCGCGGCCTGATCACGGCCGCCCTCAACCGCGATCCCGAAATCGAGGTGGTCGGCGCCGCCGGCGACCCGTTCGAGGCCCGCGGCATGATCAAGGCCCTGAACCCCGACGTCGTGACCCTCGACATCGAGATGCCGAACATGAACGGCATCGAGTTCCTCGAGAAGATCATGCGCCTGCGGCCGATGCCGGTCGTCATGGTCTCCAGCCTGACCCAGGCCGGGGCCGAGATGACCCTGCGCGCGCTGGAGTTGGGCGCCGTCGACTGCGTGGGCAAGCCCACCACCGCCACCGGCACCGCCGAGGCCCTCGTGGAAGTCGCCGAGAAGGTGAAGGCCGCGGCCCGCGCCTCGGTCCGCACCAAGGCCGACGCCGCTCCGGTCGCCGCCCGCCGCGGCAACTACCTGCCCTCGGGCGACGTCGTGGCCATCGGCTCGTCGACCGGCGGCGTCGAGGCGCTGCTGACCATTCTGTCGCAGTTCCCCGAGACCTGCCCGCCGACGGTCATCACCCAGCACATGCCGGCGACCTTCACCGCCAGCTTCGCCGCGCGCCTCGACCGCGCCAGCGGGGCCAAGGTGCAGGAAGCCACCGACGGCGCGCTGCTGGAAGTCGGTAAGGTCTATGTCGCACCCGGCGGCGCCACGCACCTTGAAGTCGTCCGCTCGGCCGGCCTGCGCTGCCGCCTGGTCGCCGGCGACCCGGTCAGCGGCCACCGGCCCTCGGTCGACGTGCTGTTCCGCTCGGTGGCCCAGGCCGTCGGCGAAAAGGCCGTCGGCGCGATCCTGACCGGCATGGGCCGCGACGGCGCCCAGGGCCTGCTGCAGATGCGCCAGACCGGCGCCCGCACGGTGGGCCAGGACGAAGCCAGCTGCGTCGTCTACGGCATGCCGCGCGCCGCCCAAGAAATCGGGGCCGTGGAGAAGCAGGTTTCCCTGTCCTCCATCGGCCAATCCATCCTCGATCTGGCCTCCGCGAGGCGATAGTCCCATGCCCCAAGCAAGCTCCATTTCCGTTCTCGTCGTCGATGATCAGCTGACCATGCGCGCGCTGATCCGCAACGCGCTGCAGCAGATCGGCTTCAAGGACATCCGCGAGGCCCCCGACGGCGAAGAGGCCCTGAAGAACCTCCTGGCCAAGCCGGCCAACCTGGTGATCTCGGACTTCAACATGCCGAAGATGGACGGCCTGGCCCTGCTGCGCGCCGTGCGCTCGCATCCGCCGATCCGCCAGACCGCCTTCGTCATGCTGACCGGCCGCGCCGACCGCGAGCTGGTGCAGCGCGCCGTGCAGTTCGGGGTCAACAACTACTGCGTCAAGCCGTTCACCGTGCAGGGCCTGCGCGACAAGATCGAGCAAGTGTTCGGACAGCTGACATGATCGGCAGGGATTATTCTCACGACGACGAGCTGCGCGCGACCAAGGTCCACGTGACCCAGGGCGAAAGCCATGTCTCGACCGATCCCAACGTGGTGATGACCACGGTGCTGGGCTCGTGCATCGCCGCCTGCATCCGCGATCCCCAGGCCGGGGTCGGCGGCATGAACCACTTCCTGCTGCCCGACGCCGGCGACGGCCGGGGCGGCAGCGGCGGCGACGCCGTGCGCTACGGCGCCTACGCGATGGAACTGCTGATCAACGGCCTGCTGAAGAAGGGCGCCCGCCGCGAGCGACTGGAGGCCAAGATCTTCGGCGGCGGCAAGCTGTTCGACAGCCTGTCGGACGTCGGCGCCAGCAACGCGGCCTTCGCCGAGCGTTTCCTGCGCGACGAAGGCATCCCGATCGTCTCGTCCAGCGTCGGCGGCGTCTCGGCCCGCCGGGTCGAGTTCTGGCCGGTCACCGGCCGGGTGCGCCAGCGCCTCGTGGCCGTCGACAACGCGCCGCAGGAAGTGCGTCGTCCCGCCCCCATTCCCCAGCCCGCGTCCAACGCCGGCGACCTGGAGCTGTTCTAGTCCTCATGACCGCCCCGTCGACCGCCGCCGCCGAAGTCATCGTCTCACCGGATCACCAGCTTCCGGTGGGCGAGCTGTCGCGCCGGCTGGCGGCCGAACTGGCGGCCGCGGCGACGATCTGCCGCGAGTGCGAGCACGTGGCGGGCGAACTGGCCCCCGGCGGCGCCGCGCTCGAGAACATCACCCGCCTGCAGGCCCTGGACGAGCTGAGCCAGCGCCTGCACGGACTGTCGGACGTCCTGGCCCGTATCAGCCAGCACGCCTCCGGCGAATGGAGCCTGTCGGTCGACCCGCTGCTCGAAGGCCTGGGCCTGGCCGATCTCGTCGTGCGCCTGCGTTCGGACCAGGAGCATTCGGGTTGGGGCGCCGAGGCCGGCGAACTCGACTTCTTCTGAGGCTTCGATGCCCGAGCCGCTCAATCCATCGACGCGGATAAACCTCGAACGGGCCACCGTTCTGGTGCTCGACGACAACGGCGCGTCGCTCGACATCCTGTCGGGCGTCGTCTCCGGCTTCGGCGTGCGCAGCCTGCACCGCGCGGAATCCGTCAAGGACGCCCAGGCGCTGGTCAAGATCCACACCTTCGACCTGATCATCAGCGACGTGCAGATGCCCGAGGTCGACGGCTACGAGTTCATCCAGTGGCTGCGGCGCGAGGCGTCCGAGCAGAACCGCTATGTCCCGGTGATCCTGGTCACCGGCCACACCCGCATCTCGCAGATCTACAAGAACCGCGACGCGGGCGCGAACTTCACCGTCGCCAAGCCGATCACGCCCAAGGTGTTGCTGGAGCGGATCTTCTGGGTGGCGCGCGAGGAGCGAGCCTTCATCGAGTGCGATACGTACATCGGGCCCGATCGACGGTTCAAACACGAGGGGCCGCCGCCGGGGACGGACGGCCGACGCAAGGACGACCTTCAGGGGGAGGTTGGGGATGCCCAGGAGCCCAACATGTCCCAAGAGGAAATCAACAATCTGATGAAGATCGCGAAGGTGCAGATATGACCGTTCGCAAGTTCCGTCCGCCCAACCGCCTGGCCTCGATGATCAAGGACCGCGGCGGCATCCTGGCCAAGGATGCGGTGGCCGCGGCCGAAGCCAATATCGAGACCCTGCGCGAAAGCTCGCTGGCGGCCCTGGACGCGGCGCTCGACGCCATCGAGGCCCGCTTCGGCCCGACCGCGCCCGACCGCGCGAGCGAGGACTTCGAGACCCTCTACACCATGACCCTGAAGGTCGTGGACGTGTCCGGCTTCGCGGCCGACGCCGGGGTCGACGAGGCGGCGGTGTCGCTGTGCGCCCTGGTCGACGCCTGCGCCGAGGCGCAGGCCTGGCGATGGGACGCGGTCGACGTCCACCTGTCGGCCCTGCGCCTGCTGCGCAACGTCGGCGCCAGCCTGCCGGCGGAGCATCGCCGGGGCATGCTCGACGGCCTGCACAAGGTCGTTCAGCGCTGAAATCCCCGCTTTCGTAGCGCCGGCGCCACGTTCGCGCCGGTCGTTACAACTGTTACCGGTCCCATCACTTGATGCGTCCTCCGGTGTTTGTTACGCCTTCGTTGCTACCGGTGTCAGAAAGATCCAGCAAGGATTGACACCGGTTTCCAGAATGACGGCCGAGAACGGTCGCGCGGGAAGGACGCGGGACTGTTTCGGAGCCACGGCGAGGTCTCTCCAAGACTACGTCGCAACGAAACGAACGGGAGGAGGACAAATGTCTTACGGACATGCTGCGCGCCTGCGCGCGCTCAAGATCAGCGTCTCGGCCGGCGCCGTCGCCGTGGCCCTGGCGGCCGCCGGGTCGGCCATGGCTCAACAAGCCCAGCCGACCACCGAGGACGACGCCGTCGAGGCGGTCGTGGTCACCGGCTTCCGCAACAGCCTGGCCAAGGCCCTCAACGTCAAGCGCGAGGAAGCCGCGGCCACCGACTCGATCCTGGCCGAGGACATCGGCAAGTTCCCCGACCTCAACCTGTCGGAATCCATCCAGCGCATCCCGGGCGTGGCCCTGGCCCGCGACGGCGGCGAAGGCCGGCAGATCTCGGTGCGGGGCCTTGGTCCCCAGTTCACCCGCGTGCGCATCAACGGCATGGAGGCCCTGACCACCGCCGGCGGCGCCGACCCGTCGGGCGGCACCAACCGCGGCCGCTCGTTCGACTTCAACATCTTCGCCTCGGACCTGTTCAACGCCATCACGGTGCGCAAGACCGCCGAGGCGACGACGGAAGAGGGCTCGCTGGGCGCCACGGTCGACCTGCGCACCGCGCGTCCGTTCGACTACAACGGCTTTGCGATGTCGGCCTCGACCCAGGCCAGCTTCAACGACCTGTCTGAGAAGGCCACCCCGCGCGGCGCCTTCATGATCTCGAACACCTGGGCCGACGGCAAGTTCGGCGCCCTGTTCTCGATCGCCTACACCAAGCGCAAGATCGTCGAGGAAGGCCACAGCACCGTGCGCTGGGCCACCGGCAACGCCTTCTCGCCGGGCTTCGACGCCCTGCCCCAGACCACCGGCGCCAACGCCGGCACGCCCGGCCTGGTCAACACCTCGCCCACGGCCGTGGCCAACAACGCCGCCCTGCACCCGCGCTTCCCGCGCGTCGACCGCTTCAACAGCGACCAGGAACGCCTGGGCGCGACCCTGGCCCTGCAGTTCCAGCCGTTCGAAGGCACCACGATCTCGTTCGACGCCCTCTACGCCGACCTGAAGGGCACGCGCGAGGAGTCGTACCTGGAGGCCCCGTCCTTCAGCACCGGCGGCGCCTGCACCGCGGCCAACGCCGCCACAAGCTGCGGCATCGCCGACACCAACGTCGTCTCCTCGACCATCCAGGACGGCGTGATGGTCAAGGGCGTGTTCGACGACGTCGACCTGGCCGTCGAGAACCGCTTCGACAAGCTGCGCACCAAGTTCACCCAGTTCTCGCTGACCGGCGATCACCAGATCAACGACAACTTCACCATCCACGGCTTCGTCGGCCACTCGGAGTCGGACCACACCAACCCGATCCAGACGACGCTGCGCTTCGACTACTTCAACGTCGATGGCTACAGCTACGACTACACCGACAGCCGCAATCCGAAGTTCAGCTATGGCAACGCCGCGCTGACCGACCCGACCAAGTGGCGCCTGACCCAGATCCGCCTGCGCCCGCAGACGGCGCTGAACACCTATGACGCCGCCCAGGCCTGGGGCGTCTACAAGCTGAACGACACCTGGTCGATCAACGCCGGCCTGAACTTCAAGCAGTACGACTTCGAAACCACCGAGATGCGCCGCACGGTCGGCACCACGACCAACCAGGAAACGGTCATCCCGACGGCCATCGCGGGCATGTCGCTGGCCAACTTCTCCACCCTGGCCACCCTGGGCGGCACGCAGACCATCATCCCGAGCATCGCCAAGGCCGTCTCGGCGCTCAGCCTCTACGACCCGACCGCCTACGGCGGCGCCTTCCGCCTCGGCGCCGAGCCGTCGCTGGGCAACAACCGCAGCGTCACCGAAGAGAACCGCGGCGGCTACGCCCAGGCCGACTTCCGCACGGAAGTGGGCGACTGGGGCCTGCGCGGCAACTTCGGCGTCCGCTACGTGAAGACCAAGCAGTACGCCACCGGCTACACCTATGTCGGCGGCGCGCCGGTCGCCATCTCGGCCGGCCGCGAGTACGACGACACCCTGCCGTCGATGAACCTGGTGCTGGAGCCGACCGACAACTTCCTGATCCGCTTCGGCGCGGCCAAGGTGATGTCGCGTCCGGACCTCGGCAGCCTGACCCCGGGCTCGACGGTCAGCGTCTCGGGCACCGCCCGCAGCGTCACCGCCGGCAACCCGAACCTGGATCCGTTCCGCGCCAAGACCTTCGACCTGGCGTTCGAATGGTACTTCCAGAGCCAGGCGCTGCTGTCGCTGGCCCTGTTCCAGAAGAACATCGACAGCCTGGTGCAGACGGTCACCACCTCGACGACCTTCACCGGCAACCCGTTCGGCATCCCCGACAGCGTCGCCGTCGCCGCCTGCGGCACGACGGTCGGCTGCAGCCCCTCGGCGCAGTGGAACTTCTCGACCCCGGTCAACACCGACGGCGGCAAGGTCAAGGGCTTCGAGGTCAATTACCAGCAGCCGTTCAAGTTCCTGCCGGGCATCCTGGCCAACACCGGCGTGCTGCTGAACTACACCTACGTGAAGTCGGACGTGAAGTACGTGAACTCGACCGGCGCCGTCGTGGCCTCGACCGACCTCACCGGCCTGTCGCGCAACGGCTACAACGCCACGCTCTACTACGAAGACACCAAGTGGAGCGCCCGCGTCTCGGCCTCGTACCGCGACCGCTACCTGACCCGCGTGCTGGGCCAGGAGAACACCGCCGCCGCGCCAGTGCTCTATGACGGCACCAACGAGACCTTCAACGTCGACGCCTCGGTGCAGTACACCCTGAACGACCAGTTCAAGATCACGCTGGAAGGCGTGAACCTGACCGACGAGTACCAGGACCAGTTCACCGGGACCCAGAACATGCCGGTGGTCTATCACCATACGGGTCGCGAGATCCTGCTGGGCCTGCGCTACAAGTTCTGATCCGGACTTAGAAGCGCCCCGCCTTCGGGGGGAGGCGGCGGAAGGGGGCGTCGGCGAAAGCCGGCGCCCCTTTTTCGTGGGCGAAGGATCTGGAGGCGCCGGCTTTGAGACGCTCCCCCTGAAGGGGGAGCTGTCGGCGGAGCCGACTGAGGGGGAAGGGACTGCTGGCTTTGGGGGCGTGCTGACCTCACCGGACACCTCCCCCTCCGGCCCTCCGGGCCACCTCCCCCACAGGGGGAGGGTCTTAAGGCGTCCCTCAGTCCGGCCAGAGATCCTGGACGTCGCCCTTGCGGTTGAGCATGTGGGTGGCGCGCTTGATGAGCATCAGCAGGCGCTCGCGGCGGCCTTCGCCGTCGTAGGTGAGCGTCGTGCGGGCCAGGCCTTCGAGCATGAAGCGCGCGAGGTCGCGGCTGGCCTGGAAGCGGGGGCCGGCGCCGGCGTGCAGGATCTTCAGGAAGTGGTCGCCGGCCTGGGCGCGGTCGAACTCGGCCTGGGCGGGGGCCAGCAGGGCCTGGATGGCCGGGTCGGTGCGGCCGGCCGCCTCCAGCTCGGCGAAGGCCAGGAAGGGCTCGCTGTGCAGCAGGTCCCAGTAGCTGTCGATGGCGTGCTCGGTGACGTCGGCCCCGGCCGGGATGCTGTCGGCGGCGGCGCGGAACAGGGCCGAGCGGGCGGCCTGGACGTGGGCCACCCCGGCCTCGACCAGGGCCTCGCGGGTCGGGAAATGGTAGAGCATCGCCCCGCGGGTCAGGCCCGCGGCGTCGGCGATCACCGGGTTGGTGGCCGCGTGATAGCCGATCTCGGCGAACAAACGCATGGCGCAGTCGAGGATGCGCGCGCGCGTCTTCAGCGACTTCGGTGTGTCCTTGGCGAGGCGGGCGGCGTCCATCGGGGTCATCTAGTGCGGACGATGCTGCGCTGCAACAGTCGTTTTCCCAATCAATGCAAGGGATCGCGGCCGTTTCAAGTCGTCGCGTGAGCGCCCGCCACAACGGCGCCGTCTGATCGAAACGAGGGCTTACGTAACGGCGCCCGCCGACTATGCCCCGCCCCGGCCGCGCAACAACCCCCGCGACAGACCACCGCGCCCCACGCCGAACCCGGACGGTTTCATCAAAGCGACATGCAATCAGCTTATCCGCCAACCTAGTTCTCGCTTGGGGAGCGGCCGCCGCGGGGGCGGGAGCCGCGCAGCGCTGGGGAGCCGTCATGGCCGCCGAAACCGAGATCCGCCGCTATCGCAGCATCTTCATCAGCGACGTCCACCTGGGCACGCGCGGCTGCCAGGCCGAACTGCTGCTCGACTTCATCCGCCACGTCGAGTGCGACAAGCTTTACCTGGTCGGCGACATCATCGACGGCTGGAAGCTGCGCAGCGGCTGGTACTGGCCCCAGAGCCACAACGACGTGGTGCAGAAGATCCTGCGCCTGGCCCGCAAGGGCGTCGAGGTCATCTATGTGCCCGGCAACCACGACGACCGCGTGCGCGACTTCTGCGGCACCCACTTCGGCGGCGTGGTCGTGGCCCGCGACGTGATCCACGAGGCGGCCGACGGCAAGCGCTATCTGGTCGTCCACGGCGACGAGTTCGACGGCGTCGTGCAGCACGCCAAGTGGCTCGCCTTCCTCGGGGATTGGTCCTATAGAACCATCCTCATGCTGAACACCTTGCTCAACCGCGCGCGGCGGAGGATGGGGTTCGGTTACTGGAGTCTCTCGGCCTATCTGAAGGTCAAGGTGAAGAACGCGTTGCAGTTCATCGAGAACTTCGAAGCCGCGGTCGCCGACGAAGCCCGTCGGCGCGGCGTCGACGGCGTCATCTGCGGCCATATCCACAAGGCCGAGATGCGGGAGATCGACGGTATTCTTTACGTCAACGATGGTGACTGGGTTGAAAGCTGCACCGCTCTGGTGGAGCATATGGACGGCCAGCTCGAAATCCTCGAATGGTCCAAGATGAGGTCCTGGTCGGTGATCGACCGGGCCCGGGCGCTCGCCGTCGAGCCCCCGTTGCCGGAGCCTGCCGCCGCCTGATGCGGATACTTCTCGCCACCGACGCATGGGAACCGCAGGTCAACGGCGTGGTTCGGACCCTCACCAAGGTGATGGCCGAGCTTCGCGCCATGGGCCATGAAGTGGACGTGGTCAGCCCTGACCAGTTCCCCACCTTCCCGCTGCCCACCTATCCCGAGATCAAGCTCGCGATCGGCGCCTACGAGCCGGTGCAGGAGCGCTTCAAGTCGTTCGAGCCCGAGGCGATCCACATCGCCACCGAGGGTCCGATCGGCCTGGCCGCGCGCCGCATCTGCCTGGAGTGGAAGCTGCCGTTCACCACGAGCTACCACACGCGCTTCCCCGAGTACGTCTCGGCCCGCCTGCCGCTGCCGCTGGCGGCCGGCTACACCTACATGCGCTGGTTCCACAAGCCGTCGGGCCGCCTGATGGTGGCCACGCCCACCATGCGCGACGAGCTGGTGCGCCACGGCTTCCGCAACATCTCGCCCTGGTCGCGCGGCGTCGACACCGACGTCTTCAAGCCGCGCCAGCCGGACGAGCCGGACCTGTTCGAGGGCCTGGCCCGTCCGATCTTCCTTAATGTCGGCCGCGTGGCCGTCGAGAAGAACATCGAGGCCTTCGCCAGCCTCGACCTGCCGGGCACCAAGGTCGTCATCGGCGACGGTCCCCAGCGCGAGGAGCTGGCCGAGAAGTATCCCGAGGTGAAGTTCCTGGGCGCCAAGTTCGGCGACGAACTGGCCCGTCACTTCGCCTGCGCCGACGTCTTCTGCTTCCCGTCGCTGACCGACACCTTCGGCCTGGTGATCCTGGAGGCGATGGCCGCCGGCGTGCCGGTGGCGGCGTTCTCGGCCCCCGGCCCCATCGACATCATCCCCGGCTCGGGCGCCGGCGTGCTGGCGCCGGGCCAGACCGACGGCCTGCGCGAGGCGTGCCTGGCCTGCCTCGACATCGACCACGCCAC
Source organism: Caulobacter vibrioides (assembly GCA_001449105.1). Lineage (GTDB taxonomy): Bacteria > Pseudomonadota > Alphaproteobacteria > Caulobacterales > Caulobacteraceae > Caulobacter > Caulobacter vibrioides_C. The sequence goes on along the minus strand of LNIY01000071.1, from coordinate 27,958 downwards.
GGTGCGCAAGTTCGCCGAGGGCTTCTCGTGGCGCGCCTGCGCCGAGGAGTTCTTCAAGAACCTGCAGCCCTATCCCGAACCGGAAAAGACCCGCTTCTGGCGCCGCCTGCGCCGCCTGGCGCGGATCCGCCGCAAGACGGCGGCCTGACGCCTTGAGACCCTCCCCCTGAAGGGGGAGGTGTCGGCGAAGCCGACGGAGGGGGACGTGGCCTGCGAGCCGGCCGCCATCTCGACCGTCAGCAAGAACTACCCCCTCCGGCCCTCTGGGCCACCTCCCCCTTCAGGGAGAGGGTGTTCGCCCCCCTACTCCCGCCACCGCAGGATGAGCTGGCCGCCGCGGACCTCGTAGGAGTCCAGGGTGTTCAGGAAGCTCATGCCCAGCAGCGAGGCGCTCATCGGAGCCTGGTTGACGTCCATCGGGAAGCGGTCGCGGCGGATCGGGCCGATGTCCAGGCGCTCGGCGGTCCACTGGGCGCCGTAGCCCAGGCCGTTGGCGGTCTCGCTGGTCTGGTCAAAGCGCAGCGAGGCCATGTCGACGCCGATCCGTTGGGCGTCGGCGGGGCTGAGCACGGTGTTGGTGGCGCCGGTGTCGACCAGGAACAATACCCGCTGGCCGTTGACCTGCCCCACGATGACGAAGGCGCCGCTGGCGTCCTGGGCCACGCGCAGCTCGCGTTCGCCCGTGGTCACAGGCTCGCCGATGTTCAGGGCCATGCGCAGGCGCTGGGGCGCCTCGGCCAGCTCGGCGCGATAAAGATAGCCGACGGCCAGGACCAGCACGATCCCCGCCCAGATCGCCGCATAGCCCAGGCCGTGCAGCGCCTGGCGGCGGGTCGCCCGCAGCAGGCCGGTCGACAGGGCCGCGGCCAGCAGGCCGCCCCAGACGAGATAGAACCAATCGTCGGTCCGCCGCACCGCCCAGGGCGAGGCGCGCAACAGCAGGCCCAGCACGGCCAGGCCCGCGGAGACCACGACGAACCAGACCAGCCAGCGCCGCCAGGAGGCGCACGACGGCGACGCGTTACGCGGCCCGTTGCGTCGCCCTTTGCGCGGACCGGGCGGCGGCTCGTCGCCGCCCCAGGGGCCTGGATGGCTCATGCCGCCTCCCGACCCGCCGTCAGCCCTGGTCGTCCTCGCGGCGCTTGCCGGCCTTGAGGATGACCTTGTCGATGCGCGAGCCGTCCATGTCGACGATCTCGACGTCGAAGGCGCCCAGGTGCAGGATCTCGCCCTCGGCCGGGATGCGGCCCAGGCGGTCGAGGATCAGGCCGGCCACGGTGTGGTAGCCGCCCTCGGCCTCGAAGTTCTCGCCCAGGGCGTCGTTGAGCTCCTGGATGTCGAGGCGGGCGTCGACCAGCCAGCTGCCGTCTTCGCGGCGCAGGATGCGGCGCTCGCCCTCGTCATGATCTTCCGGAAAGTCGCCGGCGATCATTTCCAGCAGGTCGATCGGGGTGATCACGCCCTGCACCGAGCCGAACTCGTCGACCACCAGGGCCACGTGCAGCGAGGTCTGCTTGAAGACGGCCATGGCGCGCAGCAGCGACATGGTCTCGGGGATGGCGATCGGCTGCTGGATGTGGGCGCGCAGGTCCAGCTGCTCGCCGCCCAGGCAGGCGTCCAGCAGGTCCTTCTTGAGGATCACGCCGATCTCGCCGTCGAGATCGCCTTCCAGGGCCACGACGATGCGCGAATAGGGGCACTCGCGGACCTCGGCCAGCACGGCCTGCGGCTCGTCGGACAGCGAGATCCAGTAGAGGTCGCGGCGCGGGGTCATGGCCACGCGCACAGGGCGGTCGCCCAGGCGCAGCACTTCCTGGATCATCGAGCGCTCTTCCGGCTCGATCAAACCAGCGTCGGCGCCCTCGGCCAGCACGGTCTCGACCTCCTCCGAGGTGATGCCGCTGTTGCGCTCGTCGCGCACGCCCATCAGCTTGAGGATGCCCGCCGTCGAGGCGGTCAGCAGCGTGACGAACGGGCGCAGCACCGTGGCCACGAAGGCCAGGAACGGCGCCATGGCGCGGGCCACGGTGTCGGGGAAGATCAGGGCCAGGCGCTTGGGCACCAGCTCGCCCAGGATCACCGACACATAGGTCAGGCCGATGACGACGATGGTGGTGGCGATGATCTCCGAATGGGGACCGATGACCGGGAAGCCTTCGAGCCAGGCGTCGAGCGCGCCGGCGATGGTGGCCTGGCCGTAGGCGCCGGCCAGGATGCCGATCAGGGTGATGCCGACCTGGACGGCCGACAGGAAGCGGGTCGGGTGCTCGGCGAGGGAAAGGGCGATCTTCGCGCCGCGGTCGCCGCGATCGGCCAGGGACTGAAGCCTGGCCCGCCGCGCGGAAACGATCGCGAGTTCGGACATGGCGAAGACCCCGTTCAGCAGAACGAGGAACAGAACGACGGCGAGCGCGAGGAGTATCATTGTCCCTAGGGGCAAGTGACGCGGCGCCGGACGGCGGCCACGGCCCAGACTTTCATGACGCGGTGCGGGCGGACCGGGGGACACTATACAAAAGAAAACGCCGCGGCCCATAGGACCGCGACGCAATCTTCGGTCGCGCGACGAAAACCGCCGCGAAAAGGGCTCTTTTTTACGAAGCCGGCCGGGCCATGGTGGTCTTCTTGGCCACCGCGTCCTTCTGGGCCTGGTGCTGGCCGGGCGGCAGCGGGATCAGGCCCCGGCCCTGCAGATAGCCGCCGCGACCGGTGGCGGCGTCGGAGGTGAACTCCTTCAGGAAGTCCTCCAGGCCCGGCGTCACGCCGATATTGGCCTTCTTGACGTAGATGAACAGCGAGCGCGACAGCGGGTAGGAGCCGTCGGCGATGGTCTGGGCCGAGGGCCGCACGCCGTTGATCGACGAGCCCTTGATCCTGTCCATGTTCTCTTCGAGGTACGACCAGCCGAAGACGCCCAGCGAGCCGGGGGTCTTGGTCAGGGTGCCGACGATGGCGTTGTCGTTCTCGCCGGCGTCGATCCAGCCGTCGTTGCGCAGCGGGTCGACCTTGGCCTTGAACAGCTTCTCGTTGTCGGAACGGATGGCGTCGATCGACGGGAACTTGCGGGCCCCGGCCTCGATGGCCAGTTCGACGAAGGCGTCGCGGGTGCCCGAGGTCGGGGGCGGACCGTAGACCAGGATCTTGTTGCCCGGCAGGCCGCCGCCGACGTCGTCCCAGCTGTTGGTGGTGTTCTTCACCCACTGGCCGCCCTTGTAGACGCTGGCCGACAGGCCCAGGAACAGCTGCTCGGTCTTGAAGTTGTAGTCGGCGCCGTCCTTGTCGGTGGCGACCACGATGCCGTCGAAGCCGATCTTGATCTGGATGATGTCCTTGACGCCCTTGGCGGCGCACTGGTCGAACTCGGCCTTCTTCATCGGGCGCGAGGCGTTGGCGATGTCCGGGAAGCCCTCGCCCATGCCGCCGCAGAACAGCTTGATGCCGCCGCCGGTGCCCAGGCTCTCGATCTTCGGGGCCTTCTTGCCGGACTTCTTGGCGTAGTTCTCGGCGGTGCGGGTGGCGAACGGGAACACGGTCGAGGAGCCCGCGGCCCAGACATAGTCGCGGGCGGCGTGGGCGGGAACGGCGGCCAGGCCCGACAGGGCGAACGCGGCGGCCGCGCAGGACAGGAGCTTCTTCATCTTGGATTTCCTGACAGGGAAAGGAAGGAGCGCGGGCGCGCGCGTCTGGCTCGCCCGGCGAGACGCGGTCCTAGAAGTCCAGCTGAGCGCGCAGCTGGAACTGCTTGATGCTGTAGTCCTGGTTGGCGCCGAAGTTGTCGACGTCGCCGTCGGTGTAGTTGGCCTGGAAGCGCACGTACGAGGTCGGGTAGTAGTTCAGGCCCAGCGTCACGCCCTTGTACTCGCCGGCCTGCGAGGTGGCCGGCTTGGTCTTCAGGGTCTCGTAGGCCTCGGTGGTGTCGGCGATGTCGTAGCGCAGGGCCAGCTCGACCCCGCCCCAGCCGCCGGCGGTGACCGGGTTGAGGATCTTGGGCCGCTTGAACTCGCCGGCGACCGGGTCGTAGTTGCGCATCTCGCCCGTGGGCCAGAAGGTCACGTAGGCGTAGCCGACCTTGATCTTCGGATCGCCGCCGACGGCCGCGCCGCCCAGGCGGGTTACGTCGATCGAGGCGTACTCGCCCTGCACCGAGAACGGCCCGTGCACATAGGCGCCCTCGAAGGCCAGGGTCTTGTCGCGATTGCCGATGCCGCCCGAGGTGTAGAAGGTGGCGTTGCTGTAGGCGGTGTTGGTGCGGCCGCTGTAGACGAAGGCGCCCTCGTCGCCCCGGTTGCGGTAGCGGTAGGACAGCGCCACGTGCAGCTTGTCGGTGTCGGTGTTGATCGGCGCCCAATGGCCGCGGGTCGTGATCGTGATCCGCTCCTTGGAGTCGGCGTTGGCGTTGGCTAGGTCGACGGTGTTGATCGGCGCGCCCTGGACCGCCCCGGTCAGGCTGTAGTTCAGGCCCTGGTACTTGGCCACGACGCCCACGAGGTAGGAGTCGACGCCGAAGTCGCCGTAGGGACCGCGGTCCATGAAGGTGATGAAGCGGGTCGAGGTCAGGTTCTCGAGGCCGGCGGCCTTGATGTTGCCGAACAGCAGCGAGACCGGTTCGTTGGGCTTGTACTCGATGACCACGTCGTCCCAGGTCCAGGCGCCGCCGTTCACGGCGCCGCCCTCGGCCTTGTAGGCGAAGTAGTTGTTCAGCTTGCCCTCGATGCCGAGGAAGACCTGGCGGCCGCGAACGTTGCGGGTGTCGAAGTCGCCGCCCGGACCGTCGCGCTCGACGTCCTGGAACACGGCGTCCAACAAGATCCGACCACGGACCTTGAAGGCCACGTCGTCATTGGAAAACTGGGGCGCGCCGCTCCATTTCACGCCCATGTCCTGGGCCTGGGCCGCCACACCGAGACCCAGGGCGAGAAACGCACCGAGGGCCGAACGCGCACACAACGAGGCACTGATACTCATACGAGACCCCCCTCTTGCAGCGCCTCTCCGTTTTTCCCGGTCCATGAGGGGCCGGGTGAGGCGATTTCGGGCTTTAAAGAGCGGGCGTGACGGTTCAGGCACCGTTTCGCGACAAGCCGATGACAATCGTTCTTTCGTTCGATGAACTGCGATATTTCGATCACGGGAGGCCGTCGCGGGCCGTTGAAGAGATCCGCTCACTGACGGATTGCCGCGCAAGGGCCGACCTGGGCGAAGCGCCCAAACGAGAAAGGGCGGCCCGTCGCCGGGCCGCCCTTCGTCTTGCCTGGATCGTCTCCGGTCCGGGACAGCCCGGACCGGAGGAAACCGATCCTAGTACTTCACGCGCAGTTCCAGACCGTAGGTCCGGGGCGGGTTGAAGTTGGCGTAGTCGCCGATCGTGCCGCGGTTGGCGGCCGAGATGCGGTAGATGTGCTCTTCGTTCAGCAGGTTACGCGACCACAGCGACAGGCTCGCCGAGGCGGCGCCGTCGGCCATGCTGATGTCGGCCAGGGTCAGGTTGCCGTTGACGATGAAGCTGCTGTCGGTCTTGGCCGCCACGTACTCGGTGCGCGAACCGGTCGCCGAGGTGTCGGCGAACTCGGTCTGGAACGAGTACTGGGCGTCGGCGTAGTTGGCGTCCAGGTGAGCACGGAAGGTCATGGAGCCGACCGGCTTCTTGTAGTCGATATAGGCCGAGGCGGCGTTCGGCGGCGTGTAGACCACGTTGACCGGGAACGGCGTGCCCTGCGGAACCACCGAGTTGCCGGTGAACGGGAACGGCGCGTCCGGCACCTTCACGTCGGTGTAGGCGTAGGAGAAGCCGACCACGATGTCGTCGGTGACCTTGGCGGTGATGTCGGCCTCGAAGCCGCGGATCTTCGAGGTGCCCGGCGCATTGCGGGTTTCCTCGGTGTGAGCGCCCTGGGTGGGGCTCCCCGGGGTGGTGTCGACGCTGTCGAAGTCGATCTGGGTGCCGGTGCGGTCCATGGCGTAGGCGGCCAGGTTCACGCGCAGGCGGTTCTCCAGCAGGTCCATCTTGGCGCCGACTTCGTAGGACTTGACCTTTTCCGGGTCGAAGGCCTGGAAGTTCTGCGAGCGGGCGTTGGCGCCGCCGGCGCGGTAGCCGGTCGAGAACTTGGCGTAGAGGTTGATGTTCTCGGCGGCGTCATAGGCCACGTTGATCATCGGGTCGAAGCGGCCCTTGTCGTAGTCGAACTTGAAGTTCGTGGCCTTGCCGTTGACGACGTAGAGCGTGCCCTCACGGGTGTCCTTGGTGTAGCGGCCGCCCAGCGTCAGGTGCAGGGCGTCCATCGACGGCGGGGTGTAGGTGCCCTGGCCGTAGACGGCGTAGCTCTCGGCGTCGGCTTCCGAGGCGCGCGTGATGAAGCGCGTGCCGCGCTGCCAGCCGGCGGTGCCCGCGGCGGCCTTCGAGGTGCCGTAGGCCGAGCGGATCGTGTAGGCGGTGCCGTCGGCGTTCCACTGGTTGGTGAACGGCGTGGCGGCCGATTCCTTCACGTGTTCCTTGAAGTAGTAGAGACCGCCGACATAGGTGAAGTTGTCACCGAAGTCGCCGACCAGCTGGAACTCCTGGCTGAACTGGCGCTGATACAGGTCCGACAGGCTGTAGCGGCCGAAGTTGGCGTTCGGCGCGAAGACGTTGCGCGACGCGATGCCCGAGTTGTCCCACTGGTTGGTGGCGACGGCGCGGGCGGCGGTGATCGAGCGCAGCTCGAGGTTCGGCGCGAAGCGGTACTTCAGGTTGGCCATCAGGCCGCCGGTCTCGTCGACGCTGGGCTGCTGGACCGTGCCGATGTCGGAAACCGACTGGCGGTCGGTGTGGACCTTGATCAGCGGCGAGAGCGGGTTGATCGTGCCGGCCGGGGCGCTGGCGGCGGCCAGCAGTTCGGCCTGGGTGCGCACGCGCTTGCCGTAGGGGTTGTAGCTGACCAGCTGGCTGAAGAACGGGGTGTTCTCGTCCTTGGCGTAGTCGAAGGCGACCAGGGCGCTGAACTTGTCGTTCGGCTTGTACAGCGCGCTGATGCGGCCGCCCTTGCGGTCGTACTGGTTCCAGCCGGCCTGGCCTTCCAGCGGGTTCTTGGTGGTCGGATCCTGGTGTTGCAGCAGGGCGTCGACCTTGATCGACACGTTGGCGAATTCCTGGAAGTCCTGGTGCAGTTCACCGGTGTAGGCGCCGTAGTTGCCGACGCCGGCGGTGATGCGGCCGCCGAACTCGCCCGTCGGGGCCTTGGTGACGATGCTCAGGGCGCCGCCCTCGGTGTTGCGGCCGAACAGGGTGCCTTGCGGGCCGCGCAGGACCTCGATGCGCTCCAGGTCGAGCAGGGCGGCGTTCAGGCCCTGCTGGCGGCCCAGGTACACGCCGTCGATGTAGACGCCGACGCCCTGGTCGCGGGCGGTCTGGTTGGCGTCGAACGGCACGATGCCGCGGATGCCGATGGTCAGGGCCGACTGGCGGGCTTCGAAGGTGGCGACGCGCAGCGACGGGATGGCGCCGTCCTGCAGGCTGATCAGGCTTTCGGCGTGGCGGTCGGCCATGGCCGTGGCGCTCAGCACCGAGATCGCGATCGGCGTCGTTTGCAGATTGGTTTCACGCTTGGTGGCGGTGACGACGACGTTGTCCAGCGCGGTGGAGTCGTCGGCGGGCGCGACATCGGCGGCGTACGCAACTTGCGCCGTGGCGAGCAGGAGGGCGGCGACGGCCGCACCTTCGAAATACTTACGCATGAATGTGTACCCCTTTTTGGTGGGGCGGGGGATAAAACGCCAGCGATGACGCTTCGGCGACAGCAATATGTATGTTTCACGACGTGATAAATTTGCGCCACACACCAGAAGCAATACGACGCTTTTGTGTATACGCTGCAAAATCCTACGTTGCAGAGTCGATGCTCAATGCAATTTGAAACTACTTTCCCAGCGAACAGCGTTCGCTTTGCCGGAAATTCGAGATTTTTAATTTAGAGGCGACCGGCCTCGACACCAAAGGACGAGCATCTCTCCGCACTCGCCCATGCCTTATATTCTGGTGGAGGCGAACTACGGATTTTGCGGAAATATTAGAGATGTCGCGGCCGCGCGGACCGGCCTGATCGTCCACACGCCGGTTTCGAAACGCGCGCCCCGCGGCGATCGGGGCCGCCCCCGGGCCAGAAGGGGCCAAGGGCGGGCCGCGACTACAACAGTCGCGTGCGGATGATCTGCGACAGAAGATCGATCAACGACACCGCCACGACTATGATCAGGACGATGCAGCCGGTCTGGTCGAACTGGAAGGCGTTGATGGAGTCGATCAGGATCTGGCCGATGCCGCCGGCGCCGATCAGGCCGAGCACGGTGGCCGCTCGGGCGCTGCTCTCGAAGCGGTAGAGGGCGTAGCTGGTCCACAGGGGCGCGACCTGCGGGATCACGCCCCAGACGATCTCCTGCAGCTTGACGGCGCCCGTGGCGCGCACGCCCTCGACCGGCCCCCTGTCGATCGACTCCACGGCCTCGGCGAACAGCTTGGCCAGCACGCCGCCGGTGTTGAACATGATGGCCATCACCCCGGCGAAGGGCCCCAGGCCCACGGCGGTGATGAAGATCAGCGCCACGACCAGGTCGGGGATCGAGCGGATCAGGTCGAGCAGGCGGCGCACCGGCTGCTGGATCCACCACGGCGTGATGTTGCGGGCGCCGAGAATACCCAGCGGCACGGCGACGAGCACGGCCAGCGCCGTGCCCCACAGCGCCATCTGGATCGTCTCCCACATCTTGGCGATGAACAGCGGCCAGTCCATCGCCAGGAAGGCGTCGAGATCGGTGAAGGCCGAGAAGAAGCCGCGCGCGAAGTCGCGCATCCGCTCCGAACCGCCGAACAGCTCGGGGAACTTGTCGATCTCGGCCGGCCCGAAGCTGACCACCAGCAGGACGGCGACGCCGCCCCACAGCAGCAGGTCGAAGCCGATGGCCGAGGCGGAGCGCTTCGGCGGGGCCGGGATCTGGGCGTCGCTCATCGCTGGGTCAGTTGGCCGGCAGGCCGGCCTTGGCCTCGGCGGCCAGGCGTTCGGCGCGGATGCCGTCGAGCTTCTTCTGGGCGTCGGCGATCTTGGCCGCGTCGCCGCCCTCCTTGGCCAGGCCGAAGGTCTCCAGCGCCTCCATCTCGCGCACGGTCAGCAGGTGGCTGTCATCGGCCGGCTTGAAGCCGCCGATCGACAGGCGCTCCAGATTGGCGCGCTGCCTGGCGGCCTCGGGGCTGTCGCCCTGCGCATAGGTCAGGAAGAACTGGCGCAGCTTTTCCTTCACGACCGGGTCGAGGTCCTTGCGCCAGATGATCGGGTCTTCCGGCAGGGTCGGCGACTCCCAGATCACCTTGACCTTGGCGGCCTGGCCGTCCTTGCGCTCGGCGTTGAGGCGCAGGCTGGTGGAGTTGTTGGTGGCCGCGTCCAGCTTGCCGTTGGCCACGGCGAACAGGTTGGCCTGGTGGTTGCCGGTCAGCACGGTCTTGAAGCAGGTCTCGGGCTTCTTGCCGGCCGGGATGAACAGGTAGGTCATCGGGGCCAGGGTGCCGGAGGTCGACTTCTTGTCGCCGATGCCGAAGTTCAGCGACTTGTCGCACTTCAGGAGCTGCTCGACCGTCAGCTTGCTGTCCTTGGGGACGATGACCACCGACTTGTAGCCGTCGACGCCCGAGGGGTCGAAGGTGCGGGCGAAGACCTCGCCGTTCGAGCGGCGCACGGCCTCCAGGCCCGACTGGTTGGAGAACCAGCCGAGGTCCGTCTGCTTGGCGCCCATGGCCACGATCAGCGACGAGTAGTTGGACGAGAAGAACGGCTTCACCTTGAGGCCGGTCTGCTTTTCCATGTCGACCAGGATGGGCTTCCAGTAGCTCTCCATGTTCTGGGCGGACTCGGTCGACAGGATCGAGAAGGTGACGGTGTCCTTCGACGCCGGAGCCTCGGACGGGCCCGAGCAGGCGACGAGCGCCAGGGCGGACAGCGCCAGGCCGGCGATCAGGCTGCGGCGGATCATTGCGGGGCTCCTTCCCAGAACACGTCCTCGAATTCCGGGCCGTAGATTTCGATGAGCTTGTCGCGGTCCAGCGCGTCGGCCGGACCGTCATAGACCTTGTTCCCGGCCTTCAGGGCCACGACCCGGTCGCAATAGCGCAGGGCGTAGTCCACCTGGTGCAGGGTGACGATGACGGTCAGGCCGTCGCTGGCGTTGAGATCGCGCAGGATCTCCATGACCTTGCGGGCCGAGACCGGATCGAGCGAGGCGACCGGTTCGTCGGCGAGGATGATCTTGGCCTTCTGCACCAGGGCCCGCGCGATGGCGCCGCGCTGCTGCTGGCCGCCCGAAAGCGTGTTGGCCCGCTGGCCGGCGTAGTCGGAGATGCCCACGCGGTGCAGGGCGGCCATGGCCGCCTCGCGCGTCTCCTTGGGCCAGGCGCCGAAGAGGCCGCGCAGCAGGGGAATGCGGCCGAGCGAGCCGAGCGCGACGTTGCTGAACAGCGACAGGCGGCCGACGAGATTGAACTGCTGGGCGATGAAGCCGATGCGGATGCGCGCCTTGCGCACCTGGTCGGACACCTTGCCCCGGGCCTGGACCGGACCGCCGAAGGCGCTGATCGCGCCATTGCCGTCGTCGATGGTCTGCAGGCCGTCGATCGAGCGCAGCAGGGTCGACTTGCCCGAGCCCGAAGGACCGATGAGCGCGATCATCTCGCCCCGCGCCACGTCGAGCGATACGGCGTTCAGGGCCTTCCGCGACCCGAAGGTCTTGGATACGGCGCGGATCGAGAGAACTGGGTCCGACGTCATGGTCGGGTCGAATCCTTAACGTGGTTTCCAGCGCGGGCAAATCCGTTCCCTGCTTTGCGGCGCCCGCGCAACGGATTTGTGACGGCCGGTGGATCAATTCGCCTCGCCCGCCACGATCAAAAGGGACTTTACATCCCCGGCCTATGCCCCTATCTCGCACGGCTCCGGCGGACCCGAAGTCCTCTAAAGCGCTGCTAACGCCGGCCTGGGTTTAACTTCCAACAGGGGGTTACGTGCATTGTCCACGTACCACACGCCCCTGGACCTGGTCCGCGAGCGGTCACCGGAACGTCCTGTCGCACTCGTGCGACCGGACGCGGTGTCGGTAGCGGCGCGCTGGTTCCAGTCTGAATTCAAAGGCGACGTTTTCTACGCGGTGAAGGCCAATCCTTCGCCGTGGGTGATCCGCGAGCTGGCGACCGCCGGCGTGCGATCGTTCGACGTCGCGTCCGTGGCCGAGATCGAGCTCGTGGCCGAGCACGCTCCCGGCTCGCGCATGGCCTTCATGCACCCGGTCAAGAGCCGGCGCGCCATTTCGGCCGCCTATTTCGACCACGGGGTGCGCACCTTCTCGTTCGACACGCACGAGGAGCTGGCCAAGATCATCGACAGCACCGGCCAGGCCAAGGACCTGAACCTGATCGTCCGCATGGGCGTGCAGGCCGAAGGCGCGGCCTATTCGCTGTCGGGCAAGTTCGGCGTCGATCTGCACAACGCCCCGCCCCTGCTGCTGGCGGCCCGCCGCTCGACGCAGGACCTGATGGGCGTTTCATTCCACGTCGGCAGCCAGTGCATGCGGCCTACGGCCTATCAAGCGGCGATGGCCCAGGCCAGCCGCGCGCTGGTGCGCGCCGGCGTGCTGGCCGACGTCGTCGACGTAGGCGGCGGCTTCCCGTCGATCTATCCGGGCATGGTCCCGCCGGACCTGTCGGAATACCTGGCGGCCATCGACCGCGGCTTCGCCGAGATGATGGTCCACGAGACGACGCAGCTGTGGTGCGAGCCGGGCCGCGCGCTGTGCGCCGAGGCCTCGTCGCTGCTGGTCAAGGTCGAGCTGAAGAAGGGCGACGCGCTGTATCTGAACGACGGGTCGTACGGCTCGCTGTTCGATGCGGCGCACATGAAGTGGCCCTTCCCGGTGAAGCTGTACCGCAAGAACGGCGAAGTCGTGGAAGACGGCCTCAAGCCCTTCCGCTTCTACGGCCCGACCTGCGACAGCGTCGACCACATGCCAGGTCCCTTCTGGCTGCCGGAAAGCGTCGACGAAGGCGACTACATCGAGATCGGCATGCTGGGCGCCTATGGCGTCGCGATGTCGACCCGCTTCAACGGCTTTGGCGAGACCGACACCGTCGAGGTGCAGGACGCGCCGATGGCCTCGATGTACGGCCTGGCCAAGCGCTCGATCCCGATGGTCCGCACCGAGACCGAGGAACGCAAGGTCGTTCGCTTCTCGCGCCCGAAAGGCGCGGCCGGCAAGCGCAAGCGCCGTCGCTGATTTGACGTCTTAGGCGTTTAGTTCTTCAACGCCGTGGAAGACCCCCTCAGTCGCTCCGCGACAGCTCCCCCGGAGGGGAGCATCAGGAGCGATGGATCCTCCCCCTCTGGGGGAGGTGGCCCGGAGGGCCGGAGGGGGCCGTCCACGGCGTAAAACCTGTTTTCCTGCGTCGGTCGCTCCGTCCCGGCGCAGGGTTCCTATCAACGACGGGCGTCCAAAGTCAGGGAAACCGAAGCGATGAACGCTCCCGTTCCGAATACCAAGGCCGAGCTCCTCCAGAACGTGGTCGAGCACGTCGACATCAGCTCGTTCGACGCCCGCCCGATCATCGACTCCATGCGCAAGATGTCGTTCAGCTCGCGCGACACCGCCCGCGCCGCCGACATCTTCAACATGGCCCTGGCCGACAAGGGCTGCTCGACCTGGCTGATCCTGGCCGGTTCGACCTCGGCCGGCGGCTGCATGCACGTCTACCGCGACATGGTGAAGAACGGCATGATCGACGCCGTGGTCGCCACCGGCGCCTCGATCGTCGACATGGACTTCTTCGAAGCCCTCGGCTTCAAGCACTACCAGGCCGCCGGCCCGGTCGACGACAACGTCCTGCGCGACAACTACATCGACCGCATCTACGACACCTATATCGACGAAGAAGAACTGCAGGCCTGCGACCACACGATCCTCGAGATCTGCAACCGCCTGGAGCCGCGCGGCTATTCCTCGCGCGAGTTCATCTGGGAGATGGGCAAGTGGCTGTCGGAAGGCAACGCCAAGAAGGAAGGCAGCCTGATCCAGACCGCCTACGAAGAAGGCGTGCCGATCTTCTGCCCGGCCTTCGTCGACAGCTCGGCGGGCTTTGGCCTGGTCAAGCACCAGAAGGAAAAGATCGCCGAGAAGGCGCCCTACCTGATGATCGACGCCGTGGCCGACTTCCGTGAACTGACCGACGTCAAGATCGCGGCCGGCACCACGGGCCTGTTCATGGTCGGCGGCGGCGTTCCCAAGAACTTCGCCCAGGACACCGTCGTCTGCGCCGAGATCCTCGGCGTCGAGGCCGACATGCACAAGTACGCCATCCAGATCACGGTGGCCGACGTGCGCGACGGCGCCTGCTCGTCCTCGACCCTCAAGGAAGCCGCTTCGTGGGGCAAGGTCTCGACCACCTACGAACAGATGGTCTTCGCCGAAGCCACCACGGTCGTTCCGCTGATCGCCTCGGACGCCTACCACCGCGAAGCCTGGAAGGGCCGCGAGAAGCCGCGCTGGAACAAGCTGTTCGGTAAGTAAGCTTGATCGGCCAAGGCTGAGATTGCAGGGTCCCGGAAAGCAGTTTCCGGGACCCTTTTCTATGCGCCTGCCCACCGTCGTCGCCGCCGCGCTCGCCCTGGCCAGCTGCGCCGCCCTGCCCGGCGACGACGACGACCGCTACCTGCACCCGCGCGCCTTCGACGCCCGCGACCACCTGCCCCCGCCGCCCAGGGAGGGCACGCCCGCCGAGCGGCGCGACCGCGAGATATTCCGCGCGACCCGCCCGCTGAAGGACACCCCGCGCTGGTCGCTGGCCCAGGCCGACGCCGACAAGAGCCGCATCCTCGACGGCTACGCCTGCGCCCTCGGGGCCGACATCACGCCCCAGACCAATCCCAAGCTGGCGGCGATGATGGAGCGCATGCGCGGCGACGTGCGCGCCGCGGTGGCCGGCCCCAAGTGGAAGCACCTGCGCCCCCGTCCCTACCTGTTCGAGGACGCCCCGATCTGCCTGCCCAAGACCGTGGGCCTGGCCGTCTCGCCCGACTATCCCTCCGGCCACTCGACCTGGGGCTGGACCGTCGGCCTGCTGCTGGCCGAGGCCGCGCCCGACCGCGCGCCGGCGATCCTGGCGCGCGCCCAGGGGTTCGGCGAAAGCCGGGTGGTCTGCGGGGTGCATAACATGAGCTCGGTCGAGGCCGGCCGGCGCAACGCCCGCAACCTGCACAAGGCCCTGCGCGGCTCGCGCGCCTTCAAGGCCGACCTGGCGGCGGTGCGGGCCGAGATGACCGCCGTGCGCAAGACCGCCCCGGCGCCGGACAAGCTGCGCTGCGAAGCCGAGAGCGCCCTGGTGGCCCGGCCTCTGCTGTAGCTTGCGCCGGGCCTTCCCGACCTCTACCTGTGGCCCATGGCCCACACCGCGTGCGATCACGACCACCACCACCACGGCGTCGCCGGGGACGCGCTCGCCTCCGAACTGGCGGCGGCCGAAGCCCGCTGCGCGGCGGCCGAACAGCGCCTGACCGCCCCGCGCCGCCGGGTGCTGGAACTGCTGCTGGAAGCCGGCCAGCCGGTGAAGGCCTACGACCTGATCTCGACCTTCGCGGTCGACGGGCCGCCGGCCAAGCCGCCGACCGTCTATCGCGCGCTGGAGTTCCTGGAGAAGCAGGGTTTCGCCCACCGGATCGAGAGCCTGAACGCCTATGTCGCCTGCCGGCGCGAGGCCGACGGCCACGCCGCCGCGTTCCTGATCTGCGACTGCTGCGGCGCGACCCGCGAATTCGAACCCGAAGCGACCGCCGACATCATCGCCGCGGGCCAGGCGGCCGGCTACGCCCTGACCGGCGTGACGATCGAGGCGCACGGCAAGTGCGCCGACTGCAAGGGCGAGTAGCGGCGCCTCTCCGGTCGACCGCAGGCGGGCGCTAGCCAAGCTCGCCTGAACCTCGCTAGTCTCGAACGACCGTTCCAGCCGCTTGAGAGACGCCATGACGACCGCGCAGCCGCTTCCCGGCGTCGAAATCTGGCGCGGCGGCGTCAACACCTGGGACTGCGACGAGATGGGGCACATGAACGTGCGCTTCTACGTCGTCCGGGCGATGGAGGGCCTGGTGGGGCTGGCGGCCGAGATGGGCCTGCCGCACGCCTTCGCCCCGCACGCCAACGCCACCCTGGTGGTCCGCGAGCACCACATCCGCTTCCTGAAGGAAGCCCACGCCGGCGCGCCGCTGCACATGCTGGGCGGGGTGATCGAGATCGGCGAGACCGAGGCCAGGCTCCTGCAGCTTCTGGTCCACTCGTCCACCGGCGAGCTGGCGGCCACCTTCCAGACCACGGTGGCCCATGTGACGCCCCGCGAAGGCGAGGCCTTCCCGTGGCCGTCGATCGTCCGTGAACGGGCCAGGACGCTGGCGGTCGAGGTTCCCGAGCGCGCCCAGGCCCGCAGCGTCGACCTCTCGCCCGCCGTCCCCGAGGCCTCGCTGGCCCGCGCCGACGACCTGGGCCTGACCCGGATCAGCCTGGGGGCGCTGTCGACCGGCGAGTGCGACGCCTTCGGACGGATGCGGGCCGAGCAGTTCATCGGCCGGGTCTCCGACGGCATCGGCGCCTTCATCGCCCCGTTGCGCGACATCGTCGCCGAGGTGGCCGATCCGCCCCCGGGGCGCGTGGGCGGGGCCGTGCTGGAGTACCGGATCGTCTACCTGGCCTGGCCTCGCCTGGGCGATCGGCTGGAGGTGCGCTCGGGCCTGATCGGCAGCGAGGGCCGCGTCATGCGCTGCGCTCACTGGCTGCTGAACCCCGACACCGGCCAGGCGTGGGGGACCTCGACCGTCAGCGCCATCACCTTCGACCTCGACGCCCGCAAGGCCGTGGCGATCAGCCCGGCGGCGGCGGCGCGACTGGCCGAGCGATCGGTGGACGGGCTGGGGCTGTAGCCGCGCAGGTTATTGACTCGATCAATATATAGAAATATTGACTCCATCAACATCGGAGTCGCCATGACCACGCCGCACGATCACGACGTCGCAGCCCTGCGGGCCTTCAACCGCACCTCCACCCGCCGGCTGGGCCTGCTGGACGCCAGCTATGACGGCAGCCCGTTCACGCTGAGCGAAGCTCGCGTGTTGTACGAACTGGCGACACGGACCGATCCCGTGGCCGCCGAGATCGTCCGGGCCCTGGGCCTGGATCCGGCCCAGGTCAGCCGCACCCTCAAGCGCTTCACCGAGCGCGGCTTGGTCACGGCGCGCGAAAGCCCCAGCCACGGGCGCCACCAGCTGCTGTCGCTGACCAGCGAGGGCCGCTCCGCCTTCGCGACCCTGGAGACCAACACCAAGGCCAGCGTCGGCGGCCTGATCGACGGCCTGCACCCGCTGCGCCGCGCCCGCCTGCTGGCGGCGGCGCGCGACATCACCGCGGTGTTCGAGGACGACGCCCCGCCAGAGGCGACGCTGCGCGGCCTGGAGCCCGGCGACCTGGGCATGGTCGTCGCGCGCCAGGGACTGCTCTACGCGAACGAATACGGCTGGGGCCGCGACCACGAGGCCCTGATCGCCGAGATCGTCGCCCGGTTTCACCAGACCTTCGATCCGGCCAGGGACGACGCCTGGATCGCCCAGGCCGACGGCCGGATGGTCGGCTCGATCTTCCTGGTGCGCGGCGAGACGCCCGGCGCCGCCAAGCTGCGCCTGCTCTATGTGGAGCCCGACGCGCGCGGCATGGGGGTCGGCGGACTGCTGGTCGAGGCCTGCGTCGCCCGCGCCCGGGCGCTGGGCTACCAGCGACTGGACCTGTGGACCGTCACCGCCCTGAACGCCGCGCGGAAGCTCTATCAACGCGCCGGGTTCGAGGTGATCGAGGAGACGCCCTGCCGACGGTTCGGCCAGGATCTGGTCGACCAGATCTGGTCCCTGGATCTGGGGTTCTGCAAGACGAGTTAGGCCCCAAGGCACGCCCGAAAACGCAGGCCCAGATAGGGCTCTACGCCTCGACCGCCGCCTCGCTCCTGCCCTTGATCAAGGTAAGCACGGTTCCGAGGAAATCGGGCGTTCTGGCGCTGCATTCCCGAAACACTTCGAGCGCCTTATCCGGCTCGCCTGTCGCGATGTAGAGCTCGATCGTGAACTTGGTCAGCTCGATAAAGAGCCGCCTTTCCTCAAGCGCCACCCGTTCGGACCGGCCGTGCTGTGCAAAGGCCAGATTGAGCGCCTCGATCCGCCCCCGCCATTTCTCGCACTCCCCTCGATACTCGAGATACTTCACCGTTACGTCGGCCAGCTTCTCGATGGTCGCGGCCTCGGCGCCGACGGGAAGTATGTTCAGGATCTCATTCATCGGCGAAATCCCGCATCAACCTCCTGGCCTCTTCGGCCAGTTCAGACGACGCCATGCGCAGAAAAACCAGCGCTCCCTCATCGCGGGGAGGCCCCAGCGCCGTGCGCAGCCACGGTACGATCAATAGATCGAACTTGGCCCCCATCTCCTCGAAGGCGGCCTGTATCGTCCGGACCTGACTGTCAGCTCCGTTGCGGGCCTCAGTCGCCTGGGCCAGCGCCTTCTCCCTGAACTCCGCCCCCTTCAAGGCATGGCTGACGCCGCCGTGGACGGCATAGGCCATGCTCGCGAAGGCAATGACCGGACCCAGGTTGGGAAAGACACGGGACGCACCGAGCAGGGTCCTTTGAATGTCCCTGTCGCGCGTGGTCCACGCGGACGGACGAGGCGCCCCCAGCCTGGACATTGACCGGACCTGATCCGCAACCAGATCCCAGGCCGCTCGTATCTCGTCCGGGATCCGATCGAAGTCCTGGCTCTGGCTCGGCATCGCGTCACCGGCGATCGCATTGATCATGGTCGTGTAGGAGACGATGCGCTCAAGATACGATTTGCGCGTGTTGGCGAAGACGGCTCGTTTCTCCTCCACGTAGAGCTCGGTGCTCTTCAGTTCAGCTTCCGCCTCCTTGATCGCATTGTCGCCGTACATTTCGGCGCCCTTGCTCACCACGGCCCCGGAAACCAAGGCGCCCAAGGCCAATATGATCAGCGGAAATGGCATGCTCGTCCCCCATCGACATCCCTGTGGCGAAGGTAGGTCGAAGCGAGCCGGCAGGCCATAGCTCAATCTTTAATTGATCTGGATCTGCGCGCGGCTTGATATGGATCGCCTGGCCTGAAGGGCCACGCCGCACCCAAGGCCGCGCTCAAACGCGCGTTCGTCGTTTTTGACTCTTTTGTCGAAAATGGAAACTAGGGCCCAGATACACCAAGACCCGCTGCGGGGGATAAACGCAGCGGGTCTGGCTATTTCTCGATCATTCGATCTAGGCGGGCGTTTCCTCCCCGAAACGCCGAAGAGAGGGGGTTCTCTGTGGACCCGTTTCTCTCTTGCCCAGTCAGAAAACGGCAAAACCGAGATCGTGTCAACGGCAACGATCTAGATTCCATAAGGGGTTCGACGTTTTTTTGACATCAGCCCCGTAGTTTGGACGCTTTGGTCAAACTAAGCACCGTTCGGTTCGCTGATTTTTGACGCGCTCGTCAAATATCAGCCTTTGAGGCGACCTTTCAGAGCCTCCAGCACCGCCGAGCGGGATTCGAACACATAGTCGGGACGCGAGACGGTGACCGGCTCGACTCCCGCTTGCGCCAGGGCCGTGGCGGCGGCGAACAGGTCGCCGGTCGCCAGCAGGACGCCGTTGGCCCGACGGGAGCCGCCGGCCTCGACGAACGGGGCGACGGCGGCCTGTCCGGCCGCGTCCTGCTCGGCCGGCCAGACCAGGGTGGCCAGGGTGCGGGCCCGGCCCTTGGCCTCGACCACCGACAGCAGTCGGGCCAGGCTGTCGAGCTGGCCTTCCGTCCACGGCGTGACCAGCGAGGCGGTCAGCTGGGCCTGGCTCTTGAGGATGACGCCGTCCGACAGCACCTTCAGGCCGTTGGCGGCCAGGGTGGCGCCCGTGGTGGTGATGTCGACCACCAGCTCGGCCGCCCCGGCGGCCGGGGCCCCCTCGGTGGCGCCGCTGCTCTCGACGATGCGGTAGTCGGCCACGCCGTGGCGAGCGAAGAAGGCCCGGGTCTGGGTGACGTACTTGGTGGCCACCCGCAGGCGGCGGCCGGTCTTGGCCAGGTGCAGGTGCCCGACCTCGTCGATGTCGGCCATGGTGTCGACGTCGAGCCAGCTCTTGGGCGCGGTCACCACCAGGTCGGCGCGGCCAAAGCCCAGGGCCCGCAGCAGCATCACCCGGCTGTCCATGTCGTCGCCGCGCTCGCGCAGCAAATCTTCGCCGGTGACCCCCAGGTGCAGGTCGCCGCTGTCGAGGCCGGCGGCGATGTCGCCCGCTGACAGCAGGCGCACCGAGACGCCGGGCAGGCCCGACAGCTCGGCCGAATAGCCGCGCGCGCCGCCGGTCATCTCGACCCGGAAGCCGCATTCGGCCAGCCAGGCCTCGACCTGTTCCTTCAGGCGGCCCTTGGAGGGGATGGCGAAGATCATCGGGGTGTCGGTGGTCATTCGCCGCCTCCGGCATAGGCGCGGGCCGGGCGCACCATGCAGCCGACAGCCCCGGTTTTCGTCTCGGCGCCCAAGCGGGCCGGGAGACCGTCATAGCGGCCGCCCGCGGCGACCGGGCGTTCCTCGCCGAGGGCGGCGCTGCGCACCTCGAACAGGTAGCCGTCGTAGTAGCCGAAGGCCCGTCCGAAAGCGGCGTTCAGCTGGATGCGCTCGGCCGGCACGCCGCGCGCGACCATGCCGGCCAGGCGCTTGCGCCAGCCTTCGATGGCCGCGTCGAGCGGCGCGCGGTTGGGACCAGCCAGGGCGGCGATGGCGTCGAGCGCGGCCTGCGGCGCGTCGCTGACGGCCAGGAAGGCGCGGACCTTGTCGGCCTGGGCCTGCGACAGGCGGCCGGCCTTCACCACCTCGGCCTTCTCGACCAGGCGATGGGCGATCTCGGCGGGTCGGCGGCCGCCGACCGGCTCGATGCCGGCCAGGGACCACAGCTCTTGCAGCACGGCGGCGGCCTCGGCTTCCGGCAGGCCGGCCAGCAGGGCGGCGATACGGCTGCGCTCGCTGGAAACGACCGGGACGGCCTCGCCCTCCAGCTCGGCCTTCAGCTGGCGCGGACGCGAGAAGGTGCGCTTGAGCCGCGCGCCCAGCGGCGGGGTGAGATCCAGGCTGTCGACGAAGGCGGCGAACAAACCAACATCGCCCAGCAGCAGGGTCAGGTCGTCGCGACCGCCGGCCGCGGCGCCGGCCCAGGCGAGAGCCGCGATCTCGGCGTCGGCGGCCACGGGATCGGCGGCCTCGAACGCCTCGACGCCGATCTGCAGGAACTCTTCGGCCCGGTCGCTGCCGCGCGGGGCCACCCGGAAGGCCTTGCCTTCATAGAGATAGCGGCCCGCCTCGACGCTGGACGCCAGATGCTGGCGGGCGACGGCGACGGTGAAGTCCGGGCGCAGGCAGGCCTCGTCGCCGCCGTCGCCGGAGACGACGAACAGCCGCGAGCGCATGGCCTCGCCGGCCAGGTCCAGCAGCAGGCCCAGCGGTTGCAGCACCGGGGCGTCGACCGGCGCGGCGCCGGCGAGAAGGAACGGAGCGCGGATGGCGTCGAGCGCCTCCGCCGGGATGGAACGCTCTAGCCTCAACGGATCAGCCCCCGATGATTTTCTTGACGGCGGCGATCAGGTCGCCCCGCGGAATGGTCTGCTGGCCGGGCCGCTCGGCCTTCCAGGCGGCGTTGTCGGCGACGCCCGAGGCCAGCTCGCGGCCCAGGTCCAGGTCCTTGATCGTCACGGTGCCGGCGGCGATCTCGTCGCCGCCCAGCATGATGGCGGCCGGCGACAGGCGGCGGTCGGCGTACTTCATCTGCGGACGCATGCCCGAGGTCCCCAGATAGACCTCGGCCGGGATCCCCGCCGCGCGGAGCTCGCTAGCGACGGCGAAATACTCGCCCATGTGCGCCTGGTCGAAGTTGATGATCACGACCGGGCCGCGCGCGGCGCTCGCCGGCTCGCGGCCGGCCGCCCGCAGGGCCGCCGCCAGGCGCGAGACGCCGAACGAGAAGCCCGTGGCCGGCACCGGCTGGCCGGTGAAGCGGGCCACCAGGTCGTCATAGCGACCACCGCCGCCGATCGAGCCGAAGGTGACCTTGTTACCCTTCTCGTCGGTGGTGCTGAGCAGCAGCTCGGCCTCGAACACGGCGCCGGTGTAGTATTCCAGCCCGCGCACGATCGACGGGTCGATGATCGCCTGGTCGTCGGCGACGCCCAGGCTGGTCAGAGCCGCGTCGATCTTGGCCAGCTCTTCCAGGCCCTCGTCGCCCTCGGCCGAGCCGGCGACGACCTTGGCGATGTTGTTCAGCGTAGCCGAACGACCGCCGACACCCGCCTGAACGAAGTCCAGCACCGAGTCGATGGCCTTGCCGGCCAGGCCCGCGCCCTTGGTGAAGTCGCCGCTGTCGTCCAGCCGCCCTTCGCCCAGCAGCAGGCGCACGCCGTCGACGCCCAGGCGGTCCAGCTTGTCGACCGCGCGCAGCACGGCCAGCTTCTGGCCTTCGCTGGTCGCGCCGGCGCCGGTCAGCAGGCCGTTGAGAAGCTTGCGGTTGTTGATCTTCAGCACCGAGGCGCCGCGCGGCAGGCCGGCGGCCTCCAGGCCCTCGACGGCCATGGCGATGATCTCGGCGTCGGCCTCCGGACGGGCCGAGCCGACGGTGTCGGCGTCGCACTGGATGAACTGGCGGAAGCGGCCGGGGCCGGGCTTTTCGTTACGCCACACCGGCCCGAAGGCGTAGCGGCGGAACGGCTTGGGCAGGGTTTCCCAGTTCTGGGCGGCGAAGCGGGCCAGCGGCGCGGTCAGGTCGTAGCGCAGGGCCATCCACTGGTCGTCGTCGTCCTGCAAGGCGAAGACGCCTTCGTTGGGACGGTCGCTGTCGGGCAGGAACTTGCCCAGCGCGTCGGCATATTCGAAGGCCCCGGTGTCGAGCGCCTCAAAGCCGTAGCGCTCGTACACGGCCGAGACGGCCTCAAGGATCGACTTTTCGGCGCGCAGGTCGCGGGCGCGCTTGTCGGCGAAGCCGCGCGGGGCGCGGGCTTCGGGGCGGAACTCTTCGGTCGTGAGGGGGGTCTTGGCGGTTTCGTCGGTCATCGTCGTCGGTCCTTGGTCTTTCAGGCTCGACGGATGGCGCTTGTCGCAAGCCCCATCCGCTAGGCGGGGCTTGGCAGGGTCGCTCGGCTTCTAGAGCGTGCGGACCCGGCCGATCCCGCGAGGCGAGGTCGGATGGTGGTGGCAGCCATGGTGGTGCGGCGTGCGGGTCATCGCGGCGGCGTATAGCGCAGGCGCAGCCACGACGCCACCCACAACGCGCAGCGGCTTGACAGTCGGCAGCGGTCAAGCCACATCTCCGCCCAACGAGAAATTGGCCTGACCAATATGAGGGAGAGGTCCATGCGTCGCCTGCTGACCCAATCGGTGTCCCGTTCGCTGACCCTGCTGGGCGCCGCCAGCCTGCTGGCGCTGGGCGCCGGCCAGGCCCAGGCCCAGCGCCTGGACGCCCCGTTCAACGACGGCTGGAAGATGACCACCGGCGACCTGAAGAGCGCCGAAGCCCCGGCGTTCGACGACGCCGGCTGGAAGCCGGTCACCCTGCCCCGCGCCTTCAACGAAGACGAGGCCTTCTCGCGCGACATCCACGAGCACTCGACGGGCATCACCTGGTACCGCAAGCGCTTCGTGCTGCCCGCCGATCAGGGTCCGGCGGTGGGCGGCCGCGCGATCATCGACTTCGAGGGCGTGCGCCAGGCCGGCGAGGTCTACGTCAACGGCGTGTGGGCCGGCGGCCACGAGAACGGCGCCACCGCCTTCGGGGTGGACGCCACCAAGCTGCTCAAGCCCGCCCCGTTCGTGAACGTCATCGCCGTGCGGGTCGACAACGACTGGAAGTACAAGGAGCGCGCCACCGGCAGCGGCTTCCAGTGGAACAACAACAACTTCAATGTGAACTACGGCGGCGTCCACCGCGCGGTGCGGCTGCACCTGACCGGCGACCTGCACCAGACCCTGCCGCTCTATTCCAGCCTGGGCACCACGGGCGTCTATGTCTGGGCCGACCAGTTCGACATCAAGGGCCGCGCCGCCACCGTCCACGCCGAGAGCCAGGTGCGCAATGACGGGACCAGGCCCCGCACCTTCGCCTACCGGGTCACGCTGAAGGACGTCGACGGCAAGCCGGCCGGCCAGTTCACCGCGCCGGCCGTCACCATCGCGCCGGGCGAGACGAAGACAGTATCGGCCAGCCGGCGGCTGTCGGACCTGCACTTCTGGAGCTGGGGCTACGGCTACCTCTACGCGGTGACCACCGAACTGGTGGAGGACGGCAAGGTCGTCGACAGCGCCCTGACCCGCACCGGCTTCCGCAAGACCGAGTTTCGCAACGGCACGATCTTCCTCAACGACCGCGCCATCCAGGTGCACGGCTACGCCCAGCGCACCAGCAACGAATGGCCGGCCCTGGGGACCAACATCCCGCCGTGGATCAGCGACTTCTCCAACGGCCTGATGGTGGAAAGCGGCGGCAACCTGGTGCGCTGGATGCACATCGCGCCCGCCCGCCAGGACGTGGAGAGCGCCGACCGCGTGGGCCTGATGCAGGCCATGCCCGCCGGCGACGCCGAGAGCGACGTCTCCGGCCGTCGCTGGGACCAGCGGGTCGAGGCGATGCGAGACGCCATCGTCGCCTTCCGCAACAACCCGTCGATCATCTTCTACGAGGGCGGCAACGAGAACATCAGCGAGGACCACATGGCCCAGCTGAAGGCGGTGCGCGACCAGTTCGACCCGCACGGCGGCCGGGCCATCGGCTCGCGCGAGATGCTCGACAGCAAGGTCGCCGAGTACGGCGGCGAGATGCTCTACATCAACAAGAGCGCCGGCAAGCCGATGTGGGCGATGGAATATTCCCGCGACGAGTCCGCGCGGAAGTTCCAGGACGAGTTCACCGCCCCGTTCCACAAGGACGGCCCCAGCTACAACCGCAACCAGGACAGCATGGTCGTCGAGACCGTGCAGCGCTGGTTCGACTACTGGACCGAGCGCCCGGGCGGCGGCGAACGGGTCAGCTCGGGCGGCGTCAACATCATCTTCTCCGACAGCAACACCCACTTCCGCGGCGACAACAACTACCGCCGCAGCGGCGAGGTGGACGCCATGCGCATCCCGAAGGAGGGCTTCTTCGCCCACCAGGTGATGTGGGACGGCTGGGTCGACGTCGAAAAGCCGCGCTCGCACATCGTCGGCCACTGGAACTACGCCCCGGGCGTGGTGAAGGACGTGCTGGTGGTCTCCAGCGCCGGCAGCGTCGAGCTCGTCCTGAACGGCAAGTCGCTGGGCAAGGGCGAGAAGTCGGACGGCTTCCTCTTCACCTTCAAGGGCGTGCCTTATGCGCCCGGAACCCTGACGGCGATCGCCCGCGACGCCAAGGGCAAGGAGGTTTCGCGCGACGAGCGGGTCACCACCGGCCCCGCCGTAGCCCTGAAGCTCACTCCGCGCACCGGCCCGGGCGGCTGGAAGGCCGACGCGGCCGATATCGCCCTGGTGGACGTCGAGGCTGTGGATGCGCAAGGCCGCCGCGTGCCGACGGCGCTGGATCTGGTCAGCTTCGACGTGGCCGGTCCGGCCGAGTGGCGCGGCGGCATCGCCCAGGGCGACTCCAAGGGCGCGGCCAAGCCGACCGACACTCCGGTCTCGGCCTCGGGCGAGCCGGTGACCAAGGGCCCGGCCGGCGTCGACGCGGTGACCCAGTACGCAGGCTCCAACCGCACCGACGACAACTACATCCTCGCCAGGACCCTGCCGGTGGAAGGCGGCGTCAACCGCGTGGCCCTGCGCTCGACCCTGGCGGCCGGCCAGGTGAGCATCGTCGCCAAGGCCGAGGGCCTGAAGCCCGCGACCCTGACCCTGGACGCCGTGGCGCCCTCGGCCGACGCCCCGCTGCTTCCCGTCAGCCTGGCGCGCGGCCCCACGCCCTCGACCCCGGCCTTCAGGATCCGCCGCGACACGATCAAGGCGGTCGAGATCACCGCCGGCTCGAACGCGGGCGCGGTGCAGGCCAGCGTCGACGACGACGAGGCCACTCACTGGGCCAGCGACGGCAAGCTGGAGAACGCCTGGATCGAGTACCGCCTGCCGAAATCCCAGCAGGTCGACGAGATCTCGCTGAAGCTGATCGGCTGGCGCATCCGCTCCTACCCGCTGCGCATCACCATGGACGGCAAGGTGGTCTACGAGGGCGAGGCCCCCAAGAGCCTGGGTTACGTGACCCTGCCGCTGAAGGCCGCCAAGGGTTCGCGCCTGCGCATCGCCCTGACCGGGGCCACCGCCGACCGCGACGGCTTCGGCAAGATCGTCGAGGTCACCGGCGCCAAAGGCGGCTTCGACACCGGCGCCGAGAAGGTCAAGCCCGGCGGGTCGCTCAGCATCATCGAGGCGGAGTTCTACAAGAAGCGCTCCAACTAGGACCTCGGCGGAAAGATGCTCCCCCTCTGGGGGAGCTGTCGCAAAGCGACTGAGGGGGTCGGCGCCGCGCTATCCCCCTCCGGCCCTCCGGGCCACCTCCCCCAGAGGGGAGGATCCAGCGGCCGACAACCTTCCCTGAACTTCCCGTAATGATTTCGGATATTTAATCCACATTTCCTGCGTTTAATTTGAGAACGCGGTTCGAGCGCGGCAAGACCTTCCCCGGGATTGAGGGGAAAGTTCATGTCCAAGTCAGTGCTGTTCGCCACCGCCGCCTTCGCGCTGTTCGCCGCCGGCGCGGCCCAGGCCGCAGAGGCCCCGCAGGCCGCCCAGGCGCCGGTTCCGACCGGCCCGGTCAGCGAGGCGCCGCTGGACGACGCGACCCAGAAGGGCGTGCTGATCTTCGTGCCGGACTTCTTCACCAGCCTGCGCCCCAACACCGCGCTGGACATGGTCAACCGCCTGCCCGGCTTCGTGCTCAACGACGGCGCCGGCACACGCGGCTTCGAAGGCGCGGTCGGCAACGTGCTGGTCAACAACAACCGCCCCGCCTCCAAGGCCGAGACCGGCTCCAACGTCCTGCAGCGCACCCCCGCCAGCCAGGTCGAGCGCATCGAACTGATCCGCGGCGGCGCGCCGGGCATCGACATGCAGGGCTATGGCGTGGTCGCCAACGTGATCCTGAAGAAAGGCGCGGTCCGCCAGTCGATCCTGACCGTGAACAGCCAGCTGTTCGACGGCGGCCACGACGTCTGGGGCGGCTCCTACCAGTTCACCGCCCGCGACGGCGACAAGAGCTGGGGCGTCACCCTGTCGGACGGCACCAGCAGCAGCGACTCCAACGGCGCGGGCCGCTCGGTGCGCCGCGATGGAAACGGCGTGGTGTTGCGCGACGAGGCCTTCGTCAACGACGGCTACGGCGGCGGTCGCTCGATCCGCGGCAACTACGCCGGTCCCCTGGCCGGCGGCAAGATCGACGCCACCGCCCGCTACGGCGTCAACGACTGGCAGGACTGGCAGGAACTGACCTCGCCCACCTCCAAGCGCCGCACCGCCTACGAGGAGGACAGCCGCTCGGGCGAGCTGGGCCTGACCTACACCCGCCCCCTGGCCCCGCGCTGGACGCTGGAGACCCGGGTGATGCACGAGTTCGAAAAGTTCGACAGCGAGGCCCTGAACGACGCCACGGTGAGCGGCGCGGTCAGCCCGCAGGAGCGCTTCGGGGCCGAGGGCGACTCCTCGGAATCCATCCTGCGCGCCACCATCCGCCACGAGCGCAAGCCCGGCCTGACCTTCGAGTTCGGCGGCGAGGTCGCCTACAACATGCTCGACGTGACCCAGGCCTATTCGGTGGGCGGCGCGGCCGTTCCGCTGCCGTCGGCCTCGGTGAAGGTCGAGGAGACGCGCGGCGAGGCCTTCCTCAAGACCACCTGGCGGGTGAACCCCAAGCTGACCCTCGAAGGCGGCGTGCGCCTGGAGACCTCGACGATCAGCCAGTCGGGCGACGCCGACCAGGAGAAGAGCTTCTTCTACGCCAAGCCCCGCTTCCAGGCGACCTGGACGCCCAAGGCCGACCACCAGCTTCGCTTCCGCTTTGAGCGGGAGCTGGGCCAGCTGGACTTCGGCGACTTCGCCGCCTCGGCCGAGTTCGGCGACGGCACGGTCTATGGCGGCAATGTCGACCTGGAGCCCGAGCAGCGCTGGATCTCGGAACTGACCTACGAGCGCCGGTTCTGGGGCGAGGGCGTGGTGTCGATCGGCTGGCGCCACGACGAGATCATCGGCGTCATCGACCGCCTGCCCCTGCCCGGCGGCCTGTCGGCGACCGGCAACATCGGCGACGGCACGCTCGACAAGCTGTCGCTCAACATTGTCGTGCCCACCGACAGGCTGGGCGTGAAGGGCGGCCGCCTGACCTTCAAGAACGACTGGAACGAGACCCACGTCACCGACCCGACCTCGGGCGAGGACCGGCCGATCACCCAGGTGCGCCCGACCCAGGCCAATATCGGCTTCTCGCAGGACCTGCTGCGCGGCCAGGTGCAGTGGGGCATCAACTGGCTGCCCCTGCTGGGCCAGCGCACCTACGATCCGGACCAGACCAACGGCTGGCGCGGGGCGAACTATTACGAGGCCTTCGCCGAGTACAAGCCGACCAACACCCTGGCCATCCGCGCCCAGCTGAACGTCTGGGACGACTTCGTCGTCACCCGCACGGTCTATGCCGACCGCGTGACGCGTCCGGTGCGCTACCAGGAAGTCCGCGACATCGATCCGCGCACCTTCGTCAGCCTGCGGGTGCGCAAGACGTTCTGAGGCCGCTTCGCGGCGCCCCCTCAGTCGCTCCGCGACAGCTCCCCCAGAGGGGGAGCATCTGAAGCGCCAAGATCCTCCCCCTTTGGGGGAGGTGGCCCGAAGGGCCGGAGG
>LNIY01000070.1 GCA_001449105.1 Caulobacter vibrioides | reverse complement strand
AGATGTGTATAAGAGACAGGCCCAAAGGGCCGGAGGGGGCAGGCGCGGCGTCACCCCCTCAGTCGCTCCGCGACAGCTCCCCCAATGGGGGAGCATCCAGGAGCCGCAGCGGTTCGCCGCTTACGCCGCGTAGACGTGGCTCTTGCCGACAGCCAGCTTCACCGAGCCGGAGAAGCGATCCGCGTCGGCGCGCGAGGCGGCGATCTCGATCCGGGCGCCGTTGGCCAGCAAGGCGTCCACGCGCGCCAGGGCGCCCTGGGCGTTGACGCGCTCGACCTTGGCTTCCACGCCGTGGTCGGCCAGCGCGAAATCATGCGGCCGCACGAAGGCCACGGCCGCGCCGTCGGCGAGGTTCGGGGCCGGCAGGACCAGCGGACCGGCGATGAACTTGCCGCCCTCGATCTTGCCATCGAAGCGGTTGGATTCGCCGACGAAGCCGCAGACGAAGGCCGAGGCCGGATTGTCGTGCACCTCGCGCGGGCTGCCGATCTGCTCGATCT
This sequence comes from Caulobacter vibrioides, assembly GCA_001449105.1. Lineage (GTDB taxonomy): Bacteria > Pseudomonadota > Alphaproteobacteria > Caulobacterales > Caulobacteraceae > Caulobacter > Caulobacter vibrioides_C. The sequence goes on along the minus strand of LNIY01000070.1, from coordinate 83,633 downwards.
GGCCCTTGTTGAGGATGGCCACGCGGTCGGCCAGCTCCAGGGCCTCTTCCTGGTCGTGGGTGACGAAGATGGTGGTCACGCCGGTGGCGTCGTGCACGCGGCGCAGTTCCTTGCGCAGCGACTTGCGGACGGTGGCGTCCAGCGCGCCGAACGGCTCGTCCAGCAGCAGCACGCTGGGCTGAACGGCCAAGGCGCGCGACAGGGCCACACGTTGGCGCTGGCCGCCCGACAGCTGCGAGGGATAGCGACCGCCCAGGCCGTCGAGCTCGACCAGCTTCAGCAGTTCGTCGACGCGCCTGGCGATCTCGGCCTTCGGCGGCTTGTCCTTGCCCTTCCGGACGTCGAGGCCGAACGCGATGTTCTTGGCCACGGTCATGTGCTTGAACAGCGCGTACTGCTGGAAGACGAAGCCCACGCGGCGCGCGGCGGCCGAGGCGTAGGTGACGTCCTTGTCGTGGAACAGCACCTGGCCGGCGTCGGGGAACTCCAGGCCCGCGATGGCGCGCAGCAGCGTGGTCTTGCCCGAGCCCGAAGGCCCCAGCAGCGCCAGCAGTTCGCCGTCGGCGATCTCGAGGTCGACGTGGTTCAGCGCCGGATAGCGGCCGAACTGCTTCTGGACGGAACGGATGGAGATGGTCATGGCGTCTTCGCGTTCCGTTTAGTGTCCGCCCCGGCGCACGGCCGGTTGGGCGACTTCGAGGGCGGTCTTCAGCACGAGGGTGACGATGGCGAGCAGGCACAGCAGGGCCGCCACCGCGAACGCCCCCACGAAGTCGTACTCGTTGTAGAGGATCTCGACATGCAGCGGCATGGTGTTGGTCAGGCCGCGGATGTGGCCGCTGACCACCGAGACGGCGCCGAACTCGCCCATGGCGCGGGCGTTGCACAGCAGGACGCCGTACAGCAGGCCCCAGCGCACGTTGGGGGTGGTCACCCGCCAGAAGGTGTAGAGGCCCGAGGCGCCCATGGAGATGGCGGCCTCTTCCTCGCTCGTGCCCTGCTCCTGCATCAGCGGGATCAGTTCGCGGGCGACGAACGGGAAGGTCACGAACACCGTGGCCAGCACGATGCCCGGCACGGCGAAGATCACTTTAAGGTCGTTGTCGAGCAGCCATTCGCCCAGCCAGCCCTGCATGCCGAACACAAGCACGTAGATCAGGCCCGCGACGACCGGCGAGACCGAGAACGGCAGGTCGATGAGGGTGATCAGGAACGACTTGCCAGGGAAATCGTGCTTGGCCACGGCCCACGAGGCGCAGAGGCCGAAGATGGCGTTGAACGGCACGGCGATCGCGGCCGTCAGCAAGGTCAGCTTCACGGCCGCCAGGGCGTCCTCGTGCAGCACGGCGTCGATGGCGGCCTGGACGCCCTTGCGCAGGGCCTCGGCGAACACGGCGACCAACGGCAGGATCAGCACCAGCGCCAGGAAGACCATGACGACGCCGATGACCAGCGCCTTGACCCAGGTCGGGTCCTCGGTGGGGTGACGGGCGCGCGCCATCAGACGAACCTCCGAGAAAAGGCCTGGATGGCGTTGATGACGAACAGCATCAGGAACGAGACCACCAGCATGACCACGGCGATCGAGGCGGCCTGGGCGTACTGGAACTGCTCCAGCTGGATGATGATCAGCAGCGGGGCGATCTCGGACTTGTAGGGCATGTTGCCGGCGATGAAGATCACCGAGCCGTACTCGCCCACGCCTCTGGCGAAGGCCATGGCGAAGCCGGTCAGCCAGGCCGGGCCCAGGGCCGGCAGGATCACCCGCCAGATGGTCTGCAGGCGGCCCGCGCCCAGGCTGGCCGAGGCCTCCTCGACGTCGGCCGAAAGGTCCCGCATCACCGGCTCGATGGTGCGGACGACGAACGGCAGGCCGATGAAGATCAGGGCGATGGTCACCCCGACCGGATTATAGGCGGCCTTGATGCCCAGCGGCGTCAGGAACTGGCCGATCCAGCCGTTGGGCGCGTAGAGGGTGGCCAGGGCGATGCCGGCCACGGCGGTCGGCAGGGCGAACGGCAGGTCGACCAGGGCGTTGATGATCGTCTTGCCCGGGAATTCGTAGCGCACCAGCGCCCAGGTGGTCAGCACGCCGAACACGCCATTGGCGATCGCCGCCACCAGCGCCGCGCCGAAGGTCAGGCGATAGGCGGCCAGGGCGCGCTCGGAGAATGCCGCGGCCACGAACTCGGACGGCGACAGCTCGGCCGCCTTCAGCGCCACGGCCGACAGCGGAATCAGCACGACCAGCGACAGGATCGACAGCGTCACGCCCAGCGTCAGGCCGAACCCGGGAATCGCGGATCGACGACGGAACAGAGGACGGCGCGCCGCGACGGGGCGTTGCGCGGCAAGGGAGTCGGCGGTCATGTCCTGATCGTCGTCCTGTTTCCGGCTGCGGCTCGCGGCCTTTATTGAACAAACGCGCGTGCAGCGCCACGACGCCGAAGCGGCGCCGAGTTGGAGCGCTTAAATCTCCACTGCGCCGATGGGGTCAATTGAGTTTTCTCAGGTCGGCCCCGCAGAAAAACTGTCCCTTCCACAACCTGGCCCTCCTGGATCAAACCGCGAAGCGAAATCGCGACCTGAACTCAACCCGCAAGACCAAAGTTTCAATATATGAAACAACACCGCAATTTATGGGAAACATCTTGCGACTTTCGGGCGGCGTGCGAAGATCGGACCAACAACGCGCATAATCCCTCGGGGGGAAGCACAATGCCTCATCGCCTTCGCAAGGCCGCCATGCTGGCCTCGGCCGCCGTTTCGCTGCTGGCCCTGCCCGCCCTCGCCGCCCCGCGCCAGGTCGAATACCTTGACCGCGGCCTGGTCGCCGCTCCCGCCATCGACGGCGGCATGCTGGTCTCCTGGCGCATCAGCGGCGATGACGCCCTGGGCCTGGCCTTCAACGTCTATCGCGACGGCAAGAAGCTGAACGCCAAGCCGCTCGCCTTCGCCACCAACTTCGTCGACAAGTCCGGCGTCGCCGGCTCGCGCTACACCCTCAAGACCGTGGTCAAGGGCAAGGAAGGCCCGGTCGTGGCCGAGACCGCCGCCCTCAAGGACGGCTTCCTGACCATCCCGCTCGATAAGCCTAAAGGCGGCGTGACGCCGGACGGCGTGGCCTACGAGTACACCGCCAACGACGCCAGCGTCGGCGACCTGGACGGCGACGGTCGCTACGAGATCGTCCTGAAGTGGGATCCGACCAACTCCAAGGACAACGCCTTCTCGGGCTATACCGGTCCGGTGCTGCTGGACGCCTACACCCTGGACGGCAAGCGCCTGTGGCGCATCGATCTTGGCCGCAACATCCGCGCTGGCGCGCACTACACCCAGTTCCAGGTCTTCGACTTCGACGGCGACGGCCGCGCCGAGATCGCCGTGCGCACCTCCGACGGCACGGTCGACGGCACGGGCAAGGTGCTGGGCGACGCCAACGCCGACTGGCGCGGCGGCCCCATCGAGACCCCGACCAAGGACAAGACCGGCGCCGAGATCAAGCCGGACGGCGCGATGGTCGCCAAGCTGACGGGCCGCATCCTCAAGGGCCCCGAGTTCCTGACCGTGTTCGACGGCCGCACCGGCGCAGCGCTCGATTCCGTTCCGTTCGCCGCCCCGCGCGCGCCGGACACCGACGCGCCCAGCACCGAGGAAATGACCAAGCTCTGGGGCGACGGCTACGCCAACCGCTCCGACCGCTTCCTGGCCGGCACGGCCTATCTCGACGGCGTGCACCCCAGCATCATCATGGGCCGCGGCTACTACGCCCGCACCACGGTCAGCGCCTGGGACTTCAAGAACGGCAAGATCACCCAGCGCTGGCTGTTCGACAGCGCCGCCACCGGCGTGCCGGAAGGCTTCGGCGGCCAGGGCAACCACCAGCTGTCGATCGGCGACGTCAACGGCGACGGTCGCGACGAGATCGTCTACGGCTCGATGGCGCTGGACGCCGACGGCAAGCCGCTGTGGACCGCCAAGCTCTATCACGGCGACGCCCTGCACCTGGGCGACCTGGATCCCGAACGTCCGGGCCTGGAGCGTTTCGGCGTCAACGAAAGCCCCAAGGCCAACGGCGGCATCGGCTCGGCTATGCTCGACGCCAAGACCGGCGAAGTGCTCTGGACCACCCCGACCGAAAGCGACACCGGCCGGGGCGTGGCCTTCGACATCGACCCGCGCTTCCCCGGCGCCGAGGCCTGGGCCAGCAACTCCAGCACCCTCTACACCGTCAAGGGCAAGCCGATCGAAGGCGTGAAGCACCCGCCGCAGATGAACTTCGGCGTCTGGTGGGACGGCGACGAGCTGCGCGAACTGCTCGACCGCAACAAGATCTTCAAGTGGGACTGGCTCAAGGGCGAGAGCAAGGTGCTGCTGAACGCCGAGGGCATGACCTCGAACAACGGCACCAAGGCCACTCCGACCCTGTCGGCCGACATCCTGGGCGACTGGCGCGAGGAGGTGATCCTGCGCTCGGAGGACAACACCTTCCTGCGCATCTACGTCACGCCCTATCCGACCGATCGCCGGCTGGTCACTCTGATGCACGATCCGATCTATCGCGCCGGCATCGCCTGGCAGAACACCGCCTACAACCAGCCGCCGCACACCAGCTTCTATCTGGGCCACGGCATGAAGAACCCTGCACGCCCCAACATCGTGACCATCAAGGTGAAGCCGTGAAGAGCGTCCTGATCGGCCTGGCGACCGCCTTCGCCATCGCCCTGCCCGCCCTCGCCCAGGCTCCGGCCCCCAAGGCTCAGGCAAAGGAGCCGCCGCGCGAATGGATCGACAAGGACACCGGTCACCGCGTCGTGCGCCTGTCGGACGAGCCGGGCTCGAGCAGCCTCTACTTCAACTACAACGGCTACACGCCGCAGGGCGACAAGCTGGTCATCGCCACGCCCAAGGGCCTCAGCACGGTGGATCTGGCCACCCGCAAGCTGGCGCCTCTGGTCGAGGAGAACGGCAAGTTCCTGTTCGTCGGCCGCAAGACGCGCTCGGCCTACTTCATCGTCGAAGAGGGCAAGACCAAGGTGGTCAAGGCCGTCGACATCGACAGCAGGAAAGTACGCGTGGTCGCCAGGTTCGACCGCGGCGACATCCAGACGATCAACGCCGACGAGACCCTGCTGGGCGGCGTGGTCGTCACCAAGCCCGAGGTCGAGACCCGCCCCGACGGCATGCTCAAGCGCGACAACCGCTTCGACCAGGCCGCCTATGAGGCGCTCGGTCCCGACGGCAAGCCGCTGTCCTTCGCAGAGGCCAAGGAGGTGCGCCTGAACGAGCGGCTCGAGTCGAAGATCCCGATGGAGATGTTCGTCATCGACACCCGCACGGGCGAAAAGCGCGTGGTCCACGCGGCCACCGACTGGCTGAACCACCTGCAGTTCTCGCCGACCGACCCGAACCTCCTGATGTTCTGCCACGAGGGTCCCTGGCACAAGGTCGACCGCCTGTGGCTGCTGCGTACCGACCAGGCGAACGCCCAGCCGGTGAAGATCCACACGCGCACCATGAACATGGAGATCGCCGGGCACGAATGGTTCAGCGCCGACGGCAAGACCGTCTGGTACGACCTGCAGACTCCGCGCGGCGAGGACTTCTGGGTCGCCGGCTACGAAGTCGCGACCGGCAAGCGCGCCTGGTACCACGTCGAGCGCAACGCCTGGTCGGTGCACTTCAACTCCAGCCCCGACGGCAAGCTGTTCGCCGGCGACGGCGGCGACAGCGAGATGGTCGCCCACGCTACGGACGGCAAGTGGCTGTACCTGATGCACCCGCGCGGGATCCCCGACGTCGCCGGCATCCACGCACCGGACTCGGAGCACCTGATCCGCCCCGGCGTCATCGACGCCGAGAAGCTGGTCAACATGAGCGCCCACGACTACCGCCTGGAGCCGAACGTCAACTTCACGCCCGACGGCAAGTGGCTGGTGTTCCGCTCCAACATGCACGGCGCCAACCACGTCTATGCCGTGGAACTGGCGAAAGCCGGCTCGGCTCAATGAGCTTCGCCGAACAACCGTAAAACCCCCGCGAAAGCGGGGGGCCAGGCTTTTTCTGAAACGCTTGGCGCTCGACGATAAAACACCTGGGTCCCCGCTTTCGCGGGGATTTTACGGTGCATTGTCGGCCGGCTTGTGCTCCTGCGCTCGCGCCCGCCACCTGGCCTTGAGCGTGTGCGAGGTCTCCCGCGAGCCGTCGGGACTCCAGCCCGGTGGACCGAAGAGATAGCCGACCACCTCGCGCGGCGAGCGGCTGCCGGCCAGGTCCTTGCCGATGCCGATCCACTCGTGGAAGACATTGGTGAAGAGGTTGAAGTTCGGCAGGTTGCGCACGATGCCGTAGCGGCAGGGCTCGGCGTCGTCCTCCGGGATGAAGGTGCCGAACATCCGGTCCCAGATGATCAGGATCCCCGCGTAGTTGGCGTCGAGATAGCGCGCGTTGCGGGCGTGGTGCACCCTGTGATGCGAGGGCGTGTTGAACACCGCCTCGAACCAGGCCGGCATCCGCTTCACGGCCTCGGTATGGATCCAGAACTGGTAGACGAGGCTGATCCCCTTCTGGATCGCCACCATGGCCGGCGGAAAGCCCAGCAGCGACAGCGGCAGCCACAGCAGCCAAGTGCCCGCCACCCCGCCCGTCCAGGTCTGCCGCAGGGCGGTGGTCAGGTTGTAATGGGTGGAGCTGTGGTGGTTGACGTGGCTGGCCCACCAGAAGCGCCGCTCGTGGCTGAGGCGGTGGAACCAGTAATAGGTCAGGTCCTCGGCGAAGAAGAGCACCACCCAGGCCCAGATCGCGGTCATCGGGATCGTGAACAGCCGGTGCTCCCAGACCCACAGGCTGGCGGCGAACACCGCGCCGCCGGTCACCAGGCCCGCGATCGTGCTGCCCAGGCCCATCATCAGCGAGGTGGCCGCGTCGCGCGGTTCGTAGCTGGCCCTGGCCTTGCCGAAGCGCGCCAGCAGGATCTCCAGCACGATGGCGACCACGAAGAACGGGATCGCCAGCTGGACGGGATCGAGGGCCGGCTTCATGCGGCGATCTCCGCCGGCGGCCAGGCGCGGTCGCCCAACGAAAGACGCGGCGCGCCGTCGAGGGCCGTCAGGCGCACCCGGCCATCCACCGCGCCGGCCGACACCACGTCGCGCCAGGGCCCTGAGCGGGCCACGTAGCCGTCGCCCTTGCGCCAGAGCACCAGCGCCAGGTCCGCCGACCGGGCGACGACGCCGGCGCCGTCTCCGGCGATCCAGACGGCTTGGACGCCATGGTCGGGAAATTCGTCGGCGAGCAGCTTCCGCGCCGCCGTTTCATCCAGCGCGGGGGCCGGCCTTGCGATCCGCGCCCAGGCCGACAGCCCCACCAGCAGGGCAACGGCCAGCGCCGAGCCCAGCAATTGCGCGAGCAGCGCGTTGTCCATCGCCGCCTCCTCCCCGTCTTTTGGAGCGAAGTTCTGATCGCGCTGCGATCACGTCAAGCGTCAGAACGGGGGTTTACGCAACCGGATTCGCCCAGCAAGTTGCGAGCCACACGCATTACGCGGGGTAAGGGAAACGGCTATGTCTCTGATGTTCGAACCGCTGCGCAAGTATGCGCAATTCTCGGGGCGCGCTCGCCGCTCGGAATACTGGCTCTTCACGCTCTTCACCTTTGTCGTCAGCCTCGCCATCACGATCCTGCGCCTGATCGTCGCCGGCCCGCAGAGCCTGGAGAACAACAGCTTCGACGTCCTGAGCCTGGTCAGCCTGGCCTTCTCGCTGGCCGTGCTGGTTCCCAGCCTGGCGGTTTCGTTCCGCCGCCTGCACGATACCGAACGCTCGGCCTGGTGGATCCTGATCGGCCTGATCCCGCTGATCGGCGCCATCGTGCTGCTGGTCTTCTACTGCATGCCGGGCACGACCGGTCCGAACAAGTTCGGCGCCGACCCCAAGCAGACCCACAAGGACACGGCCGAAACCTTCGCCTGAGGCGTCGATCGGACAAGGCAAGGCGCGCCGCCCTCGAAGGAGAGCGGCGCGCCTTTTCTTTGGGTTTTAAGCCTTAGAACTTCCGGGCGTAGCCCACCGACACGACGTTGGCGTCGTCGGCGTCGTTGTCGCGGAACTGCTGGCGCGTGTAGTCGACGCGCACGCCGTTCTTGTCGTCGAACTTGTACTGGGCGCCGACGCCGTAGTTGACGCTGTCGGCGTCGAACTTGCTCTCCACGCCAGCCAGCTTCTGCTTGAACTGGGTGTTGCCGTAGCCGACGCGACCGATCAGGTCGATGTTGGGGGTGACCGGCAGGAAGCCCACGCCGTAGACGGCGGCCGAGTGGGTCTGCTCGATGCTGGAGCGGACGCCGGCGCGGTCGATGTTGTCATCCTTCACGCCGCCGGACAGTTCGCCCTCGACGCCGAAGTGCGGGGTCAGCTTGGCGCCCAGGCGGCCCTGGATCGCGCCGGTATCGGCGCCTTCGGCGCGCGAGCTGTTGTAACCGAGGTTGCCGTAGATTTCCGGCGAGCTCGATTGAGCGTGGGCCAGAACCGGAACAGCAGCGACCGACATGGCGGCGATAGCCGCAGACATGAGAACCTTCATTATTTTTACTCCTGGTACTGGGATTTCTTGTGCTCCCTCAGCCTCCTCTGGGTATTGGGGCAACGAGGCCCGGATTTGACCGTACCCTGACCTGTTTGGGGCCATTGCGTGACGTTTCCGACATTTGAACCGGTGATTATGGCCGGCGATCGAAAGTTCCGCTGCGGCAGGTCGAATAGCCGCGGGCGATGCTGCGAAGACACGGCCTCCGGGGAGGTGACGACGGCGCGGGGCGTGCTATTGATCGCGTCCAAACAGTGATCAGATCGGCGCGCCCATGTCGCGCGCCGGCCCATCGGGACCGCCGCCTTGCATCAAGCCGTCATTGCCGCCACGGGGCTCTTCACCCCGCCGTTCAGCATCTCGAACGTAGAACTGGTCGACGCCTTCAACGCCTATGTCGAACGCTTCAACGCCGCCAACGCCGAGGCCATCGCCGCCGGCGAGGTGACGGCGCTAGCACCCTCCTCTCCGGAGTTCATCGAGAAAGCCTCGGGCATCAAGGCCCGCTACGTGATGAACAAGGACGGCATCGTCGATCCGGAGGTCATGCGGCCGATCCTGCCCGAGCGCCCGAACGACCAGATCTCGATCCTGGCCGAAATGGCCGTGAAGGCCGCGCAAGCGGCCATCGCCGCCTGGGGCAAGCCCGTCAGCGAGATCGGCGCGGTGATCTGCGCGGCCTCGAACATGCAGCGCGCCTATCCGGCCATGGCCATCGAGGTGCAGCAGGCTCTGGGCATCGAGGGCTTCGCCTTCGACATGAACGTGGCCTGCTCCTCGGCCACCTTCGGGATCAAGACCGCCGCCGACTTCATCGCCACCGGCAGCGCCAAGGCCGTGCTGATGGTCAATCCGGAAATCTGCTCGGGCCACCTGAACTTCAAGGACCGCGACAGCCACTTCATCTTCGGCGACGTGGCCACGGCCGTGATCCTGGAAGAGGCCTCGCAAGCCACGGGCGGCTGGGAAATTCTGGGCACGCGCCTGAAGACCCAGTTCTCGAACAACATCCGCAACAACTTCGGCTTCCTGAACAACGCCGCCCCGGAAGGCGTCGGCGCCAGGGACAAGCTGTTCGTGCAGGAAGGCCGCAAGGTGTTCCGCGAGGTGGTGCCGATGGTCAGCGAGATGATCGTCGAGCACGCCGGCGACATCGGCCTGGACGCCACGGCCCTCAAGCGCCTGTGGCTGCACCAGGCCAACATCAACATGAACGACCTGATCGCCCGCAAGGTGCTGGGCCGCGATCCCGAGGCCGGCGAGAACGTCATCATCCTCGACGAGTACGCCAACACCTCCTCGGCCGGCTCGATCATCGCCTTCCACACCGCCAACGACGACTTCGTCGCCGGCGACACAGGCCTGATCTGCAGCTTCGGCGCCGGCTATTCGGCCGGCACGGTGTTCGTCAGGAAGCGCTGAGCGGCGCCGCGCGCGGGAACCTGAGCTCCCGCGCGAACGAAGCCAGGATCAGCGGCCAGCCATGGTCGGAAGCCATCCCCTGGCGGATGGCTTCCGCGCCGTCGCCATGTCGGTCGAGATCGCGATGCTCGACCGTCACGCGGGTCCCCTCGCCTGCCGGTTCGAACCGGAACTCGACCTCGCTCTGACGCTCCAGCGGCTCGACGCCGCGATCGGGCGCGACGTTGAAGCCGACCACCAGCCGATGGCCCGGATCGTAGGCCCGAACGTCTCCCCAAGAGCTCTCGGCGCCGTCGCTGTCGACCTCGAACCACGTGCCGCCGGCCACCGGCTCGACATGCACGGTGGCGAAGCGCGCCCCGCCGCGGCTGTAGGCCATCGGCCACCAGCGCCCCATGTCGCCGACGAAGCGGGCGAAGGCTTCGGCCGGCAGGGCCTCGACGGTGATCTCGCTGACGATCGGTTCGGCCATTGGGGTCCTCCTTGCGGGGAGGAACGCGCGAGGCCGCGACGGGATCAACCCGGCGCAGCCGCCTGACGGATCGGCTCCAGCGCGACGGCCACCGGGCCGCCGGCGCCCTGCGCCAGGGTCCATCCGCTCCGCGTGCGGCCGATCACATAGCAGCGGCGCGACCCGCGTTCCTCATCCAGGCACAGGCTGCCCTTGGCGACGGCGTAACGGCCCTTGGACCAGCCGAAATCGTGCCGCTCGAACCAGGTTCCATCCGCCTTCAGCGCGATCCCGTCCATGCCCACGGGCATGTTCGGGAAGACGACCAGGCGATCGGTGAAGGCGGTCCTGGCCAGGACGTCGAGGTCCGCCTTCGACGGCGCCTTGGGGTGAGCCGCCTTCCACTCCATGGCCCGCTGGATGCGGCGACCGACGGCCGGGTGGTCGTAGAAGACGATCTCCTCAAGGCGGCCGGGCGTGGCGGCGCGGTACTCGATGGTCTTCACCAGCGCCTTGGCCAGCCCGTCCGGCTCGTTGAAGTGCACGAGGCTGTAGCGGTCGGCGTCGCTCTCGGCGATGCGGATCAGGCTGTTGGTGAGCGGCGTAGCCAGCAGCAGCAGAACGGCCAGCACGGCGCTCAGCACCGGCAGGCCGGCCGGATCCGCCACGCCCTTGATCTCCTCGCCGCCCAGCAGCCGCGCGGCGGGGGCGAACAGCCGGTCGACCAGGAAGAAGGCCAGGACGGCCAGCAGGCTCATGACGCCCGCGATCCATAGCGAGTGGTGGCGGGCGTAGTGGCCCATCTCGTGCCCGACGACGCCGCGCACCTCGGCGATGTCCGCGCCCTTCTTGAACATGGTGTCGCTCATCGCCACGCGGGCCGAGCCGAACAGGCCCGAGACGTTGGCGGTGTAGGCGTTCGACTGCTTGGAGCCGTCGTAGACGAATATCTTCTCGGACGGCACGCCGACCTGCCTGGCCATGGCCACGACCTCGTCGCGGACAGGACCGGCCGGCGCGGGCGTGTACTTGTTGAAGATCGGCTCGATGTAGAGCGGCGCCAGCAGCATGCCGATGGCGATGAAGACGGCGGTCAGGCCCCCGCTCCACAGCCACCAGGTGCGCGGCACCTTGCGGATCAGGGAGTAGAGAAGCGCAAAGAACAGGCCGCCGATCAGCGCGCTGATCACCAGCGAGATCGCGCTTTCGCCCAGCCAGCCGGCGAAGGCCTGGCTGGTCAGGCCGTACTGCCGGGGCCGCCACCAGTCGCTGTAGATGGTCCAGGGCAGCGACAGCACGGCGTCGAAGACGATGTAGAGACCGCCGATCCAGTAGGCGACCAGCAGCGGCCGGTTGCGACGTCCCTCGAACCGGCGGCGCAGGCGAACCAGCACGCCGCTGCGCACCAGCAGGAAGGCCGCCAGCAGGGCGACCAGCGTCCCCCACAGCAGCAGCCAGTGGCCGCCGTGGGTGTAGGCCGTCGCCCGGGCATGGGCCTCAGGCGGCAGCTGCGCCAGATAGGCCGCCGTGGCCGCGGCCGGATCGAAGGTCTGCGCCATACGTCTCCCCCGAGAAGCAAACTGCCGCCAGAAAGCCAGAGCCGCGCGCCCGCGTCAGGTTAAATCGCCGTCAGGTCGCGCACGCCACGCTCCTCGCGCGCCTTGCCCCTGGCGGCGGCGGCGCAGCGGTATAGAACTGGACCGATGACCTTCGTTTCGAGGCCCGCCATGCGATTCCCCGCCCGCCGTGACATCCTGCTGGGCCTGGGGGCCGGAAGCGCGCTGACCCTGGCCGGCTGCGGCGGCAAGGACGCCGCCGGCGGCCAGTCCGGCGCCGCGCGGGTCGAGGCGACCAAGACCCTGCGCATCGGCCTGGAGGGCACCTATCCGCCCTTCAACTTCCAGGGCGCCGACGGCCAGCTGACCGGCTTCGACGTCGATTTCGCCAAGGCCCTGGCCGAGCAGATGAAGGTCAAGCCGCAGTTCGTCGCCGCGCCGTTCGCCGGCCTGCTGGGTGCGCTGGAATCGGGCCGCACCGACGTCGTGATCAACCAGATCACCATCACGCCCGAGCGCGCGGCCAAGTACGACTTCTCCAAGCCCTACACGGTGTCGGGCATCCTGATCATCGTGCCGAAGGCCAAGGCCGGCGGCATCGTCGGTCCCGCCGATCTCGCCGGCAAGAAGGTCGGGGTCGGCCTTGGCACCCACTACGAGCAGTGGCTGCGCCAGAACCAGCCCAAGGCCGAGATCCGCACCTATGACGACGACCCGACCAAGTACCAGGACCTGCGCGCCGGCCGCATCGACGCGGTGCTGAACGACCGCCTGGTCGCCGCCGACTTCCTGAAGACCGCTCCCGACCTCGTCGCCGCCGGCCCGCCCTTCGCCCCGCAGAGCCAGGGCGTAGTGATGAAGCGCGACCCGGCCCTGAAGGTGCTGGTCGACGAAGCCATCGACGCCCTGCGGGCCGACGGTCGCCTGGCCGCCATCTCGCAGAAATGGTTCGCCCTGGACGTGACGCGCTAGGCCATGAGCGCGGCCGAGCTCATCGCCCAGTCGGCGCCGCTGCTGCTGAAGGGCGCGGTCTACACCGTGCTGCTCAGCGTGATCGGCATGAGTCTCGGGCTGCTGCTGGGCTTTGGCCTGGCGCTGATGCGGCTGTCGCGCTCGCCGCTGCTGGCCTGGCCCGCGGCGGTCTACGTCTCGGCGTTCCGGGGCACGCCGCTGCTGGTTCAACTGTTCCTGATCTATTACGGCCTCCCGCAGCTGGGACTGGAGCTGCCGCCCCTGCTGGCGGCCGGGATCGGCTTCTCGCTGAACGTCGCCGCATACGCCGGGGAAATCCTTCGCAGCGCCATCGCCGCCGTCGACAAGGGCCAGTGGGAGGCCGCCTCCGTGCTGGGCCTGACGCGCGGCCAGGCGATGCGCCGGATCATATTGCCCCAGGCCGCCCGCACCGCCGTGGCGCCGCTGTCCAACAGCTTCATCAGCCTGGTGAAGGACACCTCGCTCGCCGCCACGATCCAGGTGCCCGAACTGTTCCGCCAGGCCCAGCTGATCACCGCCCGGACGTACGAAATCTTCGCCATGTATCTCAGCGCCGCGGCCATCTACTGGATCGTCTCCAGCCTGCTGGCGCTGGGCCAGGGCTGGCTGGAACGCCGCGCGGAGGCCCGCCGATGAGCGCCATCGAGGCCAGGGGCCTGTCCAAGCGCTTCGGCGACACCGCCGTGCTGAACGATGTCGATCTGATCGTCGCCCCCGGCGAGGTGGTGGCGGTCATCGGCCCCAGCGGCTCGGGCAAGAGCACCCTGCTGCGGTGCCTGGCCGGCCTGGAAGCGCTGAACGGCGGGACCCTGTCGATCGCCGGCGTCGCGGCCGGCGGCAAGGTCCCGCTGGCCCGCGCCCTGAAGGGTCGCGTCGGGTTCGTGTTCCAGAACTTCAACCTGTTCCCGCACAAGACCGCGCTGGAAAACGTCGCCGAGGCCCCGATCGTGGTGCGCGGCGATCCGCCCGCCAAGGCGCGGAAACAGGCCCTGGAACTGCTGACAAAGGTGGGCCTGGCCCATCGCGCCGACGCCTATCCCGGCGCCCTCTCCGGCGGCCAGCAACAGCGCTGCGCCATCGCCCGGGCCCTGGCCATGGACCCGGAGGTCATCCTGTTCGACGAACCGACCTCGGCATTGGATCCGGAGCTGGTCGGCGAGGTTCTGGCGGTCATTCGCGACCTGGCCGCCGAGAAGCGGACCATGGTCATCGTCACCCACCAGATGGACTTCGCCCGCGACGTCGCCGACCGGACGATCTTCATGGATGAGGGCGCGATCCTGGAGCAAGGCCCCTCCGCGACGCTGTTCTCCGAACCGCGAGAAGAACGGACGCGAAGGTTTCTCAGCAAATTGCGAAGCTTGCAGCCATAATTTAGCCTCTGGCGCCCGCCACCCCTCCCGGGCTACGCCGCGTGTGTCTAGAGGCGAGGATTCGTGAAAACCTACATCGACCTGAAAGGCGTCTCCGGCGCCGTCTATCGCTACAAGCTGGCCGAGGATCGCGACCCGCGCACCACGATCGCCGGCAACTATCTCTATGTGAACGCCGAAGGCGTCGTGGTGTTCGCCGGCGAGGCCAACAATCTGCACGACTCCACCCGCGGCTTCGCCGAGGCCGCCGAGAAGCACGGGGCCGAGCACCTATACACGCGCCTGAACGTGTCGGGGGCCTCGCGCGCCGACGAACTGGCCGACCTGCTGGCGGAACTGTCGCCGGCCGGCAACGCCGAGACGACCGAAGACTGATCCCGTCAGGCCTCGGCGAAGAACTCGCCGAGCCTCACGACCACGTCGGGAGCGGGCGTCATGATCGCCTGCAGGTGATCGCCCGGCGTCGACAGGAACGGCAGCCCATGGGCCGCCGCGAAGGCCTGGGACGGCGCGTGATAGGGATCCGCCGTCCCGTCCCACAGCAGCACCGGAACGCCCGCGCCCAGCACCGCCTGCGCCGCGCCGTCCAGCGTGTTCAACGCCTCGAACGCCGCCTGGACGCCCGGAAGGATCTCCGGCGTCACCCACTGCACCAGGGCCGGCGCGACCTGCTGGCTGAAGCCCCAGAAGATGTCGAAGCGGATCGGACCGGACGGCCCCTTGGGCACGCCGCCCGCCAGGTCCCAGCCGCCGATGGTCAGCGACGCCAGGCGCTGCGGATGATGCCTGGCCACGCCCACGGCCATCCAGCCGCCCATCGAATAGCCGACGACGTGCGCCGTCTCCGCGCCCAGGGCGTCGAGCACCGCCACGATGTCGCCCGCGCGCTGGTCCTGGGCGTAGAGCGCCGGGTCCGTGGGCTTGTCGCTGAGGCCATGGCCCAGGGAATCGACGCAGGCCACCGTGAAGCGCCGGCTGAGCGCGGCGACGAAGCCGTTGGCCCGCCAGCTTTCGGCGTCCATGAACAGGCCGTGCTGCAGCACCACCAGCGGTCCGCGCCCCTCCACCGTGTAGTGGATCTTCTGGCCGCGATGGGTGGCGAAGGGCATGGGCGAGTCTCCGAAAGGCGGGACCGCTAGTCAGTCCGGTCCACAATTTCACGCAAGGCGAACGGGACGAGAACACCCCGGCTTGGCTATCCTGCCGTCGATGCGTCCCGAGTCGCTCTTTCCCCTGTTCGCCGCGATCTCGACTCTGAAGGGGGTCGGGCCGCGCGTCGCCCCGCTGGTCGAGAAGCTGGCGGGCCCGATCGTGCGCGACGTGCTGTTCACCGCGCCGCAGAGCCTGATCCGGCGCACGGCGACCACGGCCGCCCTGGCCCAGGACGGCCAGGTCCAGACCTTCGTCGTCACCATCGAGGCGCACCTGCCGCCGCAGCGCTCGGGCCAGCCCTGGCGGATCCGCGGCCGGGACGAGACGGGCTTCGTCACCCTGGTCTGGTTCAAGGGCCACGGCCCGCACCTGGAGCGCCAGCACCCGGTCGGCGCGCGCCGGGCGGTCAGCGGCAAGGTCGAGCGCTTCGGCTCGGAGATCCAGGTCGCCCACCCCGACTACATGCTCGAAGCCGAGCGGATCGACGAGATCCCGGCGATCGAACCGGTCTATCCGGCGACGGCGGGCCTGCCTTCGCGCACCTTCCGCAAGTTCGCGCTGGAGGCCCTGTCGCGCGCCCAGCCGCTGCCCGAGTGGCAGGACGCCGCCTGGATGGCCCGCGAAAGCCTGCCGCCCTGGCGCGAGGCCTTCGAGCGGCTGCACGGCCCCGAGGGCGAGATCGACTTCTCGCCGATGTCGGCGGCCCGCCGGCGCCTGGCCTATGACGAGCTCCTGGCCCACCAGCTGGCCCTGGCCCAGCGCAAGGCCGGCAAGCGCGCCCAGCCGGGGCCGCGCATCGTCTCGGGCGAACTGGCCGAGGCGGCCGAGAAGGCCCTGCCCTTCCGCCTGACCGGCGCCCAGGTGCGGGCGCTGTCGGAGGTGCGCGGGGATCTGGCCCACGGCGAGCGGATGAGCCGGCTGCTGCAAGGCGACGTCGGCTCGGGCAAGACCGTGGTCGCCATGCTGGCCATGGCCGACGCCGCCGGCGCCGGCTTCCAGTCGGCCCTGATGGCCCCGACCGAGATCCTGGCCCGCCAGCACTACGAGCCCCCGGCCCCGCCGCTGGAGGCGCAGGGCCTGGCCGTGGTGCTGCTGACCGGACGCGACAAGGGCGGCGCCCGGGCCGCCAAGCTCTCGAAGCTTGCCGACGGCTCGGCCGCCGTAGCGGTGGGCACCCACGCCCTGTTCCAGGACGACGTGGCCTTCAAGAGCCTGGCGCTGACCATCATCGACGAGCAGCACCGCTTCGGCGTCAACGAGCGCCGGCGTCTGCAGGAGAAGGGCCCCCAAGATGTGGAATGGGGCGTGCACCTGCTGGCCATGTCGGCCACGCCGATCCCCCGGACGCTGGAGCTGACGGTGTTCGGCGACCTGGACGTCTCGCGCATCGACGAGAAGCCGCCGGGCCGCACGCCGGTGGCCACCCGCGCAGCCCCGACGCCGCGCGTGCCCGAGATCGTCGATCGCCTGCGCAGCGCCATCGAGGGCGGGGCCCAGGCCTTCTGGATCTGTCCGCTGGTCTCGGAGTCCGAGAAGGTCGACCTGCGCGCCGCCGAGGACCGCGCCGCCGACCTGAGGAAGGTTCTGGGGTCGCGCGTGGGTCTGGTGCACGGCCAGATGCCGGCGGCCGAGAAGGACGCGGTGATGCAGGCCTTCGTCGACGGCGAGGTCGGGGTGCTGGTGGCCACCACGGTGGTCGAGGTCGGGGTCAACGTGCCCAACGCCAGCATCATGGTCATCGAGCACGCCGACCGCTTCGGCCTGGCGCAGCTGCACCAGCTTCGCGGACGGGTGGGTCGGGGCATGCGCGAAAGCTCCTGCGTGCTGCTGTACGACCCGCCTCTTTCCGAAGTCGCCCAGCAGCGGCTCGACATCCTGCGGCGCAGCGACGACGGCTTCGAGATCGCCGAGAAGGACCTGGAGCTGCGCGGCGGCGGCGATCCCCTGGGCCTCAAGCAGAGCGGCTTTCCCGCCTACCGCCTGGCCGACCCCGTCGCCCACCGCGACCTGATCGCCGTCGCCGCCGACGACGCCCGCCTGATCCTGGCCCGCGACCCGGCGCTGTCGTCTCCGCGCGGCGAGGCGGTGCGGACGCTGCAGGCGCTGTTCGACTGGAAGCCGGCCTCCGGCCTGAACGACGCGGGGTAGGACCGCCCTGCCGGCGAGGCTCCCTTCGGCCCTCTGGGCTGCCTCTCCGAGAGGGGTTTGGAGCTCGGGTCTTTCTCAGCGCCGCCTTCGGCGGCCCCCTCAGTCGCTCCGTGACAGCTCCCCCAGAGGGGGAGCATCTGGCGCTCATAGATCCTCCCCCTCTGGGGGAGGTGGCCCGGAGGGCCGGAGGGGGTCAGCGCAGGCATGCGATCTCGCACTCCCGTGAAAACTCACGAAAGCTGGTCGGGGAGGCGCGGAGCGGCCGGGCGGAGCCCGGAGACCGTGATGTGTTTTAGCGTTTCGGCTTCGTCGACCGCTCCGCCGCATCGTTTTTCCCGGAGGGGCCGAGGGCGCGGGTGCTGTTTCAACCCAAGCGCCGACCTGTCCCCCGAACGGGCAGGACCAATAGCTCCGCGGTAATCCGGCGGCGCCTCGGCTGATCCTGTTAGGCCGGTTTACGATCCCGGCCCTGTCGACCCGCTCGTTGCGCCATGGACGGCTTGGCGGCCCAATCACGCCTTCTGAGCGATCCTGCAAACCCGCCTTTTCCCACGACGCGCCAAGCGGCCCCGCTCGATGCGGTCCTCGCCACGCTTGGGCCGGTACCAAGAGCCCTCCCCATGGCGGGGACGGCTTTGATTATGACCCGGCCCTGGGCGCGTCTGATAAGTTCGGGTGAGAAAGTTGTAGGTCGTTGGATTTGTTGGGGTCTGTTGGCGATATGCCGGGGATCCACGCTGCTCTGTCCCCGTCCGACCCGCCTTCCGTGAAATCCCCGCGAAAGCGGGGACCCAGGCTTTTTCTGAAAGGCGTGGCGCTCGACGATAAAACACCTGGGTCCCCGCTTTCGCGGGGATTTTACGGGTGGGGGGTGACCCCGGGCGTTGCGGAAGCTGAAAACGGCCCCCCTCCGGCCCTCTGGGCCACCTCCCCCAGAGGGGGAGGATCTTCGGGGCGCGGGCCGGTAGCGTAGCCCCTCTCTAACGCTGCGCCGGGACGGTCCGCACCGGCGGGGCGGTTTCCCAGCCGCCGCCGAGCGCCAGGAAGAGGTTGACCTGATCGGCGGCCACCGCCGCGTCGGAGGCCGCCAGGGAGGCTTCGGCGCCGGCCAGGGTGCGCTGGGCGTCGAGGCCTTGGAGGTAGGGCGCGCGGCCGGCCTTGTAGAGCGTGGCGGCCTGGCGTTCGGCCTTCACCGCTTCGTCGCGGGCGGCGCGCAGGGCGGCGTTGCGGTCGAGCTCGTGGGCATAGGCGGTCAGGCTGGTCTCGGTTTCGCGCAGCGCGTTCAGCACGACGCCGTCGAACCGGGCCAGAGCCCCGTCCGCGCCGGCCTCGGCTCCGCGGATGCGGGCGCGCTCGCCCTCGCCCGGCAGGGTCCAGGAGATCAGGCCCGACAGGCTCCAGCGATTGGCGGCCGGCTGGCCGATGTCGGCGAGCAGGCCCGTCGAGCCGCCGCCCAGGCCGAAGCTGATGTTCGGATAGAGCGCGCCGCGCGCCACGCCGATCCGAGCCGTGGCGCCGGCGAGCGTGCGTTCGGCCTGGCGCACGTCGGGACGGCGCTTGAGCAAGGCCGCGCCGTCGCCGACCGGCAGGGGCTGGGCCAGCTTCGGCGGCGAGGCGCAGGCCTCGACGGCCTTGGGGAACGCCGCGGGCGGTTTGCCGGTGAGCACGGCCAGCTTGTAGAGCGCGGCCTTGCGGTGGGCCTCGAAGCTGGGGATCGCGGCGCGCTGCAGGTCGACCTGGGCGCGGGCGCGGGTGGCGTCCAGCGCCGTGCCGCGACCAGCCGCGATCAGGCGGCTTGTGACCTCCAGGCTCTTCTGCTGGAGCGCCAGGCTATGCTCGGCCACGTGGATCTCGTGCCCGGCCGAGCAGGCCTCGACATAGGCTCGCGCGACGTCGGCGGCGACGCTGACGCGGGCGAGATCCAGCGCGGCCTGGCTGGCGTCGGCGTCGGCATGGGCGGCCTCGGCGGCGCGCTTGAGGCGGCCCACCAGGTCGACCTGGTAGGAGACCTTCACGCCGGCGTCGGCCAGGTTCTCGACCGGCAGGGGCTGGGTCAGAAGGTACTGCTCGCCGGACTCGCGGGCGTGCATCGCGGCGGCCGAGGCGCCGACCGAGAAGCCGCCGGCGTCGTCGGCCTCGCCGGCCACGGCGCGGGCGCGGGCCAGGTTGGCGGCGGCCACGCGCAGGTCGGTGTTGGCGCTCAGGGCCTCCTGCACGAGGCCGTCGAGGGTCTCGTCGTCATAGAGCTTCCACCAGCCGTCTGGGACCGGGTCCTGGCTGACGGCGGCGCTTTGCGCGCCCATGAACCGGCCTTGCGCGGCCGGCTCGTTGATCTTGGCGGCGTCGGGCCGCTTGTAGTTCGGGCCAACGGTCGTGCAGGCGGCCAGGGCCAGCAGCGAGGCGGCGGCGGCCAGGGTGCGCAGCGTACTCACGAGACGGCCCCCTTGGCGGCGACCTTCGCACCGCCCTTGGCCTGCGCCTGCCCCAGAACCGCGACGGTGGCCGTGCGGCCCGCGATCAGGCGCAGGTCCTTGGGCGTCTCGTCGAGGGCGACGCGGACGGGCACGCGCTGGGCCAGCCGCACCCAGCTGAAGGTGGGGTTGACGTTGGGCAGCAGGCTGGCCCCGGCGGCCCGGTCGCGGTCCTCGATGCCGGCGGCGATCGACTGGATGTGGCCGTGCAGCGGCTTGTCCTCGCCCATCACCGTGATGCTGACCTTCTGGCCGACATGCAGGCCCTTGAGCTTGGTCTCCTCGAAGTAGCCCTCGACCCGGTAGGAGCGGCTGTCGATCAGCGCCAGCACCGGCTTGCCGGCGGTGACGTAGTCGCCGGCGCGCAGGGTCAGGTCCGACAGGAAGCCGTCGGTCGGCGCCACCACCAGGGTGCGCTCCAGGTTCAGGGCGGCGAGGTCGCGGGCGGCGAGCGCCTGGGCCAGGGCCGCCTGGCCCTGCTCGACCTTGGCCAGGCTCTGCTCGGTGATCTCGCCGGCGACCAGGTCGCCGAGCACGCGGTTGCGGGCCAGTTCGCGCCGGGCCTGGGCCAACTGGGCCTTCTGGGCGGCGACGAAGGCGTCGGCCTGGCGCAGGGCCAGGGCGTAGCGCTCGCGGTCGACATAGAACAGCGGCTGGCCGGCCTTGACCGTCTGGTCGTTGACCACCTGGACGCCGGTGACCAGGCCCGAGACGTCGGGGGCGACCTGGACGATGTCGGCGCGGACGCGGCCGTCACGGGTCCAGGGATCGACCTGGTAGTGGTCCCAGAGGCGCTTGCCCCCGACCACGGCGACGGCGACGACGGCCAGGGTGACCGCGACGCGGCCGGCTTGGGGGAGGATGGTCTTGAGCTGGGGCATGTTTTTCTTACGGACGGACGAAGGCCACGGCGGCGGCCCAGAGGATGACGAAGAGAGCGGTGTCGAAGAGCGCCGGGTGCCATACGAAGCGGTAGGCGCCGGCCCAGGACAGCACGCGTCGGAGCACGAAGGCGGCGACGAGGGCCATGACGGCCGAGACGAGGACGGACGACAGGAAGACGCCGTCGATGTTGTATTCGCCGGTCATGCGGCGGGCTCCGGATTGAAGGCGGGGGCGTCGGGGAAGAGATTGCGGCGCAGGCCGACGAGGCCGGTGACGCCGCCGGATACGAACTGGGCCTCGCCCAGGCGGGCGAGCGCCTGGTCGACCTTGGCCAGCAGGTCGGCGTGCGGCGGGGCGCGACGGCCGGCCGACAGGGCCGCGTAGTGGCCGCCCACGCCGTCGAGCACGGCGTCCAGCGCCGCGCGGGCCGGGCCGGCCGCGCCGGTCCGGGCGGTCTGCACGGTCACCAGGTTCATCCCCACCCGCAGGTCGCGCAGCACGTCGACGCCGACCAGGTCGTGGCTCGGGCCGAACCCGGCCAGCTTGGGGGTCAGCAGGCCCAGGCGGTCGACCAGGGCGGCGGCGAAGGCGGCCGGCTCGGGCGCGCGGCCGGCGCGGGCCAGGCGCGCTATGCCCTTCCAGGTGCGCGACAGCAGGCGCCGGGCGCCGGCGTCGATGCTCATCGAGCGCATGGCGGCGGTGACGAAGATCGCGGCCCCCAGGCCGACGAACTGGCCGAGGTTGATGTTCAGGAAGCTGGCGAAGTCGGCGCTGAAGGTCTCCTGCAAGGCCAGCGCATTACAGAAGCCGATCAGCGTGGCCAGGGCCGCCCCCATGGTCTTGGGGTTGGGAATGAACAGGCCGATGAACAGCAGCGGCGGGGCCAGGGTCATCAGCAGCATCGGGAAGCCGTCGATGGCCGGCAGCACGGCGAACATGTAGAGCGCCGACAACGGCAGCGAGACCAGGGTGAAGATCCCGAAGCTGCGGATGGCCGGCACAGGGTCGTCCATGGCCGCGAAGAAGCAGCAGAACACCGCCGCCATGACCGGGGCCGAGGCGCCGTCGCCCCAGCCGGAAACGATCCAGAGGGCGCAGGACAGGAGCACGGCGATCGCGGCCGCCGCCCCTGAGAGGAGCGCCAGCGGCAGGTCGCTGTGCATGCGGCGGCGGGCGGCGTTGGCCGTGGCGGTCGCCAGGTTGGGCGACAGCGGGGCGTCGGGGTTCTCCAGGCGGCCCATCAGGGCGTGGCCCTCGCCCAGGGCCTGGACGGTCTCGGCCAGGCGCGCCAGCAGGCTCTCGACCAAGAGGGCGTTCCAGTCGCCGCCGCGCCGGGTGGCGGCCTCGGCCTTGAGGTGGTCGATCAGCTCCAGGCCCGGGCCGCGGGTCGCGCCGGCCTCGATCCAGGCGATGACCGCGTCCAGCGCCGCTCGGGCGGCGGGGTCCTTGACGTCCTTGAGGGCCAGCATGCGGTCCGACAGGCCCGACAGCAGCGGGATGAGGATCAGCAGGCGCTCGTGCAGGGCGCGCACGACGCCGGTGGTCTCGCGCAGACGGGTGGTGTCGAACGGCAGGTGCGTGGCCAGCATCTGGATCTCGCTGGCGGCGGCGGCCAGATGCCGGCGGTCGCGGGCGAAGGCCTGCTCGTCGGCGCCCTTCAGCACGTCCAGCGCCCAGCGGTCGGCCTCGCCCAGCCAGGCGCCCAGGCGCGCGCGCAGGATGGTCCCGACGGGGCGCGGGAAGACCAGGCTGTGGACCAGGGTGGCGCAGATGATGCCCAGGCCGATCTCGACCACGCGCCAGACGGCCAGGTCGAAGATGGCGCCGGGCTGGCTGACGGCCGGGAAGCCGATGATGGCGGCGGTGTAGCCGGCCAGCATCAGGACGTAGCTGCGCGGGGTGCGGTCCAGCAGCGAGATGGCCAGGCACGCGCCGACCCACAGGGCCAGAGCCAGGCACAGCAGCACGGGCGCGTTGACCAGGTTGGGCACCATGGCGACGGCGGCCGCGCCGCCCAGTATGGTGCCGAGCACGCGGTACAGCGCCTTGGAGCGCACGGCCCCGGCCAGAGGCTGGCTGACGATGTAGGCCGTGGTCATGGCCCAGTACGGACGCGGCAGGCCCAGGGCGAAGCCGATCCAGAGGGCGAGCATGGCGGCGACGAAGCTGTTCAGCGAGAACAGCAGCGTCCACCGGTCGAACTTTGGCATGGAAGCCTTACGCCCCCTGCCCGTTGGCGGCTTCCAGGGCCGCCTCGAAGGCGGCGAAGGTGCGCAGGGTGGCGGCCAGGTCCTCGTCGCTGACCCCGACCAGCAGGCGCGAGCGGACGGCCTGGACGGTGTCCTCGGCGATCACGGCCAGGGCCGCGCCGTCGGGGGTCAGGTGCAGGGTCTTGGCGCGGCCGTCGGCGGGGTCGTCGCGACGCTCCACCAGGCCGGCGGCGCACAGCTGGTCCAGCACGCGGACCAGGGACGGGCCTTCGACGCCCAGCTCCTCAGCCAGCACGCCTTGCCGCATGCCCGAACCGGCGCGGGCGATGTGCAGCACCGGCAGGGCGCGGGCGTCGGAAAGGCCGTGCTCGGCCAGGGCGCGATTGACCTCGCGGCGATAGATGCGCGCCAGGCGCAGAACCGCGCCCGTGAAGGTGCGTTCGCTGGGAATGCGGGACGTCATGTAACGATGCTCGAAGAACGATAGGTAGCTTGCTATCTATTTAGATAGCTTCCTATCGATATCGATGCAAGCCGACGCGGAAAGAAAAACGGCCCCGCTCGCGGGAGCGGGGCCGTTCCTGTTGTCGCGGGTGGGGCGAGACCCCCTCCGGCCCTACGGGCCACCTCCCCCAGAGGGGGAGGATCTATCGCCGCGCAAATGCTCCCCCTCTGGGGGAGCTGTCGCGAAGCGACTGAGGGGGCCCTTCCCTACTTCCCGGCCAGGGCCGCCTGGGCGGCCGCGAGGCGGGCGATCGGCACGCGGTAGGGCGAGCAGGAGACGTAGTCGAGGCCGACTTTCTCGCAGAACGAGATCGAGGCCGGGTCGCCGCCATGCTCGCCGCAGATGCCGAGCTTGACGTCGGGACGGGCCGCCCTGCCCCGCTCGGCGGCGATGCGGATCAGGTCGCCGACGCCGTCCTGGTCGAGGCTGACGAAGGGGTCCTTCTCGAAGATGCCCTTGTCGATATAGGCGCCCAGGAACTTGCCGGCGTCGTCGCGGCTGATGCCGAACGTCGTCTGGGTCAGGTCGTTGGTGCCGAAGCTGAAGAACTCGGCGTTGGCGGCCAGGTCACCGGCCCGCAGGGCGGCGCGCGGCAGCTCGACCATCGTGCCGACGGTGTACTTCAGGTCGACGCCCTGCTCGGCCAGCACCGCCTTGGCGACGCGGTCGGTCAGGTCGCGCAGGTACTTCATCTCCTCGCCCTTGGCGACGAGCGGATGCATGATCTCCGGCACGGGCGCGGCCTTGCCCGACTTGGCGATCTCGCATGCCGCCTCAAGGATGGCCCGGACCTGCATCTCGTAGATCTCGGGATAGGAGACGCCCAGGCGGCAGCCGCGGTGGCCGAGCATGGGGTTGGTCTCGTGCAGCTCCTTGGCGCGGCGCAGCAGCTTGGCGGCGTCCAGGCCCGTCGCGACGGCCACGGCCTGCACGTCTTCTTCCGTATGCGGCAGGAACTCGTGCAGCGGCGGGTCGAGCAGGCGGATGGTGACCGGCAGACCTTCCATGATCGTGAAGAGCTCGACGAAGTCGGCCTTCTGGAAGGGCGCGATCTTGGCCAGAGCCGTACGGCGGCCGGCCTCGTCGTCGGCCAGGATCATCTCGCGTACCGCGGCGATGCGGGTGTCGTCGAAGAACATGTGCTCGGTGCGGCAAAGACCGATGCCCTCGGCGCCGAACTGGCGGGCGGTCTTGGCGTCGAGCGGCGTCTCGGCGTTGGCGCGCACCTTCAGGCGACGGACCTGGTCGGCCCAGCCCATCAGGGTGGCGAAGTCGCCGGTCAGCTCGGGCTCGATCATCTTGGGCGCGCCGGCCAGGATCTCGCCGGTGGAGCCGTCGATGGTGATCACCTCGCCGGCCTTGAACTCGCGGCCCTTGGCCCGGAACAGGCCTTCCTTGGCGAAGATCGACACGTCGCCGGCGCCCGATACGCAGGGACGGCCCATGCCGCGCGCCACGACGGCGGCGTGACTGGTCATGCCGCCGCGGGCGGTGATGATGCCCCGGGCCGCATGCATGCCGTGGATGTCCTCGGGCGAGGTCTCCTCGCGCACCAGGATCACGGCCTCGCCGTTGGCGGCGGCCTTCTCGGCCTCGTCGCTGTCGAAGACGATCTTGCCGGTGGCCGCGCCGGGCGAGGCCGGCAGGCCGACGGTGACGACGTCGCGATGGGCGGTCGGGTCGATGGTCGGGTGCAGCAGTTGGTCCAGCGAGGCCGGCTCGACGCGCGAGACGCCCTCTTCCTTGCTGATCACGCCCTCGGCGGCCATGTCGACGGCGATCTTCAGCGCGGCCTTGGCGGTGCGCTTGCCGTTGCGAGTCTGCAGCATGTAGAGCACGCCCTGCTCCACCGTGAACTCGATGTCCTGCATGTCGCGGTAGTGGCGCTCCAGCGTCTCGACCACGGTCTTGAACTGCTGGAAGACCTCCGGCATCGCCTCTTCCATCGAAGGAGACGTGTCGCCCATCTCCTCGCGGGCGGCCTTGGTCAGCGACTGCGGCGTGCGGATGCCGGCGACGACGTCCTCGCCTTGGGCGTTGATCAGGAACTCGCCGTACAGGCGGTTGTCGCCGTTGCTCGGGTTGCGGGTGAAGGCCACGCCGGTGGCCGAGGTGTCGCCCATATTGCCGAACACCATCGACTGGATGTTGACGGCGGTGCCCCAGCTTTCGGGGATGTCGTGCATGCGGCGATAGAACTTGGCGCGGTCGTTCATCCAGCTGGCGAACACGGCGCCGACGGCGCCCCACAGCTGCTCCTGGGCGTCCTGCGGGAACGGCTTGCCCAGCTCGTTCTGGACGGCGGCCTTGTAGTCCTTGATGACCGCGGCCCAGTCGTCGGCGGTGAGGCCGGTGTCGACGTGGACGTCCAGGCGATCCTTATGGTCGTCGAGGATCTCCTCGAACATGTGGTGCTCCAGGTCGAGCACGACGTTCGAGTACATCTGGATGAAGCGGCGGTAGCTGTCGTAGGCGAAGCGGCGGTCGCCCGACAGGACGGCCAGGCCCTCGACGGTCTCGTCGTTGAGGCCCAGGTTCAGGACGGTGTCCATCATGCCCGGCATCGAGGCGCGGGCGCCCGAGCGCACCGAGACCAGCAGCGGGTTGGCCACATCGCCGAAGCGCTTGCCGGTGATGGCCTCGATCTTGGCGAGGCCGGCGGCGACCTGCCCGGCCAGCTCGGCCGGATACTGCTTGCCGTTGGCGTAGTAGTGGACGCAGGCCTCGGTGGTGACCGTAAAGCCGGGCGGAACCGGCAGACCCAGCGACGACATCTCGGCGAGATTGGCGCCCTTGCCTCCGAGGAGGTTCTTCATGGAAGCGTCGCCGTCAGCGCCGCCTCCCCCGAACGAATAGACCCAAAGGGACTTCGTCAGCGTCTCTACCGGCATATTGAGTTCACCCTGCGATAAAGTGAAGAAAGGCCGCGCCCTCTATCGGGGTCGTCTCGCCCTGGAACAGCCCCGCGAAATCTGAATCTCGCAGTGCAATATCCGTGGCCTCCCTAGCATTTTGGCCAAGAACGCGTCCACATGTGCGTTGCGTTCCCGCAGATTTGCCAAGAATTCAGCAAATCATTGCTATGACAACGTTGTCTTGATCGCAGTTTGACAGCACGCGCCATTTCAAAGGCACGAAACGTCGCCACACGGAGAATGGCAGCGCTTTACGGGGACTGGTCGAAGGCCACCCCAGGACGCTCGAAATGACAATGATCGCACAGCGAGCGGAACGCCCGCTCAGCGCTTCTTGCCCAGTTCGGCGGCGATGTCCTTGGTCATCCGGCCCACCTTGCGGTGGGCGGCCGTGATCTGATCGCGGGTCACGCCCCAGCGCTTCATCCAGTATTCGACGGCCTGGCGCTCGGAGAGATCGAGCCGGTCCTTGTCGATGAATCCACGCTTGTCCTTGAGACCGGCCATCAGCTGTTCCACGGCTTGGTGGAGCCGGCGGCCTTGCGGGACGCCTGCTCGCGTTGGAAGCGACCGCCGCGCGGCGGCTTGGGACGGGCGGCGATAGCCGCCTGCTTGATGCGCAGCGCCCGCTGGATCGGGGTTTCGCCGGGCGGGCCGTCATCCTGGGAGTCGCTCATGGGGTGGAGCGTAGCATGGGCGGCAAGTCAGGCCGAGACCATGCCACGAGGCCCGCGCCGATGGCTGTCGCCGCGACGAACAGCACGACCGCCAGGACGTCGGCTTGAGCGAAGGCGGCCACGCGCCGGATCCCCGCCGCATGTCCCATTTCCAGCAGGACCCCCTCGACGCTGGTCAGACCGAGCGCGAACCACATCGCGACCATGAACACGACCGGCAGCAGCGCGGCGATCCACCGCCGTCCCCACAGCATCTTGGCCAAGGCCGGGATGCAGAACGAGAAGGCGGCCACGGCGAGAATTGAACTCAACGACAGCGTCGACGACAACGCGCCGATGTAGGGGGTCTGGATCGTGCTGGTGAGACGGAATTCGACGATGAACCAGGCTAACGCGATGACAGCCGGGATCGCCGCGGCGGCCACGACCGATCGCGCCCATTGAAAGCTGGCCAAGGAAGGAGCGGCGGTGTCATCCATGAGCCAAGCCCCCTTCTCCGTAAAATCCCCGCGAAAGCGGGGACCCAGGTGTTTTATCGTCGAGCGCCACACGTTTCAGAAAAAGCCTGGGTCCCCGCTTTCGCGGGGATTTTACGGGGGAGGTTGGCCTTCCCCGAGAGATCAATCCAGGTTCGAGCCGAACCTCACCCCTCGATGATGTGCGGCACGAAGCGCGCCAGGTTCTTGGTGACCTGACTGTCATCCTCGCGGATGCCCATGCCGACGGGCTCGGCCCCGACGATCCAGGCGCCGACGACCGGATGCTTGCCATCGAAGCTGGGCGGCGGATGGAAGGCCTGGACGATCGCGCCCTCGGCTCCGTAACCCTGGTCGAGCACCGGCTCGGCGGACGCGCCGACGATCTCGACATTGGCGCCCTCGCGCGAGAACAGCGGCTTGCGCACGTAGTTCGCGCCGAGCGCCGAGGCGGCCGGATCACCCTCGAAATAGGCCTCCAGGAGGTTGGGGTGCCCCTTGTGACGCTCCCACAGCAGCGGAAGGATCGCCTTGTTGGACAGGATCGCCTTCCACGGCGGCTCCAGCCAGCGGACCTTGGCCGTGGCCAGGTTGGCCGCATACGGCTCGCGCAGCATGTCTTCCCACGGATAGAGCTTGAACGCGGCCTGCAGCAGGTAGCCGTCGGTGTCGACGAACTGGCCCTCCTCGTTGAGGCCGATGGCGTTCATGGCCACGAACTTGGGATCCAGGCCCGCCTGGGCGGCGAGATCCTCGAGGAAGCGCACCGTCTGGCGATCCTCGACGGCCTCGTCGTCGCTGGCGAAGTGGACGAAGCCGCCGTTCGGGAACAGCAGCTTGAAGCGATCGCGCATCGCCTCGAACAGGCTGTTGAACTGGTCGGTCCCGGGGGGCAGCGCGCCCTTCCCCAGCAGGTCCTCCAGCCACAGCCACTGGAAGGTGGCGGCCTCGAACAGGCTGGTGGGGGTGTCGGCGTTGTATTCGTAGAGCTTGGGCGGGCTTGATCCGTCGTAGCCGAAGTCGAAGCGGCCGTAGAGCGAGGGCTCCTTGGCGCGCCAGGAGGCGGCGACGAAGTCCCAGTGCTCGCGCGGGATGGCCAGCTTTTCGAGGACTTCCTCGCTGGCCGCCGCCTCGTCGACGAGGTCGAGACACAGGTCGTGAAGCTCGGCGGCGGCCGGCTCCAGATCCTCCTCGATCTCGCGCAGGGTGAAGGCGTACGCCGTCCCCTCGTCCCAATAGGCCTGTCCGCCGGTGTGATGGTAGACGAAGCCGACGGCCTCGGCCTTCTCGCGCCAGTCGGCGCGAGGGGTCAGGGTAAGACGACGCACGCTTGGTCCTTATTCGGGCTTGGAGCCGTCGGCGGCCTTGTCCTCGATCTGCAGCGGAGCAGGCTGCGGAGCGAGGCGCGCCAGGATGTCGTCGGCCGACGACTGGCCCGGCAGGATGCCGGCCACGCGCAGCTTCTCGTCGAGATCCGCGCCGGTGCGGCGGTCTTCCAGTTCGCCGGCGGCCTTGATCTTCTCGCCGCGGACCATCTGGCGTTCCTTGATCCGCGCCAGGCTGTCGGCGGCCGAGCCCAGCGAGGCGCCGGCGCCCGCGCCGCGCGCGGTGACGGCTTCCTGCGCCTTCTGGACAGACTCGTTGACCTTCACGACCTCGACCTCGCGCTTGAGCGTGTCGATGCGGCGGTCGGTGGCGGCGATGGCTTGGTGCAACTGGTCCTCGGCCTCGCGCATGGAGCCGATCTGCGGCTCCTTCAGCGAGACCTCGCTCTCGATGTCGGCGATGCGCTGGGCGACCTGACGGGCGAGATCCATGTCGCCCTTGGTGACGGCGGCGCGGGCGGAGTTCTCGTACTTGGTCACCTGCTCGCGCAGGCTCTTGACGTCGTTCTCCTGGATGCGGCGACGGGCGACCAGGGTGGCGAGGTTGTCGCGCGCCTTGGCCTGGGCCGCGTCGGCGTCGCGGATCTCCTGGTCGAGGATGCGGATGGCGTTCGCGTCGACGACGGCGGACGTGGCTTCGTGGGCGCCGGCGCGACCCAGGGTGAAAAGCTTGCGCCAGATGGACATCGGAAGGCTCCGGGAAATTCTAGGTTTGGGTCAGGCGGCGGCGGACGAGAACGAAGTGCGCAGGTCGGAGGCCACTTCGATGGCGTTCTCGGCCAGGGTGCGCAGTTCGATCAGGATGTCCTCGATCGAGGTGGTGGTCGAGAGCTCGCCGAAGAGTTCGTAGTAGTCGCGGCCGCCGACGACGCAGATGCCGAAGTTCGACAGCGGCACCAGCTTCTGGGCCTTGAGCAGGAACTCGTTGAAGGCGTGACGGTCTTCCTGTTCGTCGACCGGCCACAGCAGGGCGGAAGCCGCGACCTGCTGGTCGCTGACGCTGATGTAGATTTCCAGGTCGCCGTGCCAGTGCATGGTGGCCAGCAGAATCTCGTCGGCGCCTTCCAGGATGCCGACGGTGATCTCGTCGGCGCCGCGTCCGGGCGCTTCGTCCAGGGCCGCCTTCAGCGAGCGGACAGTCCAGGGCGTCTGACTCATCGGGTCGTGATCCTCTTCAACGGGCCATCTTGGCCGTGTTCATACAAGATGGGAGGCCGAACGCCAGCCGTCGAGAGCGAGCGTCGCCCCTTTTACAGCGCAGGCTGGCGCCGTACATGAAGGGCTAGTGTTGCAGGGACCCGCCATGTTCAGTCGCTTATTCGGCCGCAAGGAGCCCGCTCCGGAATCGGCCCTGCCCGCCATCCGCAACGTGACCCTGGGCCGGACCGTCTGGCTGGACCCGCTGGCCTGGAAGCGGTTCGGCGCCGACACCAAGTTCCCGCTCGACCGCGACACGCTGGAAATCACCGCCCAGGGCCTGGTCGACCTGAAGGACGGCGGCTTCGTGCACCGGTTCTACACCGACGACCACGTGATGTTTCAGGCCGTGTCGGACGACCGCGCCGGCCAGCGCCTGACCGACGTGACGATCTTCGTGCCCTGGGACAGCGCCTATCCGGGCGGCCGCGCCGACCGCGACGCGTGGGGCAAGCGCCTGCGCGCCCGCAGCTTCAACGCCGCCGGCCTGCCCGAGTACCACCGCTTCTGGTTCGGCGAGGAGGCCGAGAGCCAGGATCCCGTCACCTTCTGGGAAGAGCTGCACGACGACCGCGACGGCGTTCCCGACCGCAAGATATTCCAGACCTGCATGCTGTTCGCGCGCGACCTGCCCGGCGAGGGCCGCGAACTGCTGCTGGCCATCGAGATGGAGACCGAGGACCGCGAGGTCTCGTTCGAAACCATGATCGGCGTGCCGCTCGAAGTGGGCGAATTCCGCGCCTAAGCCACCTGACAGGGGGAAACTAAGATGTTCGACGTCCAAGCCTTCGGCGAGAGCGCCCTGGCCTTCCTTGTGGCCTTCGTGGCCGCCGGCGTGTTCACCGTGGTGTTCAAGATCATCTACCAGGCGGTGACGCCCTACGACGAAGCCAAGCTGATCCGCGAGGGCAACGTCGCGGCCGCCGTCGCCCTCGGCGGCGCGGTGGTCGGCTACGTGCTGCCGCTGGCCTCCGCCCTGAGCCACACCGTCAGCCTGATCGAGTTCGCCGCCTGGGCCCTGCTGGCCGGCGTCATCCAGATCGCCGCCTTCACCCTGGTGCGCTTCACGGTGCTGAAAGACCTGATCCAGCGGATCGAGAAGAACGAGCTGGCGGCCGGCGTCTATCTGGCGTCGATCTCGCTGGCCGTCGGCCTGCTGAACGCCGCCTGCATGACCTCGTGAGGCCCGGTATGAACGCGCTTTCTCCCCTGCCCACCCCCAAACGCCGCAAGCGCTCCGGCGCCGTGGCGCTGACCGGCCTGATGGCCGGCTCGGCCTTCACCCTGGTCGCGTGCGACGATCCCGGCTCGGCCACCCAGTGGGGCGACCCGCCGGCCGCCGTCTCGGGCAAGAGCGTAGACGCCTCCAGCTTCGCCAGCCTGGACGAATGCAAGGCCTCGGGCGACTTCACCGCCGCCCAGTGCCAGACGGCCTATGACGAGGCCCAGAAGGCCAGCGCCGAGAACGCCCCGAAGTATTCCGACCGGCAGAGCTGCGAGGAGCGCTACGGCGTCGACCAGTGCGTGCCGCGCAGCCAGGCCAACGGCGGCGGCAGCTTCTTCACCCCGCTGCTGACCGGCTTCATCATCGGCCAGGCGCTCAACAACATGGGCGGCGGCTATCGCGGCGCGCCGATGTATCGCGACCGCGAGGGCAACTACTACAGCGGCTCGGGCTATCCGGTGTCGCGCGACTACCTCTCGGGCCGCAGCCGGGTGCGCCGCGACAGCTTCGATGCGCCCTCGCGCTATGAGACCCCGGCCCGCGTGCAGAGCCGCAGCAGCGTCATCTCGCGGGGCGGCTTCGGCGGCGGCTCGCGCGGTTTCGGCGGCTAGAAGGAACTGAAGACCGGTCGTCTCGCGTTGGTTGTTCGACGACCAGGCGAGACGACCGCATGACCGACAAGACCATCACCGGCGTTCCCAATCCCCGCTGGTGGCAGCGCCACCCCACCCTGGCGTTCTGCACCGCCTGGGCCGTGGGCCTGGGACTATTCGCGACGATCCTGGCCCTGGGGCTTCAGGCCGCGGCCTGAACGTCGCGGTGCTGCAGCGCGCGCACCGCGTTCAGCAGGCGAGCTGGATTGATCGGCTTTTCCAGCCACATGTCGGGCTCGACCTTCAGCGCGCGCGGATCGCTGGCCGAGACCATCAGCACCGGCACCCGGCTGCCCTCGACGGCGCGGATCAGTTCGGCGCCGGTCATGCGCGGCATGGCGTTGTCGGTGATCAGCAGGTCGGGCGCGAAGGCGTCGAACGCCTCGAGCGCCTCCTGGCCGTCACGGCTCCACAGCACCTCGAACCCCGCCTCTTCCAGCAGGATCTCGTAGACCCCGCCGAGCAGGATATCGTCTTCCGCGATAAGGATACGTCGCATGGCCAGCCCCAGCCCTGTCGAATGTGTGAACAGGTCTTAACCATGCTGGGACGCCCGGTGTCAGCGTGCGCAATCGTCGCATTTCCCGAAGTTGAGCAACCGACGGCCGAGTCGCGCGACTCACTTCATCCGCAGGCTTAGCCCGGCGACGACCAGATGGACGGCGTCGGCGGCGCCCGCCAGGGCCTGGTGCAGGCGGCCGGCCTCGTCGCGGAACCTGCGGGCCAAGGCGTTGTCGGGCACGACGCCCCAGCCGACCTCGTTGGAGACCAGCCACAGCTGGCCGTCGAAACCGGCGACCGCGTCGACCAGTTCGGCCGCGGCGGACGAAAGGTCGCACTCGGCCAGCATCAGGTTGGTCAGCCAGAGGGTGAGGCAGTCGACGACCGCCACGGCGCCCGGCGGCAGGCCGCGCAGGGCCCCGACGAGGTCCATGGGCGCCTCCAGCGTCGTCCAGGCCGCGCCCCGGTCGGCCTGGTGGCGGGCGATGCGATCCTCCATCTCGGCGTCGAAGGCCTGGGCCGTGACGATCATCGCCGGCGTGACGCCTTTCGTCCTTGCACTGATCTCGGCCGCGCCCTGCGCGAACGCGCTCTTGCCGGAACGGGCCCCGCCCAGGACCAGGGTGACTGACAACGCAAAGCCTCCAGATTGACGGTGTGCGGCGCACCATATAGTGCAGCCGGCGCGACAGGTTCCTCCCAAAGAGGATGAAAAGGGAACTCGGGTGTGAAACCCGGGCTGCCCCCGCAACTGTAAGCGGCGAGTTCGCGCGTCACATGCCACTGGGACTGTTCTTCGGAAAAGACCTGGGAAGGCGACGCGCAGCAACGATGACCCGCGAGCCAGGAGACCTGCCTGTCGCGGTCGTTTTTCGTCCGGCCGGGGTGCGCCGTACGATCGGGTTCTTCCCCGCATGACGACGTCTGGTCCGGGCGTGTTCCTCTTGGAGCACGCTCCTTCTTGTCGCGCACGGAGGAACGACATGCGCCTTGTTTCCCTGCTGGCCCTCGCGGCCGCAGTTCCCGCCCTCGCCTCGCCCGCCCTGGCCTGGGCCGACGACGCCGCCGCCGTCGACCAGGTTGTGGTCACCGCCAGCCGCGGTCCCGAAAAACTGTCGGAAGTCTCGACCAGCATGACGGTGATCGACGCCGAACTGCTGCGGAAGTCGCAGACGGTGGTGATCTCCGACCTGCTGTCGCGCACCCCCGGCGTCACCGTGACCCGCAACGGCGGCGTCGGCGGCACGACTCAGCTGCGCATCCGCGGCGCCGAGACCGACCAGACCGTGGTGCTGATCGACGGCGTCAAGCTGAACGACCCGTCCTCGACGGGCGGCGGCTACAACTTCGCCACCCTGCTGGCCGGCAACATCAACCGCATCGAGGTGCTGCGCGGCTCGCAGTCGACGCTGTGGGGCAGCCAGGCCATCGGCGGCGTGGTCAACATGATCACCGCCGTGCCGACCGGCCCGCTGGGCGCCCAGGCCGCGGTCGAAGCCGGCTCGCGCGACACCGCCTACGGCCACGCGGCCGTCAGCACCGGCGGCGACTGGGGCGGCTTCCGCCTGGCCGGCGCCTACTACACCACCGACGGCGTCTCGGCCTTCGGCAAGTCGTACGGCGGCAAGGAGAAGGACGGCTATCGCAACGCCGCGATCAGCAGCCGCCTGGACCTGAACGTCACCGACTGGGCCGCCGTGGACCTGCGCGCCTCTTACGCCGCGGCCAAGAACGAGTTCGACGGCTTCCCCGCCCCGCTCTACGCCTTCGCCGACAGCCCCGAGTACGGCAAGACCAAGGAGCTGGTCTCCTACGCTGGCGTGCGCCTGAGCGCCTTCGACGGCGCCCTGAAGAACCGCTTCGGCTACGCCTACACCCAGACCGACCGCGACAACTTCGATCCCAGCTCGTCGGTCGCCAAGACCTTCGACGCCCGCGGCACCAACAGCCGCTACGAGTACCAGGGCTCCTGGACGATCAGCGAGGCCCTGCGCGCCACCTTCGGCGCCGAGACCGAGCGTTCGTGGTTCCGCACCGCCTCGCCCTCGACCTTTGACCCGAACCCGACCCCGGATCGTCACGCCGCCAGCACCGACAGCCTGTACCTGCAACTGCAGGCCAAGCCGATCGCGGGCCTGACCCTGACCGGCGGCGTGCGCCAGGAAGACCACTCGGCCTTCGGCGACGCCACCGTCTACCAGGCCGGCGCCACCTACTCGCCGAACGACGGCGTCACGGTGTTCCGCGCCAACTACGGCGAAGGCTTCAAGGCCCCGTCGCTGTACCAGCTGTACAGCATCTACGGCGATCGCAACCTGAAGCCGGAAGAGTCCGAGAGCGTCGACCTGGGCGTCGAGCACAGCGTGCTGGACGGCCGCGTGCGCGCCGGCGTGACCTGGTTCCACCGCGACATCACCAACCAGATCGACTTCGTCTCGAACAACAACCCGCCGAACTACGGCGGCTACGCCAACTTCGCCAAGACCGAGACCAGCGGCGTCGAGCTGGAGGCCACGATCGCGGTGACCACGGCCCTGCTGGTGACCGCCAACTACACCAACATGGACGCCATCAACCGGTCGGCCACGAACAACGGCAAGCGCCTGCCGCGCCGCCCGAGCGAAACGGCCAACCTGAACGCCGACTACGACTGGAAGAACGGCCTGACCACGGGCGTCTCGGTGCAGTACGTGGGCGAGAGCTACGACAACGTCACCAACGCCCGTCGCCTGAAGAGCTACGCCCTGTTCGACCTGCGCGCGGCCTATCCGGTCAACGAGCAGTTCGAGGTGTTCGGCCGCGTCGAGAACCTCTTCGACAAGGAATACCAGACGATCTACCGCTACGGCTCGGTGGGCCGCGGCTTCTTCGCCGGCGTGCGGGCGAAGTTCTGATGAGCGGTTCGCCGTCGTCCCTGTCCGGACACGGCGGCCGCCTGGCGGCGGCGCGGGCGCGTTTTCCGGACGCGCCCGCGCCGTGGCTCGACCTTTCGACGGGGATCAATCCCCGCCCCTATCCGGTTCCGCCCCAGGCCTTCGAGGACTGGGGCCGCCTGCCCGACCCGGACGACCTGGCGCGGCTGGAAGCGGTCGCCGCCGAGGCCTTCGGCGTCGATGATCCTGCCCGGGTCGTGGCCCTGCCCGGCAGCGAGACCGCCATCCGCCTGCTGCCCAAGATCCTGCCGCGCGGGCGCGTCAGCCTGCCCCTGCCCACCTATTCCAGCCACGCCCACGCCTGGCGGCGCGTCGGCTCCGAGCTGGTCGCCGATCCGGCGCAGGCCGATGTCTGCGTGGTGGTCAACCCCAACAATCCCGACGGCCGCAGCCTGGCGCCCGAGGCGGTGCTGATGCTTGGCCAACGCGGCGCCGTGGTCGACGAGGCCTTCGTCGAGTGCGAGCTGTCGCTGTCGGTCGCCCGCTTCGCCGGCGCGCCCGGCCACGAGCGGCTGGTCGTGCTGCGCTCGTTCGGCAAGTTCTACGGCCTGGCCGGTCTGCGACTGGGCTTCGTCGTCGCCCGTCCTGCCCTGGCGCGCCGCCTGCGCGACACCCTGGGCGAATGGCCGCTGTCCGCTCCCGCCCTGGCCGCCGGTCTGGCCGCCTATCCCGACATGGCCTGGGCCGACGCCACGCGCGCCGGCCTGGCCGACGCCGCCGCCCGGCTGGACGCCCTGCTGGCCGGCGCCGGATATGAGATCGTGGGCGGGACCAGCCTGTTCCGTCTGGTCCGCGCCGCCGACGCCATGCGACGCTTCGAGACCCTGGCCCACGCCGGCATCCTCACCCGCCCCTTCGACCACGACGCAAGCCTGCTACGCTTCGGCCTGCCCGGATCCGACGCCGAATGGGCGCGACTGGCCGCCGCCCTGGAGACCGCCCGATGAGCGAAGACACCGAAGCGAAGGCCATTGCCGCCGAGCACGCCGAAGCCATGCGCGCCCTCAAGGCCGAGCGCGAAGAGCTGATGAAGACCAAGACCCTCGAGAAGGGCCTGCTGCTGGTCCACACGGGCGACGGCAAGGGCAAGTCGTCGGCTGGTTTCGGCATGGTCGCCCGCTCGCTGGGCTGGGGCATGCAGGTGGGCGTGGTGCAGTTCATCAAGGGCAAGTGGAAGACCGGCGAGCGCCTGTTCTTCAGCCGCTTTCCCGACCAGGTGCGCTATCGCGTGATGGGCGAAGGCTTCACCTGGGACACCCAGGACCGCGAGCGCGACATCGCCGCCGCCAAGGCCGCCTGGGAGGAGAGCAAGGCGATGATCGCCGACCCGACGCTCGACTTCGTGCTGCTGGACGAGATCAACATCGCCCTGCGCTACGACTATCTCGACATCGACGAGGTGGTGGCGGTGCTGAAGGCCCGCCCTAACGACAAGCACGTCTGCCTGACCGGCCGCAACGCCAAGCCGCAACTGCTGGAGATCGCCGACCTGGTCACCGAGATGACCCTGGTCAAGCATCCCTTCGAGCAGGGCTTCAAGGCCCAGCGCGGGGTCGAGTTTTGACCGCGCTGAGCCGTCGCGCGGCCTTGGGCGCCGGCCTGAGCGCGAGCCTGGCCGCCGGCCTGACGGCGGGCGCGGGCGCGGCCGAGGCCGCCGCGCGCAAGCCGCGCATCGTCTCGCTCAACCCCTGCCTCGACGGCGTGCTGGTGGAGGTGGCCGATCGCGACCAGATCGCCGCGCTGAGCCACTACGCCCGTGACCCGCAGCAGTCGAGCATCGCCGAGCGCGCCAAGAGCTATCCGATCACCTACGAGAGCGCCGAGGAGGTGATCGCGCTGCGGCCCGACGTGGTGCTGAGCGCCGCCCACTCCTCGCCCGCCACCCGCGCGGCGCTGAAGCGGCTGGGCGTGCGGGCCGAGCTCTTCAAGGTGCCCAACAGCTGGGTCGAGAACCAGGCCGACATCCGCCGCATCGCCGACGCCGCCGGCCGCCCCGAACGCGGCGAGGCCCTGATCGCGCGCATCGACCGGGCGCTGGCGGCTTCCGCCCCGCCGCCCGGCTCGCGCCCGCTGGAGGCGCTGGTGTTCCAGCCCAACGGCTTCGCGGCCGGCGAAGGCACGCTGGTCGACGAGATGATGAAGCGCGCCGGTTTCACGAACGTCGCCAGCCGCTATGGCCTGAAGAAATGGGGCAACGTCTCGCTGGAGAGGCTGCTGGACGATCCTCCGCAGGTGCTGCTGGCCGGCCAGGCGCGACCCGACGCCCCCACCTGGGCCGAACGCATGCTCAACCACCCCGCCCTCGCCAGCGTGAGCCATCGCATGACCCGTGCGGTCTTTCCCGAGCGGCTGCTCTATTGCGGCGGCCCCACCCTGATCGACACCGCCGCGACCCTGGCGGCCGCTCGCCGCGAAGTGCTGAAGGCCCGCGCATGAGCCATTCCCGACGTTCCTGGCTGCTGATCGGCGGCCTGCTGCTGGCCATAGCCGTATTGTTCGGCCTGTCGCTGATGAGCGGCCGGGTCTGGGCGCCGTGGAGCGCCTGGGTCGACCGCGCCGATCCGCGCTGGGCGATCATTTTCGAACTGCGCCTGCCGCGCACCGTGCTGGCCGTGGCCATCGGGGCCGCGCTGGGCCTCTCGGGCGCGGCCATGCAAGGCTACACCCGCAACCCCCTGGCCGATCCCGGCGTGCTGGGCGTGTCGTCCATGGCCGCCCTGGGCGCGGTGATGAGCCTCTATCTGGGCCTGGCCTTCACGGCGACCTGGCTGCTGCCGGCCTGCGCGATCCTGGGCGCGGGCCTGGGCGTGGTCCTCATGCTGGCCCTGGCCGGCACCACCGGCGGCACGGTGACCTTCCTGCTGGCCGGCGTGATCCTCAACACCGTGGCCAGCGCCGGCGTGGCTCTGGCCCTGTCCCTGGCCCCCAATCCCTGGGCCGCGCAGGAGATCATCAGCTGGCTGCTGGGCTCGCTGGCCGACCGCAGCGTCGAGGAGGTGCGGCTGGCCGTGCCGCTGATCGTCGTGGGCCTGGCCATCCTGCTGACCCTGCGCAAGTCGCTGGACGCCCTGACCCTGGGCGAAACCGGCGCGACCGCGCTGGGCGTCAACCTGTCGGCCGTGCGGGTGATCCTGGCGGTGGGCGTCGGGATCGCCTCGGGCGCCAGCGTGGCGGTGACCGGCCTGATCGGCTTCGTCGGCCTGATCGCCCCGCACCTGGTGCGCCCCCTCGTCGGGCACCGGCCGGGCGCCCTGCTGGTTCCCGCCGCCCTGGCCGGCTCGGCCCTGGTGCTGGCGGCCGACATCGTCGTGCGCCTGACGCCCTCGGCCGCCGAGATGCGCCTGGGCGTGGCCACCGCCGCCGTCGGCGGGCCGTTCTTCCTGGCCCTCCTGATCTCCATGCGCCGGAGGCTCGCATGACCGCCCCCCACCTCTCCGGCGCCGCGCTTTGCGCCGAGAACCTCAGCGTCGCCCTGGGCGGCCGCCCCGTGCTGCACGGGGTCTCCGCCGCCTTCCGGGCCGGCGAGGTCACGGCCGTGGTCGGTCCCAACGGCGCGGGCAAGTCGACCCTGCTGGCGTGCCTGGCGGGCTTGCGAAAGCCGGACGCCGGGAGCGTCAGCATCGACGGCGCGCCCCTGGCCGCCCTTTCGCACCGCGATCGCGCCCGCCGCATCGGCTTCCTGCCGCAGACGCCGGAAGTGGCCTGGGCCGTCGACGTCGAGACCCTGGTGGGCCTTGGCCGCATTCCGCACAGCGGCGCGCGGGGCCTCTCCGAAGCCGACCATCTGGCCGTGGCCCGGGCGCTGAAGCACACCGACCTCGAAAGCCTCGCTCGCCGGGAGGTGAAAAGCCTGTCGGGCGGCGAGCGCGGGCGGGCCCTGTTCGCCCGGGTGCTGGCCGGCGAACCCAACTGGCTGCTGGCCGACGAACCGCTGGCGGGCCTGGATCCCGGCCACCAGCTGGACGCCGTCGACCTGATGCGCGGCTTCGCGGCCCAGGCGGGACAGGGCGTGGTCATGACCCTGCACGACCTGGCCATCGCCGCCCGCCTGGCCGACCGGGTGCTGGTGCTGGTCGACGGCCGGCTGATCGCCGACGGACCGCCGCGAGAGGCCCTGACGCCGGACGTGCTGGCCCGCGCCTATGGAGTCACGGCAAGAGTGGTCGAGGGCCAGACGGGTCCGCTGATCGAACTTGTGGGACGCCATGGCTGAACCGCTGCTGCTCGCGCCTCCGCTGGCCCTCGTGATCGAGGCCCTGGTCGGCTATCCCCAGGGCCTGCACAAGGCGCTGCCGCATCCGGTGACCTGGATCGGCAAGGCGATCGACGCGATGGAGCGGCGGTGGAACCGGCCCGAGGCCTCCGAGATCCGCCGCAAGGAGCTGGGCGTCGTCACGGTGGCCATCCTGGTCGGGGCCGCGATCCTGATCGGCAGCCTACTTGAGGCGGCGTTCGATAGCGGCCTTCTGGCCACGCTGGTGGTGGCGCTGCTGGCGACCCTGGGCCTGGCGCAGCGCAGCCTGCACCAGCACGTGATGGCGGTGCTCGACCCGCTGGAAGCCGGCGACCTGCCGGCGGCGCGCGCCGCGGTCGGCCTGATCGTCGGGCGCGACGTCGACGACCTGGATCTGCACGGCGTCACCGCCGCGGCGCTGGAAAGCCTGGCCGAGAGCTTCAACGACGGCGTTGTGGCGCCGGCCTCGTGGCTGACGCTGTTCGGCCTGCCGGGCCTGTTCGCCTACAAGGTCGTGAACACCGCCGACAGCCAGATCGGCCACATGGAGCCGCGCTGGCGGGCGTTCGGCTGGGCGGCGGCCAGGACCGACGACGTGATGAACTGGGCGCCCGCGCGGCTGGCGGGCCTACTGATCTGCCTGGGCGCGGGCTGGCGGGGCTGGGCGATCATGCGCCGCGACGCGCGCAAGCACGCCTCGCCAAACGCCGGCTGGCCGGAGGCGGCCA
This sequence comes from Caulobacter vibrioides, assembly GCA_001449105.1. Lineage (GTDB taxonomy): Bacteria > Pseudomonadota > Alphaproteobacteria > Caulobacterales > Caulobacteraceae > Caulobacter > Caulobacter vibrioides_C. The sequence continues at coordinate 42,960 of LNIY01000070.1, read as the reverse complement.
TGGCCGGAGCCTTGGGGGTAAGGCTTGGCGGTCCGGCTCGCTATGACGGCGAGACCACCGATCGGCCGAGCTTCGGCGACGGCCGCGCGCCCGACCTGACCGACCTGCGCCGGGGCCTTCGGATCTATCGCCGCGCCTGCGCCCTGCTGTGGCTGCTGGTGACCCTTCTGTGCCTGGGCGGCTGGAGACTGACCCAATGACCTTCGCGCCCCCGCCGATCGCCGCCGTCGACCGCGCGCTGGAGCCCAAGCTGCGGGCCAAGCTGGACGGCAAGGCCAAGCCGCCGGGGTCGCTCGGCCGGATCGAGGACCTGGCCGTGCGCCTGGGCCTGATCGCCGACAGCCTCTCGCCCCGCGCCGACCGCACGGCGCTGCTGGTGTTCGCCGGCGACCACGGCCTGACCGAAGAAGGCGTCTCCAGCTATCCGTCGGCCGTGACGGCGGCGATGGTGGGGCTGTTCCTGTCGGGGCGGTCCAGCGTCAACGCCTTCGCCAGGGCGACCGGCGTGTCGGTCAAGGTGGTGGACGCCGGCGTCGCGGCCGAGCTTGCGGCCCATCCGGACCTGATCGACGCCAAGGTGCGCCTGGGCGCCCGCAACGCCGCCCGCGAGGCGGCCCTGACCCGGCAGGAGACCCATCTGGCCCTGACGCGCGGCGTCGAGGTCGCCGGCCGGGCTCTCGATACGGCCGACGTGCTGGCCATCGGCGAGATGGGCATCGGCAACAGTTCGGCCGCGGCCCTGGTCATGCACCGCCTGGCGCCCGCGCCGCTGGACGGGTGCGTGGGCCAAGGCACGGGGCATGACGCCGAGGGCCTGGCCCGCAAGGCCGCCGCCATCGCCCGCGCCGCCGCCCGCAGCGACGCCGAGGACCCGTTCTCGGTGCTGGCCGAATTCGGCGGCTGCGAGATCGCCATGATGGCCGGCGCGGTGCTGGGCGCGGCCGCCCGGCGGCGTCCGGTGCTGGTCGACGGCTTCATCGCCACCGCCGCGGCCCTGGCGGCCGTGCGCCTGGCGCCGGAGGCCCTGGACTACTGCGTCTTCGCCCACGGCTCGGCCGAGAAGGGCCACGCGGCCATGCTGGCGGCCCTGGGCGTTGAGCCCCTGCTCGACCTTGGCCTGCGCCTGGGCGAAGGCACGGGATCGGTGCTGGCCGCGCCGCTGCTGGCGGCGGCGGCAAACCTGCTGACGGAAGTGGCCGACCTGGCCGACGTGCTGGGATGATCGGCCGGCAGCTGCAACTGCTGCTCTGCGCGGTGCAGTTCCTGACCCGGCTGCCGACCCCGCCCCTGCGCGGCTTCGAGCCCGACTGGATCACCCGTTCGGCGCGTTACTTCCCGCTGGTCGGCCTCCTGGTCGGCGGGATCTGCGCGCTGGTCCTGCTGGCGGCCGGACAGGTCTGGAGCGGCTGGGTTCCGGCCCTGCTGGCCCTGGGCGTCGGACTGCTGCTGACCGGCGGCTTCCACGAGGACGGCCTGGCCGACACCGCCGACGGCCTCGGCGGCGGCCTGACCCGCGAGCGCCGCCTGGAGATCATGAAGGACAGCCGCGTCGGGACCTACGGCGTGCTGGCCCTGCTGGCGGTGCTGGGGACCAAGGCCGCGACCCTGGCCAGCCTGACCCCGATGAACGCCGCGCTGGCCCTGCTGGCCGCCCACGGGATCGGCCGCGTCGCCGCCGTGGCGACCATGGCCGCCCTGCCCCACGTCAGCGACCGCGCCGACGCCAAGTACAAGCCCGCGCCCGACGGCGTGAAGCCGGCCGAGGTGCTGGTCGCCGCGCTGCTGGGTCTCTGGCCCCTGCTGCTGGCCCCGCCGCTGGGCGCGCTGGCGGCGATCGGCCTGGCCGCCGTCCTGGCCGCGGCCATGGCCCTGCTGGCCCGGCGGCTGATCGGCGGCTATGTCGGCGACGTGCTGGGCGCGATCGAGCAGCTTGCCGAACTGGGCGCCCTGCTGGGCCTGGCGGCCTTGCTGGCATGATCCTGGCCGTCTGCCCGCTCAGCCGGCTGGACGCGCATCTGACGGCCCACGCCCCCTCGCACGTGGTCAGCCTGCTGTCGCCGACCGCCCTTGCGCCGGACGTCGCCGATGTCGAGCGGCTGCACCTGGTCTTCCACGACATCGCCGAGCCGCGCGAGGGCCTCATACCGCCCGACGCGGCCATGGTCGGCGCGCTGCTGGCCTTCGCCGGCGGCTGGGACGGCGCGCGACCGCTGCTGCTGCACTGCTACGCCGGGGTCAGCCGCTCGACGGCGGCGGCGTTCATCCTGGCCTGCCGCCTGGCGCCCGAGCGCGACGAGGCGGAGCTGGCCAGGGCGCTGCGGGCGCTGTCGCCCTCGGCCACGCCAAACCCGCTGATGATCGCCCTGGCCGACGCGGCGCTGGGGCGGGACGGCCGGATGATCGCGGCCGTAACGGCCATCGGCCGGGGCGCCGACGCCTTCGAGGGCGAGGCCTTCGCCTGGGACCTGGATCAGTAGGTCACCGTGGCGATCACCTGGTCGCCATAGGTTCCGGGCGACGGCGTCGTCTGGGCCGGCACGCGACCGTAGAGGGTGAGCGGCTGGGCGCCGCCCGTGCCGCTGCCGCCGGCCGTCAGCCCCGTTCCCGTTCCCCAGGGCGAGCCGCGCGCCTCGTCCTTGTAGATGCCGTAGGTGACGTACTGGCCGGCGGCCTTCATCCGGCGGGCGGTGGCCGAGGTTCCCTGCTGGCCGTTGTCCAGGCCGATGGCGTACGGCGTGTCCTTGGTGCAGGTCACCGACATGCCGGTCTGGGCGTCCTTGGCGACGCCCAGCACGCCGACGTTTCCGAAGTTCAGGTTGCCGGTCGTGATCGTGCAGTCGGCGATCAGGGTGGCGCTGAAGGTGAAGGTGGCCGGCGTCAGCGTCGAGCCGACCGTGACGCCCGCGCAGGACAGCAGGTTCAAGCCCCAGAAGAAGGTCTGGCCCGTGAAGCTGGTGGCGTAGGCGCCGGGCAGCGTCGTGCTCGAGGTCGACAGCCGCAGATAGACGGTCTGGTTGACGTTGATCGAACTGCCCGTGCCGGGATTGGCGCTGATGGTCGGCACCGCGCCGAACACCAGCAGCACCGACGAGCCCCAGGGCTGGCTGCGGCCGCTGTCCTGGTAGATCTGGAACGGCACGGTCGCGCCGCCGGGTCCGACCATGTAGCGCTGGCCCGCCCCGTTGCTGCCGCCTGAACCGGCGTCGAGATTGGGGCACAGCGAGACGGGCAGCAGCGGCGTCAGGCCGGTGCAGCTGAAGTTGAGGGTCGCCGTGGCGTCGACCGTCCCGGCCGTCAGCGGACTGAGGGTCGAGCCGAGGTTCACGCTGGAGATCGAGGCGTTGCAACTGGCGGCGGCCTGCGCCGGCGAAGGCGCGCAGAGCCAGGCCAGGGCGACCAGCACCAGTCCGGCCAGCGCCGCAAGGCGCAGGCGTCGGAGGCTAGCGGCAGACGGCTTCGACGACATGCCGGCCTCCCTCGCTGGCGACCGAGCCCAGGACCAGTCGCGCGACGCACTCGGCGCCGTCCTCGACGACGACGCGCAGGTCGGCGTCCTGAGTGACGCCGGTCAGGAAGGTCTGGCCGTCATAGCCGACGATGGCCCGCTCGGCGACGCCGGCGCGGATCACCTCGGCGCCGGGCGGCACGAAGCCGCCGTCCGGGCGGTAGAGGGTCAGCAGCACCGCCGGCGGGCTCTTGCCGACGCCAAAGCGGACGATGGCGCCGCCGCCCGCCATCGGCGTGACGGTGCGCTCGGTCTGGGCGGCCTCCAGTTCCAGCGGAAGATCCTGGCTGTCGATCGCCAGGCGGTTGACCTCGAAGGCCTCGAGATTGCGCACCAGGAGACGGCCGTTGCGGTCGCTGCGGCCGACCTTCTGGTTCTGGTAGAGCACCGGCACATCGGGCGCGCCGACCTCCACCAAGGCGAAAGAGCCCTCCAGCCGGTTGGTCGCCGCGCTGACCCCGCCTAGCCAGGCCACCGCGCCCTCGACCTGCACCTGACCGCGCGCGGCGCCGTCGGCGTACTGCACCGCGCCCGAGACGCGGGCGTTGCGGCCGCGATAGGCGCCCTGCAGTTCCGCCCCCTGCCGCGCGCCCTGCTCGATCCGGCCACGCCATCCATAGCTGCCCTCGACCTGGGTCTCGGCCCGGCTGGCCTCGGCGAAGGCGACGGTGTCGCCGCCTTGGGTCTGCACGCCGGCCGTCGCCGAGCCGGAGGCCCCGAGCGGGATGGAGATGCCGAGAAACGCGCCGGCGTCACGCCGCTCTCCACGGCTGGCGTAGGCGGTCGCATAGGCCGTGACGCGGTCGGCCAGGGTGTGGCGCAGCGATCCGCTCCAGACCTGGCGGCGGGGGCCCGTGGCCGGCGTCTGGGCGCTGTAGGAGGCGCTGACCACCGGGGCGTCGCCGCTGGCCATCAGCGGCGCCAGGCGAAGCGGGGTCGAGACGGTGACCTGGTCGATGGCGCACGGCGGCTCGTCGCCGGCCATCCGCCAGTTGCGATAGAAGGACGGGCGCGAGGTGACCGAGGCCAGGTCGCGGTAACCGGCCGAGGCCCGCATGCTCATGCCGGAGACGTAGAAGCCGGCGAAGCGGCTGTCGAAGACCACGGCCGCCAGCGCGCCGCCGCGATCGTCGACGTGGCTGGCCGCGGCCGAGGCCGAGACCACGCCCAGGCCGCCGAACTGCACGGTCGCCCCGCCGCCGCCCTGCACGAGACCCGCGCCGGCCTCGACATGGCCCTCCAGCGTCAGGGAATCGAGCACGCCGTAGCGCAGGCTGGCCGAGCCGATGACCGAACCGGCGTAGTCGGCCGACTCGACCCCGAAACCGCGACGGGCGAAGCCCGCCTCGGCGGAGAAGTCGGCCAGTCCCTTGCGCAGCAGCAGCGGCGTGGCGAAGAACGGCGCGTCCACCGCCACCTGCCGCCCGGCGGCGTCGGCGAGCACCAGGCGCACGTTGCTGTACCCCTGGGCCGCGGGCAGGCCGTCGATGCGGATCGGCCCCGCGCCCACCGGGCGGCTGAGGATGCGGCTGTCGTTGACGTAGAGCTCCAGCGTCGAGGGCGCGGCGGCGGTGGCGGCCAGGCGCGGCGACGGCATGGTGACGATGTCGGGACGGGTGGCGAAGTCGCGGCGGATCTGGAAGCCGGCCATGCGGATCGGCCGCGTCCAGGCAAAGCCGCCGTTGATGTAGTCGCCGCCCCGCAGGCCCAGCATCCGCCTGGGATCGTACCAGGACCAGGTGCTGTCGAGGCGCACGATGCGGGTCTCTTCGCCGACATGGCTGGCCGAAACACTCGTAGCCACGACCCCGAACCGGCCGAAGACGCGACCGTCGAGCGCCAGGCCCAGGGCGTCGACGCCCAGGCCGTCTCCGCCGTCGCCCTGCCCGGCGTCGGCCGAGACGATGTAGTTGAGCACCGCGCCCAGGTCCTGGCGCGCCGCGCCGGCCGCCTCGCGGCGCACGGCCAGGTCGAAGCGCTGGATCGCGAGCTGATCGATGTCGGCGGCGACCATCAGGCGCTGGCCAAGGTCGTCATAGGTCGCCGACAGCCCACGGACCGACGCCAGGTCGACGAGATCCGCGCCGGAGGCCGCAAGGCCGACCGCGCGCATCTCGTCGGCCTGCATTCGCAGCCGGCCGTCGGCCTCGCGCGCGACGGCGGCGACAAGACCGGTATTGCGGCCGTTGATCCAGACTTCGAGTTGCAGGTCTTCGCGCATGGCCACGACGGCCTTGAGATCGGGCAGCGGCAGGTCCTGGGCCAGGGCGCAGGCCCCGAAGGCGGTGAAGACGGCGCCCAGGACGACCGCCTCAGTCGCTCTTGAGCGGCGCATCGATCGGCCCGGTGTCGGTGTCGGCGATCAGCCGAACTCCGGCGGCGGGCTTGAAGGCCCCCGCGGGCCAGGAGACTTCCGCTCCAGGCAGAACATAGCCCACCAGGCCCTTGCGTTCGGCAAGGACCGCGCCGGAAGCGTCGCCGATCCGCAGATTGGCCAAGCGCACGCGGCGGGCGCCGGTGTTGCGGCCGACCAGGGCCGCCCCGCCGTCCTCGGACGGCTGCAGCCGCCATTCGATGCGGGGGCGCTCGCGGCCGGAACCGAAGAACAGCGGGATGGAATGGCGCATGAGCAGGGTCACCTGCCGACCAGCCTCGCTGAGCGGCGGCGGCAGCTCGTCGACGATCAGGCGATAGGATTCCTCGCCTTCCGGCGGACGGCCGTCGAGGCGCACGACGCGCACCGTGCGGCTGGCGCCCGGCTCGACCCTGGCGATCGGCGGGCTGGCGACCACGCCGGTGGCGGGTGTCAGGACGTCGCGACCGCCCGATTGCGTCCAGCGGAACACCCGGATCTGGACGTTCAGCGGCGCGGCGTCGTCGTTCTGCAGCGTCAGGGTCGTCGCGTTCTGGCCCGCGGGCAGGTCCAGGCTCACCGGACTGACGCGCAGCGACGCGGCCGTCGCTTGCACGCCGCTCAGCGCGGCCAGGGCCAGACCGGCCAGGAGGACGACCGCGCGCATGTCAGTAGGTGATCGTCACCGCCACGAGGTCGCTGTAGGCGCCCTGGGCCGGCGTCGTCTGGGCCGAGACACGGCCGTAGGCGGTATAGGACTGCACGGCGCCGTTGCCGGTGCCGGCCTGGGTGTCGACGTTCTGGGTCACGCCCCAGACCTGGGTGCGGCTCGCGTCGCGGTAGAGGGCGTAGCCGACCGTGTCATTGGCGGCGCTGGTCATCTTGCGCGCGCCCACCGTGGCCCCGGTGCCCGCGCCGGCGCTCAGGGCGACCGTATAGGGCGTGGAATTGGTGCACTGCACGCCGATCGTGCTGGTGGTGTCGATGTTGGCGTCGATGACGCCGCGCGAACCGAAGTCAACATTCGAGGCCGACTGCACCTTGCACTCGCCTTGAATGGTCAGGTTGACTTGAAAAGAACTCGACGCCGTCGCAGCAGACGCCGAACCAGACATCGCCATGAACGCCATCGTTCCAACGACGAAAACTGAAGTCGCTATTTTCTTCATGTCCGGCCGCCCCTTCTGGAAATTCGAACAGGATCTCACTCGCGTAAGACTTGCGACCCTCGCTGTTGCCGAGTGATTAACGAGCATTAGGACTGACTGCGACAGCCGGTCGCGGAAGCTGCGCTCTCCCAGGTGGAGAGTTGGCGAATCCACCTCCCCCGGAAGTGGAGAAACGTCAATTTTCGGGACGTGCTTTGGTTGAGCCACAAAGGAAACGTCGATTTTTGAACGTTGTTATATCGCGAGCGACTGACATGATTGAAAGTAGGTCGCCCTTCGCCGCCCACCGGCGGTCACAGGACGTTTTGTCGCAGGCTGTCGCGGCGGTTGAACGGTCGCATCGGCGATCAATCCGACGTGGATGGGCCGGGTTTCGACAAATCCGGCCGCCATCCTCCAAGCCGATCGAGGGTCAGAGGCGCAGGATCGGCATCGTTCGAGGGGCGCTCCACCGCACCGCCCTCGAACCGCGCGGCCCTCCTCCCCCAGCCCCGAGGCCGCCCGGCCGCCGCCTCGCCTTACCCCGACAAGGCGGGACGGCGGCCGCACGCGCCGCTCGCATGGAACGCGGCGGCGCTTCGCGGCTTCCTTCCGCAAAGGAGGCCGCCATGCCCCACGTCCGATCCGTTCCGCCCGCCCTGCCCGCCGAAGGCGCCGACAGGTCCATCGACCTGCAGGAACCCCGCTCCGTCCGCTACTGGACCGAGACCCTGGGCGTCAGCGAGGAACAGCTCCACACCGCCTGCGAACACGCCGGCGCGTCGGTGGAGGAAGTGCGGAGATACCTAGGCAGCAATAGCTGAGGGGCGTGGTAGGCCTGGAGGGACTCGAACCCCCAACCAGACCGTTATGAGCGGTCGGCTCTAACCATTGAGCTACAGGCCCCCATGCCGCGCGGGACGAGAGTCGGCGCGGGCGAGGACGGTCGATTAGCATGGGCTGCACGCCGCTTAAAGGTGCGGTTCAGGTTGAGTTTGCGACAGGGGAACCAATCGCGGGTCGACGCACTGTCGTGTCCCCGCGCGCAGGAGAACAAGAACCATGATCCGCACCCGCTCGACCGTTCCGGCCCTGGTCGCCGCCGGCGTCGCCGTCCTGGCCCTGTCGGCCGTCCCGGCGGCCGCCCAGAGCAACGACGCGGCCTTCCGGGCCACGACCTTCAACCTGTCGGCCACCGGCGAGACCGCGATCGCTCCGGACATGGCCACCATCACCCTGGGCGTGCAGACCGAAGGCGCCAGCGCCGCTGCGGCCCTGTCGGCCAACGGTTCGGCGATGAACAAGGTGATCGCGGCGCTGAAGAAGGCCGGGGTCGCCGAGCGCGACATCCAGACCTCGAACCTCAACGTCAATCCGCAATACGTCTACGAGGAGAACAAGCCGCCGCGCCTGACCGGCTACCAGGCCAGCAACCAAGTGACGATCCTGGCGCGCGATCTCTCCAAGCTGGGCCAGACCGTGGACGCGGCCGCCTCGGCCGGCGCCAACACCGTCAGCGGCATCAGCTTCGGCCTGCAGAACCCGCAGAAGGCCGAGGACGAGGCGCGCATCAAGGCCGTGGCGGCCCTGAAGGCCAAGTCCGACCTCTACGCCCGGGCCACCGGCTACAAGGTGGTTCGACTGGTCAGCCTGAACGAGGCCGGCGGCTACACGCCCTCGCCGCAGCCCGCGCCGATGTTCGCCATGGCCAAGCGCGAGATGGCCGACTCCACGGCGATCTCGGGCGGCGAGCTGAAGGTGCGGGTCGAGGTCAGCGCCACCTACGAGGCGCAGCCGTAAAGAGCGGCGTCAGCGTTGAAGCCGGAAGCCTCGCTCCCCACCGGGAGCGAGGTTTTCCTTTTTTAGAAGCCGGCGCGGACGAAGGCGCGCTCGACGCGGTCCTGGATCTCGATGCCCGGCAGGGCCCGCTCGCCTTCCATGACGGCGAGATAGCGCAGACCGGAGGGCTGTCGGCCCTCGCCGGCGGGCATCGGGCCCATGGCCCAGCCCACGCGGTTCGCAGCCGAGCTGTCGCAGCTGATGAACTTGGCCTCGCTGGCCAGGTTGGCCTTCAGCACGTCCTGGGCCGTGGAGGTCTTGCCCTCGCAGGTCGGCAGGTTGCGGGCGCAGGAGATGTAGCCGCCGCCGGTCCACAGCACCTTGCCGTCGGCCTGGGCGATCAGCACGCAGGTCGAGGGCGAGCCGATGGCCCGGCCCACGGCCTGGGTCAGGGCGTCCTCGTCGACGCCCTTGGGCAGCTTGGAGCCGCCGCAGCCGGCCAGCGCCAGGGCGCCGGCCAGGACGAGCGCCAGGGCGGCGGCCGACCGCATCAGGCGGCCTGCTTGATGACGTTGCCTTCGTCGAGCAGCACGACGGTCGGGGCGTAGTTGCGCGCCTCCTCGGCCGGCATCTGGCAGTAGGTGACGACGATGACGGTGTCGTTCTTCTGCACCAGGCGGGCGGCGGCGCCGTTGACGCCGATCACCTTGGAGCCGCGCGGGGCCTCGATGGCGTAGGTGGTGAAACGCGCGCCGGTGGTGATGTTGAGCACGTCGACCTGTTCGTTGGGCAGGATGCCCGAGGCGTCCAGCAGGTCGCGGTCGATGGCGATCGAGCCTTCGTAGTCGAGGTCGGCCTGGGTGACCGTAGCGCGGTGCAGCTTGGCCTTCATCATGGTCAGAAGCATGGCGACGCCCCTTCTTATCTCGTTGAAACACTGGGATTTCGCGAGGTCGCCACACACATGACCCGCGTTCAGTCACGGCCATATAGACAGGATGGGCCCCAGGTTCAATCGCAGCGCAGCAAGGCGCGGTGGATCGTCGCGCAGGTTCAGCCCGCCCAGGCCTTCAGGAACTCGCTCATCCGCGCCAGCACCGGCGCCTTGCGGCGGAAGGGTCGCGACAGGGCCAGCAGCGGGGCGGCGTGATCCAGGCCCGGATAGACCTGCTCCTCGACGACCGCGCCGGCCTCGCGCAGGGCCTTGGCCAGCTTGCGGGTGTTGCGCGGGCGGACGGTGCGGTCGCCCTCGCCGGCGGCCAGGAAGGCGGCGGGCGCGTCGGCGCTGGCGAAGCTGGTCGGCTGGGTGGCCGGCAGGTCCGCCACGTGTCCGAAGGTGCGGGTGGTGATCGGCCCATCCAGCGGCAGGAAGGCGTAGGGCCCGGAAAGGCCGGCGAAGGCCTTCACCGCGCCGGGCGCCGCGCCGGCGGCCGCCAGCCAGGACGGGTCCAGCGCCAGCATGGCGGCGATGTAGGCCCCGGCCGAGTGGCCCGCCAGCGACAGCCGGGCCGGATCCCCGCCCCAGCGCTCGGCGTGCTCGATCGTCCAGCGCACGGCCAGGGCCGCGTCCTCCAGGAAGGCCGGATAGCGGACCTCGGGATGAAGCCGGTAGTCGGGCACGACGACAAGGAAGCCCTGGGCCGCCAGGGCCCGGGCGGCCCAGGCGTAGTCGGCGCGGCGACCCGAGTTCCAGGCTCCGCCGTAGAAGAACACCAGCACGGGCCGATCCCCCGCCCCGCCCGTCGCTCCTCGAGGGGGCGCATAGACGTCGAGCTTCCGGCGCGGGTGGTCGCCATAGGAAACCCCGCGCACCGGGCGGCGCGCGGGGTCCTTGGGCGTCAGGGCGGCGAAGATCGCCAGGGGCGACCAGGCCTCCGCCAGGCTCAGAGCTTGAACCCGCCGGCCAGGATCTTGGTGTGGACCGCCTTGGTGATCTTCACATAGCCCTTGCCGGGCTCGCGGAAGTACAGCGGATCCTTGATGACGGCCGGGTCGAAGCCCTCCTTCACCAGGTCGATCTTGCGGTACTTGAAGGTGCCGGTGGTCTCGATCTCGGGCTGCAGGCGCACGAACACCGGACGGGCGTAGGCGGGCATCTCGCGGTCGACATATTCGGCCAGGTTGTCGATCTCGAACTCGGGGCCGACGACGAGCGAGGCCATGCCGGCCTTGCCGTCCAGATCGCCCACCGGCACGCCGTAGACATTGATCTCCTTGACGCCCGGGAAGCCGGCCAGGCGCTCGGAAACCTCGCTGGTGGCGACGTTCTCGCCCTTCCAGCGGAAGGTGTCGCCGATGCGGTCGACGAAGTAGATGTAGCCGTCGCCGTCCTGGCGCATCAGGTCGCCGGTGCGGAACCAGGCGTCGCCTTTCTCGAAGACGTCGTGCAGCACCTTCTTCTCGGTGGCGGCCTTGTCGGCGTAGCCGGTGAAGTTGGAGCGCGCGTCGCCGGCGATGTGGCCGATGCACTCGCCGATCTCGCCCGGCTTGACCTCGATGCAGCAGCCGTTGGCGCTGCGCACGGGAGTCTCGGTCTCGACGTCGAACTTGACGATGCGGATGTTGAACTTCTTCTTCAGGTAGCCCGGCACGCGGCCGATGGCGCCGCGGCGGCCGTCGAAGTTGAACAGCGACACGTTGCCTTCGGTGGCCCCGTAGAACTCCAGCACGCCGCCGACCTTGAAGCGGTCGAGCATGTCGTCCCAGACGTCGGGACGCAGGCCGTTGCCGAAGATCAGGCGGATCTTGTGGGCGCGCTCGTGCTCGCTCTCGGGCTGGTTGGCCAGATAACGGCACAGCTCGCCGATATAGACGAACATGGTGCAGTTCTCGGCGACCACGTCGCTCCAGAAGTGCGTGGCCGAGAACTTCTTGCGCAGCACGATGCTGCCGCCGTTCAGCAGGCCCGCGCCCATGGCGCAGAGACCGCCGGTGGCGTGGTAGAGCGGCAGCGTCACGTAGATGCGGTCGCTGGCGCGCGAGTCGGTCGAGCCGGCGAAGCCGCGCATGTAGAGCTGGGCGCGCATGTGGGTGATGCGCGCGGCCTTGGGCAGGCCCGTGGTACCGCTGGTGAAGATGTAGAGGGCGGTGTCCTTGGCCACCAGGCCGTCGCGGGCCGTCAGGCGGTCGGGGCGCAGCTGGCTGCAGCTCTTCAGGGCGTTGACCAGGTCGCGCTGGTCGCCGTGGGCGGGACCCAGCACCCATTGCTGGATGTGGCGACCGAGCTGCTCCTTCACGTCCTCGAAACAGGGCGAGGTCTCGGTGTCGACGATGCAGTGCAGCGCCTGGGAGATGTTGAGGCAGTGCGCCAGCGCGGCGCCCGTCAGTTGGTTATTTATCAGAGCCGTGGCGACGCCGACCTTCGAAAGGCCGTACCAGATGGCCAGGTACTCGATCCGGTTGGGCATGAAGAGGGCCACGGTCTGGCCGCGGGTGATCCCCTGCCCCTTGGCCCAGTGCGCGTAGCGGTTCGCGATCGCGTCCAGCTCGGCATAGGTGATCGTCTTGCCTTCGAACGTGATGGCGGGGTTGTTGCGCCACTTGTCGACCGCCGCCTCCAGATCGTCGCAGATCAGGTTGTCGCTGTCGGGCGCGATCGACTTCACACGCTTTAGGGTGCGGGTCAGCCCCTTCAGGAACCGCCACTCGCGCTTCAACTTGGCCTGCAGACGCATAAATTCACTCCCTTCAAACAACCATTGGAGAGCGCCGGGCTAGCGGTCAAGTCGTTGGAAGGTCTTGAGTGTGCATCTGCGAAAAGCAACCTCGCAATTGCGACAAATCTTTTCGCATGCCGTAAGGGCACTATTGAAAGGGCCCCGTGGAACTGATCCACGAGGCCCCTTTCGTCTCGAATCCGAGGTTGACCTTAAGGTCAGCCGTTGGCGACCTTACGCTGGTCGTCGCGGGCCGCCTTCAGCTTCTCGGCCACCAGGAACGCCAGCTCCAGGGCCTGCTCGCCGTTCAGGCGCGGGTCGCAGTGGGTGTGGTAGCGATCGGCCAGATCCGTCTCGGACACCGCCCGGGCGCCGCCCAGGCATTCGGTGACGTTCTGCCCGGTCATTTCCAGGTGCACGCCGCCCGGATGCACGCCTTCCGAATGAGCCACCTCCACGAAAGTCTTCACTTCGGAAAGGATGCGGTCGAACGGACGGGTCTTGTAGCCGGTCGAGGCCTTCAGCGTGTTGCCGTGCATCGGGTCGGTGGCCCAGACCACGGCGCGACCGTCGGCCTTCGTGGCCTTCATCAGGCGCGGCAGGCGGTCGGCGATCTTGTCCGAGCCGAAGCGGCCGTACAGCGTCAGGCGACCCGGTTCGTTGTTCGGGTTCAGCACGTCGATCAGGCGCAGGAGGTCGTCGCCTTCCATGGTCGGGCCGCACTTGAGGCCGATCGGGTTCTTCACGCCGCGCATGAACTCGATGTGGGCGCCGTCCAGCTGGCGGGTGCGCTCGCCGATCCACAGCAGGTGGGCGCTGGTGTCGTACCAGTCGCCCGAGGTGCTATCGACGCGGGTCATGGCTTCCTCGAAGCCCAGCAGCAGGGCCTCGTGGCTGGTGAAGAACTCCACGCGCTTCAGGTCGGGCTGGGTGTCGGGCGTGACGCCGACGGCCGACATGAAGGTCAGGGCTTCGCTGATCTTCTCCGACAGTTCGCGGTAGCGCGCGCCCTGCGGGCTGTCGCCAACGAAACCCAGGGTCCAGCGGTGGATGTTGTAGAGGTCGGCATAGCCGCCGCTGGCGAAGGCGCGCAGCAGGTTCAGGGTCGCGGCCGACTGGCCGTAGGCCTTCAGCAGGCGGTCCGGGTCGGGAACCCGCTCGGCCTCATTGAAGTCCATGCCGTTGATGATGTCGCCGCGATAGGACGGCAGGGTCGTCTCGCCGATGGTCTCGATCGGCTCGGAGCGCGGCTTGGCGAACTGGCCGGCGATGCGACCCACCTTCACCACCGGCTTGCCGCCGGCGAAGGTCAGCACCACCGCCATCTGCAGGATCAGGCGGAAGGTGTCGCGGATGTTGTCGGCGTGGAATTCCTTGAAGCTCTCGGCGCAATCGCCGCCTTGCAGCAGGAAGGCCCGACCTTCGGCCACGTCGCCCAGCAGGCTCTTCAGGCGGCGCGCCTCGCCGGCGAAGACCAGCGGCGGCATCTGGCGAAGAGTCTGCTCAACACGCTCGACAGCGCCCGCGTCCGGATAGTCCGTCGGCACGTGCTTGGCGGGTTTGGCTCTCCAGGTCGCGGGGGTCCACCGGGCGGTCATGATCTTCTCGAAGGTTCTGAAAGGGAGCGCTCATAGCGCACCCTCCGGGTAAAAGCAAAAATCGTGCGGAGAACAGCTATATTTTAGTCGGCCGGGGAAAGTTCAACCCATTCGTCGCTGTATTCGCCGCTCGATCTACGGACCGCGACGCAGGCGACGATGGCCAGGGCGCCGACGGCGATCCACCATTCCTGCCAGACCCCGAAGCTCAGCGCACCGATGACCAGGTAGCTGGTCAGGGCCGCGCCGCTCATGGCCGCCGTTCCCCGATCGGTCTCGGCGGTGCGGGTGACGCCGTGGGCGAGCCAGCAGAAGAAGGCGCCGGCCAGGGCCGCGCCAACGGCCCCGAGTTCGAGCCACAGCTGAAGCTGGGCGTTATGGGTGTGCAGCGGGATCGCGTCGCCGAAGGTGCGGCTGGCGTCCAGCCCCCAGCCGCGGAACGGGTGGTCCTGAACGTGGTCGGCGGCGAAGGCCCAGATATTCAGGCGCGCATCCCATGACGGCGGCACCAGGCCGTGCAGCCAGCCCCAGAAGCCGGTCTGGATCGCCCACAGCACCGCGATCGGCGCGACGACGAACGGAACGGCCACGACCAGCGTCAGCAGGCGACCGCCCAGCTTGCCCGTACCCTTGACCAGCAGCCAGACCGCGCCGCCCGCCGCCAGGGCGACCAGGCAGGAGTCGGCGCTGGACAGCACCGAGGTCGTCACCACGCCGGCCAGCAGCAGCACGACGGCCGCCTGCTTGCCCCGGCGCGCCAAGGCCGCGGCGGCGGGCCAGAACAGCACCGCCATCACGTAGCAGCCGATGGATATCTTGACCTTGGCGATGTCGGGGCGAACCGGATCACCGGTCAGCACCCGCAGTTTCTGGAAGATCGACGCGCCGCTGAGGGCGTCGACGCCCACCACCACGGCCAGGGCCAGAAGGCCAAAGCCCATGACCGTGGCCGCGCGGTCGGCCGCGCGGGCCGACAAGCGCAGGGCCGCGGCGACGGCGGCGCCGTAGAGCGCCAGCTGCAGGAACAGCTTCACCGCCGTGACCTTCTCGACGTCGCCGTAGTCCTTGAGCGACCCGGGCGGCGGCGCGGCGGGGCTCCAGGTCATGCTGTAGGCTGCCCAGATCGCCAACAGCAGCAGCATCAGGGCCGGCGCGGCGGGCGCGCGAGGCTTGCCCATCACCGGCAGCACCAGCAGCCCAGCCAGAGCCATCAGAGGCGCGAAGCCCAGTTGCGCGGCGTAGCCCAGCAGCGGGGTGAGCGCGAAGACGAAGACCATCACCCCGCCAAGCCAGGGCGTGCCCTTCTCCGGAACGACGGGGGTCGCGCTCATACGCCGCCCACCTCGGCCGGCACGTACTTCTCGCGCATCGTGACCAGTTCCTCGGCCAGCGTGGGGTGGACGGCGCAGGTGGAATCCCACTGCGGCTTGGTCACGCCCATCTTCACGGCGATGGCCGCCATCTGGATGATCTCCGGCGAGTCCGGACCGACGACATGGACGCCGACGATCTGCTCGTTGTCCTGGCGCACGACCAGCTTCATCAGGCAGCGCTCCTGGCCGCCGTAGAAGGTGAGCTTCATCGGCCGGAAGACGGCGCGATAGATGTCGACCTTGCCGAAGGCGTGGCGGGCCTCGGCCTCGCTCATGCCCACCGCGCCGATCGGCGGCTGCGAGAACACCGCCGAAGCGACGAGGTCGTGATCGAAGGTGGTCGGGTTGCCGTAGAACTCGGTCTGGGCGAAGGCCGCGCCCTCGCGGATCGCCACGGGCGTCAGGTTGATGCGGTCGGTGACGTCGCCGACGGCCCAGATGCTGTCGACATTGGTCTTGGAATAGGCGTCGACGGCGATCGCGCCGTCGTCCTTCAGCTTCACCCCGGCGCTCTCCAGGCCCAGGCCCTCGACGTAGGGGTCGCGGCCGGTGGCGAACAACACGACGTCGCTCTCGAAGGTCAGGCCGTTGTTGAACGTGCTGACGAGGCCCGCCTCGGTCTTCTCGATCGACTGGTGCGAGCAGCCGAGCACGACCTTGATCCCGCGCTTTTCCATCTCGTCGGCGAGATGGGCGCGGACGTCGTCGTCGAAGCCGCGCAGGATGTTGGAGCCGCGGTAGCAGAGCGTGGTCTCGACGCCGAGCCCGGCATAGATGCCGGCGAACTCGACGGCGATGTAGCCGCCGCCGACCACCAGCACCCGCTTGGGCAGGGTCGGCAGGTGGAAGGCCTCGTCCGAGGTGATGCCGTACTCGGCGCCCTCGAACTGCGGACGCACCGGACGACCGCCGGTGGCCACCAGGATGCGGCGGGCCGTGTAGCGGCCGGCGTCCCCTTCGGAACCTTCCTTGGGCAGCACCTCGACGGTGTGGGGATCGAGGATCCGGGCCTTGCCGTGCAGCAGGTGGGCGCCGGCCTTGCGCAGGTTGGTGACGTAGATGCCCGACAGGCGTGCGATCTCGACGTCCTTGTCGTGCAGGAAGGTCTTCCAGTCGAAGCCGGCCTCGCCGATCGTCCAGCCGTAGCCCTTGGCGGTCTTCAGCTGGCTGGAGACCTCGCTGGCGTAGACCATGAACTTCTTGGGCACGCAGCCGCGCACCACGCAGGTGCCGCCGACCCGATATTCCTCGGCCACCGCCACCTTGGCGCCCGACAGGGCCGCCAGCCGCGCGGCGCGCACGCCGCCCGAACCGGCGCCGATGACGAAGAGGTCGAAGTCGTACTCAGCCATCATCGGCTCCGGATCAAAGCGAATTTACAGCGTCGGGATCGGGATATGGGATCAAGGCAGAAGCTTGACCACCCCCTCGTCGGTTCCCACCAGGGCGTCGTCGGCCAGGTCGAGGAACAGGCCGTGGTCGACGACGCCGGTGACGGTCTTCAGGGCCTGGGCCAGGGCCGCCGGATCGGGGATCGCGCCCGAAGCCATGTCGTAGATCACGTTGCCGCCGTCAGTGGCGACGACGCCGCGGTCGGCCATGCGCAGGCGCGGCGGCGGCAGGTCGAACTCAGCGGCGATATCGGCCAGACGACGCCCGGTGTGAGGGTGGCCGAAGCGCACCACCTCGATCGGCAGCGGGAACTTGCCCAGGACCTTCACATGCTTGGCCGCGTCGGCGATGACGATGCAGCGCTTGGAGGCCTCCCAGACCAGCTTCTCGCGCAGCAGGGCCGCGCCGCCGCCCTTGATCAGGGACAGGCCGGGGCCGATCTCGTCGGCGCCGTCGACGGTGAGGTCGATCGACATGACGTCGTCCAGCGTCGCCAGTTGAATGCCGAGCTCGCGGGCCAGGCTGGCGGTCGCCTCCGAGGTCGGCACGCCGCGAACGTCGAGCTTGCGGGCGGCCAGGGCCTTCACGAACCAGGCGGCGGTCGAGCCGGTGCCCAGGCCCACGACCATGCCCGGCTCCACCAGCAGGGCGGCGGCTTCGCCCGAAGCCTTCTTCTGCGCGTCGGCGCTCATGCCTTCTTGTCCTTCTTGGCCTGTTTCAGGGCGCGGAACCTGGCCGCCCACCCGGTCTTGTTGGTCTGCGGCGCGCGGCTGAGCGCCAGGTCTCCGGCGGGCACGTCGCCCGTGATCACCGAGCCCGAGCCGGTCATCGCGCCATCGCCGACGCGCACCGGCGCCACCAGGGCCGAATTCGAGCCGATAAAGGCGCCCGCGCCGACATGGGTCTCGAACTTCTCGAAGCCGTCGTAGTTGCAGAAGATCGTGCCGGCGCCGATGTTGGCCTTCGGCCCGACGCTGCCGTCGCCCAGATAGGTCAGGTGGTTGGCCTTGGCGCCGGCGCCGACCTTGACCTTCTTGACCTCGACGAAGTTGCCGATGTGGGCCTCGGGGCCGATCTCGGCGCCCGGACGCAGGCGGGCGTAGGGGCCGATCAGCGCCCCCTCCCCGACCGATGCGCCTTCCAGATGGCTGAAGGCCTTGATCACCGCGCCCGAGGCGACGCTGACGCCAGCGCCGAACACCACGAACTGTTCGACCGTGACGCCGGCGGCGATCGTCGTGTCCCACGACAGGTGGACGGTCTCGGGGGCGGGCATGGTCACGCCCTCGGTCATCAGGGCGGCGCGGCGGCCGGCCTGCCAGACGGCCTCGGCGGCGGCCAGCTCGGCCTGGGAATTGACGCCCTGCACGGCGGCTTCCGGCGCGAAGGTCGCGCGGGTGGCCAGCTTGCGGTCGTGGGCGATGCCGACGATGTCGGTCAGATAGTACTCGCCCTTGGCGTTGTCGTTGCCGACGGCGGCCAGCAGGTCGAACAGCTGCGCGCGGTCGGCGGCCAGGACGCCGGAATTGCAATGCTTCAGCGCCAGGACGGCCGGCTCGGCCTCCTTGGCCTCGACGATGCGCAGCAGCACGTGCCCGGGGGCCAGCACCAGGCGGCCGTAGGCGCCGGGATCGGCGGCCTCGAAACCCAGCACCGCAACGTCGGCGCCGACGGCGCGCAGGTCGAACAGCGGGGCGATCACCGGCGCGGTCAGCAGGGGGCAGTCGGCATAGGTGACGACGACGTCGCCGTCGAAGTCGGCCAGGGCCTCCCGAGCGGCCAGCACGGCGTGGCCGGTGCCCAGCGGCGGGTCCTGCACGACGGCGGCGTCGGGGCCCAGGCGCTTGCGGACATGCTCTCCGACCTGCGGGCTGTGGGCGCCGACCACCACGACGATCCGCGAGCAGCCCAGGGCCTGGGCGGCGTCGATGGCGTGGTCGAGCATGGCGCGTCCGCCGACCTTGTGCAGCACCTTGGGCGTCGGCGACTTCATGCGCGTGCCCTGGCCCGCGGCCAGGATCACGGCCGCGCGCGGACGGCTGCCGTCACGGGAAGGGGCGGTCTCGGTCATGGGCGACGCGACTCCGAAGCGAACCAAAGTTGCATTAGCCGCGCCTTTAGCCGAAAGGCCAGAGCATGTCTCTTTCGCACGCCCTCAAAGATACGACGATCGCCTTCGACCTCGACGGCACCCTGGTCGACACCGCGCCCGACCTGGTGGGCGCGCTGAACACCATCCTCGCCGAGGAGGGCCTGCCCGCCCTGCCCTTCGACGACGTGCGCAAGATGGTCGGACGCGGCGCGAAGGCTCTGCTGGAGCGCGGCTTCGCCGCCGCCGGGGCGCCGCTGGACGCCGACCGCGCCCCCAGGCTCGTCGAGCGCTTCATCGCCATCTATCTGGGCCACATCGCCCACGAGAGCGCGCCGTTCGAGGGCGTGGTGGAGGTGCTGACCGAGTTGAAGGCGGCCGGGGCGCGCCTGGTGGTCTGCACCAACAAGCTGACCCACCTTTCGGTCGCCTTGCTGGACGCGGTGGACCTGACCCGATTCTTCGACGCCGTGGTCGGCGCCGACGACGCCCCCGCCCCCAAGCCCGACCCGCGCCACGTGCTGGCGGCCATCGCCGCGGTCGGCGGCGACCCGGCCCGCGCCGTCATGGTGGGGGACAGCATCAACGACGTCCTGGCCGCCAAGGCCGCGAACGTGCCGGCCCTGCTGGTCTCGTTCGGCTACACCGAGGCCCCGGTCGAGACGCTGGGCGGAGATCTGTTGATAGATCGCTTTTCCGAGGTCCCGGAGGCCGCAATCTCGCTTTTGGCCTCTTGCGGCGCGGAAAAGAGCGGTCTATAGCCCCCTTCCTCTCGCGGCGGGGACTTCTTCGGAAGGCCTAGCCCACACGGCGGATGCTTAGCTCAGCGGGAGAGCACCTCGTTCACACCGAGGGGGTCGCAGGTTCAATCCCTGCAGCATCCACCATTTCCTCCTCCAAATATCCGACGCCCAGCTCGCGACAGACGAGCCGGCGGCTGCGCAGGCCGAAGACCTGCGAGGGCCGACTGCGCGAGGCCGCGTAAGGAATCGGCGCGCCCGTTACGCTTCGCACCCGCCGGGACCGCGCCGCGGCGCCACGGCTGTCACGAAAAGTCCGCAGGCTGGCTCTCCGCACGAGGATCGAGCCTTGCCGACCAGCCTGCCCTGGACCGTCGCCGCCCTGATGGCCGCCCCCTGCGTCGGAAGCTTCATCGGCCTGCTCACCCTGCGACTGCCGGCCGGACTGCCGTGGGTCGCCGCCCGCTCGGCGTGCGACGGCTGCCAGCGCAGGCTGGCCTTTCCGGATCTGCTGCCGCTGATCAGCTTCCTGGCCCTGAGAGGGCGATGCCGCACCTGCCGCGCGCCCATTCCGCGCCGCTACCCACTGATCGAGGCGGGATGCCTGCTGATCGCCATCGGCGGCGCATTCACCCAGACCGGCGCGATGATCCTGGCCACCGCCTTCTTTGGATGGTGCCTGCTGGCCATAGCCATCGTCGACGCCGAGAACCTCTGGCTTCCCGACGTCCTCACCCTGCCGCTGGGCCTCGCCGGCTGGCTGGTCGTCGTTTGCCTGGGGATCGCCGCGCCACTGGAGCCGCTGATCGGCGCCGCCGTCGGCTACGGCGCCCTGGCCCTCGTCGCCTGGGCCTACAAGAGGCTGCGCCATCGCGAAGGCCTGGGAGGCGGCGATCCGTTCCTGTTGGGAGCGATCGGCGCCTGGGTCGGATGGGAGGGCCTGCCGACCGTGCTGCTATGGGCGTGCGCCCTGGGCCTGGGGACCGCGCTCTTCCTGGGCCTGCGCCGACGACGCCGGCTGTCCATGACCCAGCCCCTGCCCTTCGGGACGTTCCTCGCCGCCGGCGCCTGGCTGACCTGGCTGCTCGACGTGACGCCGCACCTGGCGCACGCGCCCTAGGGCTGATCGACATTCAGTAGTTTGGGTCGCTTCTCACCGGGTTTCCCCGCGAAGGCGGGGATCCAAGCTGCATTTCAGGAGACGGCGCGGCCGCGAGCAATCCGCAACCTCCGCTTGGGGCCCCGCCTTCGCGGGGAAGAACGGATTGCGGGCACGGCCGTCGATGAATGTCGATCCACCCTAGCCGCCTGACAAACCCGGCGGACGTCAAAAAGAAATCACTATGGTTTTGTGAAGAAAATTTCTCACTTCCCGCCCTTATGAGATCAGATCGTTTAATGTACTTGAATCCGGGCTAAGGGGCTTGCGGCTATTTCAGGAAATACGCCATGAGCTATGGGAACGGCACTGCCGGCGACGATCAGGTAATTCTGGGAACTACCCTGACGCCGTCGATTATCTACAATGCTCAAGCGGGCAACGACACCGTCATCGGCTCGGCCGGTTTCAACCTGATCCAGGGCGGCGCCGGCGACGACCATCTGGACGGCCGGGGCGGCGCCGACATCATCCTGGGCCAGGACGGCGCTGACGTGATCCGCGGCGGCTCGGGCCTCGATATCGTCGACGGCGGCGCGGGCAACGACACCTTCGTGTTCCATGCCGGCGACCTGACCGGTTCGGCGCTGCTGCCCGACGTGATCCTGGGCTTCAAGGGCGCGGGCAACAGCGACGCCGGCGTCGAGCAAGACGTCCTGGTGCTGCACGGCTTCTCGGCCGGCTCGACCCTCGACTTCGTCGGCACGGTCGGCGGCGCGACGAACCAGCTCTACAAGGTCAACGACGCGGCCAATCCCTCGGCCAGCGGCTACGTGCTGATCAACACCGACAGCGCCGCCCACCTGAGCGCCGACGACGTCCGCTTCGTGCCCAAGCCGACCGAAGCGGTGATCCTGACGTTCGAGGACATCGACCCCTCGTCGGAACCGGTCATCCTCGACGGCTATCACGGCTTCAACTTCAACCTGCCCGGCGTGGAACTGAACGCCGTGAACAAGGACGACTTCCCCGTCTCGGGCTACGCGACGGCGATCGACGGCCAGATCGGCGCCTACAACCCCTTCGCCGCCGATCCGCTGGTCATCACCCGCGCCGACGGCTCGGACTTCATCTTCGACAAGGTCCAGATCGCTTCGGCCGCCGACGCCCAGCAGGTCGTGACCTTCAAGGGCTACCTCGACGGCTTCGAGGTCGGCACGATCACGGCCACCATCGCCTATGGCGTGCCGACGATCATCGACGCCGACTGGGGCCTCATCGACACCCTCGTCATCGACCGCGTCTCCACGACCGGCGACTACAGCCCGTTCGACGACGTCAACGGCTCGCAGTTCGTGCTCGACAACTTCCAGTTCGTCGTCTCGGGCGACTTCCACTAAGGCCGGCTCGCCGTCGCCCCGCTCGGGGCGACGGCGAACTCCTAGATCAGGCGCGCAGGCAGACCAGGCCGTGGCTAACGGCGATGGCGACGGCGTGGATCTTGTTGGCGGCCCGAAGCTTCTCGGTGACGTTCTTCAGGTGGAACTCGACCGTGCGGCCGGTGATGCCCAGGATGCTCGCGCTGTCGGCCACAGTCCGCCCGACCGCCGCCAGCCTCAGGCACTCGATCTCCCGAACGGTCAGGGCCCCGTCCGCCGTCGCGGCCGGGCGCATGCCGGCCAGGGCCGCCTGATGCAGGTCGGCGGCCGCCAGCATCAGCGCGCCGGCGGCGCTGGAGGCCAGCCCCCGAGCCAGGTCGAGATCCTGGCCGATCAGGGCCACGAGGCCGGGTCCCGCGGCGTGATCCTGGACCGGCACCGACAAACCGACATGGCGACCGCTCAAGCCAGGCAGGTGCTCCTCGACACTGGTCCAGGCGAACGGCCGATGGGCCGTGGCGGCCCGGCGCGCGACGCTGCCGCCGGCCAGGGCCGCACCATACTGCCGCAGCGCGATCGGCGACGAGGCGATCAGGCGCGACGGCGCAAAGTGATCCTGGTCTCCACCCACCGGCGCGTGGCCCAGGTGCAGATAGAGGCCGCTGTAGAAGCCGTGCCCCTGGGCCAGCTTGCGCAATCGCTGGTCCAGCCCCTGGGGTTCTCGCTCACCCAGCACGGCGGCGCGGAAACCCACCCCCTCTTCTGCGGCGGGCGCGCGATCCAGCTTGAGGACGGCTAGAGACATGAGGCAACCTCGCGGAGGATCGTCGAAGCGGCGCTCATCGGGCGACGTCCTCGATCAGCTGAAAGGCGATCTGGAAGTGCTCGGCCCATCCGGCGCCCTTCCAATCGGCAAGGCGCGCCTGCTGGGCGCGCCGGCGGGCGGAATCCGGTTCGGCGTAGTCGCGCACGGCCCGCACCCACGCCAGGCCGTCCAGGGGATCGAGATAGTCGGCCGCCGCGCCGCCGACCTCGCGGTGCGCGGCGATGTCGCTGGCGATGACCGGCGTCCCCAGTCGCAGCGCCTCGGCCACGGCCAGGCCGTAGCCCTCGGCGAACGACGGGCAGAGGACGGCCCGCGCGCCGGCCACCAGCGAACGCGTCGCCACGTCGCCCAGCCCGGCGCGCTCGTCGACGACCCGGCGCAGGGCGGGGCTGCGGTCGAGCAGATCGAGGATGTTCTCGTTCTCCCAGCCGCGCCGGCCCACGACGACGAGGTCGGGTACGGCTTGCGCCCCCTCCAGCTCGACCCAGCGCCGCCAGATGTTGAGCAGCAGCAGATGGTTCTTGCGGGGCTCGATCGTGCCCAGGACGACGAAATAGGGTCTGTCGCCCCGGCCATGCCGCCCCGCGGCGGCGGACGGCGGCACGCCCAGCGGAGCGACCCTGAGCGGGATTTCACGGCCGAGCTGGGCCAGGTGCGCCCTGGTCGCCGCAGCCGTCGCCCGCGAGTTGACCAGCACGCCGTCGGCGAGCCTGGCGAGAGTTTCCAGCTTGCGCCGGAACCGCGCGGCCCCGCCTTCGCGCACGAACTCGGGATGCTCCAGAGGGATCAGATCGTGGACGAAGGTCACCATCCGCGCGTGCTCGCGCTTGAGCAGGCCTTCGTAGGCGCGCAACCGCTCCAGACCGCGGGGCGACAGGTGCAGGTAGGCGCGCGGCCGCCGCGCGGCCCCGCCGGGCACGGGACGAATGTCGAGCATCGCCAGGAACGCCAGACGGCCCCGCCGCGCCCCGTCGCCGCCCTCGCCCAGGGCCCACATCTCCTGGGTGGCCTCCAGGTAGTCGCGAACGACGACGGTCGGAAACCGGGCATAGCCCCCGCCGGGACGAAGCCCGCCGAACGCCAGGCGATCGGGGTCGCGCCGGATCAGGGCCTGGGCATAGGCCATCTCGACACGGTCGATCCCGGTCGGCGTGGCCTGCCGCCAACGCGACAGCAGGCCCGAGACGTCCATGACCACCTCGGCCGGCGCCGATGACCGGGCGGGAGCATCGATCGTGGCGAACGCGCTCGCCGATGGAGCCGCGCCGATCATTCCGCGGCCATCATGCAAGGCTCGACGGGCAGATCCGCGCCCGCCGCCGCCACATGGACGCCGCCGAGAATGCGGTCGGCGGCGCTCTCGACCAGCAACGTGCGGGTTTCGCTGGCGTAGAACCCGCCCCAAAGCAGACACCGGGCGGCCAGCACGCGGCGAAAGGCCTCGTACAGCCGTACGTCGGGCCGCTCCGTCGTGCGCCAGAAGGCGTCCAGCGAGCCCTGATGCGTCAGGCCGGGAATGTCGTAGACCGCGCGGCCCAGCGTGGCGACGGAGACGCCGGCCGCCAGGGCCAGGGCGCCGGTCGTGCTGTTGACCGTCACCACGCCGCGCGCCCCGCCGACCAGGGCGTCGATGTCGCCGCCCTCCAGGAAGAGGACCCGCCCCTCCACGCCCAGGGCGCGGGCGAAGTCCAGGGTGCGCCGGCGCCAGTCGCATAGTCCGTTGTCGAGGGGGTGACGCTTTACCGCGAGTTGGGCGTCCGGCGGCGCGTGGCGGGCGAACGACACGATGACCTGGGCCAGGGCCGGCTGCATGCCCTCGAAATCGGAATGCGTGCGCAGCTGATAGTCGGAGTCCAGTTGCAGCGGCAGAAGGAAGTAGGACCGCCCCGGAACCGGGTCCCGTCGCCCGGCCAAGCGGCGAACGAGCGCCCGGCGCGTCCAGCCCAGCGCCTCCAGCACCGACAGCCATGGCCGGTGCGTGCGATAGCCAGGATAGGCGGGAGCCGCGAGAAACGCCGCCAGATAATAGGCGACGCCGGCCCTTCCGCGGCGGCCGATCGCCGACGGCAGGGCCGGCCTGACCGGGCAAGGATCCAGGTGGCGTACGGCCTGAAGATACCATTGCGGATCGGCCGGCAGCGCCGAGAAGCCATTGACGCCGCCCCGCTCGAGAGTGACCCAGTCGGGACGGATGTAGCCTTCCTCGAAGACGTGGATCGCCAGCCCCATCCC
This sequence comes from Caulobacter vibrioides, assembly GCA_001449105.1. GTDB lineage: Bacteria > Pseudomonadota > Alphaproteobacteria > Caulobacterales > Caulobacteraceae > Caulobacter > Caulobacter vibrioides_C. The sequence goes on along the minus strand of LNIY01000070.1, from coordinate 17,791 downwards.
GCCCGCCACCGCCCGCGCGGTGCGATGGATCGGTCGGCAGTCGCCGAACAGCACCACGTCGGTCACGCCGCGAGCGATCAGGAGCCGGGCGAGAAACCCCGGCCAGCCGCCAGGGCCGCCACGGTAGTCGACCGCCCCTCCCCGCCAGTCCAGCCGATCGCCGCCGTTGAAGTTGACGCGATGAACGCCATGTCCCCGCGCCCGCAGCCCCCGGGCCAGATCATGGAAGAAGCTTCCAGGCGGCCCTTGCAGGAAAAGGACCTCCCGCCGCTCACCGCGTCCAGCCTCGCCTCCCGAGCCGCTCACGGCCGGCACGCCGACGCCCCGTCGACCGACCTGGGCTCGGCCGGCGCCACCACGAGCGGCTCGACGCCCTCGAACAGTCGGCCGACCGCGACGGCGACGGCCGCGCGCGCGCGCTGGAGCGCCGCGCCATCGGCCACGTCGCGGGTCGAGCCCGCCTCGGGAGAACGGCCGGTGTTGCGGCGATAGATCTGGTGGAAGCGCCCGAAATAGCCAAAGCCGCATACTTGGGCGACAGCCCGAGGGCTGAGCGCCGGATCGGATGCCAGCGTCAGGTCGACCAGCTCGACGCGCAGCTTCAGGAGCGCCCGATAGATCGACTCGCCGTGCACCCTCGCGAACGCCGTGCGCAGGACCTCGGTCGAGACGCCCAACGCTTCGGCCAGCACCTCGTCGACCAGCCGGCGCGGCAGGGCGGCGGCGACGCCGTACTCGGCCCGACGAACCAGCTCCTTGGCCGAAGATGCGGTATTGAACAGTGACGTCGACGACGTTCCGGCATGGCCTGGGGGCGGCGCCGGACCTTGGACTTCTTCGTACGCCATCGTTTCTACCACCCGAACGAACAGGCGCGCTTCCGGAGGATGGACGATGACCAGATTCCGCCGCGCCGCCGACCAACCCCCCGCGCGTCGCCAGCGGAGCTGGTTCGTGCACGGACGACAATGGACGACGACGCAAAGGTCTGGCGCATTCCCCCCTCGCGCGTTCCTCGAGTTCTAAGACAAAGACGACGGCCGCCCGGCGACACGGCGTTTTGTTAAATTTTTGCGTCAACTTCCGGCCAAGGACGCCCCAGGAACACTTGCGGCCTTACTTGCTCGCGTCTTGCCGATACGCCGCGAAGACCGCCCCCGATCACGCGATCGACCTACATGAAAGGTTCACGAACTTCCGTGTCGTTCCCACGCCTTCCCACCTGTCTTCAGGGGGAAGCGGCGACCGGATCCGGGCCGCCGAGGAGAGCTCGACGCCATGGCCAGTGGGGACACGCCCGTTCAGCCGACCAGACGCGACCAGGGAGGCGTCCGTTGATCCCCGCTCGCGCCCCGGCGGCGACCGAGACGCCGCTCGATCCGCAGGCGGCCTTTCGCGCGTCCCTGGCCGAAGCGGCCGGCGCCTGCGGCTTCGCCAACGCGGCCTACATGCATCTGGGCTATCGGCTCACGCGCGCAGGCCAGAACCCGGAAGGTTCGCGGGACGACAGCGTCTCGACCGAGGCGCCGGGCATGCTGGTGTCCAGCGGCGGCCTTGACGAAACGCTCTATCGCAAACGCGGCTATCTCGCCTTCGACCTGCTGGCGGCGCGGGCCGCGGAGGCCTTCACGCCCTTCTGCTGGAGCCTGGCCGACCTTGCCGCGCCCAGCGCAAGACCGCTGGCGAGAGCCTTCGAGGCCTGGGGCGTCAGGGGAGGCGTGATCGCCCCGATCCAGGACTCGACCGCGGGTCCCGCCTTCGTGAATTTCTTCGGTCCCGCACCATTGGAGCCGTCCTCGGCCGACCGCGAGATCCGCGACGCCCAGGCTCTTCTGGCGGCCGTGCGCCTGCACGCGGCGGCGCGGACGACCCTGCCGCCGCCCGGCTCCGCCGAAGGCGGGCTCAATGCGCGGGAGATCCACGTGCTGCGCCTGGCCGCCCAAGGCCTGACCGAGATGGAGACGGCGACCGAGCTGCGGCTCAGCCGGCGCGGCGTACAGTTCCACCTGTCTCGGGCGGGAGCCAAGCTGGCCACGCCCAACAAGACCGCCGCCGTCGCGCGCGCAATCTCCCTGGGCCTCATAACATCACAGTAGAAAACGCCAACCCGAGCTAGCTTTCGATCTCAACATATCGACGCAATAACTATATTCAGAAAACCAGTCACACTATTTACATAATGTATTCTTGAACAAATCCACCCCAAGTAATTGACTCAAAATTACAGCCGAATATAGAAATAGACAGCGACCACAACCACCGCGAGTTACATCGACTAACGGATAGTGGAAGCCCACAGACCAAATCTACCAACTAATCAAAGTTGAAAGTCTACTCTTCGCCGCGCGAGTGGCGGAGCGAGACATCGCGAGCCTGCGGGCTCATTTCAGACAGACAAAGGATCGCACCCATGTCTATCAAACTGCACGCCATGATGGGCGTCAGCACCCTGGCCGCCATCGCGGCCTTCGGCGGCGTGGCCCAGGCCCAGATCAACGGCGGCGGCTCGTCGCTGGTCGCCCCCTATCACCGCCAGGTCGCCGACTGCTACGGCGTCGACCGTCCGCTCTACGCTCGCGGCACGCCGCCGACGCCGATCAACACCAGCGCGCCCTACACCCCCTACATCCAGCCCTTCGCCGGCTGCCCGACCGCCCTGTCGACCAGCAACACCGTCGAATACATCTCGACCGGTTCGGGCACCGGCATCGCCGCCGTCTACAGCCACGATCCCCTGCGCTACGGCGACGTCGACCCGGCCGCCGGCACGCAGAACTATCCGTCGGTCCAGTACGGCCTGTCGGAAACCGCGCTGTCGAACGCCGACGTCACGACCTACAACAGCGGCGGCGTGATCCAGGGCGTGACCCTGACGGCCAGCCCGTCGGGCGCCAACCAGTACCCGATCCCCGAGCCGCTCTACGGCAAGCTGGTCCAGTTCCCGGTCGCCGTGGCTCCGGTCGCCCTGGCCTATGATCCGGTCTACAAGAAGGTCGCCGACGCCAGCGGCGCCGTCACCTCCTACCGCTTCGCCGTCAACGCGGCCTTCGCTCGCGCCAACGGCGGCCTGCGCCTCAGCCAAGCCACCTACTGCAAGATCCTGAACGGCCAGATCACCGACTGGAACGACGCGGCCATCACCGCCGACAACGGCGGCGTCTCGCTGAAGGATCCGGCCGATGCGGCGGCGTTCAGCGTTCCGATCGAACTGGTCGGCCGTTCGGACAGCTCGGGCACGACCCAAGTGACCACCCGCCACCTCGCGGCCGCCTGCGGCTCGCTGGCCGGCAACGCCTTCACCGCCGCCGCCGGCACCTCCACCCTGCCGCCCGCCCTCATCGGCAACGCGGTCGGCGGTGCGCCGATCTCGGGCAAGTTCACCGTCGCCAGCGGCACCAACGGCTCGGCCACCTATCTGGGCTTCACCGCCACGCCGGCCGCCAGCACCAGCCTGACCCAAGGCCGCCTGGGCTATCTGGGCGCCGACTACACCCTGCCGAACTCGTCCAACAACAGCCTGCCCTACGCGCTGTTCACGGCCGACCTGCAGAACGGCGCCGGCGCCTATCGCGCCCCGACCGCCGCCAACGCGACCACCGCGTTCGGCGCCAACCGTCCGCCGGAAACCGTCACGGGCGCTTCGGGCGACTATGATCCGACCGTGACCGCCTGGGGCGTCCGCTCCAACCCGGCCGACTGGACCCGCGTCGGCAACCTCGCCAACCCGACCCCGGCCCAAGCCTATCCGATCGTCGCCACGGTGAACTGGATCGGCTACACCTGCTACGCCGCCGGCAACGTCGACGTGATCCGCACCGCCCCGACCGGCAGCCCGGTTGGCTACCTGAACTACTGGTTCGACGACGCGATCGTCGACACCAGCAGCCCCAACATCCTGGCCAACGCCGGCCTGGCCGGCCTGCCGCCCGCCTGGCAAGCCGCGATCAAGAACACCTTCCTGACGCCGACCACCGCGGGCACCTACCCGACCGCCCCGCTGAACCTGGGCATCGCGACGGCCGGCACCGGCCTGACCGGCACCAGCGGCGTGACCAACTCGACCTGCGGCAGCAAGGTCGGCGCCTAATCTTTTCAGGCAATACCGCAACTGGGGGGGTCTCGGCGCAAGCCGAGGCCCCTTTTTGCTGCGCCAGATGTGTTTAGCCACAGCGACACGCCCAGGTCGCCCGCCTACCGTCGCGCCAACCCGTCGATCGCGCCCCGAACCGGCGCCGAGCCAAGACAAGACAAGACAAGACAAGACAAGACAAGACAAGACAAGATCACAGGAGAGCGCGATGCCCGCCTTCAACCCCGGCGTCCTGGAAAGCCTCGTCGGCGTCACCTTCGCGGTGGGGAGCCGCCTCAACTTCAGCGCGCCGACCTCGGCCAACGCCGCGGCCGGCACCCTCACCATCTCCGACGGCAGCACGCTGACCAGTTCCAACGCGTCGGGCGAGACAGTAACGGCCGTCAACAGCTCCTACACGGCGGGCTTCAGCGCCTATAGTCCCGCCCACTACGCCTACATCTATTACTTCCCGAGATTTGGCACGATCAACTTCGGCGGGACGCAATACTATATCTTCGGCGCCACGGAGAACGGGCTCGTACTCTCCCTGAACCCGTTCTTGATCCAGAATCCGGACGGCACGCTGTCGGACCCGATCACCATCCTCAGCAACACCCCCAACCCGACCTATCCCCTCAGCTTCGACAACGACGCCAGCGCCTATGTCGCGCCGGTGTGCTTCGTCGAAGGCGTTCGCCTCATGACCACGCGGGGCCCGGTGGCGGTCGAGCACCTGGTCGAGGGCGACGAGATGGTCACCGCCGGTGGCGGCGTTCGCCCGGCGATCTGGATCGGCAGCCGCCAGGTGCGCTGTGACCGCCACCCGCGCCCGGCCGAGGTCCAGCCGATCCTGGTGCGAGCCGGAGCCTTCGGCGAAGGCCTGCCCTCGGACGACCTGCGCCTTTCGCCGGGCCACTCGGTCTATGTCGATGGCGCGCTGACCCCGGTAGGCCTGCTGGTCAACGGCGCCACCATCGTCCAGGAAGCGGTCGAGCTGGTGCGCTACTTCCACGTCGAACTCGACGCCCACGACATCCTGCTGGCCGAAGGCCTGCCCTGCGAGAGCTATCTCGACGACGGCAACCGCCAGGTCTTCGGCAACGCGCCGGGCCACCTGGCCCTGTATGGCCGCCTGGACCCCCAGGACTGGGACAAGGCCTGTGCGCCGGTGCTGCGCGACGGCCCGAAAATCGATGCGCTGCGCGCCGAGCTGAGGAGCCGAGCCCTGGCCCTGGGCTGGACGTTCACCCGCGACGCCCAGGTCAGTCTCGAAGCCGACGGCGTGTCGCTGGCTCCGGTGTTCTCCGACCACGACCGCTTCTGGTTCCTGGCTCAGCCGGCCCGCCGGCTGGTGCTGCGCAGCCCCGCCGCCATCCCCGCGCTTGCCGCTCCCGAGCATCAGGACCGCCGCCTGCTGGGCGTGGCGTTGAGTGAACTGCGCATCGGCGGCGCGGCGGTCGACCTGGCGTCCGAAGCCCTGAGCCGCGGTTTCCATGCCTTCGAGGTCCTCGAGGCCGACGGCCGGCGCCAGGCGTGGCGCTGGACCGACGGCGCCGCCGAACTGCCGTCGCTACAGGCTCAGACCATGGTCGAGATCGCGGTGGCGATGGTTTCTCCCCGTTGGGTCGCGCCCGACCAGGCGCTCAATCAGGCAAGCCCTTTAGCACCCCGCCTGCGCCTGGTCGAAGCGGGCTGATCCGACCCCGGCCGCCGTCCCAGGGCGGCGGCCGGGCGCTTCCGATCCGCCACTTACCCCTCCTGCCGGCCCCGCATACGCGGGTCCGCGCGTTTTCGAGGACGCATCCGATGGCGCTTCTTCTACCCGCGCCGCTGGCCGCCGCCCTGAGGGCCTGCCGCCCTCACCTGCTGGCCGCCGCCGTGTTCAGCGCCCTGATCAACATCCTCTTCCTGGCGCCCACCATCTACATGATGCAGGTGTACGATCGGGTTGTGCCGACCGAGGGCCGGCTGACCCTGCTCTACCTGACCTTGGTCGTCGCCTTCGCCCTCGCCGTGCTGGCGATCCTGGACGCGGTCCGGTCGAGACTGCTGGTCCTGGCCAGCCTGCGCCTCGATCGGCTGATGGCCGGCGGCGTGCTGCAAAGGCTGATGAGCGCCTCCATCCCGGGCGCCTCGCAGCAGGGCATGCGCGACTTCGACCTCGTTCGCCAGACCTTGTCCGGTCCGGCCGCGCTGGCCCTGTTCGACGTCCCCTGGACGCCGGTCTATGTGCTGGCGGCCTTCCTGATCCACCCCGCGCTGGGCGCGATGACGATCGTCGGAGCCGGACTGCTGATCAGCCTGGCGGCGCTGAACGAGCGGGCCACCCGCGCCCGCACGCGGGAGGCCTTCGGCGCCCAGGCCAAGGCCTACGCCTCGCAGGAAGCCGCCGCCGCCAACGGCGAGGTCGTGCGGTCTCTAGGCATGCGCGGCGCCCTGCGCGAGCGGCAGCTGGCCGACCGCCGTCAAGGCCTGGACCTTTCGGCGAGGGCCCAGTTCGTCGGCGGCGGCTATGCCGCGCTGACCAAGTTCGTCCGCGTTTTCCTGCAATCGGCGGCCCTGGGGCTGGGCGCGTGGCTGGCGGTCGAGAGACAGATCTCGGCCGGAGCGATCATCGCGGCCTCGGTGCTGATGAGCCGCGCCCTGCAGCCGATCGAGCAACTGGTCGGCTCCTGGAGCCTGGTCGGCCAGGCGCGCGGCGCCCTGAACAACCTGATCAAGCTGTTTGAGCCCTCGTCCGAACCGGAAGCGTCTGGCACGCAGTTGCCGCCGCCGGCGGGGATCCTGACCCTTGAGCAGGTGGCCGTACGTGCGCCGGACGAGGGGCGGATCCTGCTGCGGGGCCTTTCCCTGCGCCTCGCGCCGGGCGAAATTCTCGGCGTCATCGGCCCCAGCGGGGCGGGCAAGACCACCTTGGCGCGGGTGGCGGCCGCGGCGATCCCACCCGACGCCGGCGCCGTGCGCCTGGACGGGGCCAGCCTGGCCGATTGGGACGGTGATCGCCTCGGCCGACATATCGGATACGTACCCCAGGAGTCCGGCCTTCTGGCGGGATCGATCAGGGACAACATCTCGCGCTTCGCCCTGTGGAGCGGGGCCGACCCGGCCATCGTCGACGCCCAGGTCGTGGACGCGGCCCAGGCGGCGGGCGTGCACGATCTGATCCTGCGGCTGCCCAAGGGCTACGACACCGTGCTGGCGGCGAGCGGGCGCGGGCTGTCGGCGGGCCAGGCCCAGCGCGTGGCTCTGGCGCGGGCGCTCTACGGCGAGCCTTCGCTACTGGTGCTGGACGAACCGAACTCGGCCCTCGACGCCGACGGCGAGGCGGCCCTGAACCGCGCCCTCCTGGCCGCCAAGGCCCGCAACGCGGCGATCCTGGTCGTCGCGCACCGGACCGGCATCCTCAACATCGCCGACCGCCTGCTGGTGCTGCGCGACGGCCAGCTCGAGATGCTCGGCCCGCGGGCCGACGTCGTCGCCCGAATGTCGCCCCCGGCCAAGAGCGCCGTCCAGGCGAACGGCGCGGCCGCCGGCAAGTCCGCCGCCGCTACGCCCGCCCTGCAGGCTGCGCCATGACCCGCTCTCCGCTCCAGCCTCCGGCGCCGGCCTCGGGCGCCCCTACCGGCCAGGACACCAAGCAGGCTCCGCCGCGGCTGTCGGACGATCCGGCCTGGGCCATCCGCGCCGGGGCCAGCGTGGCCTGCCTGTTCTTCGTCGGCTTTCTGGGCTGGGCGGCGCTGGCGCCGCTGGACGCCGGCGCCTATGCCCAAGGGGTGATCGCGGTCGCCGGCAATCGCCAGGCGGTGCAGACCCGCGAGGGCGGGGTCGTCACCGCGATCCGGGTGATCGAAGGCCAGCAGGTGGTCAAGGGCCAGGTGCTGGTTGAGCTGTCCGCCTCGGAACTGCGCGCGAGCGAGCGGGGCATGACCGGCGAGGTCCTGACCCTGCTGGCCCAGCGCGCGCGCCTGATCGCCGAGCGCGATCACCTGGCCGGCATTGCCGCACCGTCCGAGTTCGCCGCCCTGGCGCCCGAGGACAAGCCCTTGGCCGAAGACGCCCTGCGCCTGCAACGCCAGCAGTTCGAAGCCCGCCGAGGTTCGTTGCGGACCCGGCGTGGCGTGCTCGACCAGCGGGTGCTGCAACTGGACCAGCAGACCAGGGGCGCCGAGCGCCAGCTGGAGGCCAATCGCGAGCAGCAGAGGCTGATCGAGGAGGAACTGCGGGGCGTCCAGGAACTGGCGGTCAAGGGCTACGCGCCCAAGACCCGGGTCCTGGCCCTGCAACGCAGCGCCGCCGCCCTGACCGGCGAGGACGGCAACTATCGCGCCCAGATCGCGCGATCGGGCGAGGCCGTCGGCGAGACCCGCCTGCAGGCCCTGTCGCTGGAGCGCGAGATGATGGAGGAGGTCTCCGGCCAGCTGCGCGACGTCCAGGTCCGGCTCGACGACCTGCAGCCCAAGGTGCTGGCCGCGCGCGAACAGCTGGCGCGGGCCACGGTCAGGGCCACCTCCAGCGGCAAGGTGGTGGGGCTGAGCCTCTTCACCGTGGGCGGGGTGGCGGCGCCCGGCCAGACCCTGATGGAGATCGTGCCGCAGGATCGGCGCCTGGTCATCCAGGCGCGGATTTCGCCCAACGACGCCGACGACCTGAGGCCCGGGCAGAAGACCCAGATCCGCTTCACCTCGCTGCACGAACGCGACCTGCCGCTGCTGAACGGCGCCCTGACCGAGCTGTCGGCCGACAGCTTCACCGACGAAAAGACCGGGGCCTCGTTCTTCCGGGCCGAAGTCGCCGCCCCACCGCAGGAACTGGACAAGATCAGCAAGGTGCGCGGCGGACGTTCGGGCCTTCAGGCCGGACTTCCGGTCGAGGTGCTGATCCCGCTGCGCAAGCGAACGGCCCTGGCCTATCTCGTCGAGCCGCTGTCGCAGACCTTCTGGCGCACGGGACGCGAGCACTGAGGGTCGCTGCGCGATCCCGCCACTGTGCTTAGGCTCATTGCCGCCCGGTCGATCGCTCTTCACGAACGGCGACGCCCTCATAGGTCACTGGAAGTTCCGCCATGTCCCTGCTGGAAGCCGATCGCCCGCAAGTCGGCGCCGCCCGCTCGCCGTCGACATGCGATTGCGGCTCCGGCCTGGAGAGCCGCCTCTGCTGCTCGCTCGATCTGGCGACGGCGGCCCGAACCTCGATGGATTCCGAGTTCGGCGCGCTCCTGGCCCAGATGGCCCAGGCCTATGGCGACGGGGAACTGACCCTCGCCGAATATTTCGCCCACGCCGCGCTGCGGCTGGCGCCGGGGCATCGCGACGCCCTGGGCGGCCTCTACAACGTCTGCAAGGACGACGGCCGGATCAACGCCGCCGAGGCCTTGGTCCGGCGGATGGCGACCCTGCATCCCGACGACGCCATGACGAGGGCCAACGCCGCCCTGTTCTTTCACGCCAAGGGCGCCATGCACGAGGCCCTGCCCCATGCCCGGGTGCTGCTGCGCCTGGCGCCGGACGCCCATCCGGCCCAGGCGACCATGGGCTTGGTCTTCGGCGGCCTCAGCCAGCCGGTGAACGCCGAGCGCCATCTGCGACGCGCCCTCGAACTGGGCGCTCCGGCGGATCTGGAAACGCTGGGCGCCCTGGCCGGCGCCGTTCGTGGACAGGGACGCTTCGAGGAAGCCCGCGAACTCTACGCCCAGGCGCTCGATGCGGCCGGCGCCGAGCCTGGCGAGGTCCTGATCGCCTGGGCCGACATGGAGGAAGCCGCGGCTCAACTGGACGCCGCCGACGCCCTGCTGGCGCGCGCCGCCGCAACCGCCCCGGACGACGGGCGCATAGCCGTGGGCCGGGCCGCCGTACTGCGCCGGCGCAAGGACTTCGCCGGGGCCCTGGCCGTTCTGGAGCGAATTCCGACCGGCGCCGATCATCGCCCCTTCGAGGCGCTGGCGCACAAGGAGCGCGGCCAGAACCTCGACGCGCTCGGCCGCCACGACGAGGCCTTCGCAGCCTTCGCCGCCTTCAAGCAGCGTACGGGCGAGGTTACCGGCCAAGCCTACGCCGCGGACACCGCCGCTCGCCAGGCGGCCGCCCTGAAGGCGTTCTTCACGGCGGGCCGCACGCCCCTGATGCCACGCGCGGCCGTGCGTCCCGACAGCCCCCAGCCCATCTTCGTGGTCGGCTTTCCCAGGTCGGGGACGACGCTCGTCGAGCAGACGCTGGCCACCCATGCCGCCATCTCGGCCGGCGACGAGCTGCCGGTCGTCACCCAGCTCGCAGAGCGCCTGGGCGGCCTGCTGGGCAGCCAGGGCGCGTATCCGCAGGCGCTCAGCGAGCTGTGGAGCGGCGATCGGGCGGGCATGATCGACACCCTGCGCGACCACTATCTGAACGAGGCCGCGCGCCTGGGCGCGATCCGGCCCGGCGCGCGCTGGTTCACCGACAAGATGCCGCTGAACGAGACCCACCTGGGCCTCATCCACCTGCTCTTCCCGCGCTCGCCGATCATCCATCTGGTGCGCCATCCGATGGACGTCGTGCTGTCGGTGTTCTCCAACGGTCTGAGCCACGGCTTCCACTGCGCCTCGAGCCTGGACAGCGCGGCCCGGCACTTCGCCCTGACGGCCGACCTGGTCGAGCACTATCGCGCGGTGCTGCCGATGCGCTACCTGGCGGTGCGCTACGAGGACATGGTGGCCAACCAGGAACACGAGGTGCGCCGCCTGTTCGACTTCGTCGGCGAGCCCTACGATCCGAGCAGCCTGGCCTTCCACGAGAACCGCCGCCCCGCCCGGACCGCCAGCTACGCCCAGGTCACCGAGAAGCTGTACGACCGCTCGCGCTTCCGCTTCCGGAACTATCGACCTCACCTGGCGCCGGTCGAGCCGATCCTGCGGCCGTGGATCGAGCGCCTGGGCTACGGCCGGGAGCCGTGAGCCGGCGCTAGGACAGCAGGCACGGCTGCCGATCGACGGCCTCGCACGCGGCCAGAAGCCGGGCGAGCTCCTGCTTGCGGACGTCGAAGGCCAGCCGCCGCTCCGGGTCCGCCGCCGGAGCCGCCGGCCCGGCCCCGGCCGGATCGACGGCGACGCCCTGCAACCGCACCTCGTAGTGGAGATGCGGCCCCGTGACCTGGCCGCTGGCGCCGGTCCAGCCGATCACCTGCCCCTGGGAGACCGCCGCGCCAAGGGCGGCGGTGGAGGCCATGCCGGACAGGTGGGCGTACAGCGTTTCCGCACCGCCGGGGTGGCGCACGACCATGCGTCGGCCATAGCCTCCGGCCCAGCCGGCCGACACGACCGTCCCATCACCCGCCGCCAGCACCGGCGTGCCGGGCGCGGCGCCGAAATCCACGCCCCGATGCATGCGACCATACCCCAGCAGCGGATGCAGGCGCGGCCCGAACGCTGAGGTGATCCTGGCGATCCGCAGCGGCGTACGCAGCAGAAAGCGATCCAGGGGAACGCCGCTTTCGTCCAGATAGACCGGCGAGCGGCGATCCTCGCCGACCTCGCGATAGAGCCGAACCCGCGCCGAGGCGCCGTCGAGTTCGGCGTAGTCGAGGTCGACGGCGTCGCCCGAGCGCTGGCGGATCAGCAGCCGCACCCTGTCGCCCAAGGCGATGTCACGCGTCACGTCCAGCCGATGGGCGAAGAGCGCCAGCGCCTTGGCGACGGCCGCCCTGCGGGCCGGATCGGCGTCCGGGGCGCCGTAGAGCACCTCCTCTACCGGGCCCTCCAGAAGCCGGGTCTGGGCGGCCGGATCTGGGGTCGCGGCGCCGAAAAGCACCGGCAGCGGGGCGTTGTCGCGAACGGCCAGGGCCGTCGCCTCGGCCTGTGTGCGCGGCGGAGCGGCGACGACGCTTGCCGCCGCCCCGCCGACCGGCGGAGGGACGTTCGCGGTCGAGGCGGCCGCCAGCAGGGTCGCGCTCAGCGACAAGGCGGAGGCTGCCAGACGAACGCCGCGAGACATCCGCGCGCCTCCCGGTCAGCGCTTGCAGACGGGGTCGTTGGGATCCTCGCAAGGCTCGTCGCCGAAGCCGAGCACCTCGACCGTGATGATCGAGCGTTCGGTCCGGTCGCGTCCGCCGACGGCCTGCTGGGCGGCCTGGGTCGCGGCGGAGTTGGCGGCCGCGGACTCGGTCCCGACCACCGGCGGGGCCGGCGCGGTCGGCACGCCGATCACCGAACCGCCGGCCTTGAAGTTGTCGGCGTTGGCGACGGTCAGGGCCGCGACGAACAGGTTGCCCGCCACCCTCACCCCGGCGTCGCCGGCGTCGACCGTGCCGCGCGGCGCGATCAGGTAGACGTCGGGCGCGGCCACGCCGAGCGCCGGCTGGAAGGCGGCGATGCCCGCCCCGCTGACCGCGCTGGCCTGGTCGACCTCGACATAGGCGTTGTCGCTGACCTTGACGATCGCCGGCGGGAAATTGGCCGAGGTCTTGGGGCCCTGGCCGGCGTTGAGATCGCCGTTGGACGACCACATCGCCACGTCGCCGCCCTGCTGGGTGAACAAGCGGCTCTGGTTGAGGATGAAGTCGCCGTCGGTGAAGCTGGAGATGGCGCCGCCGCGCAGGGTGAGCACCCCTTCGAAGCCGATCGGAATGGCGCTGATCTGCGAGATGTACCGGTTGGCCGAGATGGCTGGCAACGCCGCGGTGAACAGGTCACGCCCGGTGAAGTTGCGGCGCGCGGCCTGCTGGGCGGTGCTGACGGTGGACCCGGCCAGCACCCGCCCGCCCGGGCCCAGGATCGAGATGTCGCCGCCGCGCGCCGTCTGGAGCGTGGCCAGGCGCAGGTCGAGGTCCCCGGTCCAGACCTGGCGGTTGGCGCCGTTGGAGCCGCCGGTCAGATCGTTGGCCGTGTAGCCGAGCGAGGCCGGGAACAGCGTGTTCACCGCCGTGTAGCCGCGCGAATACTTCTGGAACGAAGCCCCAGGGGTGGAGGTCTGGGTCAGCTCGTTGAAATATACCTGCTGCAGGAAGCCCCGCTGGCGCAGCGCCGACAGCCGCGTGAAGGCCTGGTAGGCCTGTTCGTAGGTGACCGTCGTGGAACCGAAGGCTTCGCTCAGCGCCGAAGCCTCGTTGGCGCGCATCCATTCGATCAGCTTGGGCCCGTAGATCGGCTTGGACTTGTCGGCGACGAAGACGCCGTGCTCGTCCTCGGTCTGGACGAACAGATAGTCCGGCGCGGTCTGCAGGTTGGCGGGATTGACGTAGGTCTCGCGCACGGCGTCGAAATTGGCGCCCTTGGCGACCCCGAACTGGATCCACAGGTCCGCGCCCTGCGCTGTCAGCCACGGGTTCCACTCATTGCCGACCGACATCACGCCGCCGCCAAAGACGAGGCTGTCGGGCAGGCCGGCCACGGGGCGGCCCTCGTAGCCGTCGATCGCGGAGTTGAGGAACGGTCCCAGGTCTCGGCCGGCCTCGAGCGACAGCACGCCGGGCCCGCCGATCACGAAGGTGTTGCCCTGCAAGGTCGGCCGAGCGGGAGACGACACCAGGTTCGAGCCGACCAGCACCGGCGCGGCGGCAAGAAGGGTCGTGGCGGTGATGTCGCGCCCCGCGACGATCCGCGTGACGTCGTGGGCGTCGAGGTTCTGGCCGAAGAACATCATGTTGACGATGTCGCGCCCCGCGCCGATCCGGGTCTGCTTGGGGGTCGCCACGATCATGTCGAGGATATCGCCGCCGGCGTAGATGCGGTTGGGCGTCTGGTCGCCGAGATGGGGCGTCAGCGGATTGTGCTGGGCGCGGCGCTGGGCCAGCGACGTGCTTGACAAGACCGACGGGAAGTCGAAGGGCCGGCCGGCGTTGACCGTGTCGGCCTCGACGCCGAAGCTGGAGAAGACGCCGGGAACGAGGCCCGGGTCCTCATCGAGCATGGCGATGTTCACCGGCGAGATGTCGCCGCCGGCCGCGAGGATCAGGGTTCCCCTCGCGGTGGGATAGAGCAGCACCGCCGCCTGGTTCTTGGCCCCGAACGAGAGGTCTCCCGAAAGGGCCACGGCCCTCAGCGAGCCGGGATAGATGGCCTCGCTGTTGACGGTCCTGCCGGGATTGTTGCCCCCGCCGAAGCTGGCGGCTTCGGGGCCGCTGTTGCTGATCGTCCCCGCGCCGTTGGCCAGGATGGAGACGCCCGCCTCGGCCGAGTAGAAGCCCAGCGCATTGGCGTTGCTGGTGTCGATCGCGACGCCGCCCGTCAGGGTCGCGTTCCGCCGCACGCCGAGGGCCGAAATGCTCTGGATGGTCGCATCCCCACCGACCGAAAGATCGATGGTCGCATCGGTCAGGCGCAGCCGAAGGGTGTTGGCCGCCAGTTCCGTCGCCTGCAGGGCCGTGACTCCGGTCTGGGTGAGGCCGGCCGCCCCCAGGTCTCCCCCGACCCGGACGCGGGCCGCGCCCGATCCCATGTCGATGCGCCCGCCCAGCATGTCGCCGACGACGTCGACGCCGATGTCGCCGCCGCCGAAGGTCAGCAGCGCCCGCCCGGGCCGCAAGGCGCCGTTGGCGGCTCGAACGTCGGCCGTGGTCAGCGTCGTGTCGGCCACCATCGACAGGTCCGAAAGGTCGCCGCCCGCCGAAACGCGGATGTCGCCGCCGCCCAGCGTACCGAGCCCCTCGGTGAACAGTTGCGGGTTGATCCGGATGTCGGTGGCCATCCCCACCTGCCCCATCCGCCAGGGCTGGCGGATCGAGCCCATGAAGGTCAGGGCGCCGCCGCCGTTGAGTGCGTTCGACACCGCGCCGGCATAGGTGTCGCGTCGACCTAGGATGTCGCCGCCGGCCGTCAGGGACACGTCGCCGCCGCCGGAGGCATAGACGGGCTGGCTGCGTGCGACGCCGCGCACGACGCCGCCGTTGATCACGAGCGGCTGGCTGTAGGCGCCGGGGTCGAGCGTCAGCGCCGCGCCGGTGACCGGATCGAGGGCGTCGAAGGCGCTCGGAACGACGCGATGGCCGGCCGTATAGACCGCGACGCCGCCGACCTGATAGCCGGTCGAGGCCGTGGCCAGGGCGCCGGTCGTCGGGTTGCGGTAGATCGGTGTCGCGCCGTTGCGCAGGTCGATGTCACCGGCGGCGGCCAGACCGATCGAGCCCGTGCCCGTTCGAATGACCGGGGCGGTGACGACGGTGGTCAGGGAGGGCGTGGTCGGGCGCGGCGGCGTATAGGCGGCCTTGAGGCCAGCCCAGTCGTTGGCCACCGAGGCGAGGAAGGCGCCGGCCAGTTCGAGGCTGGTCGACACGCCGGTCGGCGCGTTGGCCGGGCCGGTCAGCGTGTAGGCCCCCGGATGGGCGGCGAAGAAGGCAGCCGCCCGCTGGGCCAGAGCCGTGCGGACGGCGACAGGCGCGGCGCTGAACATCAGGCGCGTGTAGGACTGGGCGGTCAGCGAGCGGTTCTGAGCCAGTTGCGCCTGCACCCACTGGTCGGCCGAGACCTGTCCGCCGTTGGCGACGCCCAGCAGCAGCGTGTTCGAGAAGCTCGTGACCGGCGCCGCGCCCCCGTAGCTGTAGCTGTTCTGCCCGGCCACGGTGATGCCGGCGGCGGATCCGACCTGGATCCGGGTTGGATCCACGCTGAACGCGCCCGCGTCCGATACGCTGGCGCCGGCGGTGACCTGATAGGACCAGGACTGCACGGCCTGTTGGCCAGCGGGCGTGTCGATCAGCGGGAAAAGTTCGGCGCTGCCGATGGCGTCGCCCGCGCCGCTCGCTCCGCTTCCGAGCGCGGCGGCGCTGTTGGCGGCGGCGTTGTAGGGGGCCGGATTGCCGGTCGCCACCTCGACGTTGGGCAGGCTGGCCTGCGCCGGGAAGGTGACGGTGAGCGTCGTGGTCGGCGCCGCGCCGGTCGTGAAATCGCCAACCGCGCACCCGCCCGGGCAGGTCGAGGCGAGGTAGCCGTTGTAGGTCCGCACCCCGCCGCCCACGGCGCGGTTCAGGAACGCCGGATCGCTCTGGTCGGCGAAGGTGAAGAAGCCGTCCGTGACGCTGCCCTTGATGTCGACATCGCCGCCGGCCCGCAGGGTCAGCACGCCGGCCTCGCCGCTGGCCTTGCCGCCGACGCGGTAGGTCATGGTCGTGTAGTCGGCGAGGATACGGCCCTCAGAGCCCGGCAGCACATAGACCGCCCCGGAGATGCCCGGATGAGCGGCCATCAACCCCGCCGCCGTCGCGCCGGCCACGTCCACCGTACCGGCCCCGAAGTTCCAGTTCGACGCCAGCACGATCGAACCGGCGTGGTTCAGCTCGACGCCGGGTCGGGCGTGGAAATTGGCTTGCCTCGCCAGACCGCCAAGGCGGCCGTAGGCGCCGGAGAGGTCGAAGGCCTGGATGAAGTCGGCCAAGGTTCCGTTGGCGCGATCGGCCAGGAAGTTGACGCGGCCAGCCGCCGTCGACCTCACGTCGAGGGTGGCCACAGCGCCCGAAATCGACACGCCGGTGAACCGATCGTCGCGGGCCACAGCGGCCAGATCGAAGGCGCGATAGCCCTCCAGCACCACGCTGTCCGCGCCATAGACCGCGCCGCTGAAGTCGACATTCACCGTCTGGCTTCCCGCCACGTCGAGCACCGGCGCGCGCAGCACCAGCTCGCCGCCCCGGTCGGCCTCCACCTGGCGATAGTTGGTGACGCCGTTCTCGACCGTCGCCACGAGCCGGGGCGCCGTCCTGCGGGCGCCGAGCTCGACGCGGGCCCCCGCGGCGACGCTGATCGCCCCGCTGCCGGCCGTGCCGAGCCGCACCGTCCCGCCCTCGGCCACCCGCGTCGACGTATCCGCGTAGCCCAGGGCGCGCGCATCCAGCACCGCCTTGGAGCCGAGCGTGACCCCGGACGCGCCGAACAGTCCGATCTCGCCCCCGTTTACTCCCGAAGCATCGATCGACCCGGCCACGATCACCGCGCCGCCATCCGCCACCAGCGCGACGTTGCGCGCCTTCAGGCCCAGCCCCTCGGCGAGGACCAGGTCGCCCGTTCCGGTCTTGGCCGTCAGGCCGCCGTCGAACCCGCCCTTCGTCGCGCGGACGAAGTTGGAGAGATCGAAGGCGCCCCCCGTGTCGAGGTCGAAGCGCGCGCCGCCGTCGGGCGTCGTAGCGTCGATGGTTCCGGCGAACGTCGCGGCCCCCTTGCTCGCCTTGACCGACAGCAGTCCGCCAGCGCCGGAGCCGCCGCCCACCGAGACGGTGGATCCCGAGCCCAGCACGACGTCGCCTTGGGTGGAGACGAGGGTCAGCGATCCGCCAGGCGCGGAAACCGAATAGGGATCGGTCGCGTCGCCGAAGGCCTTGCCGTATCCGGGCGTCTGCAGGATCGCCCCCGCCCCGACAGTCAGCCCCTGCACTGCTGTGAGGGTCAGCTTGCCGGCCGTGGCGCGCAGGTCCGCGCCGCTGATCGACAGGCTCATCCCCGAGATCGACAACCCGGCGCCGGCCACGCCGGTCACGGTCGGCCGGGACGCCCCGCCGAGATTGTCGACCACCACGGCGCCGGTGGTCGCCAGGGTCAGGCTGGGAACGACCTTGGACGGCGCTCCGGCCTGGTCCTTGGTCGCACGGTCGCCGATGAAAGGCGTGTGCAGGGTCAGGGCCGCCGAACCGACGTCGAAGGTCGCCTTGCCTTCGTAGAAGACGCCCTCGCGCGCGGCCAGCACGACCCCGCCGCCAGCGCCATAGGTCCGCAGGCTCCCGTCCCCGAACGAGATGGAGCGGGTTTCCAGCGTCAGCACGCCGGCG
>LNIY01000069.1 GCA_001449105.1 Caulobacter vibrioides | reverse complement strand
AGGCGGAAAAGGCCTGCGCGCCCCGGCCTGAGGAATAACGATCGCGCGGGGCGTTCTGCTTCGTCGAAACGGTACTTAGAACTCACACATCCGGGCGAGGCCCGGACGCCCCGCGCCCTCTCCATCAGCTCAGCGGCAAGCCGCGTGAGGCGGGAAAGCCGTGTCCGCCTGCGGCGGCCCCCTCAGTCGCTCCGCGACAGCTCCCC
>LNIY01000068.1 GCA_001449105.1 Caulobacter vibrioides | reverse complement strand
TAAGCTGATCCTGTTAGGCCGGTTTACGATCCCGACCCCGTCGACCCACTCGTTGCGCCATGGACGGCTTGGCGGCCCAATCACGCCTTCTGAGCGATCCTGCAAACCCGCCTTTTCCCACGACGCGTCAAGCGGCCCCGCTCGATGCGGTCCTCGCCACGCTTGGGCCGGTACCAAGAGCCCTCCCCATGGCGGGGACGGTTTGATTATGACCCGGGGGTGGGCGCGTCTGATAAGTTCGGGTGAGAAAGTTG
>LNIY01000067.1 GCA_001449105.1 Caulobacter vibrioides | reverse complement strand
TATCCTCCCCCTCTGGGGGAGGCGGCCCGGAGGGACGGGGGGGGCCGCCGCAGGCGCCAAGAACCCCCTCAGTCGCCCCGCGACAGCTCCCCCAGAGGGGGAGCATCTGGCACCGGACGGGGACAGAGCAGCGTGGATCCCCGGTGCATTGCGCACAGACCCCAACAAATCCAAAGCCCTACAACTTTCTCACCCGAACTTATCAGACGCGCCCAGCCTCGGGTCATAATCAAAGCCGTCCCCGCCATGGGGAGGGCTCTTGGTACCGGCCCAAGCGTGGCGAGGACCGCATCGAGCGGGGCCGCTTGGCGCGTCGTGGGAAAAGGCGGGTTTGCAGGATCGCTCA
>LNIY01000066.1 GCA_001449105.1 Caulobacter vibrioides | reverse complement strand
CCGCACGCCCCCCCAGAGGGGGACCCTCGGGGAGACCGCCGCGCGGACGGCGCCCCCCCCCCCTGGGGGGGGGTGGCCGGGGGGGCCGGAGGGGGTCTTCACCACCATCACCCATACACCCCCAGCGCCGCATCCACGCCCGCCCCCGCCGGCGCGCTGAAGCCCTCCCAGCGCAGCACGGCCTCCAGCGCCGCCAGGGTTTGCAGCACCGCGTGCTTGCGGGCGTTGACGCCCATCGTCCCGATCCGCCAGATCTTGCCGGCCAGCGGACCGAACGCCGCGCCGATCTCGATCTCGAACTCGGTGCGCATGCGGGTCTTGACCCGGTCGTAGTCGACGCCCGTGGGCGCGATCACGCCGGTGACGTTGGTCATCTTGTGGGCCTGGTCGCCATAGACCTGAAGGCCCAGGGCCTCGATCCCGGCGGTCATGGCCGCGCCGGCCTGGGCATGGCGGGCGAAGCGGGGCTCGAGGCCTTCCTCCAGCACGATCCGCGCGCATTCGCGGGCGGCGAACAGCATGCTGGCCGCCTCGGTGTGGTGGTTCAGCCGCTTGTCCGACCAGTAGTCCATGATCATGGCCAGGTCGAAATAGTTGGAGGCGATGCGGCGGCCGTTTCCGGCGGCGCCCGGTGCGGCCAGGCCCTTTTCCACGTGGCGGCGGGAAAAGATGTGGTCGGCGGCCTTGTCGCTGATGGTGATCGGGGCCGAGCCCGAGGGGCCGCCCATGCACTTTTGCAGGCCGCCGGTGACGATATCGGCCTTCCAGGCGTCGACCGGCACGCTCATGCCGCCCAGGGTGGCGGTGGCGTCGACATACAGAAGGGCGCCGTGGCGCTGGCAAATCTCGCCGATCGCCTCGATCGGCTGGGCGATGGTGGTCGAGGTGTCGCCGTGCACGCAGGCCACCAGGCGGGGCTTCACGCGCGCGACGGCGTCCTCGACGGCCTGCGGGTCGACGACCTTGCCCCATTCGCCCTCGACGAAGGTCACCTTGGCGTCGCAGCGCTCGGCGATCTCGGCCAGCAGCAGGCCAAAGCGCCCGGCGTTGACCACCACGATGTCGTCGCCCGGCACGAGGGTCGAGACCAGCGCCGCCTCGATGCCGGCGCGCGAGGTGCCGTCGACCACGAAGGTCCATTGGTTCGAAGTCTGGAAGACGCCGCGATACAGCGCCATGACCTCGTTCATGTAGCCTGTGAACTCGGGATCGAACTGGCCGAGCAACTGCACCGACATGGCCCGCAGCACGCGCGGGTGCACGTTGATGGGGCCGGGACCCATCAGCAGGCGGGCGGGGTGGTCGAGTTCTTTGAAGCTATCCATACGCCTATCCATCAAGTCGTCATCCCGGACGCCCCGCAGGGGCGATCCGGGACCCAGGGGCGGTGCGCACGGCCCCTGGGTCCCGGCTCTCCGCGCTGGCGCGCTCCGGCCGGGATGACGATGAGAATTCAGTCGAGAGTTTCTCCACGAACCCCACCATCGCCTGCGCCGCCAGGGCGCAGTCGGCGTCGGTGACGGCTTCGGCGGGGTTGTGGCTGATCCCGCCCTCGCAGCGGATGAACAGCATGGCGGTGGGGCAGAGGTCGGCGATGACCATGGCGTCGTGGCCCGCGCCGCTGGGCAGGCGGCGGGCGGCCTGGCCCCCGAAATCATTCAGGTCGCCGACGGCGGATGCCAGCAGCTCGGTGAGGCCCGCGTCGCATGGGCTTTCGGCCAGTTCCTGCATCAGGGTGACGGTGACCGCCAGGCCGCGCCGCGCGGCGATGGCTTCGATCTGCGCGGTCACGGCGGCGACGGCGGCGTCGCGCGTGGCCGAGGTCTCGGCGCGGACGTCCATCGAGAACTCGACCGCGCCGGGAATGACGTTGAAGGCGCCGGGCAGGGCGGTCATGCGGCCGACCGTGCCGACGAGGCCGTCGGTTCCGCCCAGCGGACCCTCGCGGCAGATCCGCTCCAGGGCCAGCACGGCCTCGGCGGCGGCCGGGCCGGGATCCTTGCGCAGGCCCATGGGGGTGGTGCCGGCGTGGCCGGCCTGGCCCTTGAACCGCACCAGGATCCGCTTCTGGGCGGCGATGGCGGTGACGACGCCCAGGGCCAGGCCCTCGGCTTCCAGCACCGGGCCCTGCTCGATATGGGCCTCGAGGAAGGCGAAGACCTCGCCAGGCTTGCGGGCGGCTTCGGTCAGGCTCGTCGGGTCCAGGCCGAAGGCGGCGAAGGCCTGGGCGAGACTCGTGCCCTCCGCGTCGGTCATCTCCATGACCTTGGGATCGACCGTGCCGGCCACCGCGCGGCTGCAGGCCATGGAGGCGGGAAAGCGCGAGCCTTCCTCGTCGCCGAAGGCGATGGCCTCCAGCGCGAAGGGCAGGCGGCGGCCCTGGCGGTGGAAGACGTCGATCACGTCGACCGCCAGCATCACGCCCAGCGCGCCGTCGTAGCGGCCGCCGTTGCGCACGCTGTCGATGTGCGAGCCGATCAGCAGGGCCGGGGCCCCGGGCGCATCGCCCTCGTAGCGACCGACCAGGTTGCCGGCCGGATCGAGGCGGACGGCCATGCCGGCCTCCTCCATCCAGTACTTCAGGGTGTCGAGCGCGGATTTATGGGCGGGGGTCAGGAAGCGCCGAACGAGCATGTCGTCGGCCTCGCTGAAGGGCGCCGCGCCCATCAGGTCGCAGCGGGCCTTGGCCCTGACGCCGATCTCGAACGCTTGAGTCACTCCGCTCCCCGCCGTTTCGTCGCTCCCCCGGTAGCAGGCTGCGCCCGCCGATCCTCGTCGGCAAGCGGCCGTACCGCGAAGATGCCGCGCGATTGCCCGTGCAAGCGCCAGCCGAACGCGCGGGCGCCTGCTTGCAAGTCATAAATCACTTACTTGGTTGTTGTCTTCCTCCCTTCCCCCTTGATGGGGGAGGGAGCGCCTATGCCTCCGCCGCCAGCGCCAGGCGCTTCTTGGGGAAGGCGTCGGGCAGTTCCTCGCGCAGGAAGGCCATCATCTTCTCACGCACTTCGCAGCGCAGGTCGAAGGTGGTGGGGGCGTTGCGGGCGCTGACCAGGCAGCGCACCTCCATGACCTCGGGGGTGATGTCGGTGACGGCCAGGTTGACCACCTTGCCGTCCCAGCGGGGCGAGGCCTTGGCGATCTCCTCCAGCTTCTCGCGCAGACGGTCGACGGGGGCGGCGGGGTCGACATAGAGCATGGCGGTGCCGATCAGGGCGGCGCTCTCGCGGGTCCAGTTCTGGAACGGGGTCTGGATGAAGTAGCTGAGCGGCAGCACCATCCGCCGCCAGTCCCACAGCCGCACGACAACGTAGGTGGCGTTGATCTCCTCGATGTTCCCCCATTCCTTCTCGACGATGACGGCGTCGTCGATGCGGATCGGCTGGGTGACGGCGATCTGGATGCCGGCGATCAGGTTGGTCAGCAGCGGCTGCAGCGCCAGGCCCACGATCAGCGAGGCCGCGCCGCCGGCGGCCAGCAGGCTGACGCCCCACTGGCGCACGCCCGGAATGGTCATCAGCGCCAGGGCCAGGGTGAAGATGCCGATCAGGATGGCCAGCGCCCGGCGCAGGATGCGGATCTGGGTGACGTGCTTGCGGGCCAGCAGGTTGTCTTCGACGTCGACCTTGAAGCCGCGCATGTAGAGCGCGGCCCCGATGTCGAGGGCGGTCATCGACATCCAGCCCAGCAGCAGGATGAACATCACCAGCAGCAGGTGCTTGGCCGTCTGCGCTTGGGCCGCGTCGAGCGGCGCGATGGAGGCCGCGGCCCCCAGGGCGGCGACCACGAAGGCCATGCGCGTGGGCCGCCGGGTGCGGGCGATCAGGGCCTGCCAGAAGGCGTCGCGCGTGGACAGGGTGTGGCGCACGGCCCGCACCACCACGGCGTGGATCGTCCAGGCCAGCACCACGGCCAGCGCGATCAGCACAAGGCTCACGATCCAGGGCGGCGCCCAGGCGATCAGCCAGACGGAGTCGTTGAGCCAGTCCGGCAGCCAGTCGGGAAGATCGTTCATGACCGGGGCGAACGCGCCGGAACGCTTATGGCTCCCCGAAAAACGGGGTTCAGGCCTTGGCGAACTTGCCCGCCGCGCGCACCGAGCCGGTGGCCACGCCCGTGGGCGAGCCGCCGATCGGCTCGTCCGTGACGGCCAGCAGGGCGGTGTAGGTCGCCTCGCCGCGCAGGTCCTTGGGCATCGGGATGCGCATCGGCTTGTCGGTCGGGATCACGCCCAGCGAGATCGCCTTCTGGCCCTCGGGGATGATCCACAGTTCGGCGTCGCGGCCTTCGGGCATCTTCATGCCCATCGGCGTCAGCATCACCTGGTCCATGCCGTGGTCGAGGGTGGCGACCATCATCGGCTTGTTGGTGGTCGGGTCGGCGATCAGCGCCACCTCGGCCGCCTGCGGCCTGGAGGGAGCGGGCGCGACGGACGGCGGCAGGGCCGGACGCGGCAGGATGGCGATGACCACGCAGGCCGCCGCCAGCGCCATGGCGCCGGCGGTGAGGCCGCGCCACAGGGCGATGTTGCTCCAGGCCGAGGGCTTCAGCGGGTCGGCGACCAGGGCCTGGATGCGCGGCCACAGGCCCTCGGACGGCGAAACGCCGGCGACGTCGGCGGCCAGGGGCGTCAGGCGCTCCTCCCACCAGGCCACCGAGCGGGCGAAGGCGGGGTCGGCGGCGAGCCGGCGTTCGGCCTCGGCGCGTTCGGACGCGTCCAGCACGCCCAGTACGTATTCGCCGGCGAAGGGGCGATCCTCGCCCTCGGGGATGTTGTCGGTCGCGTCGGTCATGCTTCGAGACAAGCCCGCAGGCTGATCAGGCTGCGCCGGATCCAGCTCTTCATGGTGCCCAGCGGCACGCCGACCGCCTGGGCCAGGGCGTCGTAGGTCAAGCCCTCGAAGAAGGCCTTGCGCACGGCGCCGGAATGCTTGGGATCGAGCTGGTCGAGGCAGCCGTCGAGGCGCCGGCGATCCTCGTCGGCCTCGACCCGGGCCGAGGCCAGGGGGGCGGCGTCGGGCAGGGCTTCGGCCTCCTCGACGCCGGTCATGACGCGGGTCCCGCGCGAACGCAGCCGGTCGATGGCGCGGTTGCGGGCCAGGCTGACCAGCCAGGTGATGGGGCTGGCCTTTTCCGGGTCGAACCGGTCGGCCTTGTTCCACACCGTCAGATAGACGTCCTGCAACACGTCCTCGGCCTCCTCGCGATCGTTCAAGATACGCAAGGCGACGCCCAATAGCTTCGCGGAGGTGTGGCGATAGACGTATTTGAGGGCGTCGTGGTCGCGATTGGCGACGCGAGCGATCGCTCGCGAAAGCAAGGCGCGGCTGCTGTCAGCGTCCAATCGACGTCCCCTCCGGCATGATGCCTGGGGCGGACGCTCGCATGCCGGTTCGAGGCTGGCAACGGCCTACCGCCCGCCGAACCGACTGGCGACGAAATAGCCGGCGCCGGCCGCCGCGGTGGTGACGAACGCGCCCCAGGCCATGTCGGCCAGGGTGACGAGCGTGGACCAGGTCTTCAGCGTCGCCTGGTTGGTCAGGTCGTAGGTGGCGTAGGCGGCCAGGCCGAACAGGGCGGCGTTGGCCAGCAGGCGCGACCAGCCGCCGTCGGGGCGCAGGGCCGGCGTGATCGCGAACCACGTCACGGCCCCGATGTAGATCAGGTAGAAGGCCACGGCCGGCGGCAGGCTGGGCGTGTCGGCCATCAGCGCGCCGATGCGCGGGCGATAGAGGCGCTCTGCCATCTGGGTCAGCCAGACGGCGTCCAGCGCCAGGAAGACGACGGCGGTCGCCAGGTATCCGAAGACGTAGCGCAGCATGGGCGTTCTCCCTCAGGCCACGGGCCGCAGGCGATAGTGGCTGACGCCCCATTCGGCGCCGCCGCGATGGCCGAACAGGCCGGCGGTGGCCAGGAAGAACAGCCGCCAGCGGCGTCGCCAGACCCTGGCCTGACCGCCATAGACCTCGACCAGCAGCGGATCGATCACGGCCTTGGCGGCGTCGAAGCGCTGCAGCCAGTGCTCGGCGGTGCGGGCGTAGTGGGCGCCGCTCCAGCGCCAGTCCATGGCCACCTCGAACAGGTCGGGGAACTGCCGGGCCAGGTCGTGGCTGGGCATGACGCCGCCGCTGAAGAAGTAGCGGGCGATCCAGTCGTCGGGGTCGTCGGCCTCGAAGCGGTAGGGCGTCGTGGCGTGGGTGAAGACGTGCAGGAACAGCAGGCCGTCGGGCTTCAGCCAGGTCCGCACCTTGGTCAGCAGGGCGCGCCAGTTGCTCATGTGCTCGAACATCTCGACCGAGACCACGCGGTCGAAGCGGCGGGCGGTGTCGAAGACGTTCATGTCGGCGGTGACGACGGTGAGGTTGGCCAGGCCCCGTTCGGCGGCGCGGGCCTGGATGAAGGCGCGCTGCGAGGTCGAGTTCGACACCGCCGTGATCGTGGAGTTCGGAAACCGCTCGGCCATCCACAGCGACAGGGAGCCCCAGCCGCAGCCCAGTTCCAGAACCGCCTGGCCGTCGCGCAGGTCGGCGTGGCTTTCCGTCTCCCGCAGGGCGGCCGCCTCGGCCTGGGCCAGTGTGTCGACGCCGGGCGAGTAAAGGCCGCTGGAATATTTCAGGTGCGGGCCCAGCACCGCCTCGAAGAAGGCGGCCGGCAGCTCGTAGTGCTGGGTGTTGGCGTCGGCGGTGTGGGTGGCGATCGCGCGTCCGGCCATGGCTTCGGCGAACAGGCGGGCGGCGTCCGGCGGGGCCTGTTCCAGCGAGCGCCGGGCCCCGGCCACCAGCTGGTGGATGGCGAAGCGGGAGACGACATCGGGCACCGGCGCATCCTGGGCCAGCCGCGCCAGGGCCTGGATCGGTCCGCCGCCGCTGCGGCCGCGGTCCTGGTCGAGAGCGGCGTCGGGCAGGTTCGTCGCGTCGGTCATCGGTCCTCCATCGTCGGCGGTTGCCCGTACGTCGGGGCGGCGACCTTCGGCAGGAGCTACGCGGAACATTGTCGCCTGGATGCATGCGTCCATATGAGGCGGCGCTGCGTAGCTGCTGGCGAAGCCTTTCCGACAGGAGCCGCGCCTTGCCGTCCCATCCCTCGTTTCCCCGCCAGCGCATCGCCGTTGTCGGCTCCGGGATCTCCGGCCTGTCGGCCGCCTGGCTGCTGTCCAAGCGTCATGAGGTGGTGCTGTACGAGGCCGACGGGCGGCTGGGCGGCCACGCCCACACGGTGCAGGCGGACGGGACGCCGATCGACACCGGCTTCATCGTCTACAATGAGCCGAACTATCCCAACCTGACGGCGCTGTTCCGGCACCTGGGCGTCGAGACCGCGGCCAGCGACATGTCGTTCGGGGTGTCGCTGGACGACGGGGCGCTGGAATACTCGTCCAGCAACCTGCTGGCCCAGAAGCGCAACCTGGTGAACCCGCGGTTCCTGGGGATGCTGCTGGACGTCATGCGCTTCTACCGGGCCGGGACGCGCGACGCCCAGGCGCTGGAGGCCGACGGCGGCTTCTGCCGGCTGTCGGATTATCTCGACGCGCAGGGGTTCGGGCGGGCGTTCCAGGAAGACCACCTGCTGCCGCAGGCCGCGGCGATCTGGTCGGCCTCGTTGCGCGACATCCGCGAATTCCCGGCCGGCGCCTTCCT
The DNA here is from genome assembly GCA_001449105.1 of Caulobacter vibrioides. GTDB lineage: Bacteria > Pseudomonadota > Alphaproteobacteria > Caulobacterales > Caulobacteraceae > Caulobacter > Caulobacter vibrioides_C. The sequence continues at coordinate 78,344 of LNIY01000066.1, read as the reverse complement.
GCGGTTCTTCGACAATCACGGCCTGATGCTGCCGATCGACAAGCGGCCGATCTGGCGGACGGTGGCCGGCGGCAGCGCCCGCTATGTCGCGGCCCTGGCGGCCGACATGGACGGCCAGATCCTGCTGTCGCGGCCCGTGCGGCGGATCGCCCGCCATGCCGACCACGTGGTCGTCGAGGACGGGACGGGGCAGGCGCGCTCGTTCGACCAGGTGGTGATCGCCGCTCACGCCGACCAGGCGCTGGCCATGCTGGCGCGGCCGACGGCCGAGGAGACGGCCCTGCTGGGCGCCTTCCGCTACAGCCGCAATCGCGCGGTGCTGCACCGGGACCGAAGCCTGATGCCGCGCCGCGCCGCCGCCTGGGCCAGCTGGAACCATGTCGGTCGCCGGGGCGTGCAGGGCGAGGGCGGGGTGACCTACTGGATGAACCGCCTGCAGCCGCTGGAGGGGGCGCAGCCCTGCTTCCTGTCGCTCAATCCCGACCGGGCGCCGGGGGCGGTTCTGCACGACCAGGTCTACGAGCACCCGCTGTTCGACGGTCCGGCCATGGCGGCGCAGGCGCGGCTGTGGTCGCTGCAGGGCGTGCGCCGCACCTGGTTCGCGGGCGCCTATTTCGGGTCGGGCTTCCACGAGGATGGCCTGCAGGCGGGCCTGGCCGTGGCCGAGCAGCTGGGCGGCGTGCACCGGCCCTGGCTGACCCCCAATCCGTCGGGCCGGATCTTTCTCGACGCCCCGCCGCCGGTGGGGGAGACGGAGCTGGTCGCATGAGCCTGCGCTCGTCGCTCTATTCCGGCGTCGTGGTCCATGCGCGCGAGCGGCCGCGCAAGCATCGGCTGCGCTATCGGGTGTTCATGCTGCTGCTCGATCTCGACGAACTGGACGCGGCGGACCGGCGACTGCGGCTGTTCTCGCACAACGGCCTGAACCTGCTGAGCTGGCACGATCGCGACCATGCCGAGCGGCGACGCGCGCCGGTCAAGCCGCAGGTCGAGGCGCTGCTGTCGGCGCGCGGCCTGGAAACACCCGGCGGCCGGATCATGGCGCTGTGCATGCCGCGCGTGCTGGGCCACGGCTTCAATCCGCTGACGGTCTATTTCTGCCACGATCGCGACGAGCGGCTGGCGGCGGTGGTCTATGCGGTCAGCAACACCTTCGGCGAGCGCCACGACTACGTGCTGCCGGCGATCGCGCGCGACGACGGGCTGGTGGTGCAGGGCTGCGACAAGACCTTCTACGTCTCGCCCTTCCTGCCGATGGACCTGCGCTACGCCTTCACGATCGCGCCGCCCGGCGAGGGCGTGCGGGTGGGGGTCGACGTCCACGACGACCAGGGACGGGTGCTGTCGGCCGGCTTTTCGGGACGGCGCGAGCCCCTGGGCGACGGCGCCCTGCTGCGCGCGGTGCTGGGCCACCCCTGGCAGGTGGTCGGCGTCCTGGCGGGGATCCACTGGGAGGCGGTGAAGATCCTGCTCAAGGGCTTCAGGTTCTTCGCCAATCCCCGTCTCGCCAAGGAAAAAGCAGCGCGGACCGAAGTCCGCCCCTCTTCGCTGAACAAAGAAAAAGCCGCGCAGACCTAAGTCCGCCCACTCTTCGCTGAACAAAGAAAAAGCCGCGCAGACCTAAGTCCGCCCACTCTTCGCTGAACAAAGAAAAAGCGGCGCGGACCTAAGTCCGCGCCGCCAGTCGTTCCGGGGAGAAAGACGCTATGAGCGTCAGTAGACGAAGCGCGCGCCCATGAAGACCGAGCGGCCGGTGGCGGCGTAGCGCGACACGACCGGATCGTCCTGGTAGGCCCAGCGCTCTTCCTTCTGGTCGGTCAGGTTCAGGGCTTCGAGCGACAGGGTGATGTTCTTGGTCAGCTTGTAGGTGGCCGAACCGTCGAGGTTGAAGGTCTTCTTGCTGCCGGCGAAGTCGTTGACCAGCGGGCTGTCGCAGTAGCCCGGGTCGCAGGTGCCCGCGGCGACCGGATAGGTCTGGCTGTAGCCCTTGCGGTAGGACGACGACAGGCGGGCCGAGAACTTCTCGACTTCATAGAAGACCGTGAAGTTGAAGGCGTCCGGCGAGGCGCCGGTGAACGGGGCCTTGGCGGTGATCGCCGCCGCGCCCGTGCGGGTGTTGGCCGGGGTGACGATGTACTCCAGTTCCGACTCCAGGTGAGTGGCGTTGAACTGGACGCCCAGGTTCTTGAAGTACCAGGGCAGGAAGGTCAGGTTCTGCTGATAGTTGAACTCGACGCCGCGGATGTAGCCGCCCGGCGCATTGTCGAACTGGCGGATGTCGAAGGTGTTGTCCTGGTCGATATAGGCCAGGGCGTTGACGTTGGTCTGGGCGGCCCGCAGGGCGGCGATGCCCGCGGCGTCGAGGATCTGGCTCAGCGGGGCGTTGTTGATCAGGGTCTGCGGGAAGTTGTTGATCTGCTTGTCGAAGACCGCCACCGACACCAGGGCGCCCGAGGTGAAGTACCACTCGAAGCTCAGGTCGTAGTTGACCGCCCGGAACGGGTCGAGCTTCGGGTTGCCGACGGTCATCGTGCCGCCGACCACGGCGCCGGCGCCGGTGGGCACGCTGATCGCCGTGACCGAGGGCGACAGGTTGCCCAGCATCGGGCGGGCCATGACCTTGGCCGCGCCGAAGCGGATGTACATGTTGTCGGCCACCTCGTAGGCGGCGTTCAGCGACGGCAGGACGTCGGTGTACTTGTTCTCGCCGGAGATCGGACGCGAGCCGTTGGTCAGGCCCGAGGATTCCAGGTCGGTGATGGCGTAGCGGGTGCCGACGTTGCCGCGCAGTTCGCGACCGAACAGTTCGGTGTTGTAGTCGAACTGGACGAAGGCGCCGGTGTCCTTCTCCTCGACCGAGTAGCGGTTGGCCGCGCTGCTCAGGTACGACAGGCGCCAGTCGCCCCACTTGTTGACGCAGTTACAGTCGAAGTCGAACAGGCTGACCATCTTCTGCAGGTCGGGCGCCAGGAACGCGGTGGTGCCGCCCGAAGGGACATCCAGGCCGGTGCCCCAGTTGATGACCTTGCTGACCGAAGCGATGTTTGAGCCGGCTTCCTTCAGGCTGGGGTTCAGGGTCTCGCCGCTCAGACGGCGATATTCGGCGGTGTCGAAGCCGTACTTGCGCTGGCTGACGCCGAAACGGATCGCGTAGTTGTCGTCCAGGTCGTACTTGAAGTCGACGCGCAGGGTCTCGTAGTCGTTGTTGGTGAAGCGCTGGAAGTGGCGCAGGGCCGAGTAGCCCTTCACGAAGTCCCAGGCCGAGGCCTGGGTCGCGTCGAAGCCCAGGTTCAGCAGCGGCATGTCGCCGCCGCCGCGCGCGTCGTAGACGAGGTAGTCGTCGCCGGCCACGCCCTGGCCCGAGTCCAGGCGGATGAAGTCGGCCAGCAGGCCTTGCGTCTTGTTCTTCGACGACGACTTGCCCCAGACGGCGCTCATCGTGAAGTTGTCGCTGAACTCGTGGTCCAGCTTCAGCGACGACTGGCGGAAGTAGGTCGTGAAGAACGCCGCGTCGGCCGCCGAGCGCAGGTCGACATTGCCGAGTTTCAGATAGTCGGCGTTGGCGCCGGTCGGCGACAGCGCCGCATCGATCAGGCGCACGCTGGGACGGCCGATGAACTTGTCGACCATCGCGGTGCCGTTCGCGCTCGGCACGTAACCCACCGACGAGAGGCTGTTGTAGTAGTCGTAGGGATCGAGGTTGAACGGGTTGTAGCTGTTGGTCGTGCCGGCGACCAGGGCGCCGCCGTTCAGCTGCTGGCCGCAGTCGATGGCGTCGCGGACGTCGTTGGCGGCCTGGGCGGTGCACGACGCGTAGAACGCCCGCTTCTGGGCGGCCGTGGTGCTCGGGCTCACCGTGTAGAACGGGTTGCCGGTGCTGTTGTTGGTGTTGTTGCGGTTCAGGCCGACGGTCTGGACCTGATAGTTGATCGACGACTGCTGCAGCTCCGAATAGACCCAGTCGTACGAAATGGTCGTGCGGCTGGTCGGGCGCCACTGCAGGGCGCCGGTAAGGCCCAGCCGTTCCTGCTCCAGGTCCTGCTGGTTCAGCGTGGCCAGGGCGGGAATCCGGGTCAGCGGACCGGGCGCGGTGATCGTGCCGGTGCCGGTCAGGCTGGTGGCGTTGGTCGTCGCGCTCGAGGGACTGTTGATCAGGTTGTAGGCGGCCGCGTTCGAGCCGACCAGCATCGAGCAGATCGCCGTGTTGGTGATGTTGATGCCCGGGATCACGCCGCCGTTGCACGAGGTGCCGATCGGGGTCGCGAAGCCCTGCCGGCGCGGCGAGGTGGCGGTCGAGTTGGTCGCCAGGAAGGTCGACTGGCGATAGGTGTAGTCGGACTGGCCGGCCTGGCGCTGGTAGCTGTCGATGATCTGGTTGCGCTTGTTGTAGGCGACCGAGAACAGCGCGCCGAAGTCGCCCCAGTTGGTTTCCCAGCGATCGGAGACGAGGCCGGCGAAGCGCGGCGAGTGGGTGCCGCCGTTCTTGTAGTAGGCGTCCTGAACCGACAGGGCCAGGCGACGGTCCTTGAAGTTCAGCGGCTTGCCGGTCTCCAGGTCGACCGTGGCGCCCAGCGAGCCTTCGTCGGTCTCGGCCGAGGCGGTCTTCTGGACCTTCAGGGCGCTGAAGAGTTCGGAGGCGAAGGTGTTGAAGTCGAAGCCGCGCGAGCGGTTGGCGGCGTCGCCGGCGATCGACGGACCGGCCGTCGACAGGGCTTCCAGGCCGTTCAGGCGCACGCGGGTGAAGTCGCTGCCCAGGCCCCGGACGGTGATGGTGCGGCCTTCGCCGTTTTCGCGGTCGACCGACACGCCCGGCAGGCGCTGCAGGGATTCGGCGAGGTTGGCGTCGGGGAAGTCGGCGATGTCCTCGGCGTTGATGGCGTCGACCATCACGTTCGAGGTGCGCTTGAGGCTGAGGGCGCTCTGCAGGGCGGCGCGGTAGCCGGTGACGACCACTTCCTCGACCGCGGTCTCCTCGGTCTGGCCCGAGGCCTGGGCGGCGGGCGCGGCGTCTTGGGCGAAGGCGGTTCCGGCGAGCAGCAGGCTGCCGGCGACGGTCAGGGCGCCGAGCGACGCACGATCGCACAGCACGCGGGCGCGGCTCCGCCGCGAAGTGACTTGCAACATATTCCCTCCCAGTTTCTTCCCGACGGGCAGGCTCTTGAGCGGCCGACCCGTGATCTCTGTTCTCATTGGTAGCGCTATCCGCCACCGGTGTCATTAAAATAGCTACCGGTGTCATTAAGCCGAAATGGTCGGTCGGGAGCAAACCGAAAACGGCCGTTCGGTGGCGCGAAACGCAAATATGCGGCGGAGCGTAGCGGCGAAGCAACAAAACGCCGGTCTCCGAACCCGAGACCGAACGCCGCATCGCGGCGTCGCGGCGCGACTCAGAAGCGGCGTGAGAGGGCCAGTTCGAAGCGCCGGCGGCGGGGGTCGGCGTAGGTGTTGTAGTCGCCGACGCCGTTCTTGAAGATGCTGGGGCTCTTGTCGAACAGGTTGCGGACGCCGAGCCTGATCTCGCTGGCGCCGGTCCGCCAGCCGCCGCCGAGGTCGAAATAGACCTGGCCCGGCACGGTGCGGACCTCGCCATAGCCCGAGGGCGTGCGGAAGGCCCCGTCGAACTGGGCGCTGGCCGCCAGCGTCCAGGGGCCCCGCCGCCAGGCGGCGGCGCCATAGCCGCGCCATTCCAGCGGCGCCTGGTAGTCGCCGGTCAGCGACGTCCACGCCTCGCCCGGCAGGAGCTTGCGGCGGAAGCTGGGCTGCCAGACGACCGAGCCCCGAAGGTCGAGCCGGCCGCCGGCCGCGCTGAAGCCATGGCGCAGCTCGCCCGAGACCAGCTCGGTCTCCAGCTTGGCGCTGTTCATGGCCCGGCCGTCGATCTCCAGCACCCGGCCGACCGTGTAGCCGCGGGCGATGTCGGCGGCGGTCAGCGGTGCGCGCGACACCCGGCCCAGCTGCGGATTGGCCAGCAGGTAGCCCATCGACAGCTCGCCGTGCAGGCCGTGGAAGCCGTCGCGCTTGAGCACCCGGGTATAGTCGAGCGAGGCCCGCAGGCTCGAGCCGAGCGGCTGGACGACCAGGCCCACCGTGACGCTTTCGGCCCGCTCGGGCTTCAGGGCGGGTGAACTGCCGAACATGTAGACGAAGGGGCGGCCGCTGCCGACGGTGTCGCCCGGTCGCCCGGGGTCGGCGTAGAAGACGCCCGGAATGGTCAGGCGCGAGGTGATCAGCTCGCTGGCGGTGGGCGCCAGCGCGCCGGTGGCGGCGCTCAGCCGCAGCATGACGGCCTTCACCGGAAACACCCGCGCGCCGGCGGTCCAGGTCCAGACCTCGTGGCGCGAGCGGACCAGCGGCGGATCGCTGGTCATGGCCAGGGCGGGCGCCCAGGCCTTGCTGTCGTCCAGCCGCACCGAGGCCTGCAGCTCCAGGCCCGCCAGGCCGGGCGGGGCGCGCTCGCGGCGGAAGATCGGCGCGTTGGCCTCGGCGTACAGCGAGGCGACGCTCTGGCGCGCCCCGATCAGGGTGTGGGCCGAGCCGGTCTGGTCGCCCTGGACCGTGGTCTCGACCACGTCGCCGATGCGCTCGTCGCGCAGGTCGGCCGCGATGGTCAGGTTGGCGGGTCCCGCCGGCAGCTGGATCGCGGGACCGGCGGCGCGAATGGCCAGGTTCGAGAAGCGGTTGGACTGCCGGATGCTCTTCAGCGAGTCGCTGCGATAGAGGTCCAGCACCGACTGCAGCGCATCATAGTCGCCGAACGGGTCGATCGCCGGCCGGTTCAGGCCTTCCTCGCCCCACACGAAGCTGTAGTTCAGGTCCGGCTGGGGCTGGCGCTGATACTGCCTTACGCGCACCCGGCCGACGCCGGTCGAGGCGTCGAGGTTCAACCGCCAGCCGAGCGGCGCTTCTATGATCGCCCCGGCGGTCAATCGCTGGACGAGGGTGCGCTCCTGGTTCTTCTGGTCGTAGGAGGCGAACGGCACCGAGACCAGGATGTCCTGCTGGAACGGGTTGGTCGGCGCCGAGGCGCTGACGAAATAGGCGCGGGAGTTGGGGCTGGTCAGGCCCTCGCCCTCGTTCTCCAGGTGCAGGAAATCGAGATAGGTCTCCACGCCGAACAGGGCGCGGCGGACGCTGGCGGTGATCGCGGTCGCGCGCGCGCCGTTCAGCAGGCTGGCGTCGCCGCTGCTGGCGTCGGGGCCAAGGCCGCGCGACAGGGCGCCGGCCCCCAGCAGCGCCAGGCGCTGGAAGTCGCCGGCCGCATAGCGCAGGGGCAGGGTGGTGACGTTGGAGCCGAGGTTCACGCCGGCGTCGGTGACCAGGGGCTGGCCGGTGTAGCTCATGACGTTGCGGCCGTCCGAGGCGGCCGACAGCACCTCGTAGGTCGTCCGTGCGTCCGCCTTGGCGCGGTGGCGGGTGGTGAAGTCGCGCTGGATCACCCGCAGCGGCTCGCGCGTCGAGGTGGAGAAGCCGGCGGCGATCTGGGTGCGGCCGTCGTCGGGCGAGAACCCGAAGCGCGCTTCCAGCCGGCCCTGGCCGGCGTCGCCGCGCGACGACAGGCCGCCGATCGCCGTCATCTCGCCGCCGTTGTCGTCGCGCCGCAGCACGATGTTGACGACGCCGCCCAGGGCGCCCAGGCCATAGATGCCGCCGGCCGAGGCCGGAATGGTCTCGACGCGCTCGATGGCTCCCAGCGGCAGGGCGTTGAGGTCGGGCTGGCGGTGGAACGAGCCGTCGAGGCCCGGCAGGCGCGGCAGCCGGCGGCCGTCGATCAGCACCAGGGTCTGGTTGGGGCCAAGGCCCAGCAGGTCGAGCTCCGACCGCGCCGCGCCCGGCCGGGCCTGGGCTGGAGAGACGGCCGCGGCGTCGGCCAGCACCCGGTCGCGCAGAAAGCCGCCGACCTCGCCGGCCTGGGACAGGGCGATCTCTTCGGCGGTGTGCACCACATAGGGCTGGACGCCGTTCTCCAGCCGTCGCAGGTCGCCGTTGAGGGCGCGGCGGCCCAGCACCAGGATCTCGGGGACGGACGTCACGGCGTCCGTCCCCGGCGCGGCCATGGCAGAGGGCGCGGGCGACAGCACATAGACGCCGTCGGCGGTGCGGCGCGCCACCAGGCCCGATCCTTCCAGCAGGCGGTCGAGCGCGGCCTCGATCGACATGCGCCCGCGCGCGCGGCCCGAACGCTTGCCCGCGGTCAGGTCGGCGGCGAACAGCAGCTCGGCGCCCGTCTGCCGGGCCAGCTGGCGCAGCGCCGAGGACAGGTCCTGGCGATCGACGTCGATCGCGGGCGCGGCGACGGCCGGCGCGGCGATCGTCACGGCCAGCAGGCCCGCCAGTCCCAGCCGCCCCCGCATTTCGTCTCCCCCGAGCCCGGCGCTTCCGGATCGACACGATCCGTATCGCGACGCTAGGTAACGTTGTTATTCGAGCGTTCAAGCCGATATCCGGGCCGCCCTGAAATTTCCAAGGAAGCGATGAGGGTTTCATCTCCGCCTGCGTGTTCTATGGGAGACCCGCCGCTCGACCGTAAGGTCGAGGGCCGGCGCGGGCGGCGTGGAGCGTAAGGTGGCGGCTGTCCATCCTCAGTCGACGGACGGTTCGAGGGCGGCGCAGGCCGATCCCGCTCGCGCGCTTGTCCTGCAGGCCGCGGTCACCGCCTTTTTCCGCCGCCGCCTGGGCGCCGACGCCGAGGTCGAGGATCTGGTGCAGGAGGTGTTCGTGCGCGCCGCCGACCAGATCGGGCTCGACGACGAGGAATATGCCCGCGCCTACGTCTTCCGCACCGCCGCCAGCGTCTGGGCCGACCGGCACCGGCGGCGGCTGGCGCGGCGGGCCGACCAGCACGTGCCCTTCGATCCCGAGCGCCATGGCGAGACCGACGACGATCCGGCCGGCCGCTTCGACGCCCGCGAGACCCTGCGCGCGGCGAGCGCCGCCTTGCTGACCCTGCCCGAGCGCACGCGGACCATCTTCGTGCTGCGGCGTATCGAGGGGATGACCGTGCGCGAGATCGCCGGCCGCCTGGGCATTTCGGGCAGCGCCGTGGAGAAACACGTGGCCAAGGCGCTGGAGCGCCTGCTGGCCCAGACGGGGGACCTGCGATGAGCGCCTATCCCCATGGCCTGGACGAGATGATCCGGCTGCCGCGCGACGAGGCCGCGGCCCTGCTGTGGCTGAACGTCGACGAGTCCGATCCGGCCCAGGCCGCCGTGCTCGACGCCTGGCTGGACCAGGAGCCCGCCAACCGGGAGGCCTGGCTGCGGGCCCAGGCGATCTGGAGCGGCTTCGACGGAGCGGGCGACGAGGCGACGCTGCGGGTCCTGCGCCGTCGGGCGGCGAAGGCCTCGCGTCCGCTGTCGCCGCGCTGGATGGCGGCGGCGGCCGTGTTCGTCGTCGCCATCGGCCTTGGCCTGTGGCTGGCCGAGCGTCCGGTCCCGTCCCTGCCGCCGCCCGTCGTGCAGGCCTCGGCGGTGTTCGGCGAGCCCGACCTCGTCTCCGGCGAGCAGATGCTGACCTTCGACCTGCCGGACGGCAGCAAGGCCAGCCTGGCCCCCGGCAGCGCCCTGGACCTGGCCTACGACCACGGCGGCCGCGCGATGCGGCTGGTGAAGGGGCGGGCGTTCTTCGACGTGGTTCCGGACCGGGCGCGACCGTTCACGGTCGAGGCCGGCGGGCGGCGGATCACGGCGCTGGGCACGCGCTTCGACGTCCGCCTGGACCAGGGGCCGCTGCGGGTGACCCTGGTCGAGGGCCAGGTCTCGGTCGCGCGAACGATCGACGCCACCGACGGGCCGGGCCGTCCGGTGGTGCTGGCGGCGGGCCAGCAGCTGACCGCGGCCCCGGGACGCGACCTCGTCTCTCCTGCGGAGGCGGCGGGGGCCGCGGCCTGGCGCGAGACCTCGATCACCTTCGAGGACAAGCCGCTGTCGGAGGTCGTGGCCGAACTGAACCGCCACAGCGCCGCCAAGCTGGTCATCGACGATCCGAAGGTGGCGGCCCTGCGGGTGACGGGCCGGTTCCGCACCGGCGATCCGCAACGCTTCCTGCGCACCCTGGCCCAGGTGCTGCCGGTGCGCGGCGAGCCGGCCGGGCCGGGCCGCTATCGGATCGTCCGCGCCGACTGAGGTCGTTCGAAGAACGCCGGTGTGGGTTTTCCCCGCCGCTGCGTGTTCTCCCCAGGGAGCCGGTCGTGCTTCCGTCCAGGGGATGAGGCGATGGAACAGCAGATCGGCTGCGAGCGGGCGTCGGCCAAGGTCGGCGCCCTGCTGGAGGAGATCCAGCAGAGGCTGTTCGACGACGTCGAGGGGGCGCGGCGACTGATCGACCAGGCGATCCAGGTGCTGCAGGCGCCGACCGTCCCGGGGGCGACGCGCACCGGCGGCCTGGCGCCCTGGCAGGCCCGGCGGGTCGCTCGCTACATCGACGAGAACCTGGAGCAGGCCCTGACGGTGGCCGAGCTGGCGGCGGTGGGCGGCGTGCGTCCCGGCTATTTCGGCAAGGCCTTCAAGAGCAGTTTCGGCGTCAGCCCCCACGCCATGGTCCTGCAGCGGCGCGTGGCGCGGGCCAAGATCCTGATCGCCCAGGGCGAGGACCCGCTGAAGGACATCGCTCTGGCCTGCGGCTTTTCCGACCAGTCGCACCTGACCAATCGCTTCCATCGCCTGGCGGGCATGACGCCGGCGGCCTGGCGGCGACTGCATGCCGCCGCGCAGCCGTTTGAACGCTGCGACGACGATCACGGCGGCTGCGTCCAACCCCTGCGACACGCCCAGGCCTAGGCTGCCCGCCGTTCACCCCCTGCCTTCGAGGTTTCCCATGAACGCCGTCGCTTCCGTCCATCGCGCCGTCTCCGCGCCCAACCAGTTCGTCGAGGTCGGCGGACGCACCCTGGCCTATCGCTCGATCGGGGAGGGGCGGCCGCTGCTGCTGTGCACCCGCTTCCGGGGCAACATGGACGTCTGGGATCCGGCCTTCCTCGACGGCCTGGCCGACGAGGGCTTCCGGGTCGTCACCTTCGACTATTCGGGTCTTGGCCTGTCGACCGGCGAGCCGACCTACAACCCCGGCGAAATGGTCCGTGATCCCATCGACCTGATGGCGGCCCTGGACCTGACGGAGGTGGTGCTCGGCGGCTGGTCGCTGGGCGGCCTGGTCGCCCAGGTCGCCCTGGCCGTGGCCGGCGAGCGGATCAGCCACCTGCTGCTGATCGGCACCAACCCGCCCGGCGCGCTGGTCAAGCCGGCCGAGCAGCTGTTCTACGACACCGCCGTCATCGAGCACTACGGCCTGCGGGAAGAAGAGATCCTGTTCTTCGAGCCGAAGTCCGAGGTCAGCCGCAAGGCCGCCGCCGAGTCGGCCGTCCGCATCGCGGCGCGAACGGAGGGGCGCTCGCCGGTGGTGCCGATCGCCTTCGCCCGCGCCAATATCGGGGACGGGCCCAAGAACCCGATCTTCCCGGCCGACGCGGTGCTGGAGGTTCTGAAGACCACGACCAAGCCGATCCTCCATCTGGGCGGCGATCACGACATCATCTTTCCGGTCGAGAACTGGTACGCGCTGAACCAGGTGCTGCCGACGCTGCACCTGATCACCTACCCCTCGGCCGGCCATGGCCCGCAGCACCAGTATCCGCGCGCCTCGGCCGAGCATGTCGGCAGCTTCGTGCGCTCGACGAGCTGAGACGTCAGAAGACGGCCGCCGCCTGGCGCTGCTCGCGGCGCCAGGCGTTGGGCGGCGCGCCGACCCGTCGGCGGAAGACCCGCGACAGGTGCGCCTGGTCGCTGAAGCCGCAGGTCGCGGCGATGCCGCACAGCGGCTCGTTCGTCGTCAGCATGATCCGCTTGGCGCGGGCCAGGCGGCGCTCGACGACGTATTTCTGCGGCGACAGGCCGAAGGTCGTCTTGAACGCCCGCGAGAAGTAGGAGGGGCTCAGCCGCGTGGCGCGGGCCAGGTCGACGACGCGGATCGTCGTCTCCAGCCGGCGCTCCACGTGGTCCGCCGCCCGGCTGGCCTGCCAGGGCGCCAGACCTGCCGGCCGCGACGGACCGTCCGGCAGGGCGCCGGGCGGCGCGGGGCCGCCCGGTTCGAGATCGTAGAAGCACATCCGCGGATCAGCGGGTGATCTTGCCGGGCAGGCTGAGGTCGCCCGAGGCCACGTCGAAGATGTCGGAGATGCACAGCAGCGGCGCGTGCAGGTTGGCGTTGACCTTCAGGGCCGAGGTGACGCCGTCGAACTTCACCCCCTCGACCGCGCCGATGACGCTGGCCGGCACGGTGACCTCGACGGCGTCGCCGCCCAGGGTGGTGGGGTAGGTCGGGCTGTCGATCAGCAGCGGTACGCCGGGCCAGGTGGCCGGCACCTTGGGCTTGGTCCCCTCGGGGATGTCGCGGACCTTCAGCGCACCCTTGCCGCAGGCGTCGTCGGGAACCAGCACCACCCAGTGCGGGTGCCAGACGTGGCGGTTGCCCCCGCCATAGGCCGCGTCGTCGAAGTCGGGGTGGAAGGTCACCGCCAGGGCCAGGATCCCCTGGTCGCCCTCGAAGCCGACGCTGGAGCTGTTCAGCGAGGTCGGCCAGACATAGCTCCACACCGCGCTGCCCGCGAACTGGCCGACGGCCTTGGGCTTCAGCTCGCCGGCCTTGCCGCGCACCTGCACGCGGAAGACGACGTCGGGGCCGACGCTTTTCACCTGCGTGCGGACGATGTCGAAGGACGCCATGATCGCGTCCTTGGCAGGCGAGACCACGTCCTGGGCGAAGGCCGGGGCGGAAAGGAGGGCCGTCGCGGCGACGGCGGCGCTGAACGTGCGGAGCATGGGCGATCTCGTGGGAGACGCCGCGCCGAGGCGCGGCCGGGAACGGCAGGGTTCCACGGCCGCGCTTTTCCGCCTTGGACCGGGCGGAGGCCTATTTCTGCAAATCCGAAGGCTCAGTTCGCCAGCCAGGCGTCGAGGTCCTTCAGCGCCCGGATGCTCATCAGCCGCTTCTTGGCGCGGCCGCGTTCCTTCAGCGGGATCTTCTTGCCGTCCTCGTCGACCTTGGGGGTCTCGAGCGGCGGCAGCAGGCCGTAGTTGATGTTCATCGGCTGGAACGAGCCCCCACGGGAGCCTTCCTGCGAGCCTTCCAGGTGGCCGCCGGTGATGTGCTCGACCAGGGCGCCCAGGGCGGTGGTCGGAGGCGGGGCTTCAAGCGAGCCGCCCTTGCGTTCGGCGGCGGCGAAGCGACCGGCCAGCAGGCCGATGGCGGCGCTTTCCACATAGCCCTCGACGCCGGTCACCTGGCCGGCGAAGCGCATGCGCGGCGCCGCCTTCAGGCGCAGGCCCTTGTCCAGCAGCTTGGGCGAATTGATGAAGGTGTTGCGGTGCAGGCCGCCCAGGCGCGCGAACTGGGCGTTCTCCAGGCCCGGGATCATGCGGAAGGTCTCGGCCTGGACGCCGTGCTTCAGCTTGGTCTGGAAGCCGACCATGTTCCACAGCGTGCCCAGCGCGTTGTCCTGGCGCAGCTGGACGATGGCGTAGGACTTGACGGTCGGGTCGCGCGGGTTGGTCAGGCCGACCGGCTTCATGGGCCCGTGGCGCAGGGTCTCGCGGCCGCGCTCGGCCATCACCTCGATCGGCAGGCAGCCGTCGAAATAGGGGACGTTCTCCCACTCCTTGAACTCGGCCTTGGGGCCTTCGAGCAGGGCGTCGATGAAGGCCTCGTACTGCTCCTTGTTCATGGGGCAGTTGATGTAGGCGGCCGCGTCGCCGCCGGGGCCTTCCTTGTCGTAGCGCGACTGGCGCCAGGCCTTGTCCATGTCGATGGATTCAAGGTGGATGATTGGCGCGATGGCGTCGAAGAACGACAGCTGGCCCTCGCCCGACAGGTCGAGCACGGCCTGGGCCAGGGCGGGCGAGGTCAGCGGTCCGGTGGCGACGATGACGTTGTCCCACGCTTCGGGCGGCAGGCCGGCGATCTCTTCGCGGACGATGGTCACCAGCGGGTGGGCTTCCAGGCGGCGGGTGACTTCCTCGGAGAAGCCGTCGCGGTCGACCGCCAGGGCGCCGCCGGCCGGCACCTGGTGCTGGTCGGCCGCCGACATGATGATCGAGTCGCAGCGGCGCATCTCGGCGTGCAGCAAGCCGACGGCGTTGAACTGCCAGTCGTCCGAACGGAACGAGTTGGAGCACACCATCTCGGCCAGGCCGTCGGTCTGGTGGGCGTCGGTGGTGACTTTGCCGGCGGCGTCGTCGCGACGCATCTCGTGCAGGACGACGGGTACGCCGGCCTGGGCGATCTGCCAGGCGGCTTCGGATCCGGCGAGGCCGCCGCCGATCACGTGAATGGGGGAGGTGGTCATGGCGCCCTCATACCTCCGCCCTCGCCAAGACGGAACCGCCGTGTAAGCTCGCGCCGGGCGGGTGTCCGGTTTTCAGGGGTCTTCAGGGTGGCGAAGAAGTTTTCCGCGGCGTCGGCCGCGGTGTCGGGTTGGGCGCTGATCGGGCGCGAGCCGGCCTCGGTGGCCGTCTGGAGCGCGGTGTTCCTGCTGGGACTGTTCCTGCCCTCGGTGCTGCTGTGCCTGCCGCTGGCGGGAGACTTTTCCCGGCTGTTCCAAGTGATCTCGGCTTCGACCGATCCGGAAAGCCCCGAGGTGCTGTCGCAGATCATGGCGCTGCAGTCCCGCATGGCGCTGATCGGCCTGGGTTCGATGGCGCTGAACGTGGTCGTTCCCACCGTCGTGGTCGCCGCCGTGCTGCGCGCGGTGCTGCGGCCGGGCGAGCGGCGCGGCTTTTACCTGCGGATCGGCGCCGCCGAGGGTTGGATGATGCTGGTGCTGCTGGTGTTCATGTTCGGCCTCTACTTCGCGACGTTCGCGACATTCCTGCCGGCCTTGCTGGCCGGGGGCGTCGGCTATGCCGCCATGGCGATGGGCGGCGACAAGGACGCCGGCGCGATGGTCGGGGTCGCCATGGGCGTCGTCGCCTGGATCGGTTCGTGCGGCGCTCTGCTCTGGGCCCTGCTGCGGCTGTCGATGGCCATGCCCATGACCTTCGCCGAGGGGCGCTTCCTGCTGTTCGAATCCTGGGAGCTGACCCGGGGCCACGCCCTGCGCCTCTTCGGCATGATGCTGCTGGCGGGCCTGACCATCTTCATTTTCCAGCTGGCCCTGATGCTGATCGCGATCGGCGTGGCGATCCTTGTCGGTCCGGGCATGGCCGAGCAGTTGAAGGGCGCGCGGTCGGCGACCGAGATCATGGCTGTGCTCTGGCCGGTCGCGGCGGTGGGCGTTCCGGCGGCCGCCGTGATCCATACGATGCTGACGGCGGTCGCCGCCGCGCCCCTGGCCTGCGCCTATCGTGGCCTGAGCGACGCGTCGCAGGCCCGGACGGCCGCCTGACAGCGTCCTTCCCGCCACGGCGCGGCAAAATCAGCGCGAACCGGCACGCGACTCGTCGTTTGATGCGGCGGCGCACGTTAGACTGCCGGCGGCTGTTCTTGAGGATCTGGAACGACATGGGCGAGGCATCGATCGCGATCGGCGCGACGGCGCGGGCCGGGATCGCCGGCGTGAGCCGTCTGACCCCGCGCACCTGGGCGGCGCTGGCCGCCGCCTGCCTGATCGGCCTGACCGGACGCTATCTCGGCGCGGCCTGGATCCTGCCCGCCGATTTTGTGGCGGCCGCCCTGGCCTATGGCGCGCTCTATCGCGCCGCGTTCGATGGTCCGGCGGGCCTGGTCGGCCTGCGCTGCGGGCGCGAGGAAGTGCTGATCGCCGGCGTCCAGCTGCTGCTGGGCCTGGTGTTCCTGGTGGTCACCGTCGTGCTTCTGGTGCTGGTGGGGGCCGTGGCCCTGGGCGTCGCCCGCGCCGCCGCGCCCGGATTCGACGCCACGTCGGCGCAGGCCTGGCGGGCGGCGCTGTCGGGACCGCTGGCCGCCTTCGTGACCGCCCTGGCCCCGCTGGCCAGCCTGGCGATCCTGGCCTGGCTGGCCGCGCGCCTGGCGCTGGCGCCCGCCGCCTCGATCGCCGCCGGCCGCTTGCAGGTGCTCAGCGCCTTCGACCTGACCAAGGGCCGGGCCGGCCTGCTGGTCGTGCTGGGCCTGGTCTTCTACCTGCCCAGCGTATTGATCGCCGTCAGCGGCCAGGCGGCCTTCGACGGCCTGGGCGCCGGCCTGGTGCAGGTGGCGGCCCTGGGCCTCTACTATTTCTGTGTCGCTCCCGCCTGGACGGCGGCCTGCGTCCACGTCTACAGACACGCTCCGAGCTTGGCCGTCGCCCAGCCGTCAGAAGCTTGATCATGATCGTCCTGTCGCCCGTCGCCGCCGCCCTGGAAGGGCCGCGCACCATGCGCCGCCACCCCGTCTCTCTGCTGGTCTGGGGCGGGCTGTACTGGGCCGCGCTGATTCTGCTGTGGGTGCTGCTGGCCGTCGCCTTCGGCGAGGAAGTCCGGCGCGATCTGGCGCAGACGCGGTTCACCGCCGATCCCAAGGAGGTGCTGGACCTGATCAAGCACCTGGGCGGCGCCATGGCCCTGCTGATCCTGCTGTCGGCCGCGATCGGCGCGGTGCTGGCCGGCGCGATCCTGCGCTCGGTCATGCACCCCGAACAGAGCCGGGCGGCCTATCTGCGCCTGGGCGCCGACGAGGTGCGCCTGTTCGTGGTCGTGCTGATCACCTGGGCCGCGGCCCTGTTCGTCACCGCCATTCCCGGCGGGGCCCTGACCCTGCTGACGGCGACCCTGGCCGGCGCCGGCGCGCAGGGCCTGGCCGCCTGGGTGGGCTTTCTCGGCGCCCTGGCGGTGCTGGGGCTGTCGATGTGGGTGGGCGTGCGGCTGTCGCTGCTGTCGCCGCAGACCTTCGACCTGGGCCGGATCAACGTCCGCGAGGCCTGGGTGCTGACCCACGGCCACTTCTGGGGCCTGCTGGGGATGTTCCTGCTGAACCTGGCGATGGCCGTGCTGCTGACGCCGATCGTCTTCTGGCTGGCCGGCAGCATCCTGACCGGCCTGATCGCGCTGGTCGGCGGCGGCATCAAGGCGTTCGTGCTGCTGGGCCTGCTGATCAACGTGCTGACCGCGCCGCTGATGTTCACCGTCCAGACGGTGATCCTGACCGCCGCCCCGGCGCGCGCCTACAAGCAACTGCACCCGGACATCTGACGCGCACGCCCCGTCAAGGGGCGCGCCCTGTCCCCGATCCCCAAACCCTGTTAGGCGTTCAACCCCCTGTGAGGGGTTCGAAGGAAGCAAGATGAAGACCTTCTCGGCCACCGACGCGGCGATTTCCGGCTTCGTACTGGTGCGCGAGCACTTCAAGACGGTGGCGATCTGGATCCTGCTGGCGACGATCGCCTCGGCGACGCTCAACGTCTCCGGCCTGGTGCTGTTCGGCGCCCAGCTGCAGATCCTGGCCGAGGCCCAGGCCAGCGGCCAGACCGACACGCCCGAGGTGCGTCAGGCCATGGCCGAGATGGGGCCGTTCCTGGCCGTGTCGATCGCCTATGTCGTGATCTATTACGCCGTGCTCCAGGCCGCGATCTATCGGCTGCTGCTGCGTCCGCAGGAGCGGAGCTACGCGGCGCTGCGGTTCGGCGGCGACGAGCTGCGGCTGATCGCCGTGAACTTCCTGCTGGGCCTGCTGATCACGGCCGGCGCCTTCGCCGCGGCGTTCGTCCTGGGCATCGTGGTCGGCATCGTCGCCGCGCTCTCCAAGCCCCTCGGCGCCTTGCTGGGCCTTCTGGCGTTCGTCGCCCTGCTGGGCGGCATGGTCTACGCCAACGTGCGCCTGTCCTTCGCCAGCGTCCGGACCTTCATCAGCCGCCGCATCCAGCTGTTCGACACCCTGCCGATGACGGCGCAGCGCTTCTGGCCGATGATGGGCGCCTATTTCGTGGCCCTGGCCCTGGCGGCCATCGTCTACCTGCTGGTGATGTGCATCGTGGTGGCCCTGGGCACGGCGATCAGCGGCGGCGACCTGGGGTCGGTGTCCGACCTGATCCGTTCCGACTTCAGCTCGCCCAAGAGCTTCGTGACGCCCGTCGGCGTGATGCGTCTGGCGCTCAGCGGCCTGATGGCCATCCTGTTCTGCGTGACCGTCTATACGCCGGCGCCGATGATCTACAGCCTGATCGCCGATCCCGAACCCGAGACGGATCCGAAGGCCTCGGGCCCGTTCGCCGTCTGATCGGACGCGAGCGCGCAAATGAAAAGGGCGGCGGGGTGACCCGCCGCCCTTCTTCGTTTCAGGCCCGTCGCCCTCAGGCGCGCTTGGACGTCTTCAGGTCGGCCACCCGCGCCAGGCGGCGCTCCTCGTGCTTGGCCAGCAGTTCCTTGAGGTACTTTCCGGTCCAGCTGGCCTCGACCTTGGCCACGTCCTGGGGCGAGCCCACGGCGACGATCTGGCCGCCGCCGTCGCCGCCTTCCGGACCGAAGTCCAGCAGCCAGTCGGCGGTCTTGATGACGTCGAGATTGTGCTCGATCACCACCACCGTGTTGCCCTGGTCGGCCAGCTCGTGCAGCACCTCCAGGAGCTTCTTGGTGTCCTCGAAGTGCAGGCCGGTGGTCGGCTCGTCGAGGATGTAGAGCGTGCGGCCGGTGGCCCGGCGCGACAGCTCCTTGGACAGCTTCACCCGCTGGGCCTCGCCGCCCGACAGGGTCGTCGCCTGCTGGCCCACCTTGATGTAGCTGAGGCCCACGCGCTTGAGGGTCTCCATCTTGTCGCGGATCGGCGGCACGGCCTTGAAGAAGTCGGCGGCCTCCTCGACGGTCATGTCGAGCACCTCGGCGATGGTCTTGCCCTTGAACAGCACGTCCAGGGTTTCGCGGTTGTAGCGCTTGCCCTTGCAGATATCGCAGGTGACGTAGACGTCGGGCAGGAAGTGCATCTCGATCTTGATGACGCCGTCGCCCTGGCAGGCCTCGCAGCGGCCGCCCTTGACGTTGAAGCTGAAGCGGCCCGGGCCATAGCCGCGCGCCTTGCTTTCCGGCAGCTGGGCGAACCAGTCGCGGATGGGCCCGAAGGCGCCGGTATAGGTCGCCGGGTTCGAGCGCGGGGTGCGGCCGATCGGGCTCTGGTCGATATCGATGACCTTGTCGAAGTTCTCCAGGCCCTCGATCCGCTCGTGCGCGGCGGGCGCGTCCGAAGCGTTGTTCAGGCGGCGCGCGGCGGCCTTGTAGAGGGTCTCGATCGTGAAGGTCGACTTGCCGCCGCCCGAGACGCCGGTGATGCAGGTGAAGGCGCCGACGGGGATCTCGCCGGTGACGTCCTTCAGATTGTTGCCCTTGGCGCCGATGACCTTCAGCGTCTTCTTCTTGTTGATCGGGCGGCGCTCTTCGGGGACGGCGATCTCACGCTCGCCGGTCAGGTACTGGCCGGTGACGCTGGCCGGATTGGCCATGATCTCGGCTGGCTTGCCCTCGGCGACGATCTCGCCGCCGTGCACGCCGGCGGCCGGACCCATGTCGATCACGTAGTCGGCGGTGAGGATGGCCTCCTCGTCGTGCTCGACCACCAGCACGGAGTTGCCGAGGTCGCGCAGGCCCTGCAGCGATTGCAGCAGGCGGGTGTTGTCGCGCTGGTGCAGGCCGATCGACGGCTCGTCGAGCACGTAGAGCACGCCCGTCAGGCCGCTGCCGATCTGGCTGGCCAGGCGGATGCGCTGGCTCTCGCCGCCCGACAGGGTGCCCGAGCCGCGCGACAGGTTGAGATAGTCCAGGCCCACGTCGACCAGGAACCGCAGGCGATCATTGATCTCCTTCAGGATCCGCCGGGCGATCTCCATCTGCTTGTCGGAGAGATGACCTTCCAGGGCCGTGAACCAGTCGCGGGCCGGGCGGATGGCCAGGCCCGACACCGTGGCGATGTCCATGCCGTGCACCTTGACGGCCAGGGCTTCGGGCTTCAGGCGCTTGCCGCCGCAGGCCTCGCACGGGGTGTCGGACTGGTAGCGGCCCAGTTCCTCGCGCACCCAGCTGCTGTCGGTCTCGCGCCAGCGGCGCTCCAGGTTCGGCAGCACGCCCTCGAAGGGCTTGTCGACCTCGTACTTGCGGGCGTTGTCGTCGTAGGTGAACTTGATCTTCTCGCCCTTGGAGCCGTTCAGCACCACGGTCCGGGCCTTTTCCGGCAGCTTGTACCAGGGCTCGTCCATCGAGAAGCCGTAGTGCCGCGCCAGGGCCTGAAGGGTCTGGGTGTAGAGCGGCGAGGGACCCTTGGCCCACGGGGCGACCGCGCCCTTGTGCAGGGTCTTGTCCTTGTCCGGGATGATCAGGTCGGCGTCGAAGGCCAGCTTCGCGCCCAGGCCGTCGCAGGTGGGGCAGGCGCCCGCCGGATTGTTGAACGAGAACAGGCGCGGCTCGATCTCGGCGATGGTGAAGCCGCTGACCGGGCAGGCGAAGCGCTCGGAGAACAGCAGGCGCTTCGGCTCCTTCTCGCCTTCCTCGATGGTCGCCCATTCGGCCACGGCCAGGCCATCGGCCAGGCGCAGGGCCTGTTCGAGAGAGTCGGCCAGGCGCTGCTCCATGCCGGCCTTGGTCACCACGCGGTCGACCACCACGTCGATGTCGTGCTTGAACTTCTTGTCGAGCGCCGGGGCGTCCTCGATCGGATAGTACTCGCCGTCGATCTTCAGCCGCTGGAAGCCGGCCTTCTGCCACTCGGCGATCTCCTTCTTGTACTCGCCCTTGCGGTCGCGAACGACGGGGGCCAGCAGATAGAGGCGCGTGCCTTCGGGCAGGACGGTGATCTTGTCGACCATCTGGCTGATGGTCTGGCTCTCGATCGGCAGGCCGGTGGCGGGCGAGTAGGGAACCCCGACCCGCGCCCACAGCAGGCGCATGTAGTCGTGGATCTCGGTCACCGTGCCGACGGTCGAGCGCGGGTTGCGGCTGGTGGTCTTCTGCTCGATCGAGATGGCCGGCGACAGGCCCTCGATCAGGTCGACGTCCGGCTTGCTCATCAGTTCCAGGAACTGGCGGGCATAGGCCGACAGGCTCTCGACGTAGCGGCGCTGACCCTCGGCATAGATGGTGTCGAAGGCCAGCGAGCTCTTGCCCGAGCCCGACAGGCCGGTCAGCACGACCAGTTCGCCGCGCGGAATGTCGACGCTGACGTCCTTGAGATTGTGCTCGCGGGCGCCGCGGACGCGGATGAAGTTCAGTTGCTCGGCCATGGTGTCCGGAACGCTCGAAGGTCGGATTGGGAGCCGCGTGGGAGCGCGGCGCAGCGGCTATATGTAGGGTTCTGGCGCGGCATTAACACAAGAACAAGATGCGAACAAATGCCGCAGCCATCCTGCTGCCAATCCTGCTGACAAAAGATGTCAGCAGAAGCCGCCTTGGAGGGCGCAAAGCGGGCGCCGATGGCCTGAATGCGACCATCGACGAAAAGCCTCGCAATCCGACAGTGTTGAAAGCTTGACAATTTATGATTGTATGACGATCTGGAGTAACGACGATATCCGAGTTGTCGTCGTCAGCGACGGTTCGCGTTGCTGCCGCGGTTCGGATCCTTGCGTTTCACATGAGCATGATGCTGGGGGGCTGGCATGCCAATTTCACTTTCACGCGCTTGCGTCTTTGCGCTTGCGACCTGTCTCGCGCCGGTCGCGGCCATGGCCGCGCCGACCAAGCCGGCCATCAAGATCGTCGGCGAGGTGACGATCAGCTTCGGTCCGGACGGATCGATGGTGGTCAAGACGGGCGAGGGCGCGGTGACCACGTTCGGCGACGCCGCCTTGGAGGCCGCGCCGGTCGCCGCCAAGCCGACGGCGTTGAAATCGTCTTCGGTGGGCAAGCCGCTGGCGGCGCCGGCCAAGGATGCGCCGATCGCCACGGCGTTGCCGTCCTCGGGCGTCGTGAAGACCTCGGCCCTGGCGCTCGCGACGGGCGGCGGCGGGGGCGCGGATGCGGCGGCTGGCGGCGGGGCCGGCGACGACGCGCAAAAGGTGACCGAGGAAACCACCGTCGAGACGACGAAGGAGGTCTCGGTCGACAACGCGCCCAAGGAGATCACCGTGACCAAGGAGACCACGAAGGTCACCACCTTGGACAAGAAAAAGGTGGTCGCCGACCTCTATGCCGGCACCGGCGCGCTGATCAGCGGCAATCTCGGCAGCCGCCGGGCCGACGCCATCAAGTTCATCTCCCGCCCGGACGGTGAGATTTTCGCCCAGGTCCAGAAGGCGGAAGACGTCGACATCCAGATCGCGGTCGAAACCCACTACCTGCTCCAGAACCAGAGCCTGTTCGAAGGCGACAGCGCCACGGCCGGCTTGGCGGGAATCTGGGACGGCCTGGGCAAGCTGGCGGCCTGCGGCCCCTTCGCGTTCGCCAATGACGCCAGCGGCCAGGTCGTCGGCTGCGGTCCGCTGTTCACGGCCGTCCTCGACAGCGACGCCAAGATCGATCAGTTCGGCATCGGCTGGGCCCTGGGCCTGGGCAAGAAGGCGGGTTCCCCCGATCGAGCCGATTTCGGGCTGGGCATCGGCGTCCTGTTCGACACCGACTCCAAGGTCGTGGATCACCGGATCATCGACAAGGACAGCATGCTGGTCCTGCCCCAGTATCGCGACCTCATAAAGAACGACACGGCGAACGCGATATCGCCTCTGGTCACGCGCGCTTCGGCGAGCGCCTTCGTGATGGTCAGCAAGACGTTCTGAGCGCGGCCGCGCTTGCCCAAGGGCGGCGCGGCCTCTACATCCAGCCTCCACCCCTGATGGAGGCCGCCATGATCAGCCCGACGGAAGACCGCTTCGTCCTTCCCGTTTCCCTGCTCGTGGTTTCCCATGCCCGCCCCCATTTCGTCCTACGTCACCCTGGACTCCGTTTCCGCCGCCGCGCCTGACGGCCGCGTCCTCTTCGAAAACCTGAACCTGTCGGTCGGCGCCGAGCGCGTCGGCCTGGTCGGTCGCAACGGCGCGGGCAAGTCGACCCTGCTGGCGCTGATCGCCGGCGCGCGTGCGCCGCTGGCCGGGACCATCGCCAGGTCCGGCCCGATCGGCGTGCTCGACCAGACGCCGGACCTGGCCCCCGACGCCGTCCTGGCCGACCGTTTGGGCGTCGGCGAGGCCTGGCGGCGGCTGGCGCGCATCGAGGCCGGGCAGGGCGACGATGTCGACTTCGCCGAGGCCGACTGGACCCTGCCGTCGCGGCTCGACGAAGCCCTGGCCGAGGTCGGGCTGTCGGGTCTGGATCCCGATCGTCCGGCGGCGGCGCTCAGCGGCGGCCAGCAGACCCGCGCGGGCCTGGCCGCGCTGCTGGTGGCCGCGCCCGACCTGATCCTGCTGGACGAGCCGACCAACCACCTCGACGCGCAGGCGCGTGATCTGGTCGGCGACGTGCTGGCCCGCTGGAAGGGCGGGGCGATCGTCGCCAGCCACGACAGGTCGCTGCTGCGCGGGATGGATCGTATCGTCGAGGTCTCCAGCCTGGGCGCGGCCAGCTACGGCGGCGGCTACGACCTCTATGCCGAGCGCAAGGCGGCCGAGGCCCTGGCCGCGGGCTGCGCTCTGGAGACCGCCGAGCGCGACGAGCGCCGCGCCGCCCGCGAGGCCCAGGCCGCGATCGAGCGCAAGGCCCGTCGCGACGCCGCCGGCAAGCGCTTCGCCGCCAAGGGATCCGAGCCCAAGATCCTGCTCGGCGCCCGGGCCGAGCGGGCCGAGAACACCGGCGGCAAGGAGCGGCGCCTGGCCGAACGCCTGCAGACCAGCGCCCGCGAGGCGGTGGAGATGGCCGAGGCCAGGGTCGAGCGGGCGCGCACGCTCGGTTTCGACCTGCCGCCCACCGGCCTGCCGGCGGGCAAGCTGGTGCTGGCCATGGAGGATGTCGCCTTCGCCTGGCCCGGCCGTGCGCCGGTGCTGGCGGGCGTCGCCCTTCGCATCGCCGGTCCCGAGCGGGTGGCGGTGCGAGGCCCCAACGGCGCCGGCAAGTCGACCCTGCTGAACCTGGCCGCCGGCGTGCTGGCGCCGACGTCGGGGGTGGTGACGCGCGGCGTCCCGGCGGTGATGCTCGACCAGTCGCTGGCGATCCTGCGCGACGACGAGACGCTTTTACAGGCCTTCCTGCGCCTGCACCCGAGCGCCGATCGCAACCTGGCCCAGGCGGCTCTTGCCCGCTTCCTGTTCCGCAACAGCGCCGCCGACCGGCTGGCGGGCGCCCTAAGTGGGGGCGAGCGCCTGCGCGCGGCCCTGGCCTGCGTCCTGGCCGGCCCGACCCCGCCGCAGCTGCTGATCCTGGACGAACCGACCAACCACCTGGATCTGGACTCGGTGGCGGCCGTCGAGGCGGCGCTGTCGGGCTATGACGGGGCGTTGCTGGTGGTCAGCCACGACGAGGATTTCCTGGCGGGGATCGGCGTGGAGCGGGAGGTGGGGCTGTAGGGAAGAGGGCGTGACGTCCCCACTCCGTAAAATCCCCGCGAAAGCGGGGACCCAGGCTTTTTCTGCAACCCGCCGTGTTCGACGATAAAACACCTGGGTCCCCGCTTTCGCGGGGATTTTACGGGTGAACTAACGCGTTCCCACCCGCGCCTTCACCTCGGCGATCAGCGCGTCCAGGCTCTCCACCTGCTTGACCCCGTACTTTTCGCCGGTGATGTCGACATTGCCCTTGCGCCAGAAGCCCTCGGGGCACAGCACCACCAGCTTCCCGGTCCGGGCGTGCAGGCCCATCTCCAGAAGGCTGATCGGCGCCTGCGAGCCGGGCGTCAGGTAGAGGACGATGACGTCGGCGCTCTCGAGGGCGGCCAGCTCCCACTCGACCTGGCGGCGGAACTCGGGTTCTTCGACGACCGGCTTCCAGGCCGGGTTCCAGTCGGGGCGGCGCGGGTTGAGGATCACCACGTCCTGGTCGGCCAGGGCGGCGATCACCTGGCTCTGCCAGTCGACGGCCTTGCCCATGTCGATGCTGCCGCCAAGGAACACGCGCGGCCTGTCGTGCGCGGCGGGCAGGGCCTCGGGTGAGGTCACCACGGTTGGGGCGGCCAGGGCGGCGGTCGTCATGAGGAAACTCAGGGCGGCGGTGAGAACGGCGGCGCGGATCATGGCCCGGTTCTACGCCGGACGCACGCGGGCGGCCACGAAACTCGGCGGATCAGCGATTTCAGGAGGGAGTAGTGGCGGTGAGAGAGGGATTCGAACCCTCGATAGAGTTTCCCCTATACACGCGTTCCAGGCGTGCGCCTTCAACCACTCGGCCACCTCACCAGCGCACTCGGGTCGGGGGCGGTTGAGACCCCCGGCGCGGGAAGGGGCGCAATATACTCAGGCAGCGACTCGTAGCAAGCGCCGTTACGGGGTGAAACTGACGCTGCGACGACTTATATCGACGAGCGAAGAACTCCCGCCTCCGAAAGGCCCCGCCATGCTGTTCAAGAAGTCCCTCGAGATGCCGACCGTCGACACCGCCCTGCCGGGGCGCGAGGCGGCGATTCCGACCGCGCAAACCCACTTCGTCAACGGCAATCCGCTGAAGGGCCCTTACCCCGACGGCCTGGAGACGGCGGTGTTCGCCATGGGCTGCTTCTGGGGCGTCGAGCGCGTGTTCTGGAAGGTTCCGGGCGTGCTGGTCACCGCCGCCGGCTACGCCGCGGGCGTCACCCCGAACCCGACCTACGAGGAGGTCTGCTCGGGCCGCACCGGCCACACCGAGGTGGTGCTGGTGGTGTTCGACCCCAAGGTCGTCACCTATGAGGCCCTGCTGAAGGTGTTCTGGGAAAACCACGATCCGACCCAGGGCATGCGCCAGGGCAACGACATCGGCACCCAGTACCGCTCGGGCATCTACGCCGCCAACGACGCCCAGGCCGCCGCGGCCGTGGCCAGCAAGGAAGCCTACCAGGTCGCGCTGTCGGCCCAGGGCCTGGGCGACATCACCACCGAGATCGCCGCCGCCGGCCCGTTCTACTTCGCCGAGGACTATCACCAGCAGTACCTGGCCAAGAACCCGGGCGGCTATTGCGGCATCGGCGGCACCGGCGTGACCTGCCCGATCGGCGTGGGCGTCGAGGCCTGATGACGCCCAAGGCCTTCCACGAGGCGGCCATGGCGCTGCCGGCGGCGACCATGACCGTCCAGTGGGGCGACGACCAGGTCTACAAGGTCGGCGGCAAGATGTTCGCCGTCATCGGGACGGGCGTAACCCACGGCGGCGGCGCCTCGTTCAAGGTCTCGGACGTCGCCTTCGAGGTGCTGACCGAAACGGGCCGCGCCATTGCCGCGCCCTACCTGGCGCGGGCCAAGTGGGTGAAGATCGAGGACCTGGCGTCGTTCGACGACGCCGAGGTCGCCGACTGGCTGAAGACGGCGCATGCGCTGATCGCGGCCAAGCTGACGAAGAAGGCCCGGGCGGAGTTGGGGCTGTAGCCGCTGCGCGGCCCCCTCAGTCGCTTCGCGACAGCTCCCCCAGAGGGGGAGCATCTTTGCGCTTCAGATCCTCCCCCTCTGGGGGAGGTGGCCCGGAGGGCCGGAGGGGGTCTTCCCCCGAATTAAATCCGATCCTCTGGCGGGTCTCCCGCCAGGCCGCGCAGGTGCGGGCCGTGCACCACCGGCTGGCGCTCGAGGATCTGGCGCACCTTGCGCACCGCCACCGAGGCGCGGCTGCGGCGCTGGCGCCAGACCAGCAGGACCAGGGCGCCGCCGCTGGCCACGAGGAAGGCGATCGGACCCAGCAGCCAGGCGGCCGCCGCCAGGGCGAAGTAGTAGCCGCGCACGCCCGCATTGAAGGCCGACAGGGCCGGGTTGAGGATGCCGCCGGCGGCTTCGGCGTATTCGGCCAGCACCGCGGGCGGAGCCCACATCGGCGTCGCGCCGATGGCGGCCAGGCAGTAGTTCATCTGGCGCAGCGCCCAGATGAAGTCGAGCAGGCCGCGCGCCAGTGTCAGCAGCACCAGGCCAAGCTTGATCTGGAACATCACCGGCGTCGTCTCGGCCAGCACCTTCAGGCCCTCGACGCTCTTCAGCGCCGCGTCGCCGCCGAACAGCACGCCGGCCGCCGCCGCGATCAGGATCAGGTTCGACGAGGCGAAGAAGCTGGCCGAGTTGATGGCGTGGCCCAGCAGCTGGCCGTCCAGCAGGGCGACCTCGCGCACCGTCATCTCGCTCATCCACCGGCGGCGGATCACGGTCATGTCGGTGTTGATCAGGTTCTTGCCCTGGCCCAGGCGCCGCAGCAGCGGCTCGTAGAACAGCCAGGCGAAGATGAAGAGGCTGATGGCCAGGGTGTCGAGAATCGGCATGGAGGGCGCTACGCAGGAACGAGGGTCGACGACAGGGGATATCCAGCCGGGGCCGTGGGTCAATCCTCGGCGATCAGGCTGTGCTTGGCGGTGTCGCGCAACAGGACCGCGACGCCCAGGCCCATGGTCATGATCCCCGCGACATAGACGTAGAAGGCGCTCTCCAGGCCCGCGTGCTTGAAGGCCAGGCCGACCATCTCGGCGGTGCCGCCGAACAGCACGTTGGCCACCGCGTAGGGCAAGGCCACGCCCAGGGCGCGGACATGGGCGGGAAACAGCTCGGCCTTCACCACGGCGCTGATCGAGGTGTAGCCCGACTGGAAGGTCATGCCGACGATGATCAGAGCCAGGGCCACGCCGATGGAGTCGGTGGCGGCGATGCCGCTCATGATCGGCCAGATGGTCAGGGCGCCGCCGCCATAGGCGGCGATCAGCAGCGGCTTGCGGCCCACCTTGTCCGACAGCCAGCCGGCGATGGGCTGCATCAGCATGAAGACGATCATGCTGACGGCGCTGATCTCGGCGGCGGCGGTCTTGTCGAACCCGGCCGAGTTGACCAGGAACTTCTGCATGTAGGTGGTGTAGACATAGAAGGTCAGCGAGCCGCCGGCGGTCAGGCCCATGATCATCAGGGTCTCGCGCGGGTGGCGGCGCAGCAGCGGCGCGATCAGGGTGGCGAAGAAGGCGACCAGGAAGGCGCCGGCCAGCACCTGCGGCGTCAGGCCCGGCCGGGCCAGCGCCCAGCCGCCGGCCGCCAGGGTCAGCACGAAGAACAGGCTGGCGAGGTTGCGCTGGGCCTTGCCGATGCCCTCGGCCGGCTTGTCGGCGGCCTTGAACGAGGCGCTTTCGTCCAGGCCCCGCCGGATCCAGAACACCACCACGGCCAGGAGGGCGCCGATGACGAACGGGATGCGCCAGCCCCAAGCGGCCAGGTCGTCCTTGTCGAGCAGGCGCTGGAGGATGATCAGCACGGCGAGCGCGATCAACTGGCCGGCGATCAGGGTCACGTAGTGGAAGCTGGACCAGAAGCCGCGACGGCTCCTGCCGGCCATCTCGCTCATGTAGGTGGCGCTGGCGCCGTACTCGCCGCCCACCGACAGGCCCTGCAGCACGCGGGCGATCAGAAGAACGGCCGGGGCGAACAGGCCGATGGTCTTGTAGTCTGGCGTGAGCGCAATGATCAGCGCCCCGGCGCACATCAGCGACACCGAGACGCTGAGCGCCGCGCGGCGTCCCGAGCGGTCGGCGTAGTGGCCCATCAGCCAGGCCCCCACGGGACGGGCCACGAACCCCAGGAAGAACACCGCCGCCGCCTGCAGCAGCTGCACGGTCTGGTCGCCCTTGGGGAAGAAGTGCGGGGCGAAATAGAGGGTGAAGGCGGCGTAGGCGAACCAGTCGTACCACTCGACCAGGTTGCCGGCCGAACCGCCGAGTATGGCCCGGGCGCGCTGCGCTGCGGTCAGGGTCACGGCGGTGGGCGGCGGCGCGGCGGCGTCGGTCATCAGGCTCCCCTCGTCGGCCCTGGGCCGTTGGAAGAACCTTATGCGCGTTCGCCGCCGCGCTCCAAGAGGGGCGTCAGATCCTGCCGATCAGCACCAGGATGATGATGATCACGAGCACGAGGCCCAGGCCGCCGCTGGGGAAGTAGCCCCACGAGCGGCTGTGGCCCCAGGTGGGCAGGGCGCCGATCAGCGCCAGGATCAGGATGATGATGAGGATCGTGCCGAGCATTCGGGTCTCCCAATTGCACCGGCGAACCATGTTCGGTCCGCCTGGACTTCGGGGAGGGAATGCGGCCTGTGCGGCGACGGTTCCGCCGCCTTCTATCCGGTCAGCCGCCGGGGGCGTCTTCGGCCTTGCGCAGGCCGTTGGCCCACAGGGCCCCGATCACCGCGCCCTTGACCCGGGGCAGCAGCATCAGGGTCAGGGCCGCCAGCGGCAGGATGGTCAGCGGCGCGACCAGCCACGGCGAGGCCTGCCAGATGAACGGGAACAGCAGCAGAGGGGCCACGAACAGGTGGCCGACGATCAGGATCGTGAAATAGGCCGGGCCGTCGTCGGCCGGGTAGGCGGCCAGGTGATGACCGCAGGCCTCGCAGTCGAACTCGACCTTCAGATAGCGCGAATACAGCTTGCCCTCGCCGCAGTTGGGGCAGCGATGGCGGACGCCTCGTTTCATGCCTGTCAGGACGCTGGGTGCGGGTCGGTCGGTCATGGCGTCCATATGGCTCCGGCGACGCTTGGTGCAAATAGCACTTTCGGTCGCATGCGCGCTTTGGAAGCAGATATTCGTCCCTAAACCGGGTGATTGCTGAAAGACTTCATCCTCTGCGCGTGTCGTGCGCGAATGAATCTTCCGGCAAGGTTAATGGTGGGCGGCTTCCGGTTAAGTTTTGGATGTCGAGCGACGTCACGCGGGTTACTTGCCTCGACGCCGGCAAATCTGGCGCGCCATTGCGGCCGCGATTGGGCGAAGCGGCGCGCCTGCCGTGCGACAAAACGCGCCGAAGACCCCGAGGCCTATTTGGCGTCGCGAGCGGTGTCGGCGACCGCGCGGCCGGCGGCCGAGACGTCGCGGCCCATGCCTTCGATGGTGTTGCAGGCCGAGACCAGCAGGGCGGCCGCCGCGGCGGCGAGGACGATGATCTTGCGCATGGGCGCTCCCCAAATGAAAAGGCGCGCGGAGCTTAGCCGCCCCGCGCGCCGCTTCAAGGTCGAGCTGTCGACCAAATTAGGGCGGTCAAATCAGGGCCGGATCAGCGGATCCGGCGGATCGAGCTGATGCGGTCGTTCATGTCGCGCGGGAAGACGCCCATGTCGGCCGACACCCGCCAGCAGCGGCCGCGGTAGTAGGCGTCGTCGCACAGCTCCCATTCGCCGCGGCGGATCTGGATCGACGAGGCCTTGTCGTTGAAGCCGATCTGCACGAAGTCGGGCATGTCGCCGCGCACCTCGTAGGCGCGGCCGCCGTAGCCGGCGTGCTCGAAGATCACCGCGTCGGCGCCGCGACCGCCGCCGGAGCCCGGACCGCCGGGGCCGCCGGGACGACCGCCGCCGCGCACGCAGACCAGGCGACCGTCCTGGTTCTCCATTTCGCGGCAGTCGGCGCTGGCGGTGGACCACTGCCAGCGGCCCCGACGGTCACGGCATTCGGCGGTGATCTCGCCGCGGCGGACGTTGATGTTGCGGCAGCTCTGCTCGTAGGAGCCGCGAGGGCGCTCCTCGTAGCGGTCGCCGCGGCCGGGGCCTTGGGCGAGGGCCGGGGCGGCCGTGGCGGCGAGGGCGCTCGTCGCGACGATCAGGGCGAGGGCGGTGCGCATGGCGAGGGTCTCCCGAAAGGCCGGCGTCGAGGCCGGTTGATGCGGCCAAGCTAGTATCGCGACGCGTGAACGTCACCTGAATGAAAACCTTGTAACGAAAGGGCGTATGGCCTCGTCGAACGGCGCCTTGAGAAGGTCGCGCTTGATCGCCATTGTCAGGCCATGCGCACCGCCGTTCTCGCCCTTCCCGTCCTGGCCGCCCTCGTCGTCGCGGGGAGCGCGTTCGCGCAAAGCAATCCGCCCCAGGCGCCGCGGCCCGAGCCGACGCCGGTCTCGCCGGTGACGGTGATGCCGCCGACCTTGCCGCCGAAGGTGACCGCCACCTGGCCCGCGGCCGGCGAGACGGTGGCCCCGGGGATCCTGGTGCTGAAGGTCGGCTTCGACCAGAAGATGATGCCCGGCGCCTGGAACTACGCGGCGGCTCCCGGCGGCGACAAGCCCGAGTGCGTGCGTGCGCCGCGCCTGCTCAACGACGGCCGGACCTTCGTCCTGCTGTGCAGCACCAAGCCGGGCAAGAGCTATGCGGTGACCTTCAACGGCGTGCGTGAGGGCGGCTTCGCCAACGAGGGGGAAAACCCCGCCCTGACCGCCGAACTGGCCTTCTCCACCAGCAAGGATTCGTCGGTCTACACCCTGAAGGGGGCCATGAAGGCGGCCGGCCTGAAGGACGACGAAGGTCCCGTCCAGGAAGCGCCCAAGCTCGTCTCCACGACCCCGTGAGGTCGTGATCACGCGTTGTTTCGGAACCGTTACAAACCGGGCTGCGTTGGTTGGTCGGGCAGGGGCCCTCCGACGGAGCGCATTATGAAGATGAAGTTTGCTTACCTCGCCGCCGCCGCGACCCTTTCGATGGCCGGCGCCGCTTACGCTCAAGACGCCGCCCAGCCGCCGGCTGATCCGGCCGCCGCGCAACCGCCGGCGGCCAGCACGCAGCCGCCGGCCGACACCACCGCCACCCCTCCGGCTGACAGCAGCGCCGCCGCCGCCAGCTCGGCCGGCACGCCGTCCTCGGCCAACGTCGCGACCGACGTCGCGGTCGGCGCCGAGATCAAGGACCCGGCTGGCGCCGTGGTCGGCACCGTCAGCGGCACCTCCACGGGCGCCGATGGTTCGGCCAACGTCGTGGTCAGCAGCGGCGACAAGAAGTTCGCCCTGCCGAAGGCCAGCCTGAGCGCCGGCGCCGACGGCAGCATCAGCACCACGGCCACCAAGGCCCAGATCGACGCGGCACTGGCCGGCGCCGCCGCTCCCAAGTAACAGCGTCCCTTCTTCCGAACACGCACGAGGCCCGCCCGGCATTGCCGAGCGGGCCTCACGCTGCTAGCGATGCAGCGTAAACTTCGGCGGTCTCCGCCACTCCGCTGAGATGAGGTGTGTCGGATGGCTCCGGCCAGGAAATCGAAGGGGCGCAGTTCGGGCGCTCTGTTCTGGGATCTGTTGACCTTCGACCGACTGGTGACCGGGCCGGTCATCCACCTGATCTACTGGGCGGGCCTGGGCGTCGTGGCCCTGTTCGCCTTCTCCGTCGTCGGCGCGGCCGTGGGGCTGGCGCTGAAGGAGCGGGGCGTGGCCTCGCTGCTGCTGGCCTTCCCGGTGCTGATCGCCGGCCTGCTGGTCGCCGCCGGCATGGTGCTGCTGTGGCGCGCCTTCTGCGAGTTCTACGTCGCCGTCTTCCGCATCAGCGAGGACCTGCGCGCCTTGCGCCAGGCCAACGACGCCGACCACGCCGTGGCCACCAGCGTGCGCGGCCCGGGCGGCTGAGGCCGCGAAAACCTCGTCCTTCGACAAGCTCAGGATGAGGTTTTTTACGGCTAGGCCTTTGCATAGGTCCTCATCCTGAGCCTGTCGAAGGACGAGGACCGGCGCGCCGCGCTAACCCCTGAACGCCTCCACCAGCGCCGCCGCGCCGGCTTTTGCCCGCCCTGCGTCGTCGAACGGCGCCGGAGCGTCCGACGCGTTTTCCTTCTTCAGCCACGAATCCTTGTCACGCAGCCCCCACAGGGTGAAGGCGAAGCGCTGGCGCTCGGGCAGGGCCATGAACGCCTCGGCCGCCTCGCCGTAGGTGCGGGCCTGGCGGCGCTCCAGCTCGGCGCGGCCCAGCAGCTTGTTGTCGGAGCGCGTCAGCGAGACGTCGAGCTCGGAGACGTGGATCGGCAGGCCAAGGCTCGCCAGGTCCTTCATCATGGTGGTGATCTCGCCGGGGCGGATGTCGGCGGCGATATGCATCTGGGTCCCGATCCCGGTCAGCGGCGCGCCCGAGGCCAGCAGGCGCTCGGCCAGCTTCAGGAAGGTGGCCCGCTTGCGGGGCATGTATTCGAGATTGTAGTCGTTCAGCAGCAGGGTCGCGCCGGGATCGGCCTGCCGCGCCGTGCGGAAGGCCAGGGCGATGTGCTCGAAGTCGCCCAGGCGTTTCGACCACAGGCTGGTGCGCCAGCCGTCGCCGTCCTCCGCCACGGCCTCGTTGACCACGTCCCAGCCGACCACCTTGCCGCGATAGCGCCCGGCCACGGCCAGGATGTAGTTGCGATAGGCCTGCTCGAAGCTGACCCGGTTCTCGTCCAGCCGCTCGAAGGCTTCGGGCGCCTGGGCGTACCAGACCAGCACGTGGCCCAGCAGCGCCATGCCGTTGGCCTGGGCGAAGGCGGCGATCCTGTCGGGGGCGTCGAAGCGGAACGAGCCGTCCGGCTGGACGATGTATTCCATCTTCATCTGCCACTCGGGCGTCAGCTGGTTGACCTGTCGGCGCAGCAGGGCGGCGAGCTGCGGGTCGTCCAGGTGCAGGGCCTGCACCGAACTGCCGATGCGGAAGGGCGCGACCGTCTTCAGCGGCGGCAGGTTCGCGGGAACCGGCTGGCTCTGCGCCTGCTGGCCGCAGGCGGCCAGCGCCAGGCTGGAGCCGAGCACGGCGCGGCGTGAGACGTCGGACATGGCGGCGGGCTCCCCAGGCGTTGAGCGCAAAGAAAGCACGGGGAGGTTGGGGAAGGGTGAAAGGCCTGTGGCGGCCCCATCAGTCGCTTCGCGACTGCTCCCCTAGAGGTTTTTCCTCCCCCGTGAAACGGGGGAGGGGGACCACGAAGTGGTGGAGGGGGCGAGACTGGGCTCCGTGCCGGTGGTCGCCCCCTCCGTCACGGCGCGTATCCGCACCGCGCCACCTCCCCCGTTTCACGGGGGAGGAGTAGGGAGGCGGCCCGGAGGGCCGGAGGTTCGCTGCTACCGCCCGCCCATGGCCGCGCGGCGCAGGCCCAGTTCGTCCAGGGCCGCCATCTCCAGCTTGCCGACCTTCTTCAACATCGCGACCTTGGCGGTCTCGGCGACGTGTTCGTATTTCTTGAGGTTCTCGAAGGCCATCGACAGGGCGTCGCGGGCGCCGGTTTCCTCGATGGCGATCTGGTCGATCTCCAGCAGGGTCTCGGCGCGGCGGACCTGCAGGCCCTTGCGGTAGCCGATCATGTACCAGCCGGCAGAAGCGTCGCCCTCGGCGTTGCGCATCTCGATCTCGGCTTCTGCTTCCATCGTGGCCAGCTTCACCTGCGCGGCTTCGCGGCGGTCGACCACCTCGGCCAGGCGCTTCTGCAGCGTCTCGACCTCGTGGTTCGAGATGCGGATCAGGGAGGCGGCCCACTTGGTCATGCTGGCTTACTCGGTACGGAAAGCGCGCTCTGAGCGGATTCAGGCGGCGCTTTGGAGAATCTGGCCGAGGAAGTTGAACGAATCGTCAAGACTCGTGGCTTCGTCGGGGTTCTGGCTGAGGAAAGCCTCGACCGCCGGATTGAGCTGGATGGCCCGGTCGACGGTGGGATCGGCGCCGGCGCGGTAGGCGCCGATGCGGATCAGTTCTTCCATGTTGGAATAGGCCGACAGCACCTGGCGGGCCGATTTGACGATGTCGCGCTCGTGCGGCAGCTGGCAGCCCGGCATGGTCCGGCTGATCGACTTCAGCACGTTGATGGCCGGGAAGCGGCCGCGCTCGGCGATCGAGCGTTCCATGACGATGTGGCCGTCGAGAATACCGCGGGCGGCGTCGGCGATCGGCTCGTTGTGGTCGTCGCCGTCCACCAGCACGGTGAAGAGGGCGGTGATCGGCGCGGCCGTGGTGCCGTCGGCGCGGATCGGCCCGGGGCCGGCGCGCTCGAGCAGCTTGGGCAGCTCGGTGAAGACGGTGGGGGTGTAGCCCTTGGTGGTCGGCGGCTCGCCGGCGGCCAGGCCGATCTCGCGCTGGGCCATGGCGAAGCGGGTCACCGAGTCCATCAGGCAGAGGACCTCCTGGTCCTGGTCGCGCAGGAACTCGGCGATGGCCAGGGTCATGTAGGCGGCCTGGCGGCGGGTCAGGGCCGGCTCGTCCGAGGTGGCGACCACGACGATGGCGCGGCGCAGGCCTTCCTCGCCCAGGGTCTCCTCGATGAACTCGCGCACCTCGCGGCCGCGTTCGCCGATCAGGCCGACCACGACGGCGTCGCAGGTGGCTTCCTTGGCCAGCATCGACAGCAGCACCGACTTGCCGACGCCGGAACCTGCGAAGATGCCCAGGCGCTGGCCGCGGCAGGTGGTGGTGAAGACGTTCATCGAACGCACGCCCAGGTCCAGGCGCTCGCCCACCCGGCCGCGGGCGTGGGCCGGCGGCGGCGGGGTCTTCAGCGGATAGGGAACCTCGCCCTGCGGCAGCGGGCCAAGGCCGTCGATCGGTTCGCCGAAGGCGTTGATGATGCGGCCCAGCCACGCCTTGGTCGGACGCACGGTGGCGCCTTCGGGCATGATGCGGATCTCGGCGCCGGGGGCCACGCCCTCGACCGGGCCGAAGGGCATGAGGAGAGCGCGGGTCTCGCGGAAGCCGACGACCTCGGCCGGCAGGGTCGGGGCGCCGATGCGCTCGATCTCGACCCGGGCGCCGACCGCCAGGCGCGTCAGGCCGCCCCGGGCCTCGATCAGCAGGCCGTTGACGGCCGCCACGCGCCCGAAGACGGTCAGCGGATCAAGACGTTCGACGGCGGCGATGAGACTGCGCAAGACGGCTCCTGGAAGCGACCCGCGCAGACTCGGCCATCATGGTTAATCGCGCATGAAATTCAGCGTTCGCCGACGCCCAGTCGGGTGGTGAAGAATGTCGCAACCTGCCTGTTGAAATCGGCATGGAAGGCGACCCGATCAAAGCCCGGAGCGCTTGCGCACAAAGGGGCCGGCAGCTGTTTGGCCGCCTGCGGGCCGCAGGGGGCCAGGAAGTCGAAATGTCGCGCCCCCGCAACGACGCGATAGTCGGGCGCGACGGGCAGGGCGGCCTTCACCGCGCTGGCGTGGAACGGATCGGGCAGGATCTCGTCCTCGCCGGCCCGCCACAGCTGCAGCGGCCGAGTCAGGCCCTTCAGCCCCTCGCGGGTGAAGGTGTAGCCGAGCGCGGGGGCGGCCGAGACCACGGCGCGGATGCGGGCGTCGTGGACGAAGGGCCGGGTCGCCGCGCTGGCAGGCATGGTCCCGCCCGCCAGCAGCCGGCACTCGTAGTGGGCCGGCCAGTCGCGGCAGTGGGCCGGAACCTTGCCGAGGTCCGGCTCGCCGCCGGCCGCCGCCAGCACCGTGAACCCGCCCGACGAGAAGCCGAAGGCGCCGACCTTCTCCCCATCGATCCGCGCGTGCATCGGCGAGGCGTCCAGCATGTAGCCGATCAGGACGGACAGCTGGCGCGGACGCTCGGCCATGTCCAGCGCCCGGCTCTGGTCGCGATAGTTGTCGCCGGTGTGGGTCAGGGCGGCGACGACGAAGCCCTTCTTCGCCAGCGCCGCGGCGGTGTCGTAGTGGCCGCCGAACCAGCCGCCATTGCCGTGCGACATGACCACCAGCGGCAGGTGATCGCCCACGACCGGCGCGCCGACGGCGACGGGCAGGGTTTCCATGCCGCCGATGGGGCCGGTCTCGGCGGCGTCGGTGGGATACCAGACCCCGACCTCCATCGGCGGGCCGTTCGGATCGGGCGCGGTCAGGCGCATGAAGCCGACATGGGGCTCGGCGGCCCAGGCCGCACAGGGGGGCGCGCCGAGGGCTGCGAGAGCGGCGAGCAGGGGAAGAAGGCGAAGGGAACGCATGGAGGGCTCCGGTTGGCGATGACCCTCCGATGCGGCCCGGGGCCTTGCGCCGCCACGCCCGTTGCGTGAACGGGCGAACGGGTTCGCGAAGCGGCGAACGGCGCTATAGATCGGCCATGAGCGTCAGAACGCCCGTCCTGGGAACCGCCCGCGAGTGGGCGATCGACCTTTCCGTCGCCACGGCGCTGGGGGTGTTCCTGGGCGTGGTCGGGCCGTTCGGCAGCTACTTCAACGGTCCCGTCCTCGTGCGTGCGTTCTATTGGACGGGCTGTTTCTGGGCGGGCGCAGCGATCTTCGGCCTCTCGATCCGCCTGGCCGTGGCGGGCGCGGCGCGGCTGAAGGTTCCGGCCTGGGCGATGGTCGGGGCGGCGATCCTGGTCGCCTGCGCCGCGCAGACGGCGGTGGTGGCGCCGCTGGCCTCGACCCTGTGGCCGTTCCTCAAGCGCCTGTCGCCGCTGGACTGGTACGGTCAGTGCCTGGCGATCTCCGGCCCGATCGCCGTCGGCTTCACGCTGCTGCGCGCACGGTTGCAGGCGGCGCGGGCGGTTCCGGCGATCCCCGGCCCCCAGGCCGAGCCGTCGCTGGTCGCCTCCAGCGTCCTCTATCTGAAGATGGAGGACCACTATGTCCGGGTCCGCACCGAGACCGGCTCGCGGCTGGAGGCGGGTCCGCTGGCGCGGGTGCTGGCCGGGCTGTCGGGCCTCGACGGCTTGCAGGTGCACCGCTCGTGGTGGGTGGCGCGGCGAGCGGTGGTCGGGGTCGAGCGCGACGGCCGGAACCTGCGGCTGCGCCTCGTCGACGGCGAGGCCGCGCCGATCGCCCGGGCCTCGGTGGCCCGCCTGCGGGCGGCCGGCTGGCTGACGGAAGGGGAATCGGCCGCGGCCGGGTGACGCGGTTCCACCGCCGGCCAAGCTTCTTCCGCACGCGGAAGGCGAAAAAATGGGCTCGAAATTCTCGCGACAGAACGCCGCAATCTCGCCCTAAAGACGAACGCCGCCTTGAGGCTTCTTAACGCGGTAACGGCGTGCGATCCCCTGTTAACCCTTGGGTTTGCTGGCTTTTCACCACCTCAAGGCCGAGCTTGAAAACCGCCTGCGGCCAATGTGCGCAACGGTTTTCTGGGCGCTTGCACCCGATTCGCAAATCATATTAACCATTTCGCCAGACGACGCGTTCACCATTAACCAGTCTTAAATTAACTGTCCGCCAGACTGGTGGACGGGTTTCACCGGCGGTTGTCCGCCTAGCTGTCGAATAAGCGCCGCCTCAGGGCGGGGAGGGTTTCATGCGGGTACTGTTGATCGAGGATGACAGCGCCACCGCGCAGACGATCGAGCTGATGCTGAAGTCGGAAGGCTTCAACGTCTACACGACCGACCTGGGCGAAGAAGGCGTCGACCTGGGCAAGATCTATGACTACGACCTGATCCTGCTCGACCTGAACCTTCCCGACATGAGCGGCATCGACGTGCTGCGCACCCTGCGGGTGGCCAAGGTCAACACGCCGATCATGATCCTGTCGGGCACGGCCGAAATCGACACGAAGGTTAAGACCTTCGCCGGCGGCGCCGACGACTACATGACCAAGCCCTTCCACAAGGACGAGATGATCGCCCGCATCCACGCGGTGGTCCGTCGTTCGAAGGGTCACGCCCAGTCGGTCATCAAGACCGGCGACATCATCGTCAACCTGGACGCCAAGACGGTGGAAGTGAACGGCAACCGCGTTCACCTGACCGGCAAGGAATACCAGATGCTGGAGCTGCTCTCCCTGCGCAAGGGCACGACCCTGACCAAGGAGATGTTCCTCAACCACCTGTACGGCGGCATGGACGAGCCGGAACTG
The DNA here is from genome assembly GCA_001449105.1 of Caulobacter vibrioides. Taxonomy (GTDB): domain Bacteria; phylum Pseudomonadota; class Alphaproteobacteria; order Caulobacterales; family Caulobacteraceae; genus Caulobacter; species Caulobacter vibrioides_C. Next base: position 39,903 of record LNIY01000066.1, on the reverse strand, counting down.
AAGATCATCGACGTCTTCATCTGCAAGCTGCGCAAGAAGCTGGCGGCCTCGGCCCAGGGCAAGCACCACATCGAAACCGTCTGGGGCCGCGGCTACGTGCTGCGCGATCCGAACGAGCAGGTCAGCGCCGCCTGATTTTTCGCCCGCGCGAAACCCGAAATTCGACAGAAGACGCCCGCTGCTCGCAGCGGGCGTTTTTCTTTTTGAGCTCGCGTTTTCCGAGCCAGGACAACGGGTTAACCATATCCGTGACAAAACGTCCAAAGCACCGGATAGTCCTTGATCGGCGGCCCTCGCGCCGTCATGTTCCGGCCCGACGATTGCTGGGGGGCTTCCCGGCCGTGCCTTTTCTGTACGAAAACGGCATCGCTACCGAACGGGGGACCGATGCAGGAATTTGATCCGCGACGCCCGACGTTGCGTCTCGCGCCGCGGCTGTTCACCGCCGTCGCCGGCCTGGCCGCCCTGGCCCTGGGCTGGAAGCTGACGGCGGGCGACGCCCCGTCGACCGTTGTCGCCGCCCACGCGCCGCTGGACGCGGCCGCCATGGTGGCCCTGCAGCACGTGGCTTTTGCTCAGGCCGAGGCCCAGCCCGGCTTCGACCGTCCCGAAAGCGTTTCCGTCAAGGTTCGTCCCGGCGAGACCCTGCAGGGCGCCGTGCAGCGCTCGGGCGTCGGCGCCGACGAGGCCAGCCAGGTCGTCAGCACGCTGCAAAGCGCCATGGACACGGTCAACATCAAGGCCGGCATGGCCTTCGAGGCCGCCATCGCCCGCCGCCGCGACAACGACCGCGGCCCGGCCCGCCTGGTCGGCCTGTCGATGCGCACCAGCCCGTCCTCGACCGTCACCGTGTCGCGCACCTTCGACGGCGCGCTGAAGCTGCGCGAGATCGAGGAACAGGTCCGCGACGAGACCAAGGTGTCGTGCGGGGCCATGAACGGCTCGTTCTACGAGAGCGTGGCGGCCGTCGGCGGCAGTCCGGCCGTGATCAGCCAGGCCGCCAAGCTGTTCTCGCACAAGATCGACTTCTCGCGCGACATCAAGGACGGCGACCAGTTCTGCCTGGTGTTCGATCGCAAGGTCACCGAAAGCGGCCGCACCATCGAGGCCGGCGACCTGGAGTACGCCGAGGTCAAGGGCCAGCGCTTCTACGCCTTCGAGCGCGACGGCAAGACCCAGTTCTTCGACGAGAGCGGCAAGAACATCAAAGGCTTCCTGCTGCGCACCCCGGTCGACGGGGCCCGCATCACCTCGACCTTCGGCATGCGCCGCCACCCGATCCTGGGCTATGCGCGCGGCCACAAGGGCGTCGACTTCGGCGCCGGCACCGGCACCCCGATCCTCGCCGCCGGCGACGGCGTGGTGCTGGAGGCCAAGCGCTGGGCGGGCTACGGCAACTGGCTGCGCATCCGCCACGCCGGCAACTGGGACACCGGCTACGCCCACATCTCGCGCTACGCCAAGGGCATCCGTCCGGGCATGCGCGTGCAGCAGGGCCAGGTCGTGGCCTATGTCGGCTCGACCGGCATGTCGACCGGCCCGCACCTGCACTACGAGGTCTGGCTGAACGGCCAGCGCGTCAACCCGATCGGCGCCAAGGTGCCGCAGGGCACGGTGCTGTCGGGCGGCGAGCTGGCGGCCTTCAAGGCCAAGAAGGCCCGCGTCGACACCCTGCTGGCCCAGGCCGGCCGCGAGGACAGCAACTACGCCCAGGCCGCCGACACGGGCGGATCCAGCAAGGACACTCCGCGCCTGGCCCTGGCCGAGCTGAAGTCGCCAAACGCCGGCAAGCTGCGGTAGGTTTTCCTGATCCCTCTCTCTTTGAGAGAGGGAGGGGCCCACGCCTTCGGCGTGGGAGGGTGAGAGGTAACAAACTCACCGAATGAAGCGCTGTCTTTCAGGCGCGTGCTTCTCTCCAGATTCCGAAGTTTGCGGGACGCCTCGGGTTTCCCTGCCGAGGGTGAAACCTCTCACCCTCCCACCGCTATGCGGCGGGCCCCTCCCTCTCTCCAAGAGAGAGGGTTGGGATCAGCGCCGCTGCCGCGCCGGCCCGCCCATCAGCGGATCGCTGACCGAGTCCTTGCCGGTCTCCACACGTCCGGCCGCCTGACGGCGCCAGGTCGGGGCGTGTTCGGAGCGGGCCGAGAGATCGTACCAGCCGTGATCGGTCTTCCAGTCGCGCGTACGGGTCTCGCCGGGCTGCAGGAGCGCGCGCCAGATCAGGCCGGGCAGGCCGTCGGCGGCCGCGATCGTCACCGCCCGCGGCGCTTGGCCGTTATTGCTCACGCTCACCGTCACCGAACGCCCGTCGACGGCGGGCGCGATCCGCAGGTCCAGCTTGTCGTCCGCCTCGCCGGCGAAGCGGCGGTGGAAGCCGTTCGGACCCAGCAGCCACAGGTCATAGGCTCCGGCCGGCCAGGCGTCGGCCAGCCGCCCGCCCGCGCGCAGGGTGTAGCGGCGCGAGGGCTGGTCCAGCCGCAGCTGGTCGTAGACGTGCAGCACCGCGCCGGCCTGGCCGAGGTTGGCCAGATCGAGCGAGATCGCGTCGTCCTTCACCGCCGCCTCGACCGCGAACCGATAGGGCAGGGCGCGTGAAGGGCGTTGGCCCCGGGCCTGGACCGGCGTGCCGAGCGAGACCGGGATCGGCGGGGTGGTGGTCTCCTTCAGCGCCGCCGCGCGCCTTGCGGTTTCCGCCGTCGCCGGCAGGGGCGCATGAGGCCTGTGGTTGGGCGTGCGGAAGTCGAGGCACGAGGTCAGGTCGCCACACACCGCCCGCCGCCAGGGCGAGATGTTGGGTTCGGCCACGCCGAACCGCGCCTCCAGGAAGCGGATCACCGAGGTGTGGTCGAAGACCTGGCTGTTGACGAAGCCGCCCCGGCTCCACGGCGAGATCACGTACATCGGCACGCGCGGCCCAAGGCCGTAGGGCCGGCCCATCAGGTCGTCGCGCTCGGCCTTGGCCTCGGTGGGATTGCGCAGCAGGTGATATTCGCCGGCGGTGTCCACCGTCGATCCGCCCAGCACCGCGCCATCGGCGTCGCGCGACGGCGGGGCCGGCGGCGGCGCGTGGTCGAAGAAGCCGTCGTTCTCGTCGAACATCACCAGCAGCACGGTGCGCGCCCAGACCTTGGGATCGGCGGTCAGGGCCTCGATCACCCGGGCGGTGTAGTCGGCGCCCTGGGCCGGGCTGGAGGGGCCGGGATGCTCGGAATCGGCCGCCGGGGCGATGATCCACGACACCGACGGCAGCCGCCCGCCGACCACGTCCTGCGCCAGCCGGTCGAGATGCCAGGTGGTCAAGGCCAGGTCCTTCAGCCGCCCGTCCGAGCCCGGCGCGTCGGTGCGGGCCTGGCGATAGGCGGCGAACCCGGCCAGCGGGTTGTCGGTGAAGTTGTCGGCCATGTCCTGGTAGATGCGCCAGGTGACGCCGGCCTCCAGCAGGCGCTCGGGATAGGTGGTCCAGCGGTAGGACTCGGCCGCTCCGCCCTTGTCCGCGAAGTCGTCGTGCGAGTTGGAGATCGACGGCCCGCCGGCCTGGCCGGCGCCGTCGTTGGTTCCGGTCCACAGAAACAGGCGGTTGGTGTTGGTGCCGGTCTGGGTCGAGCAATGATAGGCGTCGCAGAGCGTGAAGGTCTCGGCCAGCGCGTGCTGGAACGGGATGTCGGCCCGCTCGTAGAAGCCCATCGAATGCGGATGCTTGGCGACCGGCCAGCGGTCCATGCGGCCCTCGTCCCAGGCGTCCTGGGCGTCGGCCCAGCCGTGCGGCGTGCCCTCCACCCGCATGTGGGCGAAGGTCTGGGCGGTGTTCAGCGGAAACGGCGCAAGCAGCGGGGGCGCGCCCTTCCCGCAGGCCTGCATGAACGCCGTGCCGCCCTTGCGGATGAACGTGTCGCGTACCGGAATCGGGAAGGGGTCGCCAAAGCCGCGCACCCCGGCCATGGTCCCGAAATAGTGGTCGAAGCTGCGGTTCTCCTGCATTAGGATCACCACGTGCTGCACGTCCTTGATCGTGCCCGTCCGGACATCGGCGTCGATGTCGGCTGCGCGGGCCAGTGAGGCGGCGAGGGCTGGCGACAGCGCGCCGCCGGCGGCGGCGCCCAGCAGCAGGCCGCGACGATCGATGACGGACAAGGGCGCCTCTCTCAAAGCCAAGCCTCGCCGATAGCATGCGCCGCTTGGCGGTCTCGTGACAAAGGCGGTCGCGTGGTTGAAGCCGGGCGGCCGGAAGCCTAGAAGCGCCGCATAGATCCGCTCGCCGCCCCGCTTTCCGCAGGGCGGCGATGCTTTTTCCGACAAGGCCCGCCCCCAGTGACCTCGCCCAGCGTGACCTCGCCCCGCGCCGATCTTTATAGTGACCGCCGCTTCGTCATCGGCATGGCCGTCCTATGCTGCCTGCTGTGGGGCAGCGCTTTTCCGGCGGTGAAGGCCGGCTATGCGATGCTGCACGTGGCCAAGAGCGACACGGCCACCCAGATGCTGTTCGCCGGCTGGCGGTTCCTGGCGGCGGGGGCGATCCTGCTGGTGCTGGCGGGGCTGACCGGCAAGTCGCTGGTCCCGCCGCGCGACCAGGCGCCCAAGGTGGTGGCGCTGGGGATCGTCCAGACCACGGTGCAGTACGTGTTCTTCTATATCGGCCTGGCCCACGCCACCGGCGTGAAGTCGTCGATCATGAACTCGACCGGCGCCTTCTTCGGCGTGATCCTGGCCCACTTCCTCTACGCCAACGACCGCCTGACCCCGCGCAAGGCGCTGGGCTGCCTGCTCGGTTTCCTCGGCGTCCTGGCGGTGAACCTGGGCGGGAAGGGGCTCGATTTCGAGTTCACCCTGCTGGGCGAGGGCTTCGTGGTCATCGCCGCCTTCGTGCTGGCCGCGGCCGGCATCTGGGGCAAGACCATCTCGCAGAAGATGGACGCCATGGTCATGACCGGCTGGCAGCTGGCCATCGGCGGCGGCGCCCTGCTGGGCATCGGCTTCGCGTTCGGCGGCCGGCTGGAGGGCTTCGACATCCGCTCGCTGGCCCTGCTGGCCTACATGGCCGGCCTGTCGGCGGCCGCTTTCGCCCTGTGGAGCCTGCTGCTCAAGCACAATCCGGTGGGCATGCTGGCGGTGTTCAACTTCCTGATCCCGGTGTTCGGGGTGCTGCTGTCGGCGCTGTTCCTGCACGAGCCGGTGCTGGCCTGGAAGAACGCCGCCGCCCTGGCGCTGGTCTGTGCGGGGATCTTCCTAGTGACGCGGAAGGGGCAGCCTAGCAAAACCCTCTCTCTTTGAGAGAGGGAGGGACCCGCCGCGAAGCGGTGGGAGGGTGAGAGGTTTCACTGCTGGCGGGGAAATCTCGAGCCCCTGTGCACGCTTCAAGCTGAAGCCACGGGCCGCTTGTCTGATCATGGAGCTTCAATCGGAAAAGGTGAAACCTCTCACCCTCCCATGGCTGCGCCATGGGCCCCTCCCTCTCTCTCAGAGAGAGGGAATTTCTAATCGAACACGATCACCGAGCGCGCCAGTTCGCCGCGCTTCAGCTCCTCGAAGGCGTCGTTGACGTCTTCCAGCTTGATGCGGCGGGCGATCAGTTCATCCAGCTTCAGCTTGCCGTTCATGTAGAAGTCGACGAAGCGCGGCATGTCGACCGGGAAGCGGTTGGAGCCCATGTAGCTGCCCTGGATCTTCTTCTCGCCGAGGAAGTCGGGGCCGTGCAGCTCGATCATGGTGCCGACCGGGATCATGCCGATGATGTTGGCCGTGCCGCCCCGGCGCAGCATCTTGAACGACTGCTCGGCGGTGGCCTTCAGGCCGATGGCCTCGAAGCTGTGGTGGACGCCGCCGCCCGTCAGCTCCATCACCTGCTTGACCACGTCGCCGTCATTGGCGTCGATCACGTCGGTGGCGCCGAAGGTCCTGGCCAGGGCCAGTTTCGAGGGCTGGCGGTCGATGGCGATGATGCGGCCGGCGCCCGCGATAGCCGCGCCGTTGATGGTGGCCAGGCCCACCCCGCCGCAGCCGATGACGGCCACGGTCTCGCCCGGCTGGACCTTGGACGTATGGATCACCGCGCCGATGCCGGTGGTCACCGAGCAGCCGATCAGGGCGGCGCGGTCGAACGGCATGTCCTTGCGGATGGCCACGCACGCATGCTCGTGCACCAGCATCAGCTCGGCGAAGGACGACAGGTTCAGGAACTGGGCCATCGGGCCGCGTCCGCCGGCGGCGCTCAGGTCTTCCTTGAAGAGGCGCGGCTCCGCCCCCTTCGGGCGCTTGGTCTCCGAGCTGGTGCACAGGCTCATGTGGCCGGTGAGGCAGACCTCGCAGTGGCCGCAGTAGACCGACAGGCAGGTGATGACGTGGTCGCCGACCTTGACCGTGCGCACCTCGTCGCCGACCGCCTCGACGATCCCGGCGCTCTCGTGGCCCAGCACGGCGGGCAGGGGATGGGGATAGGAGCCTTCGACGAAATGCAGGTCGGAGTGGCAGACGCCCGCCGCCTTGGTGCGGATCAGGACCTCGCGCGGGCCCGGCTTGCCGATGGCCACGTTCTCGATCACGAGGGGCTTGCCCACCTCGCGCAGCACCGCCGCCTTCATCCGCTCGTCTCCCGCTTTATGGTTGTGCGGAAGACCCTAGCCCCGGCGGAGGGGCGAGCGGAAGAGGCTATCGAAACATTTGTTTGAAGCGGCCCTTACGCCGCGATGGCGATCGGGCGCTCGGGCAGGATGGCGTCGACGGTCAGCAGCACGACCATGGCTGCGTCGGTGGTGATCACGGCCGAGACCAGGGCCGAGGCCTCGTCGCCGACCGACGGCGGCGGGCTGATCTGGCTGGCTTCGACGATGAAGCTGTCGCATACGGCGTCGACCAGCAGGCCGGCGACGTCGCGGCCGTTCTCGACGACGATGATCACCTGGCGCGGGCCGTCCTGGGCCAGGCCCTTGCCCAGGCGAGCCGACAGGTCGATGACCGGCATCACCTGGCCGCGCAGGTTGATGACGCCGCGCACGTGCGGCGGGGCGTCGGGCAGCGGGGTGGGGGGCGTGACGCCGCGGATCTCGCGCACCGTGCCGACCGGCACGCAATAGGTCTGGGCGCCCACCTCGAACGACAGAACCTGCAGGGCTTCGCCGGGGGTGTAGGCCGTGTTGTTGCTCGACATCGCTTTCGTCCGCCTTCGTCGCGTCGATGGCCTTCTGGCCACGTTCGAGGAAAAGCATCGCCCAGAAAGGTGAACAAAAAAGGCGCCTTGGCGCAGCTTTCCACCTGACAGGCCCGTTCACGCAGGGTTCAGGCGCACACGCGCAGGCTTGGGACAAGCTTTTCCAAGGAGGCCGACATGGCTTTCAAACCGCTCAAGACCTTCGGCGGCGTCGCCGCCGGCCTCGCCGCCCTGACCATGATCGCCGCCAGCACCCAGGCCTCGGCCGACGACTGGCGCCGCCACCGTCACCGCGACCGCGGCAATGACGCCGCCGCCGCCGCCATCGTCGGCGGCATCGTCGGCCTGGCCATCGGCTCGTCGCTGAACAACGACCGCCGCGGCGATCGCTACTACGGCCGCCCGGCCTATGGGTACGGCTACGACTACGGCTATCGCGCCCCGCCGCCGCGCTACTACGGCTACGACTACGGTCCGCGCCGCCATCACCGCAGCGACTGCTGGACCACGCGCGACTACGACCGCTACAGCGGCTCGGTCTACGAACGCACCGTCTGCCGCTAAGGCCACGCAGCCCCGGCGCCGAACCCTCGGCGCCGGGGCTTGCCATTGAGAACAAAAAATGAACATTGTGACGTCTCCGGTTCTTGAAGAGGCCTCCGTCATGTCCGCCGCCGCCATCGTTTCCGACCGCCAGGAAGTGGCCATGGCCGCGCTGCTGGGCGCCTGGCGCACGCTGCGCGCCGCCGGCCTCGAGGAGGCCGAGGTCCAGGCGCTGTTCCACCAGATCGCCGACCGCCCCGAGGACGTCGCCCGCCGCCTGCGCAAGATGGTCAACGGGCTGGGCTAGGGGCGCCCTGCGTCGCAGCCCCGGAAGGGGACGCGTGAGGCGATAGCGAACCTCTTGCCCCGCTTGGCCGTTTCACCGCCATGGACGGCGTCTCCCTGCAATACGTGCTGCCCGTGCTGGGCGCCCTGGCGGCCGGGGCGGTGGTCGGGTTCGAGCGCGAGTATCGCTCGCGGCCCGCCGGCCTGCGCACCCACATGCTGGTGTCGCTGGCCTCGGCCCTGCTGATGCTGGCGGCCGTGCACCAGCTGAAATGGATGGGCGACACGCCGCTGGAGACGGTGCGCATCGACCCCGTCCGCATGGCCCACGGGGTTCTGACCGGCGTCGGCTTTCTCTGCGGCGGGGTGATCTTCCAGCAGGGGGCGTCGGTGCACGGCCTGACCACGGCCGCGTCGCTGTGGATCACCTCGGCGCTGGGCATGCTGTTCGGCATGGCGCTGTACGATCTGGCCATCGCCGGGACCGTGCTCAGCCTGGCGGTGCTCAGCGCCGCCCGCTGGCTCGACCGGCACATGCCGCAGAAGAACTATGCCGACATCGCCGTGCGCTTTCGCCGCGAGGCGCTGGTCGACGAAGCCGAGTTGCGCGGCCTGCTGGCGACCTTCGAGCTGGAAGGCGGGCGCATCAACCAGCGCCTGATCGGCGGCGGGACCCTGTTCGAGCTGGCCGGCTCGTTCTCGGGCAAGGGCGCGCTGCGCCTGGGCGAGCTGGCCCGGCGCCTGGAGGAAGACCAGCGGGTGGTCGAGTTCGACATCCTGCCCAGAAAGGACTGAACGCCGCTCTCCGACGGCTTCCGGGGCGACGGGGGCCTGGGCTATGATCGGCGCATGGCGCTTCGTCTGCACATCGACACCGACTGCGGCGTGGACGACGCTCTCGCCCTGGCCTTGCTGGCGCGGGCGAGGGGCAGCGTCGAGGTCGGCTCGGTCTCGGCCGTGTTCGGCAACACCTATGTCGACCAGGCCGCGGCCAACGCCCGGGGCGTGCTGCGCCTGGCCGGCTGCGCGGCCGAGGTCTATATCGGCGCCGGCGCGGGCCTGGCCCGCCGACGGGTCGAGCGCATGCGCCCGGCCCACGGTCCCGACGGCCTGAACGGCGCGGGCTTTTCCCAGCGCTGGAAGCTGCCGGAACTGGATCGCGGCCACGGCGTCAGCCTGCTGGCCTTCCTGGCGCGGCGGCGGGTGAAGGGCCTGTTCCTGGGACCGCTGACCAACCTGGCGCTTGGCCTGCTCGACGATCCGGCCGCCTTCCGCGGCTGGTCGCCGACCATCATGGCCGGGGCCTTCGCCGTGCAGGGCAAGGCCGCCGGCGGGGCCGACTTCAACAGCTGGAGCGATCCCGAAGCCCTGGCCCGCATCCTGGAGGCGGGGGTCAAGCCACGTCTCGTACCGCTGGACATCACCAGCCAGGTGACGATCACCGCCGCCGACCTGGACAGCGGCGCGCGCTGCTGCGGCAGTCCGCTGTCGGCGCGACTGACCCGCGCGGCGGCGCCCTACATCGCCTTCCACCAGAAGGCCTGGGGCGCCGAGGGCTGCCATCCGCACGATGCGGTCGCCGCCGCCAGCCTGGTCGCTCCCGAGGCCTTCGTCTTCGAGCCGGCCCGCCTGCGCGCGGTGCTTGACGGCGAGCGCCAGGGCCGCATCGAGCGCGTCGAGGGCGAACCCAACGCCGAGGTCTGCGTGTCGGTGGACGCCCCGGTCGTGCGGGCCCTGATCCTCAAGGCGCTGTTCGGCTGGGTGGAGATGGCGGGGGCGTGAGCCCCCACTCCGTAAAATCCCCCGTGCTCGTCATCCCGGCCGCAGCGAAGCGGAGAGCCGGGACCCAGGGGCCGGTGCAGTGCGTCGGCCACCGCGAGGTGCGTTGCATCAGGCGCTACGCCCAGTCCCCTGGGTCCCGGGTCTACGGCGCTGCGCGCCTTCGCCCGGGATGACGGTCTTAAGTGAGAGCGATCACTTCCCGCCCGCGTAGTCCTTGACCAGCGCGTAGAGGAAGTCACGCCCGTCATAGAGCGACTTCACCCGCATGCGCTCGTTCAGGCCGTGCACACCGTCGCCGTCGGCGTTTCCGAACAGGCCGCTGACGCCATAGGTCGGGATGCCGGCGGCGTTGGTGTGCACGCCGTCGGTGGCGCCGGTCAGCAGGATCGGCACGATCGGCACGCCGGGCCACTGCTTGGCGGCGTTCTTCTGGATCGGACCCATGATGGCGGGCGTCAGGGCCGGCGGCGGCGAGACCGGCTTGGCCTCGTGGGCCAGGGTGACGGTGACGGCCGGATCGGCGACCAGTTCGGTCAGCTTGGCCTTCACCTCGTCGACCGGCGTGCCGGGCAGGATGCGACAGTTGATGTTGGCGCTGGCGCGCTGGGGCAGGGCGTTGGGCGCATGGCCGGCGTTGACCATGGTGGCCACGCACGTGGTGCGCAGGATCGAGTTCCAGCCGGCGTCCCTGGTCAGCACCTTCAGGGCCTCGGGGTCGCCGACGTCGGCCACCAGGGCCTTCATCGCCGCGGCCTGCTCGGCCGGCACGCGGGCTTGCATCTGGGTGAAGTAACCGCGCGTGGCGTCGATGAAGCGGGTCGGGAACTGGTAGGCGCCGATGCGGTCGACGGCGGCGGTCAGGTGATAGATGGCGTTGTCGGGCACGGGGCGGCTGGAGTGGCCGCCGGGGTTGGTCGCCGTCAGGGTGAAGTCCTGATAGACCTTCTCGCCGGCCTGGACCTCGAGCACGATCTCCTTGCCGGTCTCGTCCAGCAGGCCGTCGGCGCCTTCGTTGAGGGCGAACTCGGCGTCGACCAGGGGACGATGGTTCTTCACCAGGTCCTCGATGCCGTTGTAGCCTTCGCTTTCCTCGCCGCAGGTCAGCGCCATCTTGATGTCGCGCTTGGGCTTGAAGCCGCTCTGCTTGAGGCGGACCAGGGTGTCGGCCCAGATGGCGGCCTGGGCCTTGTCGTCCGACGTGCCGCGTCCGTAGAAGTAGCCGTTCTCCTCGACCAGCTTGAACGGGTCGCGCGTCCAGTCCTCGCGCTTGGCCTCGACCACGTCGATGTGGGCCAGCAGCAGCATGGGCTTGGACTTGGCGTCGGTCCCGCGCAGCACGGCGACCAGGCTGCCCTCGCGCGGATACTTCGGATCGACCACCACCTTGACGTCGCCCTCGGGATAGCCGGCCGCCTTCAGGCGCGCGCCCATGGCCTGCGCGGCGGCGGTGCAGCTGCCCTTCGACAGGGTGGTGTCGATCTCGACCAGCTCCTTGTAGAGCGCGCGGAAGGCCGTCTGGTCGGCGCGCGGCGTGACCTGCGGGCCCGGCGTCGGCTGGGCGTGCGCCAAAGCGGGCAGGGCGGCGAGGGCCGCGGTGGTGGCGAAAAGAGCCTTCAGGCGCATGGTCCGACCTTCGGTGTCGCAAAACGTGGCCGGAACAGGAGCGGGCTTCGCGTCCGCGCGCAAGCCACATGCTTGAAAACCAAGGCTTCGTGTTAACCCGTGCTTAAGCATGACGCGGCTTTTCCTGGCGACAGGAAAGGGCGAGACTGCGAGAACACATGATGAACGCGAATCGCCCCCTGCGCATCCTCGGCCTCGATCCGGGCCTCCGCCGCACCGGCTGGGGCGTGATCGGCGTGGCCGGCTCGCGCATCACCCACATCGCTCACGGCGTCATCGCGCCCGACGAGAAGGCCGCCTTCTCCGACCGCCTGCTGACCCTGTTCGAGGGCGTCTGCGCGGTGATCGAGCAGCACGCGCCGGACGAGGCGGCGGTTGAAGAGACCTTCGTCAACACCAACGCCCAGTCGACGCTGAAACTGGGCCACGCCCGCGCCGCCTCGATGATCGCCCCGGCCCGCGCCGGCCTGATCGTCGCCGAATACTCCGCCCCCGTGGTCAAGAAGGCGGTGGTGGGCACCGGCGCGGCCGACAAGGCCCAGGTCGCCTTCATGATCGCCCGCCTGCTGCCGACCGCCGGCTCGCCCACGGCCGACGCCGCCGACGCCCTGGCGGTCGCCATCGCCCACGCTCACGCCCGCACGGCGAGGAGAGTCGCATGATCGGACGCCTGCGCGGGGCCGTCGCCGAGGTCGGCGAGGAAGAGGCCCTGATCGACGTCATGGGCGTCGGCTACATCGTCCGCTGCGGTCAGCGCACCCTCCAGCGCCTGCCGGCCCTGGGCGAGGAGACGCTCGTCCACATCGAGAGCCAGTGGAGCGAAAGCCAGGGCCTTAGGCTTTACGGCTTCCTGACCCGCGACGATCGCCGCGCCTTCGTGCTGCTGCAGGCGATCCAGGGCGTCGGCCCCAAGGCCGCCATGGCCGTGCTCGACGTGCTGTCGCCGGCCGAGCTGGCCAGCGCCGTGGCCCGCGAGGACAAGGCCGCCGTCGGCCGCGCCAACGGCGTGGGTCCCAAGCTCGCCCTGCGCATCGTCACCGAGCTGAAGGGCAAGCCGATCACCGACGGACCGGTGCTGATGAGCGCGCCGTCGTCGGCTGCTTCGGCCCCGTCCGCCCCCGCCAAGCCCGCCGCCACCGGCGACGCCGTCGCCGCCCTGATGGGCCTGGGCGTGGCCGAGGTGAACGCCCGCCGCGTGGTCGAGGCCGCCGCGGCGAAGCTGGGAGACGAGGCGTCCGTGCAGGCGCTGATCAAGGCCGGTTTGCAGGAGCTGGGGCGTTGAGCCGGCTTCATGAAATCACTTCCCCCTCCGTCGGCTTCGCCGACACCTCCCCCTTCAGGGGGAGGGGCCTGATGCGCGCGACCCTCCCCCTGAAGGGGGAGGTGGCCCGGAGGGCCGGAGGGGGAAGTCAGGGGATCGCCGAATGACCCGCATCATTTCAGGCGAAGCTCAGCACGGCGAGCAGATTCCTGGCGCCACCGACCGCGCCCTGCGGCCCCAGACCCTTGCCGAGTTCGTCGGCCAGGAGCAGGCCAAGGCCAACCTGCGGATCTTCATCGAGGCGGCCAAGGGCCGGGGCGAGTCGCTCGACCACGTGCTGCTGTTCGGCCCGCCGGGCCTGGGCAAGACCACCCTGGCCCAGATCGTCGCCCGCGAGCTGGGCGTGAACTTCCGCGCCACCTCCGGCCCGGTGCTGAACAAGCCTGGCGACCTGGCCGCGATCCTGACCAATCTCGAGCCCAACGACGTCCTCTTTATCGACGAGATCCACCGGCTGTCGTCGAACGTCGAGGAGATCCTCTATCCGGCGATGGAGGACCACGTGCTCGACCTGGTGATCGGGGAGGGGCCCTCGGCCCGCTCGATCCGCATCGACCTTGCCCCCTTCACTCTTGTGGCGGCGACGACGCGGGCGGGCATGCTGGCGACGCCCCTGCGCGACCGTTTCGGCATTCCGGTGCGGCTTGAGTTCTACACCCCGCGCGAGCTGCGCCACGTGCTGCTGCACGGCGCGCGCAAGATGGGCGCGCCGCTGTCGGACGACGGGGCCGACGAGATCGCCAAGCGGGCCCGCGGCACGCCGCGCGTCGCCGGCCGCCTGCTGCGCCGGGTTCGCGACTTCGCCACCGCCGACGGCGCCGAGATCATCGACCGCAAGGCCGCGGCCATGGCGCTGGCCCGCCTGGAAGTCGACGAGAGCGGCCTCGACAGCCTCGACCGCCGCTACCTGCGGGCCATGATCGAGCACTATGGCGGCGGTCCGGTGGGCGTGGAGACCATCGCCTACGCCATCGCCGAGGCTCGCGACGCCGTCGAAGACGTCATCGAGCCCTACCTGATGCAGCAGGGCTTCATCCAGCGCACCCCGCGCGGCCGCATGGCCTGCGGCAAGGCCTATCTGCACCTGGGGCTGACCCCGCCCGCCGCTCCGCCCCCCGCTCCGTCGGCGGCGACGCAGGGCGGGCTGTTCGGGGACGACGCTTGAAACCCTTCTCCCAGAGGGAGAAGGAGGGGCCCGCGCCCGCAGGGCGTGGGAGGATGAGGGGTTTCGCCCTCGACCGCCTCAACCCCTCACCCTCCCATGCTTCGCATGGGCCCCTCCCTCTCCCTCCGGGAGAGGTTAGAAGAAGCGCGCCATGACCGATCCTCCCCAGCCCACCACCGGCGTCTTCGTCGATCGCGAGCACCAGCTGCCGGTGCGGATCTACTACGAGGACACCGATTTCTCGGGGATCGTCTATCACGCCAACTACCTGCGCTACTTCGAGCGGGGGCGCAGCGACTTCTTCCGGATGATCGGGGTGTCGCACACCGAGCTGGCGGCGATCGACACGGCCTTCGCCATCACCCGCATGGAGATCGACTTCAAGCGCGCGGCGCGGGTCGACGACGCCCTGGTGGTGCACACGGTCTGGAACCGCATCAAGGGCGTGCGCCTCTTGGCCAAGCAGTGGATCACGCGGGGCGAGGAGCTGGTCTGCGCGGCCAATGTCGAGGCCGTCTGCATCAGCCTGGATGGCCGCCCGCGCAAGCCGTCGGCCGAGATGACCGCCAAGGTGACGCCCTGGCTGGCGCCTGAAGAGGGCTGATCGCCCATCCCACAGTGAAAAATCGTCGGTCCGTGAAAAATGGGGCCGTTGCAACCAATGTCATAGTTTCAACATTGCGCCGCTTCATGCAGTAAGGCGCAGAGTCGATACCTTTAGACTGACGCCCGAACGGAACAGGACCCCGCATGGACGCCGCCGCCAGCCCCGAAAGCTTCTCCTTCATCACGCTGTTCCTGAACGCCGACTGGGTGGTCAAACTGGTGATGATCGGTCTGATCCTCGCCTCTCTGGGCTCCTGGGCGGTCATTCTCGACAAGCTGTTCCGCTTTTCCGCGCTGAACCGCGCCGCCGATCGCTTCGAAGAGCAGGTCGGCTCGGGCCGTTCGCTGGAGGACGTCGCCGGCGAGGCCGGATCGAACCCGCGCCACGCCCTGCCGCGCATGCTGCAGGCCGCCCTGAAGGAATGGCGCGAAGCCAAGGCCAAGGGCGTGCAGAGCGAGGGCCAGGTGGCCCTGCTGAGCCAGCGCATCGACCGCGTGCTCGACACCCAGATCGCCCGCGAAAGCGCCAAGGCCGAAGAGGGCCTGGGCAGCCTCGCCATCGTCGCCACGGCCTCGCCGTTCATCGGCCTGTTCGGCACCGTCTGGGGCATCATGCACGCCTTCCAGAGCATCGCCGCGGCCAAGAACACCTCGCTGACCGTCGTCGCCCCGTCGATCGCCGAGGCCCTGTTCGCCACCGCCATCGGCCTGATCGCCGCCATCCCGGCCTACATCGCCTACAACAAGTTCTCGACCGACGCGGGCAAGTACGCCGGCCGCCTGGAGAACTTCGCCGACGACCTGTCGACCGCCATCCAGCGCCGCCTGAGCGAGCGGGTCTGATCCGATGGCGATGTCCGCAAACGACGCCTTCGCCACCTCGGGCGGCGGTCGCGGCCGCCGTCGCCGGCGGCGCGGCAAGGGCGCCCTGTCCGAGATCAACGTCACCCCGCTGGTCGACGTGATGCTGGTGCTGCTGATCATCTTCATGATCAGCGCCCCGCTGCTGACCTCGGGCGTCGAGCTGGAGCTGCCCAAGACCGAAGCCGGCGCGCTGAAGAACGAGCAGGAGCCGATCACCGTGTCGGTCCGCCACGACGGCGCGGTGTTCATCGGCGAGGACCAGGCCGCGTTCTCGGACTTCGCCGCGATCGTCTCGGCCAAGGCCGGCGACGCCGCCGACAAGCCGATCTACGTGCGCGCCGACGGCAAGGCCCCCTACGAGACGGTCGCCCAGGTGATGGCCGCCCTGTCGAAGGCCGGCTTCACCAAGATCAACCTGCTGACCGATACCGGCGGCCCGTCGTCGGGCGCCGCCCCGCAGGACGCCCAGCCGGTCGGCGGCGGCGACCTGCGCCCGGCGCAGTAGGGAACCCACGAGCCTGATGCGGGAAGAACGCAACAAGCTGTCTCCGGCCCTGCTGGGTTCGGTCGCCCTCCACGCCCTGGTGGTGGCGGCGGTGATGGTCGGCTGGCCGTGGA
Organism: Caulobacter vibrioides; assembly: GCA_001449105.1. GTDB lineage: Bacteria > Pseudomonadota > Alphaproteobacteria > Caulobacterales > Caulobacteraceae > Caulobacter > Caulobacter vibrioides_C. The sequence goes on along the minus strand of LNIY01000066.1, from coordinate 23,955 downwards.
AGACGTCCAAGAAGATCGTCATCGGCGAGAGCGTGCCGGTGACCATCGTCACCGAAGGCCCGACCAACGTGCGCCCGGCGATCGAGGACCCGGTCGAGCAGCCGGCCGAGACCGTCGAGCCCGTGCCCGAGGCCACGCCCGAGCCGCCGGCCCCGACGCCCGCGCCTCAGCCCCAGCCCGCGCCGCCCAAGCCGCAGCCCGCGCCGACGCCGAAACCTGCGCCGACTCCGCCGCCCAAGCCTGCGCCGACCCCGACGCCCAAGCCGCAGCAGCCGCAGCCCAAGCCGAGCCCGAAGCCGACCCCGGCCAAGCCCGAGCCCGACTTCTTCTCGTCGCTGGAAAAGACGCTGTCGAAGACGCCCAAGCCGGCCGGCAAGCCCGCTTCGTCCGCGCCCAAGGGCCAGACGAACCGTCCCGAGACGGCCACCCAGGCGCGCCCGGGCGCCGGCCAGATGACGGCCATGCAGGCGGCCGCCATCAGCGGCATGAAGGATGAGATCCAGCGGCGCTGGAACCCCAACTGCGAGGTCGTGGGCGGCGGTTCGATGCAGATCAAGCTCAGCTTCAAGCTGGCCAGCAACGGCCGCGTCCAGGGGCAGGTGACCGCCGGCGGGGCCGAGAACTCCGGCGACGCCATCGTCAAGACCGAGGCCGAGCGGGCGATCCGCGCGGTCTTCCAGTCGGCGCCGTTCGAAGGCCTGCCGCCCGACTACTACAACACCCAGCTGAACCTGAACTTCAAGGCGCGCGACGCCTGCGCCGCGCGTTAGGCGTTCCAGGGACGCCGCAAAGAGAAGAATGGAAGGAAGCCCGACGATGATCGCCAAGAGCGCCCGCGCCAAGCGGACCCTCGCCACGCCGCTCCTCGCCATGGCCCTCGCCCTGGCGGGCGGCGCGTTCACGGCCGCCCTGCCGGGCGTGGCGGCGGCCCAGATCGAGATCGACATCGACAAGGGCGCGGTCAAGCCGATGCCCGTGGCGATCCCGGCCTTCGCCGGCGCCCAGCGCGGCGCCGACATCGCCCAGGTCATCAGCGGCAATCTCGAGCGCTCGGGCCTATTCCAGCCGCTGAACGTGGCCGGCGTGCCCGACAAGCTGACCGACGTGAACGTGCAGCCGCGCTTCACCGACTGGCAGGGCACCGGCGCCCAGGCCCTGATCAACGGCCAGGTGACCGTCGGCGCCGACGGCTCGCTGCGCGTCGACTTCCGCCTGTGGGACACCTTCAGCCAGCAGCAGCTGCTGGGCCTGCAGTTCACCTCGACGGCCGAGAACTGGCGCCGGGTGGCCCACAAGATCAGCGACGCGGTCTATGAGCGCCTGACGGGCGAAAAGGGCTATTTCGACACCCGCGTGGCCTTCGTCGCCGAGAGCGGTCCCAAGCTCGCCCGCGTCAAGCGCCTGGGCATCATGGACCAGGACGGCGCCAACCCGCAGTTCATCACCGACGGCTCGTCGATCGTGATGACCCCGCGCTTCTCGTCCACCAGCCAGGAGCTGACCTACATGGCCCTGCGGCCGACGGGGTCGAGCATCTACCTGCTGAACCTGCAGACCAACCGCCAGGAAACGGTCGGCCGCTTCCCCGGCATGGTGTTCGCCCCGCGCTTCTCGCCCGACGGCAAGAAGGTGGCCTTCTCGGTCGAGAAGGGCGGCAACAGCGACATCTACGTCCTGGACCTGCGCACCCGCCAGTCGACCCGCATCACCACCGACCCGGCCATCGACACCTCGCCGTCGTTCTCGCCGGACGGCAGCAAGATCGTGTTCAACTCCGACCGCGGCGGCCAGGCCCAGCTCTACGTCATGAACGCCGACGGCTCGGGCGTGCGCCGCATCTCCTACGGCGGCGGCCGCTACACGACCCCGGTGTGGAGCCCGCGCGGCGACTACATCGCCTTCACCAAGCAGACGGGCGGCCAGTTCCACATCGGCGTCATGCGCACCGACGGCGGCGACGAGCGCCTCTTGACCACCAGCTACCTCGACGAAGGCCCGACCTGGGCCCCCAACGGGCGGGTGCTGATGTTCTTCCGCGAGAGCTCGGCGGGCAATCCGCGTCTCTGGACCGTCGACATCACGGGCCGAATCCTGCGTCCCGCCGCCTATCCGGGCGCGGCCTCGGATCCGGCCTGGTCGCCGCTGCTGGACTGATTTCCGGGCGTGGAGAGCCGCGAAACAAGAAGGTTTCGCAACTTTCCACAGCCTCGGCGCGTTGGAGCGTGGCTGTTCATCCGTCGTTCACCCGACAGGTGAAACGAGGTGGAGCAGCGTCCAGCTGACGCTATTGTGAGGTCCAGGGAACGTTTTTGCGGGGCGGAGCAAGAGCAGCGCCGGTAAGAGTTTTGAACCCAGGCCGTACCTAGACTTGAGGAGATACTGTATGAGCTTCGACACCAAGAGCGCCGTCCGACTGGCGCTGATCGGTCTGGCCGTCGCTTCGGTCGCGGCTTGTACGCGCCCGAAGCCCCAGGGTCCGGTCGAAACCCCGCCGGCTCCGACGCAGCCGGCTACTCCGCAACAGCCCTACACCCCGCCGCCGGCGCCGGGTCCGGTGGACCAAGGTCCGCTGCCGGGCACCGTGCAGGACTTCGTCGTCAACGTCGGCGACCGCGTCTACTTCGACACCGACTCCTACTCGGTCCGCGCCGACGCCCAGCCGGTCCTGGCCGGCCAGGCTCAGTGGCTCGCCCGCTACTCGGCGGTCCGCGTCCGCATCGAAGGCAACGCCGACGAACGCGGCACCCGCGAGTACAACCTCGCCCTGGGCGCCCGCCGCGCCAACGCCGTCCGCGAGTTCCTGATCGGCCAAGGCGTCGCCGCCTCGCGCATCGAGACGATCTCGTTCGGCAAGGAGCGTCCGCTGGATCCGGGCACCACCGAAGACGCGTGGGCCAAGAACCGCAACAGCCGCACCGCCATCACCGAGGGCGCGCGCTAAAGGCTTGAACGCCTGATCTGAACGAAGGCCCTCCTCCTTGCGGAGGCGGGCCTTTTTTCTGGCCGCACTTTTGTCCGCAACCGGGGCATAATCGTCGACATGAAGCTGAAAACCGCGCTCCTCGCCTCCGTCTTGCCGGTCGTTTTGGCCGCCGCCGCGCCGGCCTTGGCCCAGACGCCGATGCCCGATCCGCTGGACGACCGTTCGGCCAAGCGCATCGAGAAGATGGAAAAGGTCGTGCGCGAGCTGCGGGCGATCGTCTTCCAGGGGCGCGACACGGGCAAGCCCGTGGTCGTCCAGACCGCCGAGACCGACGCCCAGATCGCCGCCCTCAACGAGCGGATCAACGACCTGGAACAGACCATCCAGCGGATGAACGGCCAGAACGAAGTCCTGACGCACGACATCGACCAGGCCCGTCGCGGCGCCGAGAGCCAGAAGGCGCGCGGCGATCAGCTGGAGCAGCGCCTGGCCGCCCTCGAGGGCAAGATCACGACGCTGGAGACGGCCGCCGCCAACGCCGCCGCCGCCCAGATCCCCGCGCCGCCGGCGGCCCCGGCCGATCCGGCCACGGCCTTCAAGCAGGCCCGCCAGCTGCTGCTGGACGGCGATTACGCCGGCGCCGAGAACGCTTTTGGCGGCTTCGTGGCGGCTTATCCCGACGACGCCAAGGCGCCCGAGGCGCGCTACTGGCTGGGCGAGACCCAGTTCGTGCGCGAGGCCTATGGCGACGCCGCCGGCTCCTATCTGGGCGCGGTGCGCGGCTGGCCGCAGACCAGCTGGGCGCCAAACGCGGTGCTGAAGCTGTCGCGCTCGCTGGTGGCGCTGAAGAAGCCCGCCGACGCCTGCCGCACGCTGGACGAACTGGCCAAGCGCTATCCCAAGGCGCCGGCCGACGTGGTCAGCAAGGCCAAGAGCACCCGCACCCAGGCCAAGTGCGCGGCCTGACGCAAGACTTCCAGGCCGTCCTGCAACGGCGTCTGCGGCCAGGGGCGACCACGCCCCTGGCCGTCGGCTTTTCGGGCGGCGGCGACAGTCTGGCGCTGCTGCGCCTGACCCTGGACTGGGCCGCCGCGCACGGCAGGCCGGTGCTGGCCCTGACCGTCGACCACGGCCTCAATCCGGCCAGCCAGGGCTGGACCGCCGACGCCCTGGCCAAGGCCCGCGCCCTGGGAGCGCAGGCCCGGGCGCTGTGCTGGACCGGCGACAAGCCCGCCACCGGCCTTTCGGCCGCCGCCCGCGCGGCGCGCCACGGCCTGCTGGCCGCCGCGGCCCGCCAGGCCGGGGCCAGGGTGCTGCTCCTGGGTCATACGGCCGATGATCGCCTGGAGGCCGCGCGGATGCGGGCCGAGGGCTCGACCACGCCCGATCCGCGCCAGTGGGCGCCGTCGCCGGCCTGGCCGGAAGGTCGCGGGGTCTTCGTGCTGCGGCCGTTGCTGGAGGCGCGCCGGCGGACGCTGCGCGACTGGCTGCTGGAACGCGGCGAGACCTGGCTGGAGGATCCGGCCAACGACGACGCCCGTTTCGCCCGCGCCCGGGCCCGCGCCGCCCTGGCGAGCGAGACGCCGATCGAGCCCGCGCCGCTGGAGGCTGGACCCTCGCCGTCCTTCGACGTCGAGGGCGAGCACGCCCTGCGCCTTTCGCGGCGGGCCTCGGCCGCCCAGGTCGCCGCCGCCTGCCTGTGCGCGGCCGGGACGTCCACCCCGCCGCGCGGCGACCGGCTGGAACGCCTGTCGGCGCGGCTGAGTTCGGGAGAGGTCTTCACCGCCGGGCTGGCCGGCGCCCGCATCGTCGCCGACGAGGCCGGCGTGCTGTTCGTGCGCGAGGCCGGGGAGGGCCGAAGGGGCGGCCTTTCGCCGCTGGTCCTGGCCGCCGGCGAGACCGGCGTCTGGGACGGCCGCTACGAGATCACGGCCGGCGCCGAGCCCGTCGCCATCCGCCCGCTGGGCGGGCTGTCGACTCGTCTGCCGCCGGACGAACAGCAGGCCCTGAAAGGGTTTGCGGCGCCTGTCCGCTCCGTCCTGCCGGCAGCGGTCGACGCCGCCGGAGCGGTCTCTAGCCCGATCCTTGCAGGGAACGGGACGATCCGCGCGCGCGTGCTGATCCGGGAAAGGTTCGAGGCCGCGACCGGCCTTGTCGATCAAGAACCCGCGACATGACATCGCGCGCGTGGCGAAAAGCCTTCCGCCGTCCTATCTTGGGTCGACGAGCGCTATCTTTGGGAAGACGACGCGTATGAATCTGAGGAATGTCGCCATCTGGCTTGGGGTCGTTTTCGTCCTCATCATGGCCTACAGCGTCTTGCAGCGTGGCGGCCCGACGGGGCGCGCGGGCGAGATCAGCTATTCGCAGCTGCTCAAGAACATCGACGCGGGCCAGGTGAAATCCGCCGAGATCAACGGGCAGCAGGTCAAGGTCGCCTCGCCGGACGGCAAGACGACCTACACCGTCAACGCCCCGCCCAACAACGAGGACCTGATCAAGCGCCTCGAAGCGCGCAACGCCGAGATCAAGATCCAGGACGGCGGCCGCTTCAGCCTGGTCAACCTGCTGCTGAACATGCTGCCGATCCTGCTGCTGATCGGCGTGTGGATCTTCTTCATGCGCCAGATGCAGGGCGGCACGAAGGGCGCGATGGGCTTCGGCAAGTCCAAGGCCCGCCTGCTGACCGAAAACAAGAACCGCGTGCTGTTCGACGACGTCGCCGGCGTGGACGAGGCCAAGGAAGAACTGCAGGAGGTCGTCGACTTCCTGAAGGATCCGGCCAAGTTCCAGCGCCTGGGCGGCAAGATCCCCAAGGGCGCCCTGCTGGTCGGCCCTCCCGGTACGGGTAAGACCCTGATCGCCCGCGCCGTGGCGGGTGAAGCCGGCGTGCCGTTCTTCACCATCTCCGGTTCGGACTTCGTCGAGATGTTCGTCGGCGTCGGCGCCAGCCGCGTGCGCGACATGTTCGAGCAGGCCAAGAAGAACGCCCCCTGCATCATCTTCATCGACGAAATCGACGCCGTCGGTCGCCACCGCGGCGCCGGCCTGGGCGGCGGCAACGACGAGCGCGAGCAGACCCTCAACCAGCTGCTGGTCGAGATGGACGGCTTCGAGGCCAACGAAGGCATCATCCTGATCGCCGCCACCAACCGTCCGGACGTGCTGGACCCCGCGCTGCTGCGTCCGGGCCGCTTCGACCGTCAGGTCGTGGTGCCCAACCCCGACGTGGCCGGCCGCGAGAAGATCCTGCGCGTGCACATGAAGAACGTGCCGCTGGCCGCCGACGTCGACGTCAAGACCCTGGCTCGCGGCACGCCCGGCTTCTCGGGCGCGGACCTGGCCAACCTCGTCAACGAGGCGGCCCTGACCGCCGCGCGCAAGAACCGTCGCATGGTCACCATGCACGACTTCGAGTACGCCAAGGACAAGGTCATGATGGGCGCCGAGCGTCGCTCGATGGCCATGAGCGAGGACGAGAAGAAGCTGACGGCCTACCACGAGGGCGGTCACGCCCTGGTGGCCCTGAACGTCCCGGTCGCCGACCCCGTGCACAAGGCCACCATCGTGCCGCGCGGCCGCGCCCTGGGCATGGTCATGCAGCTGCCGGAAGGCGACCGCTACTCGATGAGCTACGACATGATGACCTCGCGTCTGGCCATCATGATGGCCGGCCGCGTGGCCGAAGAGCTGATCTTCGGCAAGGAGAAGATCACCTCGGGCGCGTCGAGCGACATCAGCGCGGCCACCAACCTGGCCCGCAACATGGTCACCCGCTGGGGCTTCTCCGACGACCTGGGCACCGTGGCCTACGGCGACAACCAGGAAGAGGTGTTCCTGGGTCACTCCGTGGCGCGCACCCAGAACGTCTCGCCCGACACCATGGTCAAGATCGACAGCGAGGTCCGTCGCCTGGTGAAGGGCGGCGAGGACGACGCCCGCCGGATTCTCACCGAGAAGCTGGAAGACCTGCACTCGGTGGCGAAAGCCCTGCTGGAGTTCGAGACCCTGAGCGGCGAGGAGATCATCGGCGTCACCAAGGGCGTCGCGCCCAAGCGCGACGAGCCCGAGGAGAAGAAGCCCACCGGTCCGGTCGCCTCGGTCCCGGTCTCGCCCACGGGCGTCACCGCCTAAAGGTCGATCGCCTGGGCGAATAATGCGAAAGCCGGATCCGTTCTCGGGTCCGGCTTTTGTTTTGCGCGTTAGGTAGCCCCATGAAGACCGTTCTTGCCGCCGCCGTCCTGGCGCTGTCGCTTCCCATCGCGGCGAGCGCCGCCGAGCCCGCCGCCGCCCAGCCCGCCGCCATTGGCATTGCGCTCGAGAACTACGCCTATCCGCACCCGGTCGCCTTCCTGCCGCTGGAGCACGGCGGGCACGCGGTGCGCATGGCCTATATGGACGTGGCCCCGACGGGGCCCGCCAACGGTCGCACGGTGCTGCTGCTGCACGGCCGCAACTTCCCGGCCGGCTATTGGGCGCCGACGATCGAGGCCCTGACCGCCGCCGGCTATCGCGTCGTCGCCCCCGACCAGATCCAGTTCGGCAAGTCGTCCAAGCTGGACGACGTTCCGGTGCGCTTCGAGCGCATGGTGGAAGACACCGCCGCCCTGCTGGACCACCTGAAGATCGACAAGGTCGAGGTCGTGGCCCACTCGATGGGCAACCATGTGGGCGTGCGCTGGGCGCTGGCCCATCCGGACCGCACCGGGCGCCTGGTGATGTACGGCCCCGTCGGGCTGGAGGACTACCGCCTCTACACGCCCGCCGTGCCGCTGGAGAAGCTGGTCGCCGACGACGAGGCCAAGGGGCCGCGGGCCTATCTGAACGAACTGATGACCAGCTACGGCCTGACCCTGCCGCCCGAGGCCATGGCCCCCTTCGTCGACCTGCGCGAAGGGCTCAAACGCTCGGGCGAGTGGCCGCGCTACGCCCGAAGCTTCGCCGCCAGCGCCGTGGCCATCCGCGACCAGCCTTACCTCCAGGACCTGCCCAGGGTGTCTGTCCCGGTGCTGATCCTGGCGGGAGATCGCGACGGCACGGCGCCGGGCAAGGGCTACGCCAAGCCCGAGGACAAGCCGAAGTTCGGCCATGTGCTGGCTCGCGCCCAGGCCCTGGCGCCGACCATGAAGAACGCCCGCGTCGATGCGTTCGACGCCGGCCACCTGCTGCACCTGGAGCGCACCGAGCGGTTCAACGCCGCCGTTCTGGCCTTCCTTGGCGAAGGCCGGTAGAGCTTCCCTTCGAAGTTGAATGAAAGGGAAGTCGATGAAGACGTCGATGCCGCTCCTCCTGGCCGCCGCCATGGCGCTCGCACCCGCCGCCGCGCTGGCCGCCTCCAAGCCGATCCATGCCGACGGCATGACCGGTCCCGAGGTGGTCAAGTGGCTGCAGGACGCCGGCTACAAGGCCGAGCTCCTGACCGACAAGACCGGCGACCCGCACATCAAGAGCGCCGCCAACGGCGTCAATTTCGACATCTACTTCTACGACTGCACGGCCAAGCCGCGCTGCAAGGCGGTCCAGTTCTCGGCCGGCTTCGATCTGAAGACGCCGCTGTCGGCGGGCAAGATCAACGAGTGGAACCGCGATAACCGCTATCTGAAGGCCTATATCGACGACGATGGCGACCCCTACGTCCAGTACGACGTCAACCTGAACGCCGGCCGGACGATCGAGGTGCTGGACGACGATTTCGGCGTCTGGACCTCGATGATCAACGACTTCACCAAGTTCATCGGCTGGTGACGGGCGCGGATCACGGGGGTAAACCCGCCCCCATGATCCATGCCGTTCCAAGCGTCATGGGCGTGGTCAACGTCACGCCCGACAGCTTCTCGGACGGCGGCCGGTTCTTCGATCCCGCCGCCGCCCTCTCTCACGCCCGCCGGCTGATCGACGACGGCGCCTCCATCCTCGACATCGGCGGCGAGAGCACCCGTCCCGGCGCCGATCCGGTGTCCGAGGCCGAAGAGATCGCCCGCGTCGTTCCGCTGATCCGCGCCATCCGCGCCGAAAGCGACGTGACGATCTCGATCGACACCATGAAGCCGGGCGTCGCCCGCGCCGCGGTCGAGGCCGGGGCCCACATCTGGAACGACGTGGCGGCGCTGCGTTTCGCCCCCGATGCGCCCGAGGTCGCCGCCGAGCTGGGCTGCGAAGTGATCCTCATGCACATGCGCGGCGAGCCGGGCACCATGCAGGACGAGCCCCGCTACGACGACGTGGTGGCCGAGGTCGAGGCCTTCCTGCTGGCCCGCGCCCTGACGGCCATGGCCGCCGGCGTCGAGCGCGAGAGGATCTGGCTCGATCCCGGCATCGGCTTCGGCAAGACGCTGGAGCATAACCTGGCCTTGCTGGCCGCCCTGCCGCGCTTCGTGGCCCTCGGTTATCGGGTGCTGCTGGGCGCCAGCCGCAAGCGCTTCATCGCCGCCATCGACCCCCGCGCCCAGGACGCTCGCGACCGTCTTGGCGGCTCGCTGGCGGTCCACCTGCATGGCGCGGCCTGCGGCGTGGAATCCGTGCGCGTCCACGACGTGCGCGAGATGAGCCAGGCGCTTGCGGTATGGAAGGCGATCGCGGCGGCGAGGGGCTGACCCCCTCCGGCCCTCCGGGCCACCTCCCCCAGAGGGGGAGGATCTATGAGCGCCGAGCCAAGAAGATGCTTCCCCTCTGGGGGAACTGTCGCGGAGCGACTGAGGGGGTCTCACGCCCGCGCCAGTTCCGGTCTTTCCGGCAGGGTCTCCGGCGTTCTGACGTTCCAGGCCAGGCCCAGGCGTTCCAGCAGGCGGATCAGGGCGAAGCCGAAGTCGGCCTGGCCGGGGTAGAGGCCGATGCGGGCCGAGCCGGGCCAGGCGTGGTGGTTGTTGTGCCAGGCCTCGCCCATGGTCGGTATGGCCGCCCACGGCACGTCGTGGGCCTGGACGCCCGAGGTCTCGACCAGCCAGCTCTGCGGTCCGGTGCGGTGGGCCAGGCGTCCGACGTACCAGTGGCCGGTCACCGACACGCAGACCCGCGCGGCCACGCCCCACAGCAGCCAGGACCAGCCGCCCAGGGCGAAGAGGGCCAGCGCCACCGGCGCCTGCTGCAGCATCCAGGTGCGCTCCAGGAAACGGTAGAACCGGTCGTCGGCGACGCGGGGCGGCAGGATCTGGCGTGGCGGCCTGTCGAGTTCCAGCCGGCCGTGCAGGTTCCAGACGTAGTCGGTCCAGAAGCCCGCGCGGTTGGACAGGTAGGGGTGGCAGGCGGCCTGACGCTGGCCCCAGTCGCGCAGGTCGTGGGCGGCGATCATCGCCAGCGGGCCGCTCATGCCCACCAGCGTGCCCAGCCACATCATCAGGTAGTCGAGCCAGCGCGGGCTTTCGAAGCTGCCGTGGATCAGCCGGCGATGGAAGCCGACGGAGTGTCCGACCAGCAGGGTGGCCCCGGTCAGCGCGATGAACACCGCGAGCGCGCTCCAGCTGAAGAAGAATGGCGCGGCGAGGGTCCCGGCCAGCATCGCGCCCTGCCACAGCGAAGCCGCCGGCGCCCAGACCACGCGCCCCGCCACGGCGTCGCCGCCGGCGTCCGGGGCGATCGAGTGGACGGCGTAGGGATCGTCGTGATGGGCGCTCATTCCGAGGTTCCTTTGCGGTCATAGGCGATGTGCGCCACCACCCAGCCGACCACGGCGCCGACCAGCGCGTGGCTGGCGAGAACGGCGGCCAGCCGGAAGGCGTCGTCCGCGATCGTCGGGGCCAAGGTGAGGGTGCAAATGCTGAGGGCGGGCGTGGACAGGACCGCGCCGGTCGCCGCGCCTGTCCAGCGCGACCGGGCTCCGCAGAGATGCAGGATCGCCCCGACTGGAAGACCGACCAGCAGCAGGCCGACGATCCACGGCAACGGCGCGTACATGAAGCCGCCGAGGGCGACGACCGGGGCGAACTCCGGCGGTCCGGCGAACAGGGCCGCGACGAACAGCCAGCCGGCGACCAGGACCGTCCCTACAGAGGTTCCGACGATCAGGGCGGCGACGACCTGGCCGCCGTTGGTGCGGGGCCGGGCGCTCACGCCCGCGCCCGGTAGGCGAAGGCGACGGTCTGGAGGCCGACCAGGGCGCCGATGGCGACCAGGCCCGCGAGGAAGGCCAAAGGGTGCTCCACAAGGTCGGGGCGCGAGGGCGCGCCGCAGGCCAGCAGGGCGGCGGCGGCGGCCCCCAGGCTGGTGAGCAGGGCGCCGGTCGCCGCCCCCGCCCCCGGCGAGCGGACGCCGCGTCGATGCAGCCACCACCAGGTCGGACCGCCCAGCAGGCAGAGGCCGAGCAGCCAGGTCGGGACGGAAACGGCCAGGGCCGTCGCGGCGATGAACACGGCCAGGCTGCCGCTGGTCGGCACGGTCATGATGAACGTCATCGCCGCCGTAAGCAGGGCGCCGGTCCCGACGCCGAGCGCCAGGGCCGTGACGACGTCGCCCTTTGTCGGCTGGGTAGGACACTGCGGCGGGGCCATGGCGATCTCCTTTGTGTAAGTTATTCCTTAAATACCTCACTGCTAATTTGCAAGCGGTTAGCGAACAGCTTAAATACCGGCGCATGCAACGCGTGTTCGAAGCCCTGTCGTCGACGGTCCGGCGCAAGATCCTGGCCTATCTGGCCCATGCCGACCTGACGGCGGGCGAGATCGCCTCGCGTTTCGAGATATCCAAGCCGGCGGTGTCGCAGCACCTGTCGATCCTGGAAGCGGCGGGCCTAGTGAGCAGCGAGAAGCGCGGCCAGTTCGTCCACTACAGCCTGGTCCGCGACAGCCTGGTCAACACGCTCACCGAGTTCGTCCAGGAGGTCTGCCCGGTCTCCCGGCCGCTGAAGGCCGAGAGCGCGCGTCTCAAGGCCGAGCGCGACGGCGAGTGATCGGCAACGACGTCGGCGAACCGACGTTGTAGGCTCATCGAAACCTTCGCTTTTCGGGGAGCATGCCGATGATCCGCCCGCTGTTCGTCGCCGGCCTGGCCGTCCTGGCCCTGGCCGCCTGCGAGAAGAAGACCGAGGCGCCCAAGCCCGCGCCGACGCCCGACAACCTGGCCCAGACCCCGCCGCCGGCGACGCCCGCCGCGCCGGAGGCCAAGCAGATCGTCTATGCCTGCGGCGACGGAAGCGTGCTGAAGGCGACCTATCCCGACGACAAGACCGCCGTGGTCGAGTACGGCGGCAAGACCCGCACGCTGACCGTGGCCATGTCGGCCAGCGGCGCGCGCTATGTGGGCGAGGGCCTGCAATGGTGGACCAAGGGCATGGCCGACGGCCTGGTCGCCCCGCTGGCCGCCGGCGAGGACGTCGCCAGCGCCAAGCCGGTCGAGTGCATGGCGCCGTCCGACGCCGGGAAGTAGGGACGCTGCTTTCTTCCTTCCTCCTTGATGGGGAGGGATTTGGGCAGAGCCGCGGGCGCCGCCCCGCCCTAGGTTGGATCGACATTCAAGGTTCGAGCGTGGTCCTCGTCCTTCGACAAGCTCAGGATGAGGACCATCTACAGGCCCAGATCGTAGAAAAACCTCATCCTGAGCCTGTCGAAGGACGAGGTTTTCGGCTTGGATTTGAAAGTGGATCCGACCTGAGGCTGATCGACATTCATCGACGGCCGTCCCTCTAATCCGTCCTTCCCCGCGAAGGCGGGGACCCAAGCGGAGTCTGCGGGTCGCCCATGGCCGCGCCGTCTCCCGAAATGCAGCTTGGATCCCCGCCTTCGCGCGGAAACTCGGTGAGAAGCGAGAGTGTCGATCCGGCCTAGAGCAGCGTCCGCTGCGCCGGTTCGGTCGCCTCCACCGCGGGCGCCTCTCCACGCCGTCGCAGCTCGGTCTCGGCGCTGAAGCGGATATTGGGGTCGCGGTCCTGGGCCAGGGCGCGCAGGGACTCGGCGCTGAGCACGCCCCAGGCCTTGCCGCGTTCGGGACCCGTCGGCACGCGCGGCAGCAGGCCCGGCTCGGCGCTCCAGGCCAGCAGCTGCTCCAGAGAAGCCTCGTTCAGCATGTCGCGCAGATGGTGGGCGGTGACATAGGCGTCGGGCAGGGCGCGGTGGGCGGGCAGGCCCAGCGCGTGCACCAGCCCCTGCGGCATGCGCTGGTAACGCAGCATCTGGTTGGAGAAGCTGGCCAGCTGCGGCCACAGGCGCAGGGCGCACTTCCAGGTGCAGATCCACGCCGCGCCGCCGGCCAGGGCCGGCGTGCAGTAGCGCTGCTCGAACGAGGCCCGGTGCGCGGCCAGGGCCGCGACGCCGCCCTCGGGCCGCAGCACGGCGGGCGCGGCGTCCTTCCAGAACGGCGCGTCGGCGACCTCGGCGTCGAGGATGTGGTGAACGGCCATGGTTTCCGGCGAGATCGGGCGGCCGGGATTGATCAGCACGGCGCCGCGTTCTTCGTCGACGCGCCAGCGGCCGTCGGCGTCCTGGACGACGTCCTGCCAGCCGATCTCGCAGACGTCGTGCGGTCCGTTGCCGGCTGTTTCCAGGTCGATGACGCGGATGCGGGGCATGCACCGAATATGGGCCAGCCTGGCCTATCGGCCAAACGCCCCGGCGCCCAAACCTGTCAGCTGACTCGCAGGAAGGCGCGGCCGGCGGCGAAGTCGCCGACCTCGATATAGGCCCGCCGCACGATCTCGCGTCCGCCGCGGGCCTGGATCACGAACTCGACGGTGACCGCCTCGCGCGGGTCCAGCCGTGCGATGGCGTCGCCGGCCTCGCGCGGAAACCGGAAGGCCATGCCGGTCTTGGCGCCGGTCGGCAGCAGCGTGGGGGCGGGGACCGTGTCTCGGCTCTCGGGCGCGAACATGCGGCTGGCGGCGCGCGGGGCGGCGTTGTCGGCCAGGCCGCCGCCGTTGCGGGCTCGCAGGTAGGGGCCAAGCGTGAGGGTCGGGTCGCGCATGACCAGCCGCGCGGTGTAGGGCTGGGCGCCGTCGGCGAAGGTCGCCACGGCCAGAAGCTCGGTGTTGCGGCCGGCCAGGCCGAACACCATCCGGTCGCCGCCGAAGCCGGCGGTCTGAGACAGCCGCCAGAACGGGATGGTCGCCGAGCTGGCGCGGTCGGCCTGCCAGCTGGCCCGGTCGCCCGGATAGTTCATCCGCTGCAGCAGGGCGTAGCCCTCGAAGGCCTTGCGCACGCGGCCGGCGGCGGTGGTCAGGTCCTTGGAGGCGCAGGGCACCGAAGCGGCCTTGGCGTGGGCGCGCTGCTGCACGCCGTCCAGCTGCTCGGCGCTGGCGCCGGCGCGCAGGGCCGCCCCGCGGGCCTGAACCCGGCCGGCGTCGAGGGCGCGTGACAGCGAGGCGCTGAACAGGCCGCAGCGCGCGCCGGCGGCGCTCATCAGGCTGCGTTCGTAGAAGACGTCGGAGGGCGTGGCCGTCGCCGTCTGGGCCGCGCCGAGCACGGCCGTGGCGACGAGCGTCGCCGCCAGGCGCCGCTTTCGCGGGACGGAGGTCTTCACGGTGGCCATTTTCTCGTATTCTGCGAGAGAGGATGTTCGAGCGGACCTTAGCCGCTCCTGGTTGCGGTTCGGTTAGCGATGCTTCTTTCGACGGATCTTTGGGTGGGCGCGCTGATCCGCCGCGCCGAACTGGGCGGGGCCTTCGCCATGGTCGTGCGCAAGGGCGACGCCCGGGCGGGCGCGGTGCTGGTCAAGGTGGTCGACCGCAGGGCCGGCACGGTGGGCCTCTACAGCGAGGCCACGCGCGGCGACGGCGAGCGGGTGTGGATGCAGCCGATCAAGTCCGACTTCGAGCCGGACCTCGACGCCTATGCCGAGCGCGCCGCGCGCATCGACCCGGACGTCTGGGTGGTGGAGATCGAGGACCGCGAGGGCCGCCACTTTCTCACCGAGGCGGTCGAGGGCTGAGCGCCGGCCGAGGCGACAGGCCGCACGGCGTTCCTGCAACGATCCACAGCATTAACCCTGCCGCTAAACCAGACCGAAAGTAGAGCGCGGCAGGATGTCGCAGGTCTCCCAGCAGCCCCCGTCATCCGCCCATGCTCTTTCTGATGAACGACGTCGTGCTCAGCCTGGACGCCGCGGAACTGTCGCCGCCGATGACGCGCGACCGTTTCGCCGCCCTGTCGCTGAACTTCGTCGCCGAGCTGGGCAAGGAGCTCTACGCCGAGGAGCCGCTGCTGCATCACAAGCAGGTGGAGAAGGCCAAGCGCCTGGCGGCCCTGATCATCGCCAAGGCGCCGGAGATCAATGCCGTGCTGTTCGTCGCGCCGGCGCGCGGCTGCCTGATCGAGCAGGTGCAGGTGCGCTACGCCCAGATCGGTCTGGAGGTCATGGGCGCGCTGCATCAACGTCAGAAGGCCGGCCAACTGACCAATCTCGAAGCCGATCGCCAGGTCTGGCGTCGGCTGGCGGCCTGACGTCGCCGGCGGCCCGCTACATCAGCAGGCCGGCCACGATGTTCAGGACGAGGGCTATCACCACCAATCCAGCGATGACCGTACCCAGGCAGAGCGCGCTCTGCCCCAGGGGACGACGACGGATGTGATCGCGAGGGTCTTCGGCCAGGGCCATGTCGTTTCCTCCGTCGCCCCGACGGCTCTCGGGGGCCGAACGTCGGCGACAGGATGAGCATGACTCCAATTCCCCAAGTTGAATAGGGGCTTTTCGAACGCCCGTTCGTCGGGCGTCGGATCGTTTTTCGCCGGGACGCGAACCTCCCTGGGTTGCCAGGCCAGGAACGCTCTCGCTAGGTTCCGGCCCCTGTACTGGGGGCTTTGCTTAGATGACGAAACAGGAAGCGCGGTCGGCGGGGGCGCCGACGCGGCGGACGATGATCCTTGGGGCCGCCGCCGGCCCCATGCTGTGGGCGGCCGGAACGGCCCCGACGATGGCCGCGGCGGCCGAAGGTCGCTGGAAGGTCGCCTCGTCGGCCAACTTCAACGTCTACAGCGACGGCGACGAGCGCCAGTTGCGCGCCTACACGCTGATGCTCGAAGACTTCGACATGACGCTGCGCTTCATGCACGGCCTGCCGCTGGAGAAGGCCGCCGACCGCAAGCTCGACGTGCACCTCGTCGCATCCAAGGCCGAGCTGAAGATCACCTATCCCGCCGCCCATGACACCTTGGCCGGCTACTACATCGCCACGCCGCGCGACGTGGTCTGCATCGCCCTGCGGCCGCGCCGGGCGGCGGGCCAGGACGACGACAGCAACGACGTCACGATGCACGAGTACGCGCATCACTTCATGCGCCGGAACCTCACCTACGCCTATGCGCCCTGGCTGGTGGAGGGCTATGCGGAGTACGTCGCCACAACTCTGTTCAAGGGCGACGACATCATCGTCGGCAAGATCAACGCCAATCGCGGCGGCTGGCTGATGAACGCCGCCTGGATCCCGCTGGACGAGCTGCTGACCAAGCGCTCGCAGGAGGTCGGCCCTGAGCGACGCAACAACTACTACCCGCAGGCCTGGCTGCTGACCCACTACTTCATGGGCGACAAGAAGCGGAAGGCCCAGCTGGAGGTCTATATCCGGGCGGTCGGCGAGGGGCAGGGCTCGGTCGAGGCCATGGAGAAGGCCACCGGCATGAGCCTCGCCGAGCTGACCAAGGCCCTGCGCGACTACACCAAGGGCGACCTGCCGCTGCAGGGCTACAGCCGCAAGCGCAAGCGCGAGGTGCCGATCACCGTCACCCGCCTGCCGGCCTCGGCCGACGACCTGGTGCTGCAGCGGGTTCGCATGGCCCACGACGGCTTCGGCAAGGACGGCCAAGTCTTCGTCGGCGAGATCCGCAAGGTCGCCGAGCGCTATCCGGGCGACGCCTATGCCGAGCTGACCCTGGCCCGCGCCGAGCAACTGGCCGGCGATCCCGAGGCCGGCATGGCGATCCTCGACCGCCGCCTGGCCGCCGATCCGGCCGACCTGCTGGCGCTGGAGTACAAGGCGCTGGGCCTGCTGGCCAAGGCCGAGGAGCATCCCGACCAGGCCGCGGCGCTGAACAAGGCCGCCGGCGCGGTGCTGGCCAAGGCCTTCCAGGTGGATCCCAACCGCTACCAGATCCTGCTGGCCTACGCCCGCAGCCGGAAGGGCTCGCCCGGCTATCCCAGCGACAACGTCATGGAGGCGCTGCTGCTGGCCAACGAACTGGCGCCGCAGGTCTCGGACGTGACGATGGAGACCGTCCAGGCCCTGGCCGCGCGCAAGCAGTACGGCCACGCGGCCTTCCTGCTGAAGCCGCTGGTCAACGATCCTCACGGCCGGCGCAGCGAACGGGCCGTCCAGCTTCTCCAGGACCTGGAGGCCAAGGCGGCCGCGCAGAAGTCGGCCGCCTGAAACATTGCGTCGCGCAGCAGGCCGGCCTTGCTCCGCGACGCGATGTTCTGCAAGGCTCAACGTGAAATTGCGCGAGGGGGGGGCGAGCTTGGTTTCGCGGGCGTTGGGCGTGTGTCTGGTCATGGCGGCGGCGTTGGGAGTCTGGGTCCCGGCGTGGGCGCAGGAGGGGGCGCAGGAGGGGGGCGCGGCGGCTTCGCCGCCGGTGGTGCGAGCCGATGCGCCCGGCCGGTGGATCCGGGGCGAAAGCGAGCACTTCATCGTCTATTCCGACCGCAGCGAGGCCCTGGTCCGCCGCTATGTGACGATGCTCGAGGATTTCGACGGCGTCCTGCGGCTGCTGCACAACAAGACCGACGTCGAGACGCCGCGCAAACTGCCGCTCTACCTGCTGTCGAACTCGCGCCAGCTGCGGCGGGTGATCCCCGACGCCGACGAGCGGCTGCAGGGCGTCTACCTGACGGGCGTGGAGGACATCTTCGTCCTGGCCATCCGCGACGACAGCAACGCCTACGATCGCAACAACGGCGACGACACGGTGCTGCACGAGTACACGCACCACTTCATGATGCAGTACTTCCCGGACGCCTATCCGGGCTGGCTCGTGGAGGGGCTGGCCGAGTACTACAAGACCATCGACCTGCAGATGAAGAAGGTGCAGATCGGCGATTTCAGCCGCGGGCGGGGCAATGCGCTGCTGAACGACAAGTGGCTGCCCATGTCGGACGTCCTGTCCAAGCGGCCGTCCCAGCTCGACCGCGACGCCGTCCTGACATTCTACGCGCAGTCCTGGCTGCTGACCCACTACATCTGGAGCGACAAGGTCCGCCGGTCGAAGCTTCAGGACTATCTGGAGCTGGTGCGGGCTCACGGCGATCCCATGGCCAGCTGGACCAAGGTCTACGGCCAGGATTCGGCGACCCTGGAGAAGACGCTGCGCAGCTACATGAAGCTGCTGCCGGTGCTGACCATCGGGCGCGAGCCGCCGACGCCGCAGATCGCCTTCTCGCGCCTGCCGGCCGGCGCCGACGACCTGGTCCTGGAAGTCCAGCGCCTGAAGACCGGAGTGGCCAAGACCGACGCTCCGGCGCTGCTGGCCAGGTTCCAGGAGGCGGCGGCCAAGCGTCCCGACGAGTTCTACAGCCGCCTGGCCCTGGCCCGGGCCGAGATCGACCTGGGCGACCGCGCCAAGGGCGAGGCGATCCTCAAGACCCTGCTGGAGGAACGGCCCAGCGACCTGGAGGCCTTGCAGGTCATGGCCTATAGCCGCTTGGAGACCGCGCGGCGCCTGGCGCGCACGCCCGCCGACCGGGAAAAGGCCAGGGCCGTCTATGCCGACGCGGCCGGCTATCTGGGCCGCGCCCACAAGATCGACGACGACAACTACCTGACGCTCTACGGCTACACCGAGACCAAGTCGCTGGACCGCGAGCCTTCGCAGAACACCCTCAACGTGGTCTTCCGGGCCGCGTCGATCGCGCCGCAGAACCCGGCCATCCGCATGAACGCCGCCCGGCTGTTCATCCGGGCCAAGAAGTACGAGATCGCGCGGGAGCTGCTGGAGCCCGTGGCCGGCAATCCGCACGGCGGCCTGCAGGCCAGGCGGGCGGGCCACCTGCTGACCTCGCTGGAGGGCAAGGCCGACGGCGAGGCGCTGACGCCCGCCAAGGCCGCCGCGGCCTCGGGGGAAGGTGACAAGGACGCGCCGGGGGGGTAACTGCGCGGGATGAGCACCTCTCCCGCCGCTGAAGCCGCCCGTCGGCGCACCTTCGCCATCATCAGCCACCCCGACGCCGGCAAGACGACGCTGACGGAAAACCTGCTGCTGGCCGGCGGGGCGATCCGCGCGGCCGGCGCCGTGCGCGCGCGGGGCCAGGCCCGCCGCACCCAGTCGGACTGGATGAAGATCGAGCGCGAGCGCGGCATCTCGGTGTCGGCCTCGGTGATGACGTTCGACCACGACGGCCTGATGTTCAACCTGCTGGACACCCCGGGCCACGAGGACTTCTCGGAAGACACCTATCGCACCCTGACCGCCGCCGACGCCGCCGTCATGGTGCTGGACGCCGCCAAGGGCATCGAGCCGCAGACCCTGAAGCTGTTCGAGGTGTGCCGCCTGCGCGACATCCCGATCATCACCTTCATCAACAAGATGGACCGCGAGGCCCAGGATCCGTTCGAGCTGCTCGACGAGGTGTCGTCGAAGCTTGCCCTGGATCCTGCGCCGCTCTACTGGCCGGCCGGCTCGGGCGGTCGCTTCAAGGGCATGCTCGACCTGCGCAGCCAGCAGTTCATTCCCTACGCCAAGAAGAGCTCGACCGACGAGGAGGGCCACCCCGACCCCGTCGCCTTCAACGGCAACGCCATCGTCCAGTACCTCGACCCGGACGAGCGCTCGGAGCTGGAAGACAACGCCATGCTGGTCACCGAGGCCGGCAAGCCGTTCGACGTGCAGTCGTTCCTGGAAGGCCACATGACGCCGGTGTTCTTCGGCTCGGCCCTGCGCCACTTCGGCGTGGACGAGCTGCTGGCCGGCATCGGCGCCTATGCGCCCGCGCCCAAGCCGGCCAAGGCCAGCAAGGCCGGGGCCGAGACCCACGTCGCCCCGGGCGACGGCGAGGTCTCGGGCTTCGTCTTCAAGGTCCAGGCCAACATGGACCCCAACCACCGCGACCGGATCGCCTTCCTGCGCCTGACCAGCGGCCGCTTCACGCGCGGCATGAAGCTGAAGGCCCAGAACACCGGCAAGGCCATGAGCGTCAACGCGCCGATCATGTTCTTCGCCTCGGACCGCGAACTGGCCGAGGACGCCTTCGCCGGCGACGTGATCGGGATCCCGAACCACGGCGTGCTGCGGGTGGGCGACAGCCTGTCGGAGAGCGGCAGCCTGCGCTTCGCGGGCCTGCCCAACTTCGCCCCGGAAATCCTGCGCCGCGTGCGCGTGAAGGACCCGCTGAAGGCCAAGCACCTGAAGAAGGCCCTGGAAGGCCTGGCCGAGGAGGGGGTCACCCAGCTCTTCCGCCCGATGATCGGCAGCGACTTCATCGTCGGCGCCGTCGGCCAGCTGCAGTTCGAGGTCATGGCCGATCGCCTGGCCAACGAATACCAGCTGGACGTGATCTTCGAGGCCAGCCCCTACGCCGAAGCCCGCTGGCTGGTGGGCGAGCGCGCCGACGTCGAGGACTTCGAGAACAAGCACAAGACGGCCATGGGCCGCGACATCGACGAACAGCCGGTGTTCCTGGGCAAGAGCGCCTGGGAGATCGGCTACGTCGCCGAGCGCTACCCGAAGGTGCGCTTTGAGCGGACGAAGGAACGGGGGTAGGGCTCAGCGCGGATCGGGCCCGAAGGTTTCCAGCTTGCGATACACCGCCTTGACCTCGGGGTGGTCACGCTCCTTCTCGATCGCCCAGGCCAGGCCGATGGCGTTCCAGGCGGCGATCAGGTCGGCTTTCTCTCCGCCTCGGCGCGTGAACTTCTCGATCAGGGCTCCGGCCTGAACGGTCGCCAGCCGAGCGCGCTCGCTAGGCGAGGCTCCGGCGCGAGGGTCGTCGAGCGCCTCCTGCGCGGCGGCGGCGGCCTTGGCGGCGTGAAACCCGTCACGCAGGAACGTGACGATCTGGAAGGCGATGTCCGCCCAGGGCAGGCCCTTGGCCTGGGCTTCGGCGCGCCAGACCTGCGCGATCTCGAGACCCTGCAGATGAAGGCCGTGATGTTGCAGGGCGCGGAACGCCTTGTAGCGCTGGTCCTTGTCCAGCAAACAGCCCTTGCGTTTGGATATCTCGGCGGCGTGGATGGCGGGCAGGTCCGACGCCGCGATGGTGTGGGGAAACGCCGGGCCCAGCGCCTTGCGCAAGTCTTCGTCGCGCCGATCCAGGGGCGACACGCAGGCCTCGATTGCCGGGACCACCGGGTGATCGGACGGGGCGACCAACTGGCTCTTGCCTAGCCGGGCGAAGGGAATGCGCTGGCCGGCCTCGCTGATCACGACTTGCCGTTCCCGATCGACCCCCGCGATCGTCACCGGATCCTCGCTGAAGTCGTCTTCGAGATCGCAGCCGAGTATCAACGAAAGATCGGCTTCTTCGCTTTTCAACCAGCGCACAAGCAGGGGGCCTTCGATCAAGGCGTTGGTCATGGCTGTCCGGGCTCCGGTTCGGCGTCGAAGGCCAGGCAACTGGCCAGGCGTCCATCGGCGTCTTCGCCGATGGCGATCTTGAGGGTGCAGTAGGCGCGCCCCAGGGGCAGGCGCAGCAGCATCCGCTCCAGTTCGCGCTCCCTGGTCAGGGCGGTCACGCTGTCGAACAGGCGAATGTAGCGCATGGTCTGGTGGCGCAACTTCTCGCCGTCGGTCCCGGCCAGCGCCGCCTGGATCCGCTTGGGGCTGCTGATCAGATAGGCGAAGACTGCATGATCCCCCAGCTCGTAGGCGGTCTGGTACTCGGTCAGCTTGCCCGGCGCGCCGCCCTTGCGCTCGTCGACGACCAGTCGCGCCGTCATGGCGATGCGACGCGCCAGGCCCCCCAGATCGGGGCGAGAGAGCTGGAAGCTGGTCAGCAGTTCCTGGCTGCGGGCCTGGCGCGCCTGGATGCTGGCGGCATAGGCGATGAAGCCCAAGGCGACGGCGCTGGCGACCGCGCCGAGAAACTCGGCCAGGTGCTCGCCCATCCAATCGGTCTTGGGTGAAGCGGACTTCCAGGCGATGAAGGCCACGGAAAGCGCGACCAACGCCGTGATCGCGGCGATCCAGGACCTTGGGAACTTACGCATACTGAAGCGACCCGGCGACGTCGGCGAAATGGTTTCGCCTTACATCCCTGGATTACGTATCGCCGTCAACTCGCGCTGCTCGCGTCCGCGGGCGGGGCGCGACGTCCTGCTATGGACGCCGCAGCCGAGCCAGCGGTATCAAGTCGGCTGACGCTTCAGCCCGTAATCCCGCGCCATCTGGCGATAGAGCTCCATGAAGGCGTTGGCGTCGTAGCGGCCGCCGTTGTCGATCTTTTCCGGATGGGGCGCGGGGGCGCCGGCGATCTGGGCGCCGGGGGCCTCGGCGGCGTTGACGCCTTGCGACAGCAGGTTGGGGCGCGGGCCCTCGCCGGCGTTCTTGCCGTCCTGGTCGAAGATCGCCTCCTGGTGGCGCGTCGGCTCCCAGATGAACGTGCCCCAGCCGCGCTGGCCCGGGGCGTCGAAGACGAGGTCGTTCACGTAGCGCTTCCGGCTGGAATACTCGGCCACGTAGAAGCCGTGGTCGCGATAGCGTTCGCCGAAACGGGCGAAGGTGTTGGCCCAGTCGCCCTCGGCGGCCTGCTGGTAGCAGGAGAAGCCGGTGGCGTCGAAGCGCACGCCGCGCGCCAGCAGGCTGTCCATCCAGTGGCTGACGATGGTCCAGTGGCGGCCCAGGTGGTTGTGCAGGCTGGTCTTCACGCCGGGAACCGCCTCGCGCGAGGCGTCCAGGCCCGCGCTGAGCAGCCTGGCCAGGTTGTCGAAGCCGCCGGCGTCGGGGACGTTCAGGTGCACCGCGTCGGTGGCCGGGTTGCCGGTGGGGACGGGCAGGGGCACACGGCCGTCGGGCCACAGCATGCCGAAGGTGATCTCGTTGCCGATCACCACCATGTCGGGCTTGGCGCCGGCCTTGACCAGCGCGCCCAGCACCTGGCGGGTGTGGTCGCCGACCGCCTTGACCAGGGCGTCGAAGGGCATGCTCTTCCACGCGGCTGGCTTCACCTGCTTCTGCGGATCGGCCCAGTTGTCGCTGTAGTGGAAGCTGATCGTCAGGTGCATGCCGGCGGCCTTGATCCGCTTGGCCATGGCGACGGTCTGGGCCAGGCCCGCCCACGGGTCGGTCTTGCGGCGCTCGGAATAGCCGTTCTCGGGATTGACGAAGACGCGGATCTTGATGGCGTTGAAGCCGGCCTCGCCGAGGATGGCCAGGATGTCCTGCCTGCGGCCGCCCGCGAAGAACTGCGCGCCGTCGGCCTCGTCCTGGGGGATCCAGGTGATGTCGGCGCCCAGCAGGAAGGGTCCGGTGCGAGCGCCGGGCGCAGCCCCCAGCGCCATGGGCGCGGCCGAGAGCAGGGGCAGGGCGGTCAGGCCCGCGGCGAAGGCGCGGCGGTCGAGGGTCATCGGCGGCTTCCTCCAAGGACCGCTCAGGTTCGCGGTCTCATTATTTGAGATATCGTTTCAATATGTATCCTAGCGGCAATGCGCGCCAAAAGGGAAGAGGCGCGGTCGGGCTGGCGGCGGCGGCGCGAGCCGTTGTAGGAGGGGGCGTCGCAACCGGAGCCGTTCCCGCATGACCCGCCAGCTCGCCATCGGCCTCGTGGCCCACGACGACAAGAAGGCCGACCTCGTGGCCTGGGCCAAGGCGAACGCGGCGTTCCTGGAAAAGAACGTGCTGTATGGCACCGGCACGACCGGCGGCCGGGTGCTGGAGGCTCTGCCCCAGCTGCAGCTGACCCGCCTCAAGAGCGGTCCCCTGGGCGGCGACCAGCAACTGGGCGCGATGATCGCCGAGGGGCGGCTCGATATCCTGATCTTCTTCGTCGACCCGCTGTCGCCGCAGCCGCACGACGTCGACGTCAAGGCGCTGATCCGCCTGGCGACGCTGGCCGACATCCCGTTCGCGTGCAACGCCGCGACGGCGACGTTGGTGGTGAAGGGTCTGCAGTAAGGCCCCCTCAGTCGCTCCGCGACAGCTCCCCCAGAGGGGGAGCATCCAAAGCGCCAAGATCCTCCCCCTCCGGGGGAGGAT
>LNIY01000065.1 GCA_001449105.1 Caulobacter vibrioides | reverse complement strand
TCCCATCTTCCGTTATTTTTAACGAATACATCTCCACTTTCAGTATTTACGTATTTATCTCCGTCTTTACCTTCTGTTGTTGGGTCTACTTTTCCGTTTAATACATCTTTTCCATCGCGTCCGTCTCTTCCGTCACGTCCTGCTGCTCCGTCACGTCCGTCGCGTCCTGCTGGTCCTTGTGCTCCATCTTGTCCGCGTTCACCTTGAAGACCTTTTTCTCCTCTGTCTCCTTTTGGTCCTTTGATGTTTCCTTCTTTTTCCCATCTTCCGTTATTTTTAACGAATACATCTCCACTTTCAGTATTTACGTATTTATCTCCGTCTTTACCTTCTGTTGTTGGGTCTACTTTTCCGTTTAATACATCTTTTCCATCGCGTCCGTCTC
>LNIY01000064.1 GCA_001449105.1 Caulobacter vibrioides | reverse complement strand
CCGCACGTCGCGACGCAACCGGCCAGGGCCGAGGCATGGTTCTCCAACCGCAGGCCCTCGGCGACGATCCGCACCGCGCCGCCGGGATTGGATAGCGCCAGGCCCGGCGTGCTCAGCGTCAGGTCGCCGAACCGGTAGTCGCCATCCGCGAACTCGATCGCGCCCGCGGTGCGCAGCGCCAGGGCCTTCGAGCGCGCCAGGGCGCCTTGCAGCTGCGGCGTAAGCACCAGGCCGCCCGATGCGCCCTGCCCGTCGGCGAAACGGATCGCAGACGCGCCGAGCCTCAGGGTGTCGGCGACTAGGTCGGCGTCCGTGTCGATCGTGAAGACGTCGCTCGAATCAAGCAGGATCGCCCCGCCCTTCAGATTGACGTCGCCTACCTTCAGCACGC
>LNIY01000063.1 GCA_001449105.1 Caulobacter vibrioides | reverse complement strand
CCGGCCTTGGCAAGCA
This sequence comes from Caulobacter vibrioides, assembly GCA_001449105.1. Taxonomy (GTDB): domain Bacteria; phylum Pseudomonadota; class Alphaproteobacteria; order Caulobacterales; family Caulobacteraceae; genus Caulobacter; species Caulobacter vibrioides_C. The sequence goes on along the minus strand of LNIY01000063.1, from coordinate 404 downwards.
CGAGGAGGCCGAGCGGATCTACGCCCAGGCCCTGCAGGGCCACTATGCCGACGACCCGGCCCTGATGCTGGCCCGCGCCAACAGCCTGATCGAGCTTGGCCGCGCGGCCGAGGCCCTGCCGCTGCTGGAGGCCGTGGGCGAGCAGGGCGAGAAGAGCCGCACGCCGCAGACCGCCCTGGCCCTGGGCCGCGCCCAGGCGGCTCTGGGCCGCACCGAGGAGGCCGACGTCTCGCTGCGCTGGGCCGCCGCCCACCTGCCCGGCTTCGAAGGCATGGCCCGCTATGCGGTGTTCCTGGGCGAGACCGGCCGCAAGGCCGAGGCCCGCGAAGCCCTGGCCGAACTCGACAAGCGCCTGTCCAAGACCCACCCGCGCTTCCGGAAGGAAGCGCGCCCGTGGCGGGATA
>LNIY01000062.1 GCA_001449105.1 Caulobacter vibrioides | reverse complement strand
GGCAACTTCTCGCTGGGCGTCAACATGCTGATGGGCCTGGTGCGCCAGGCCGCCGCCGCCCTGCCGGCCGCCGACTGGGACGTCGAGGTGTTCGAGGCCCACCACAAGCGCAAGATCGACGCCCCGTCGGGCACCGCCCTGATGCTGGGCCAGGCCGCGGCCGAGGGGCGGGGCGTGGTGCTCTCCGAGGTCGAGGACCGCGCCCGCGACGGCGTCACGGGCCCCCGCAAGGAAGGCTCGATCGGCTTTTCGGTGGTGCGCGGCGGCGGCATCATCGGCGAGCACAGCGTGATCTTCGCCGGCGAGAGCGAAAGCCTGACCATCGCCCACTCGGCCATCGACCGCGGCCTGTTCGCGCGCGGCGCGGTGGCGGCGGCGGTGTGGGCGCAGGGCAAGGCGCCGGGCGTCTACGACATGCAGCAGGTGCTGGGGTTT
>LNIY01000061.1 GCA_001449105.1 Caulobacter vibrioides | reverse complement strand
CCCCGCGGGCCCCCCCCCCCAGGGGGGGGAGGACCTAGAACCGCGGAGCAGGTGCCCCCCCCTCTGGGGGAGCTGTCGCGAAGCGACTGAGGGGGTCCGTCCGCCCCCCTACTCCGCGTACAGCCGCAGCGCCTGCAGGCACATCTCCAGGCCCGTCTGGTCGTGCAGCGGATCGGGCGTGACGATGACGAACAGCCGCCGCGCCTCGGCCCACAGCATCACGCTTTCCGGCAGGCCCAGGTCCTCGACCATGCAGCCGTTCTCGTCGCGCCAGATCCCGTCCTCGCCGCGCTCGGCGCCGACCAGCACGTCCACCCGGTCGACATACTCGGCCAGGCTTTCGTCCTCGACGTTGAGATAGGCGAAGACCGGCTTGCCAAGCCCCGCCAGCACCCCGGCCTCGAAGGCGACGCTGGCGTCGCAGGACGGGCCGCGCCACGGGGTCAGGTTGACGATCGCCGCATCGACCCGACGCAATTGGGCCATGCGGTCCATGTAGAGTTCGCGGGCCTGGATTTCCGAGCTGAAGTCGTCTCCCGGCGCGGCCTGGCCGCCCGAGAACGGCGTGAAGCCCGCGTCCAGGCACAGGGCCTTCCGGCGCAGGTCTTGAGCTTCGGCGTCAGGGAGCCAGGCTTCGGGGCCGGCCAGCCAGAGGGAACGGACAGGTCGCATCCGGCCTTAGAGCGGACGACCGGGCCGCCCTGTCAACCGTCTTGGAGCCAGAACCCGCCCCCGATGACCGCCCTCTCCCGCCGCTCCGCCCTGGCCCTGGGCGCCGCCGCCCTGATCC
>LNIY01000060.1 GCA_001449105.1 Caulobacter vibrioides | reverse complement strand
GGACGGACGGCGAGAGGCGGGGCATGAAGGGTCTCCGAAAGCGCCGGCGCGAGGGCCGGCGGCGCTGCAGCGGTTAACGGCGCAGCTTGGTCGAGGTTCCGACACAGGCGGCGCGCGGGGCAAAAACCGCCCTGCTGCGGCGTTTTGGCGGCCGTCCAGGTTTTTCCTGTGAATCAAAGTGTTAACGGTATCGGCAGCCGAAAAGGCGGGCAAAATCCATGTTGCAGTGCAGCAGTCGCTTGCGACTCGGTCATAGTTCGGTCATAAGGCGAGGCATAAGCAGGATCTCGACCTTATTGCGAATGGTCGAACCTCCGCTGCCAGACCGGCCCGATAGTGCTTTTTCCGGGTGTCTTGGGAGCGTTTTTGTCGGGGGGCCGGAGCGCCCTCGTCGCGCAGGACGCAAGTTTTGAATATCAAGTCGCAGACGTGCGCTGACGCGCGCGGGCTGATCGGCGCCGTATTGGTCGGGTCCGTCACGGGCCTGGCGCTTGGCGGCGTCTATCTGGCGGGGGGCATGGCCCAGACCGCCGCTCAGCACGCTCGGGTTA
>LNIY01000059.1 GCA_001449105.1 Caulobacter vibrioides | reverse complement strand
GCCGAGCGGCCCATGTCGAGCAGGTGGTCGACGCCGAGCACCAGGGCGATCCAGGCTTCGGGCAGGCCGAAATAGGTCAGGGTGGCCATGATGACGACGAGCGAGGCGCGCGGCACGCCGGCGATGCCCTTGGAGGTGACCATCAAGAGCAGCAGCATGAAGATCTGCTGCTGGATGGTCAGGTGCACGCCGTGGGCCTGCATGATGAACATGGTGGCGAAGGTGCAGTAGAGCATCGAGCCGTCGAGGTTGAACGAATAGCCCAGCGGCAGGACGAACGAGACGATGCGGCGGCGCACGCCCACCTTGGGCAGGCTGTCGAGGATGCGGGGGTAGGCCGCTTCCGACGATGCGGTGGAGAAGGCCAGCAGGGCCGGCTCGCGGATGACGCCGAACAGCGGGATGGCGCGCTTGCCCAGCACCACGAAGGCGGCGACGAACAGGAGGGCCCACAGGGTGGCCATGGCGCCGTAGAAGCCCAGCACGAACTTGGCGTAGGTGCCCAGCATGGCCAGGCCCTGGGTGGCGATGGTCGAGGCCAGGGCCGCGAAGATGGCCAGCGGGGCCAGCTTCATGACGAAGCCGGTGACCTTCAGCATGATCTGGGCGCACTGCTCGACCAGGTGCAGGACCTGCGGGGCCTTGTCGTCCAGCGCGGCCACGGCGGTGCCGACGAACAGCGAGAAGACGACGATCTGCAGGATCTCGTTCTTGGCCATGGCGTCGAAGATCGAGGTCGGCACCAGGTGGGTGATGAAGCCCTTCAGGGTGAAGGCCTCGGTGGTGGCGGCCGGCTTGGACGAGACGGCGGCCTCGACCAGGTGCAGCCCATGGCCCGGCTGCAGCAGGTGGACCATCAGCAGGCCCAGCACCAGCGACACGGCCGAGGCGCCGATGAACCAGCCCAGCGTCTTGGCGCCGATGCGGCCCACCGCGGCGGCGTCCTCCATGTGGGCGATGCCGGCCACCAGGGTGGTGAACACCAGCGGCGCGATGATCATCTTGATCAGCCGCAGGAAGATGTCGGTGATCAG
>LNIY01000058.1 GCA_001449105.1 Caulobacter vibrioides | reverse complement strand
AGATGTGTATAAGAGCCCTTCCCCGAGCAGCACCAGAAGAAGCCCGGCCAGGAGCACCGGCTCGATCCGGCCCCGATGTACGACGCGCCGTTCTACAAGGGCTCGGGCAAGCTGGAAGGAAAAGTGGCGCTGATCACCGGCGCCGACAGCGGCATCGGCCGGGCCGTGGCCGTGCTGTTCGCCCGCGAGGGAGCGGACGTCGCCATCGCCTATCTCGACGAGGATCGCGACGCGGACGAGACCAAGGCCGCCGTCGAAAGGGAAGGCCGCCGCGCCATCCTGCTGCCCGGCGACGTGGCCGATCCGAAGTACGCGGCCGCCGCCGTCGCCGAGACCGTGCGCAAGCTCGGCAAGCTGGACGTTCTCGTCAACAACGCCGCCTTCCAGGAGCACGTCACGGCCTTCGAGGACCTGACGCCCGAGCACTTCGACCGCACGCTGAAGACCAACCTCTACGGCTATTTCCACATGGCCCAGGCCGCCGTGAAGGTCATTGCGCCCGGCGGGTCGATCATCAACACCGGATCGGTCACCGGCCTCCTGGGCAACAAGGACTTGCTGGACTACTCGCTGACCAAGGGCGGCATCCACGCCTTCACCCGCTCGCTGGCCACGCACCTGGTCGACAAGGGCATCCGGGTCAACGCCGTCGCGCCGGGCCCGGTGTGGACCCCGCTGAACCCAGCCGACAAGCAGGCCCCTCAGGTCGCCCAGTTCGGCGGCAAGACCCCGATGAAGCGCCCCGCCCAGCCCGAGGAGATCGCGCCGGCCTACGTGTTCCTCGCCTCGCCGCAGACGGCCAGCTACATCACGGGGGAGGTGCTGCCGATCATCGGCGGGTACAAAGGGGGGGGGGGCCCCCCCCCCCCCCCCGGCGCCCCCCCCCCCAGGGGGGGGGGGGGGAAAAGGCGCGGCCGGGAGCGACCCCCCCGCGGGGGGGGGGGGGGGGGCAGCGGGGGGGGCGTCGCCGCCCCCCCCCCCCCCGTGCCCCCGCCGCGCCCGCGCGCACCCCCCCAGCCCCCCGGGTGGGGGGGCGGGGGGGGGGGCGGGGCG
>LNIY01000057.1 GCA_001449105.1 Caulobacter vibrioides | reverse complement strand
CCGGCAACTGTGTTTACTGCCGGAAGGGCTGCTGATCGCGCAGTACGGCGTTTGCGGTAACGAGAAGCCTGCGAGCGATGGCGATGAAGGCCAGCTTCGGGGGTTTCCGGCGTCGCGCAGAGCTTTGTAGGAGGCCTTGAAGCGGCTGTTGGAGCGGGAAGCCGAGACGGCGGCCATGTAGAGGGCGTCGCGGACGCGCTTTCGGCCGCCGCGTATGGCGCGCCGGCCGCGCTGCTTGCCGGAGTCGTGGTTGAAGGGAGCCAGGCCGGCCAGGGCGGCGATGGCCTTGGGCGAGCTTTGGCCCAGCTCAGGAACCAGGGCCATCAAGGTGGCGGCGGTCACCGGGCCCAGACCGGGAATGGTCTGGACCAGCGCCTTGGTGCGGCTCAGCTCGGGTTGGGCGGCGATGAGGTCGGCGATCTGGCGATCGAAATCGGCCACGGCCTGGTTCAGCCAGGCCAGGTGACGATCCAGGTCGTCGGCCAGATCAGCCTCCTCGGCCTCGGCGCGACGAGTGCGTTCCTGCTGCCTCATGCCCACCAGCTGGTCCCTGCGCTTGTGCAGCAGGATCAGGCGCTGGCGAGCCTGATCCAGGGGCGGCGCGGGCCTTGGCCTCAGCGCCAGACCAAGGGTCGCCAGCATGCGGGCGTCGACCGCATCGGTCTTGGCCAGAAAGCCGGCGGCGCGGGCGAAGTCGCGAGCCTGGGCGGGATTGACCCGCGCATAGCTCACGCCGGCCCCGTCCAAGGCTCGGCGCAGGGCCATGTCGTAGCGGCCGGTGGCCTCGAACACGACGAAGCGCCCTTGCTCGGCCCAGCCCGCGACAAGGGTCTGGATCTGGTCGGCCTGGTTGGCCGAGCGCTCGCCGCGATCCAGGGCAGCGTCAAACACGTCGAGATGATGCTTGGACACATCGATCCCGACCACGTCACGGTGTATGGTCATCGGGCCTGTCCCTGTGATGCGAGGTCCGCGCCAACGGCCTCGTGCAACTGTTCAGGTGGTTCACCAAAAGCGGGCGGGGATCTGGCCGGCTTACGGTCTCAGGACCTGGGACCCAACGATCTCCCGCCCGTGACCACTCTCTCACAGTTCAAATACACAGGGACCCAGGGG
>LNIY01000056.1 GCA_001449105.1 Caulobacter vibrioides | reverse complement strand
GGGGAGGATCTTCGGGGCGCCGGCCGGCGCCGCCGCCCCTACCCTTTCGCGATCAGCCCGGCCAGGCGCTTCACGCCCTCTTCGATCTGGTCGGGCGGCAGCAGGGAGTAGCTGAGGCGCAGGGTGTTGGCGGCGGGGGATTCGGCGAAGAAGGGGGCGCCGGGGACGAAGGCGACGCGGACGTCGCTCAGGGCGCGCGCCAGCAGGTCCTTGCCGTCGAGGCCCTGCGGCAAGGTCAGCCAGACGAACATGCCGCCTTCCGGCGAGATCCACGACACGCCGGCCGGCATGTGCCGCCCCAGCGCCGCCAGCATGGCCCGGGCCTGGCCGCCATAGGCCGCCCGCAGCCGGCCCAGGTGCTGGTCGTAGCCTTCGGAGACCACGCGATGGGCGACCATCTGGTTGATGGTGGAGACGTGCAGGTCGCCGCCCTGCTTGAGCAGGACGAGCTTCTCGATGGCCGCCCGGGGACCGCAGATCCAGCCGATGCGCAGGGCCGGCGACAGGGTCTTGGACAGGGTGCCGCAGAACAGGGTGCGGGCGGCCTCGATCGAGCCGTTGCGGGCGATGTCCAGCGCCAGCAGCGAAGGGATGGCCTCGCCGCCGAAGCGCAGCTCGCGATAGGCGGCGTCCTCAACCAGGGGGAAGTCATGGGCCTGCGCCAGGTCCAGCAGGGCCTCGCGCTGGGCCAGCGTCAGGCTGACGCCGGTGGGGTTGGCGAAGTCGGGGACGAAGTAGCCCAGGCGCGGCTTGCGGGCCGCCACGGCCTCGCCGGCGGCCTCGTCGCCAGACAGCGCGCCCTCGGGCAGGTCGAGATAGGCCGGCTGGTAGGCGTTGAAGGCCTGCAGCGCGCCCAGATAGGTGGGCCGGGCCACCATCACGGTCGCCCCGGGATCCAGGAACAGCTTGCCCAGCAGGTCGAGGGCCTGCTGCGAGCCGGCGGTCAGCAGCACGTTCTCGGGCTCGCACGGCATGCCGTCGCGGGTCATGCGCTCGGCGATCCAGCGGCGCAGCGGGCCGTGGCCCTCGCTGACGGTGTACTGCAGGGCCTGGGCGGCCTGGGGGCCGTCGGCCAGGATCTCGGCATAGGCCGTCCGGATGGTCTGGGCCGGGAACAGGGCCGGGTCGGGAATGCCGCCGGCGAAGGAGAGGATGTCGGGCTGCTCGAGCAGCTTCAGCAGTTCGCGGATCTCGCTGGCGCGGATGCCGGCCATGCGCGCGGAAAAGCGCGTGGCCCAGTCTTGCGGGGCCAGGTCTTGGGTGTCGATGGTCATGAGGTCGTTCTTGATCGAGATAATCGTGCGGGCGGCCCCTTGGGCGCCGGTCTTCTTTGGGCGACGGCTCTTTGTCGCCTGGGCGCGCCAAGGCGCCACGCCTGATCCCTAGCGGTCAGGCGCTGCGTACGAGTCCGTTGGTGCCCAGGGACAGGCGGCGCTGAAAGCGCCGGATCCCGCGTTCGCTCGCGATCATGGGCGCGACCCTAACGGCGCGGACCCCGGAAGGAAACCCGGCTTTTCCTGCAAGGGCCACGAGCAAGCCTCAGCGCGGGCCGTTGAGGCTGTCGGTCCAGTCCTCGTTGGGATCGGGCGGGCCGCCGGTCGGCAGGCGCCATTCGCCGCGATAGGAGAAGTCCAGCGTGCCGCACAGTCGGGCCTGGCCCGACGCCTTGGGATCGTCGCCGAAGGCCTGGATGCGCAGGTCGTGGCGCAGGGCGATGCGGCTGAAGCTGAGCCACAGGCGCTTGGAGCCCGGGCAGAAGGCGCGGACATAGACCTTGCCCTGCTCGGCGGCCCCGTCGACCTCGTAGAGGGCCGCGTCGGCGTCGACGCCGGACATGGCGCCAAGGCCGCCCTTGCCCAGGTCCTTCTGGCCGGCCTTGCGCAGCAGGGCCTGGGCCGGCACGCCGGTGGCCAGCACCTTGATCGGCCTGGCGTTCAGCAGCCCCTGCTCGAACAACACCGTCACCCCCGCCCCCGTCAGCCGCTTGGCGTCGGGCGAGATGGGGTCGTAGGAGAACATCCGCCGCTCGGCCGCGGCCGGGCCGGCCGCCGCGCCCAGCAGCGCCGCGGCGAGCAGGAGGACAGGCAGGCGCCTCATCGCTTGAGCTGCAGGTTCACGGCCTGGGCGTCGAAGCCCGACAGGCGCCAGCTGCCGCCCTCGCGGGTGAAGGTCAGCATGCACGGGCCGTCCTTCTTGGCGGCGCAGACGCGGCCGTCGCCCATGGGGCGCAGGGCCGAGGCGATGGCGATGCGGCCAGGGATCGGACGGTCGGGGGTGTAGCCGTAGTAGTTGGCGGCGGCGCGGAACACCTCGGGACGGATCAGGGCCGCGCCGGCGACGTCGGCGGCCGGACCGGCCAGGGCGATCATCGCCGCCTGCCAGCCGCCCTTCAGGCCCGAGCGGCGGGCCTCGTCGACCAGGCGGGCCTCGACGGCGCCGGTCAGGGCCCGATGGTCGACCAGGCTGTCGAAGGTGGCCCGGTCGTTGTTGCGGATCGCCGTCAGCAGGGCGTGCACGTCGCCGGCGGCGTCGTAGCGGTCGGCGGTGGCGCAGGCGCTCAAGGATGCGGCGACCGCGGTCAGGGCGAGAAGGGCTCGAATGCGCATGGACAACGGCTAGCGCTCAATTCCGGCGAATTCCAGTCCCCCCATGGCCTGGCCGTCAGCTCCGGCTGAGCGTCACCGCCTCGCGGTCGGCGAGATTGCGCACGCGCCGGCTGCTGCCGCCGACCAGGGGCTCCTCGATCCGCAGGACGAAATCGTGGACGCCGGAGACCTCGTAGACGCCTTCGAGGTCATAGGTCGCCGCCGTCGCGCGATCGGGCGTCAGGCGGTCGATCGTGGCGCGCCAGTCGGCCTTGAACGTCGCCGAAAGGGCTTCGAGCGAGACCTCAAGCCGGGTGTCGTTCGGAACCTCGATCTCCAGGCTGAGCTGGCCCCGGACCGTGATGGAGGTGCTGGTGTCGGCGCCCAGGACCAGTCCGGCCGGCGCGGCGACCCATTTCGGCTCCAGGCCCGAGCCCGCCTGCAGGCGCTCGCGCCGGAAGCCGGCCACCTCGTCGACGCCGATGCTTCCCCCCAGGGCGGCCAGGCGCTCCAGAGCCGAATGCGAGCCGGCCGCCGCGCGCCAGCGATGCTGCGACACGCCCGAGCCCGTCAGCTCGACGGTAAAGACGCGAGCCCCGCGCGAGCCGCGGTTGTCCAGGGTGTGGACCGCGCCGCGCAGTCCCCCGCCCGCCACCAGGGACCTCTGGCGATAGGCGATGCGCGGATGGCCGAAGCTGGGCCGATAGGGCGCGAACCGCCACTCCTGGTGGGCCCGGTTGTGGCGGTCGTACTCGTAGACGCGCACCTGGCTGCGCACGTCATAGGGACCGTTGCCGGAAATCTCGAGCAGCTGGTCCGCTGGCCGCGCGATAATCGGCGTGACCTCCAGGTTGGGGTCGATGTTCCAGTCGAAGCCCTTGTCGTTCTCGTTGAACGTCACGACGCGAACCGGCGCGCGGCCCTGCACCTCGGTGAAGTGGAGCCCCCCGCCTACGCCGCCGCCGGGATGGCCCAGGGCGACGGCCTCGAGCCGGAACTTCCCGTCCTTGCCCGTGCGCCGCCACAGCTGGTTGTCGCCATAGACGGCCGGCGCGATCCCGACGCGACAGTCCATCGTGTCCCAATGGGCGTCCGGCCGCAGGCCGTCCGATCCCGCCGCGGTCAGCGCCCAGGGCGTAGGCCAATCGCGGCTGGCGGCCGACAGGATGACATAGAGCAGCGGCGCGTCGGCCATGGATGGATCCCCCAGGGCGCGCGACCGCGCCATCGGCGACAACCTAGGGCGGCGCGGGCGGGCGTCCATCCGCCGGGGACTCATTTTGGGTAGCGCGCATGCGAAAGGGGCGCGGACCTTTCGATCCGCGCCCCTCGATGTTTCGGTGACCGAAGTCGCCGGCCCTTAGTCGAGCTGGCGCTTGATCTCCTCGACGGTGAAGCACTCGATGGTGTCGCCGACCTTGATGTCCTGGAAGCCCGCGAACATCATGCCGCACTCCTGACCGACGGGGACTTCGTTGACCTCGTCCTTGAAGCGCTTGAGCGTCTGCAGCGTGCCCAGTTCGAGCACGACGATGTCCTGACGGATGATCCGGACCTTCGCGCCCTTGCGGACCACGCCTTCGGTGACCTTACAGCCGGCGACCTTGCCGATCTTCGTGATGTCGAAGGCCTGCAGGACCTCGGCGTTACCGAGGAAGGTTTCGCGCTGGATCGGGGCCAGCATGCCCGAGAGCACGCCTTTGATGTCGTCCAGCAGGTCGTAGATGATCGCGTAGTAGCGGATCTCGACCCCTTCGCGTTCGGCCAGGGCCCGCGCCTGGGCCGAGGCCCGGACGTTGAAGCCGATGACCGGCGCGCCGGCGCCCTTGGCCAGCATGACGTCGCTTTCGCTGATCGCGCCGGCGCCCGACAGGATGATCCGCGCGCGGACCTCGTCGGTGGCCATCTTGTCCAGCGAACCGATGATCGCCTCGGCCGAACCTTGCACGTCGGCCTTGATGATCAGCGGAAGCTCTTTCAGCTTCTTGTCCTGCAGCTTGGCCATCATGTCGGCCATCGAAGCGCCGGCGCCCACCGGGGCCAGCGTCTTCTCGCGCTTCTGGCGGATGCGGTACTCGGTCAGCTCGCGAGCGCGGGCTTCGTTCTCGACCACGGCGAAGGCTTCGCCGGGCGAGGGAACGCCGTCCAGGCCCAGGATCTCGACCGGCGTGGCCGGACCGGCTTCGGTCAGCTGCTCGTTGCGCTCGTTCAGCAGGGCGCGGACCCGGCCGAACTGGCTGCCGGCGACGACGATGTCGCCGCGCTTGAGCGTGCCGCGGTTGACCAGGACGGTCGAGACGGCGCCGCGACCCTTGTCCAGCTTGGCCTCGATCACCACGCCGTCGGCGGTGCGGTCGGGGTTGGCCTTCAGGTCGAGCACTTCGGCCTGCAGCAGGATGGCGTCGAGCAGGTCGTCCAGGCCCGTGCGGGCCTTGGCCGAGACCTCGATGATCTGGGTGTCGCCACCCAGGCTCTCGACGACGATCTCGTGCTGCAGCAGCTCGTTGACCACGCGGGTCGGATCCGAGCCCGGCTTGTCCATCTTGTTGACGGCCACGATGATCGGCACTTCGGCCGCCTTGGCGTGCTTGATCGCCTCGATCGTCTGCGGCATCACGCCGTCGTCGCCGGCCACCACCAGCACGACGATGTCGGTGATGTTGGCGCCGCGGGCGCGCATCGCCGAGAAGGCGGCGTGGCCCGGGGTGTCGAGGAACGTGACGCGCTGGCCGTCCTTCAGGCGAACCTGATAGGCGCCGATGTGCTGGGTGATCCCGCCGTGTTCGCCGGCGGCCACGTCGGTGGCGCGCAGGGCGTCGAGCAGCGAGGTCTTGCCGTGGTCGACGTGGCCCATGATGGTCACGACCGGAGGACGGGCCTCCAGGTGATCGTCGTGGTCCTCGGCGCCGATGAAGCCCTCTTCGACGTCGGCTTCCGACACGCGCTTGACGGTGTGGCCGAATTCGGTGGCCACCAGCTCGGCGGTGTCGTTGTCGATGACGTCGTTGATCTTCAGCATCACGCCCTGACGCATCAGGAACTTGATGATCTCGACGCCGCGCACGGCCATCCGGTTGGACAGCTCCTGCACGGTGATGACGTCGGGGATCACGACCTCGCGGGCGACGCGCGCCTGCTCGACCGCGCCGCCGCGGCGCTTTTCCTTCTCGCGTTCACGGGCCCGGCGAACCGAGGCCAGCGAGCGCATGCGATCGGCGGAATCCCCATCACCGGCCACGGCCTGGATGGTCAGACGGCCTTCGCGGCGTTGCGGAGCGCCCTTGACGCGCGACACGGCCTTGTTCGGCGCGTTCGCGGTCTTGCGACGATCGTCGTCCTCGTCGGGACGGCGGCCGATTTCGCCACCGGGACGCGGGGCCGAACGCATGGCGCGCTGGATTTCCGGGGTCGCCGGAGCCGAAGCGGGCACGCCCGGACGCGGACCGCGCGGACCACCGGGGCCGCCAGGACCACGGCCGGCGCCGGGCGCCGGGCGCGGGGCCAGGGCCGAGTAGCGGACGGTCTGCTGCGGACGGTCGCCTTGCGGGCGATCACCCTGCGGGCGGTCGCCGCCCGAACGGTAGCCGCCGCCGCCGGCGCCGCCTTCCGGACGCGGGCCGCGCGGACGGTCGCCGTCCGGACGCGGAGCGCGCTGGTTGTAGGGGCCGTCCTGACGGGGCGCACGCTGGTTGTACGGGCCGTCCTGGCGCGGAGCGCGCTGGTTGAACGGCCGGTCGCCCTGCGGACGATCCCCTTGGGGACGATCGCCTTGCGGGCGGTCGCCACCGGGCGTCGGACGATAGGTCGTGGTCGTCGGACGGTCGTCGCGGCGCTCACGGCTGGGTTCGTAGGTGCGGGTCTGGCCGGCGGCGCGCGGCGCGGCCGGAGCCTCGGCGCGGGGCGCTTCGACGCGCGGCGCGGCGGGAGCCGGAGCCGGAGCCGCGGCGGTCGTCGGCGCGGGCGCGGCCGGAGCAGCGGCGACCGGAGCCGGAGCGGCGGGCGCGGCCGGAGCCGGCTTCGCGGCGGCGGCTTCAGCGGCGGCCTTGGCGGCAGCGGCCTTGGCGGCGGCTTCACGAGCCGCGGCAGCCTCGGCGGCGGCGCGGGCGTCAGCGGCGCGGCGCTCGGCGGCCTGGCGTTCCTGGTTTTCGCGAGCGGCCTCGATGGCGCGCTGGCGAGCGCGCATCTCGTCCTGCGACAGGCCGCCGGCCGCACCACCGCCGCCACCGCCCTGCGGACGGGGCGCGTCGTGGCGACGCTCGGCCTGGGACGGGGCGGCGAGATTGCCGGAAGCCGGCGCATGCGGGCGCGTGCGCTTCGTCTCGACAACCACCGTCTTGGTCCGGCCGTGGCTGAAGCTCTGCTTCACAACGCCGGCGCTCACCGAGCCCTGGCGGGGCTTCAGGGTGATGGGCGCGCGCCCACCGGGGTTGGAACCAGGCCGACCGTTATCGTTCTCGTCGCTCATGCGCTCGCTTGTACTTCCGCCGGGCGGGTTCCCGGCCCAAAAAACCGATCAATCCATACGAGAAAGGGGCCTGGACGTACCTCCAGTAGGAAGCGCGTTTCCCGGCCCTTCGCTCAAGAGCGCGACGCCTGCGGCGGTTTGCTCCAACATTCAGGTTCTAGGCTATTTTCGCCACCGAATGAAGCCATCCGAGGACGTATCGAAGCCTAGGGCTCCTCGTTCTGACGCACCACCCAGTCCGGCGGCGTGAATGGACGGAAGCCTGATAACCGCTCGACGTCCAAAGTCCAGCGATCCGTGCCTCGCCCCGCGAGAAGCGCCGTGTGTATCACATTCTCCCCGCCCAAGGCCAAACCCAATTCGTCGGATGTGAACATCCCGAGGATTCTTGGGTCGTTCGGCGCTTTTCGAGCGGCTGAAAAGACCTTCCGGCGGCCGTCATCGGCGCCGTCGGCGGCTTCGATCAGCCAGGCGGTCTTGCCCGAGGCCAGGGCCGCCAGAACCTTTTCGAACCCGGAGATAATGCTCCCCGAGCGTCGCGCAAGGCCCAGACCATCCAGAACCCGCCTGGCCAGGAGCTGTTCCACCTGGTCGGCGAGGTCGGCGGGCGCCGACAGCTTGGTCTTGGCCGAGCGCGAGAAGGCGTTCTTCTTGACCGCGGCGGCGATCGACTCGCGATCGGCCGCCACCCACATGCCGCGCCCCGGCAGCTTGCGGGCGACGTCGGGCACGACGACGCCGTCGGGCCCGGCCACGAACCGCACCAGGCGCGCCTCGTCGACCGCCTCGCCCAGGACGATGTCCTTGCGCGCGCGGTTGGCTTCGGCGTGGGTCTTGGGTGCGGCCTGGTCGGTCATTCTGTCTTCAAAGGAAGCGGCCCTTCCGAGGATCGGAAGGGCCGGCTCTGTCTCTTACTGCTCTTCGGCGGCTTCTTCGGCGGGGGCTTCCTCGCCTTCGACCGGGGCGGCGTCTTCGACCTCGCCCCCGATCTCTTCACCTTCAAGCTCCTCGCCTTCGATCTCTTCGTACTCGGGCTCAGGCGGCGCCTCGACCCAGCCCATGGCGATACGAGCGCGCATGATCAGGGCCTCGGCGTCGTCGGGCGACAGGTTGAAGCTTTCGAGGATGCCCGGCTCGCGCACGCGCTCGCCGTTCTTGCTCTCGAACCAGCCGCGCATGTCGTCGGGCACCAGGCCGGCGAGGTCTTCGATCGACTTCACGTCGCCTTCGCCCAGGGCCACGGCCATGGCGAGGGTCACGCCCTCGATGCCGAGCACTTCGTCCTGAACGCCCAGTTCGACGCGCTTGGCGTCCAGGGCGGCGGCTTCCTTCTCGAGGAATTCGCGGGCGCGGGCCTGCAGTTCCTCGGCGGTCTCGTCGTCGAAGCCTTCGATCGAACCGATCTCGTGGGTGTCGACATAGGCGACGTCTTCCACGGCGGTGAAGCCTTCGGTGACCAGCAGCTGGGCGATGACCTCGTCGACGTCCAGGGCTTCCTGGAACAGGGCGGTGGCCTCGGCGAACTGCTTCTGACGGCGCTCGCTCTCCTGGCTCTCGGTCATGATGTCGATCTGCCAGCCGGTCAGCTGCGAAGCCAGGCGGACGTTCTGGCCGCGGCGGCCGATGGCCAGCGACAGCTGCTCGTCCGGGACCACGACTTCGACGCGCTCGTCTTCCTCGTCCATGACGACCTTGGAGACTTCGGCCGGGGCCAGGGCGTTGACGATGAAGGTGGCTTCATCTTCCGACCACTGGATGATGTCGATCTTCTCGCCCTGCAGCTCGGCGACCACCGCCTGCACGCGCGAACCACGCATGCCGACGCAGGCGCCGACGGGGTCGATCGAGCTGTCGTTGGAGATCACGGCCATCTTGGCGCGCGAACCCGGATCGCGGGCCACGGCGCGGATCTCGATGACGCCGTCGTAGACTTCCGGCACTTCCTGCGCGAACAGCTTGGCCATGAAGCCGCCGTGGGCGCGCGACAGCATGATCTGCGGGCCCTTGGTCTCGCGACGGACGTCGTAGATGTAGGCGCGGATGCGGTCGCCGACGTTGAAGTTCTCGCGCGGGATCGACTGGTCGCGGCGCATGATGCCTTCGCCGCGGCCCAGGTCGACGATGACGTTGCCGTACTCGACGCGCTTGACGCTGCCATTGACGATCTCGCCCGAGCGATCCTTGTACTCTTCGTACTGGCGTTCGCGCTCGGCTTCGCGAACCTTGTGCATGACGACCTGGCGGGCCATCTGGGTCTGCACGCGGCCGATCTCGAACGGCGGCAGGGCTTCTTCGTAGACCTTGCCGATCTCGGCGTCGCGCCAGGTGCGCTTGGCCGAGGTCAGGTGGACCTTGCCGATCTCGCCTTCGAGGTCGGCGTCGTCGGCCACGATCTCGATCACGCGCTTCTGCGTCGTCTCGCCCGTGCGCGGGTCGATCTTGACGCGGATGTCGTGCTCGGCGCCGTAGCGGGCGCGGGCGGCCTTCTGCAGGGCGTCCTCGATGGCCTCGATGACGACTTCCTTCTCGATGCCCTTTTCACGGGCGACCGCGTCGGCGATCTGGAGCAGTTCAAGCCGGTTGGCGGCGATGCCGATGGCCATGGTCAGTCCTCTTCACTTTCGGACAAATCGTTGTCGTTCTCGGCGTCGACCCCGTCCTGGTCGATCCTGGCGGCGCGCGCATCGGCGCCCCGCTTCATCAGCTGGTCGGTGAGGACGAGCTTGGCGTCGACGATCCAGGCGAACGGGAAATAGACGGTGACGTCGTCCTCGCCCTCGATGTTGAGGCCGACCTGGTCGTCCTCGACACCGGCGAGCTCGCCCTTGAAGCGCTTGCGGCCCTCGGCCACGCGGTCGAGTTCGATGCGCACCTCGAGACCGGCATAGGTCTCGAAGTCCTTCAGGCGGGTCAGCGGACGGTCGACGCCCGGGCTGGAGACTTCCAGGGTGTATTCGCCGGCGATCGGGTCGGCGGCGTCCATCACCTCGGAAATGGCGCGGGACAGCTTGGCGCAGTCCTCGACGTTCATGTCGCCGCCGCTGCCGTCTTCCAGGAGCGGACGCTCGGCCATGATCTGCAGCCGGCGCTGTTCGGCGCCGCCCATCAGGCGCAGGCGAACGATCTCGTAGCCGACGGTCTCGGCGACGGGATCGAGCATCTCGATCAGGTCCAGGTCTTCTCGCGTCTTGCCGCGCACGGTTCTCTTCTCAATTTCGTGGGCCGTACCGGCCGGTCCCGAAGGCCCCGCCGGCGAGCGACCAAAGAAAAAGCGGCAGCCTTTCGGGCCGCCGCTCGAAAGCGCCAATCAGCGCTAACGGACGATGTAGGAGCTATATAGCGCGATAGGCGGACGGGTGGAAGCCCCCAGCGGAATGCCGGCTCGCGCGAGGCGCGAGAGACATCCGCAAGCCCCGCAAGCCCAGCGGCGAAAGCTGTTCTGGCGGTCACTCGACAAGCTGGGCCACAGATCGAAGATGCTTTTGCGGGCGCAAGTCGAGGGGCGGACACGCCCCCTCTTTCGCATCGCAACACTTGTGGCCTATACAGGCGGCCGCTTGAGGCCCGCCTCCCCGCGGGAGCCTTCACCACAACGAAGAGTGACTATGGACCTCTCCAAGATCGCCGTGGGCGTGAACCCGCCGTACGACCTGAACGCCGTCATCGAGATCCCGCAGGGCGGCGAGCCGGTGAAGTACGAGATCGACAAGGAAAGCGGCGCCCTGATGGTGGACCGCTTCCTGCATACGGCGATGTTCTATCCGGCCAACTACGGCTTCATCCCGCACACCCTGGCCGACGACGGCGACCCCGCCGACATCATGGTCGTGGGCCCGACCCCGGTGGTCCCCGGCGCGATCATCCGCTGCCGCCCGATCGGCGCCCTGATGATGGTCGACGAAGCCGGGTCGGACGAAAAGATCCTGGCCGTGCCGGTCGACAAGCTGCACCCCTTCTACACGGGCGTGAACAGCTGGCGCGACCTGCCGACCATCCTGACCGAGCAGATCGCCCACTTCTTCCAGCACTACAAGGACCTGGAAAAGGGCAAGTCGACCAAGATCACCGGCTGGGCCGATCCGGACGAGACCGCCGAACTGATCCGCGCGGCGATCAAGCGCCACGACGAGAACTACTGATCCTTCCAGATCGCGAACACGGCGCCGGGGACCTCTCCGGCGCCGTTTTCTTTTGGGGTTTCCCCGCCGGTTCGGGCGCCGGGTGTGACCTTCGCGACCTTGCGCGCGGGGCCGCTCGACCCCATAACCTCGCCGGATGAGCGAGACCCCGCAAAAGCGCCTCTATATCAAGACCTACGGCTGTCAGATGAACGTCTACGACAGCGAGCGCATGACCGACGTCCTGCGTCCGCTGGGCTATGGCGTGGTCGACGATCCCGAGGGCGCGGACCTGGTGGTGCTCAACACCTGCCACATCCGCGAGAAGGCCACCGAGAAGGTCTATTCCGAACTCGGCCAGATCAAGCAGATGAAGGACCGCAAGGCGCAGGCCGGCGGCAGGATGACCATCGCCGTGGCCGGGTGCGTGGCCCAGGCCGAGGGCCAGGAGATCATGAACCGCCAGCGGGCGGTGGACCTGGTCGTGGGCCCGCAGGCCTATCACCAGCTGCCCGAGCTGATCGCCCGCGCCCACCGCGCTTCCGGCGAGCGCCTGGCCGCCGACTTCGCCGCCGACGAGAAGTTCGACGCCCTGCCCGCCGAGCGCCACGTCACGGGCGTGACCGCGTTCCTGACCGTGCAGGAGGGCTGCGACAAGTTCTGCACCTTCTGCGTGGTGCCCTACACCCGCGGCGGCGAGTGGTCGCGGCCGATGAACGACATCGTGGAAGAAGCCAAGCGCCTGGCCGACGCGGGCGTGCGCGAGGTCACCCTGCTGGGCCAGAACGTCAACGCCTATGACGGCGACGGCTCGACCCTGGCCAAGCTGGTGCGCCAGCTGGCCAGGATCGATGGCCTGGACCGCATCCGCTACACCACCAGCCACCCGCGCGACATGGGCGAGGACCTGATCGAGGCCCACGGCGAGCTGCCGCAGCTGATGCCGTACCTGCACCTGCCGGTGCAGGCGGGCAGCGACAAGATCCTCAAGGCCATGAACCGCGACCACACGGCCGAGAGCTATGTGAAGCTGATCGAGCGCATCCGCGCCGCCCGGCCCGACATCGCCATGAGCGGCGACTTCATCGTCGGCTTCCCCGGCGAGCGCGACGGCGACTTCGACAAGACGCTGGAGCTGGTCCGCGAGGTCGGTTTCGCCTCGGCCTTCTCGTTCAAGTACTCGCGCCGTCCCGGCACGCCCGCCTCGGCCATGCCCGGCCAGGTGGAAGAGGCCGTGAAGGCCGAGCGCCTGGACCGCCTGAACCAGCTGCTCGACGAGCAGCAGCGGGCCTTCAACGCCAGCCAGGTGGGCAAGACCCTGCCGGTGCTGTTCGAGAAGGCCGGCCGCCACCCCGGCCAGATCGTCGGCCGCAGCCCCTACCTGCAAGCCGTCCACGTTTCGGGCGGGGAGCATCTGATCGGGACGATCGTTCCCGTCCGTATCGAGAGCGCCGCCAAGATGAGCCTGGCCGGCGTGCTCGCCAACGAACCTGTTCTGGAGACCGCGTGAGCCGCACGCCCGAGTTCCTGCCGCTTTCCGACGATGCCGTCGTCGCCGTCACCGGCCCGTCCGGCCGCCATGCCGCCCTGATCGAGGACGCCTTCAAGGTCCTGCTCGAGACGCCCGGCGGCGGCGTCAAGATCACCGGCGACGTCAAGGGCCGCTCGTCGGCCAAGCGCGCGCTGCTGGCCCTGGCCGAGCGCGCCGACGCCGGCCATGAGGTGGTCGAGGCCGACATCCGCGTGGCCGTGGGCGAAGCCCACAGCGCCGGCGGCCAGGCCTCGCCGCGCGCCGTGCGCCGCGGCGCGGTCTCGCCCAAGACCAAGAACCAGGCCCGCTACATGGAGTCGATGACCCAGCATCCGCTGGTCTTCGGCCTGGGCCCCGCCGGCACCGGCAAGACCTTCCTGGCCGTGGCCCAGGGCGCGGGCATGCTGCTGCGCGGCGAGGTCGACCGCCTGATCGTCACCCGCCCCGCCGTCGAGGCGGGCGAAAAGCTCGGGTTCCTGCCGGGCGACCTCAACGAGAAGGTCGACCCCTACATGGCCCCGGTCTGGGAGGCCCTGACCGACATCATGGGCGCCGAGCAGCTGCGCCGCCGCCGCGACAAGGGCGAGATCGAGGTCGCCCCGATCGCCTTCATGCGCGGCCGCACGCTCGCCCATGCGTTCGTCATCGTCGACGAGGCCCAGAACTGCTCGCGCCTGCAGATGAAGATGGTCCTGACCCGCCTGGGCGAGGGCGCGCGCATGGTCGTCACCGGCGACCCCACGCAGATCGACCTGCTGAACCCGCGGGACTCGGGCCTGGCCCACGCCGTCTCGATCCTGGAAGGGGTCGAGGGCGTGGACGTGGCCCGCTTCACCGCGACCGACGTCGTGCGCCACCCGCTGGTGGAGCGTATCGTCAAGGCCTACGACGCCGACGCGGCCCTGGTGGCGACTCCCCGATGATCACCGTCGATATCGAGATCGAGGACGAGGCCTGGACCAAGGCCGAGCCGGAAACCGAGGCCCTGGTCTGGCGCGCCGCCCAGGCCGTGCTGGACGCGCACGAGGACGTCGAAGGCCGGGGGATCGTCATCCTGCTGACCGACGATGCCAGCGTGCAGACGCTGAACCGCGACTTCCGCCACAAGGACTACGCCACCAACGTGCTGTCCTTCCCGGCGCCGCAGGACCCGGCCGCCAACCCGGAAGGCCAGATCGGCGACATCGCCCTGGCCTACGGCGTCTGCGCGCGCGAGGCGGCCGAGCAGGGCAAGCCCCTGGCTCACCACCTGCAACATCTTGTGGCGCACGGGGTGCTGCATCTTCTAGGATACGACCACGAAGGCGACGACGAGGCCGAGGCCATGGAAGCGCTGGAACGTGAAATCCTGGCCGGGTTGGACGTGCCCGACCCCTACGCCGACGAGAGGTGAAAGCCTAAAGGCATGCCCGACGACGACCAGAGTTCCACGCCCGCCGGTCCGGCTCGATTCAGCCGGGGCCTGCGGGCGTTCTTCCGTGAGCTGCGGCGCGCCGCGCCGGTCAAGCGCGCGCGTCCCGTCGATCCCGACGGCGCGCCGGCTCCCGACTTCGTCGACCAGGCCGAGGCGTTCAAGACGCTGAAGGTCGGCGACGTCATGACCCCCCGCCCCGACGTGGTGGCGGTCGAGCTAGAGACCCCCTTCGCCGTGGTCGTGGCCCAGTTCGTCGAGGCCGGCCACTCGCGCATGCCGATCTATCGCGAGGCCCTGGACCAGCCGATCGGCGTGGTCCACGTCAAGGACGTCTTCCGCCTGCTAGCCGACGGCGACCTGCGGCCAGAGCCCGAGGACCGCGTGCTCGAGACGCTGCGCCGCGACATGTTCCTGGTGCCGGCCTCGATGCGGGCCGCCGACCTGCTGCAGCGCATGCGCACCAAGCGCGTCCACATGGCCATGGTCATCGACGAGTTCGGCGGGGTCGACGGCCTGGTGACCATGGAAGACCTGATCGAGTCCGTGGTCGGCGACATCGACGACGAACATGACGACGCCCAGGTCGCGACGGTGGTCGTCCGGCCGGACGGCGTGTTCGAGACCGACGGCCGCACGCCGCTGGAGGACCTGGAGGCCGCGGTCGGCGAGACCCTGGCCCCGCCCGAGCACGAGGAGGAGGTCGACACCGTCGGCGGCCTCGTCGCCGCCCTGGCCGGCCAGGTGCCCGAGCCGGGACAGGTCGTGCGCCATCCCGCCGGCTTCGAACTGGAGGTGGTCGAGGCCGACGCCCGTCGCGTGCTGAAGGTGCGCGCGCGCCGCGCGCCGGAACCGGCCGAGGCCGAGACCTCGCTGGACCCGGTGGACGCTCCTTGAACCTGCGCTTGCTGACCGGCGCCTCGCCGTGGCGCGACCGCGGGCTGGCGCTCGTCGCCGGCCTGGCCGCCGCCCTGGCCCATCCGCCGTTCGGGATCCTGCCCGGCCTGCTGGGCTACGCCCTGCTGCTGTGGCTGCTGGATGCGATCGAGGGACCCCGGCCGCTGCGCTCGGCCTTCCTGCGCGGCTGGCTGGCGGGCCTGGCCTATTTCGGCCTCGGCACCTGGTGGATCGGCGAGGCCTTCATGGTCGACGCCGCCAACCAGGGCTGGATGGCCCCGTTCGCGGTGACCGCCATGGCCGCGGGCCTCGCCCTGTTCTGGGGTCTGGCCGCCCTGCTCTATCGCCGCTTCCGCCCGGCCCGGGCCGGGCGCGTGCTGGCCTTCGCCGCCGCCCTGTCGGCGCTGGAGTGGGTGCGCGGCCACGTGCTGACGGGCTTTCCGTGGAACCTGCCGGGCGAGACCTGGCGGGCCGGCTCGGCCCCTTCGCAGGCCGCCGCCCTGATCGGCGCCTACGGCCTGACCTTCGTGACCGTGGCGATCGCCGCCGCCCCGGCCGTCTGGCGGCAGAGGCGATCGGGCCGGATCGCCGTCGGCGCGGCCGCCTTCGTGCTGGCCGGCCTCTACGGCGGCGGCCTGCTGGCGCTGAAGGCCCCGCCGCCGGCCGGCCAGCCCCTGGCTCCCAAGGTTCGCATCGTCCAGGCCGACGTGCAGCAGTCGGCCAAGTGGGACGCCGCCAGCTTCCAGGCGATCGTCCAGGACTACGTCGCGCTGACCGCCCAGCCCTACGCCGACGGCAAGCCGGCCGACATCGTGGTCTGGCCGGAAGGCGCCCTGCCCGCCGCCATCAACGACTACCTGGCCCCCGGGACCTGGGTGCGGCAGGCGATCATGGACTCGCTGCAGCCCGGTCAGCTGCTGCTGATCGGCGGCTATCGCTACGAGGGATCGGCCCAGGCGCCGGTCTACTACAACAGCCTGGTCGCCCTGCGCCGCGAGCCCGGCGACCTGGTCATGGTCGGGGTCTACGACAAGCACCGGCTGGTGCCGTTCGGCGAGTACCTGCCGGCCGACGGCTTCCTGACCGCGATCGGCTTCAAAAGCATGGCCCACCTGGGCGACGGCTTCGCCGTCGGGCCGCGTCCGGCGCCGCTCGACGTCGCGCCCGGCCTGAAGGTGCAGCCGCTGATCTGCTACGAGAGCCTGTTCCCCGGCCTGGCCCGGCCGGACCCCGCCGTGCGGGCGCTGGTCAACGTCTCCAACGACGCCTGGTTCGGCGTGACCTCGGGGCCGCTGCAGCACCTGAACCTGGCCAGCTACCGCGCCATCGAGGCCGGCCGGCCGATGATCCGCGCCACCCCCACCGGCGTCTCGGCGATGATCGACGCCAAGGGCCGGGTGGTCGCGGGACAGCGCCTGGACCTGGGAACGCGCGGGGTCATCGACGCCCCCCTGCCCGCCGTCGGCGCGCAGACCCCGGCCTCGCGCCTGGGCGACTGGCCGTTCATGCTCATGCTTCTCGCCTCGGTGGCGATCTGTATCGGCATTTCACGTATCGCGGGTCACAAGTTTGCCGCCCTGAAAGATATGGGCTGAACTAAAACCGTAATCTCAGGTCTATGCCTAAGCATGACCGTCGCCCCCGAATCCCCCGCCGAAATCGAGCGCTCGCCCAATCCCGTCGACCTGCATGTCGGCGCCCGCATCCGCATGCGCCGCAAGATCCTGGGCGTCAGCCAGGAGAAGCTGGCCGAGAGCCTGGGCCTGACCTTCCAGCAGGTGCAGAAGTACGAGCGCGGCGCCAACCGCGTCAGCGCCAGCAAGCTCTACGAGATCGCCCGCAGCCTGCAGGCCCCGGTGGCCTACTTCTTCGAAGGCCTGGCCGATCCGTCCGAGCCGGGCGACGGCGAGCCGCGCAACGACCACCAGGTGCACGAGTTCCTGATGACCCCCGAGGGCCTGGAGCTGGCCTCGCTGTTCCCGCGCCTGACCCGCGCCCCGGTGCGCCGGCGCATCCTCGACCTCGTTCGGTCGATGGCCGAGGAAGAGGCCTGAGGCCCCGCCCCGGCCTTCGCGCCGGGGCC
The DNA here is from genome assembly GCA_001449105.1 of Caulobacter vibrioides. Taxonomy (GTDB): domain Bacteria; phylum Pseudomonadota; class Alphaproteobacteria; order Caulobacterales; family Caulobacteraceae; genus Caulobacter; species Caulobacter vibrioides_C. The sequence goes on along the minus strand of LNIY01000056.1, from coordinate 69,412 downwards.
AAGGCCATCAAACACCGCGAAACCGCGACCGGCCGCCTTGCGGACATAAACTTATCTTTATATGGTTCTCGCTATGCTCGCGGGGCCGGTCGCCGCGTGGGCGCTGGACTCTAAGCCGGAGCCGTCCACTTGAGCCGTTCGTCCTACATCTTCACCAGCGAAAGCGTCTCCGAAGGCCATCCCGACAAGGTCGCCGACCGGATCAGCGACACCGTCGTCGATGCGTTCCTGACCGCCGATCCCGAAGCCCGGGTGGCTTGCGAGACCCTGGTCACGACCAATCGCGTCGTGCTGGCGGGCGAAGTGCGCGCGGGCAAGCCGGGCGGCGACAAGAAGGCCAACAAGGAACTGACCAAGGACATCATCAAGTCCCTGGAGCCCAAGGTCCGCGCGGCCATCAAGGACATCGGCTACGCCCAGAAGGGCTTCCACTGGGAAAAGGCCAAGTACGCCTGCTACCTGCACGGCCAGTCGGCCCACATCGCCCAGGGCGTGGACGCCTCGGAGAAGAAGGACGAGGGCGCCGGCGACCAGGGCATCATGTTCGGCTACGCCAGCACCGAGACCCCGGAGCTGATGCCGGCCACGCTGCAGTACAGCCACAACATCCTCAAGCGCCTGGCCGAGCTGCGCCATTCGGGCGAGCTGCATGAGCTGGAGCCCGACGCCAAGAGCCAGGTGACCCTGGAATACGACGGCGCCGGCGTGCCGCAGCGCGTCGTCTCGATCGTCGTGTCGCACCAGCACAAGAAGAAGATCGACGGCAAGACGCCGACCTCCAAGCGCGTGCTCGACCTGATCAAGCCGCACATCCTGCCGATCTTCCCCGAAGGCCTGATCACCAAGAAGACCCAGTGGCTGATCAACCCGACCGGCCGCTTCGAGATCGGCGGTCCGGACGGCGACGCCGGCATCACCGGCCGCAAGATCATCGTCGACACCTACGGCGGCGCGGCCCCGCACGGCGGCGGCGCCTTCTCGGGCAAGGACCCGACCAAGGTCGACCGCTCGGCCGCCTACGCCTGCCGCTACCTGGCCAAGAACGTGGTGGCCGCGGGCCTGGCCGACCGCTGCACGATCCAGATCGCCTACGCCATCGGCGTGGCCAAGCCGGTCTCGTTCCACGTCGACCTGCACGGCACGGGCAAGGTCGATCCGGCCGTGCTGGAAAAGATCCTGCCCGAGCTGATCGGCGGCGCCACCCCGCGCGGCATCCGCGAGCATCTGCAGCTGAACCGCCCGATCTACGCCCGCACCGCCGCCTACGGCCACTTCGGCCGCACGCCGGACAACGAAGGCGGCTTCTCGTGGGAGAAGACCGACCTGGTTTCGGAGCTGAAGGGCCTGGCTTAGGCCTCACCCTTCTCCTGAATTGAAGAGCGGGCCCCGGTCGCAGGATCGGGGCCCGTTTTCATTTGCCCTTCAAAGCCAGCCCTTTGTTTTGGCGCATTTTCTTCACGCGAACCGGTATCCACTTCGCTCGAAAATGCTCTAAACAGCCGCCCCATGACCAATCCCCAACAGCCCCACGGGCCGCTGCGCTCGTTCGGCCGCCTGAAGTCGCGACCGGTGAAGCCGCGCCAGCAGGCCCTGCTCGACACCCTGCTGCCGACCCTCGCCGTGCCGCACGAAGCCTTCCAGCCCCGCGACCTGATGCCGCAGGCCAAGGAAGTCTGGCTGGAGATCGGCTTCGGCGGCGGCGAGCACATGGCCGCCCAGGCCGGCCGCCGGCCCGACGTGCTGGTGATCGGGGCCGAGCCCTTCGTCAACGGCGTGGCCAGCGCCGTGCGCCACGTCGAGGAGCAGGCCCTCGCCAACGTCCGCATCCACGAGGGCGACGCCCGCGACGTGGTCGGCTGGCTGCCCGAGGCCAGCATCGACCGCCTCTTCGTGATGTTCCCCGACCCCTGGCACAAGGCCCGGCACAACAAGCGCCGGATCATCCAGCCGGAGTTCGTGACGGAGCTGGCCCGGGTGCTGAAGCCCGGCGCTGCCTTCCGTTTCGCCACCGACTGGGCCGACTACGCCGAGTGGACGATCGAGCGGGTGCTGGCCAACCCCGCCTTCCGCTTCGCCGAGCAGGAGGCCGACCGCCAGGCGATCCCGGGCGACCACGTGACGACGCGCTACGAGGAAAAGAAGCTGGGCGACTGCGCCCCGGTGTTCCTCGACTTCGTGCGGGCCTGACGCCGCCGCACGGGACCAAAAGAAAAGGGCGCGGGGTGATCCCGCGCCCTTTGTCTTGATCTCTGTCAATCACTCGTCGATCGGCACGCCGTAAAGTTCAAGCCGGTGATCGATCAGCTTGTAGCCGAGCTTCCGGGCGATCGCGTGCTGCAGGGCCTCGATCTCCTCGTCCACGAACTCGACGACCTTGCCGGTCTTCATGTCGATCAGGTGGTCGTGGTGATGGGTCGGGGTCTCTTCGTAGCGCGAGCGGCCGTCACGGAAGTCGTGGCGCTCGATGATGCCGCTTTCCTCGAACAGGCGCACGGTGCGGTAGACCGTGGCGATCGAGATGTGCGGGTCGATGGCGTGGGCCCGGCGGTGCAGTTCCTCGACGTCCGGATGGTCGTCGGCCGACGACAGTACGCGCGCGATGACCCGACGCTGGTCGGTCATGCGCATGCCTTTTTCGATGCAGAGCTTTTCGAGGCGGTCCAAGGCGGCGTCTCCGTCGGGGATTCGCGGGCACAATAGGCAATCGGTACCTAAGTGTTAAGCGCCCGCCGCATGACGACGGCGTCCTTCGCGCCGTCCGGATGGGGATAATAGCCCTTCCTGAGACCGACTTGCGAAAAGCCGGTCGCCTTGTAGAGGCCGATGGCCGCCGCGTTGTCGGCCGCCACCTCGAGGAACAGGTCGAAGGCCTTGGCCTCGGTCGCGATCCCAGCGACCATCTCGACCAGGGCCCCGCCCCAGCCGCGCCGGCGGGCGGACGGGTCGACGACGATGGTCAGGATCTCGGCCTCGCCGGCGATGGCCCGGCACAGGATGAAGCCGCGCGCCTCTTCCGGCTCGCCCGAGGAGCCGAGCACGGCGAAGACGCCCGGCGAGTTCAGCAGGGCCTCGAACTCGGTCGGGGCCCAGGGCCGGTCGAAGGCCTTTTCGTGCAGGTCGGCCAGGTCCCAGCACGCTTCCAATCCGACGGGACGCAGGTTCATGCGGCCGGCATCGTGGCGTAGGGCGCGCGCAGATAGAGCGGCCGGGGCGAATGGGTCGGCGCGGGCCGGGCGGCGGCCAGGCGGGCGACGGCGACGGGGTCGGCGACGGCGAGATCGATGCGCACGGCCTCGGGCAGCACGCCCTCCAGCAGGGCCGCGCCCGTGCCCACCAGGGTCGCCGGACCGCCGGAATAAAGTTCGGCCAGGCGAGCGGTCGCCGAGCCGATGTCGAGGGCGTCGGGCGCCATCAGGGCTTTGCCGCCGTCGAAGACCTGCAGGTAGACCTGGCCCATCTTGGCGTCGAGGACGGCCGCGACGAGGCCCTCCGCCTGCACCGAGGCCGCCAGCGCCTCCAGGCTGTTGACGCCCACGCAGGGGATCCCCAGCGCCTGCGCCAGGCCCTTGGCGAAGGACAGGCCCACGCGCAGGCCGGTGAACGAGCCCGGGCCGACGGTGACGGCGATGCGGTCGAGGGCGGAAAAGGCGATCCCGGCCTCGGCGGCGATCTCCTTGGCCAGGGGCGCGATGCGCTCCTGATGGCCGCGGGTCATGGGCTCGCTGCGGGCGGCCAGGGTGCGGCCGTCCTCGACCACGGCGACCGACGAGGCCGCCAGGCAGGTGTCGACGGAAAGAACGCGCAAGATCAGGCGGCCCCGACCTGGGCGGTCTCGGCCGGACGCCAGACGAACTCGTTGAGCTGGCCCTTGGCCTTCAGCGTCGCCTCGTCGGGCACGCCGCCCTTGGTCCAGCCGGGCACGCCGAAGACGTAGGCCACGGTCGGCGCCTCGGGGCGCACGCAGATGGTCTGGTTGACGGTGCGGCCTTCGCCGGCGCGGCACTGGTCGCGGGTGAAGCCCAGGGCCTCCCACCTGGCCAGCAGGCTCTCGCCCTTGGGGCCGCGCACGTCGCCGGCGGCCAGGCGGATCTCGGCGATGCCGCCGTCCTGGCCCTTGCCGATCTCCAGCAGCGGGGCGTTGTCCTGCTCGACGGTGATGATCGGCCCGGGCGGGCCGTCGCCCACGTGGATGAAGGCGCTCTTGACCACGGCCTTGGGGAACAGGGCCTGGATCGTCGGCTGGTCGAAGGCGGTGGCGGGGGTGATCGGGCCGACGCCGGCGACGCCCACCTGCAGCGGGCCGCCGACATAGGGCGTGATCCGGATCACCGCCGGACCATCGGCCGGCCTGGCCGCTTCCGGAGCGGCCTGCGGGGCGGCGCCCGGCTTGCCCGAGGATTGGGCGGGAGTCTTTTCGGCGGGGCCGCAGGCGGCCAGCAGGGCCAGCGGCGCGGCGAGGAGCGCGAGACGGAGGGTCATGACCCTGTTCTAGCGCCGAAGTGCGAAAATCGCACGCGACGGTGCGATTTTCGCGAAGGCTTCGATCAGACGATCCGGGCGGCTTCCTCGAAATCGAGGCGCGGGCTGCGCGGGAACAGGTTCTCGTCGGTGCCGTAACCGATCGAGGCGATGAAGTTGGACTTGATGTTGGTGCCGGCGAAGAAGGCCTCGTCGACGCCCGCGTTGTCGAAGCCCGACATCGCGCCGACGTCCAGGCCCAGCGCGCGCGCGGCCAGGATGAAGTAGCCGCCCTGCAGCGAGCTGTTGCGGAACGCGCCCCATTCCTTGGCCACGGGGTCGCCGAACCAGTTCTTGGCGCCCGGGGCGTGCGGGAACAGCTTGTCGAGGGTTTCGGGGAAGTCGAGGTCGTAGCCGACGATGACCGTCACCGGGGCCTGGCGGATCTTCGGGCCGTTGGAGCCCGACGACAGGGCGGCCAGCTTTTCCTTGGCTTCCGGGCTGGTCACGAAGACGAAGCGGGCCGGGGTCGAGTTGGCGGCGGTCGGGCCGAACTTCACCAGGTCGTACAACTCGCGCAGCACCGCTTCCGGCACGGGGTCGGACTTCCAGCCGTTGCGCGTGCGCGCCTCGGTGAACAGCTGGGCGAGAGCGGCGGTGTCGAGCTTGGACATCAGCGATCCTTATAGGAAACCATAATCGCAACTTATGTAGTTACAGTATGGTGTTCCCAGCGGATTTCGCAAGGGCGGGCGGCCCGGAAAAGGCCGCCGAAACTCAGAGCGTCTGCTCGACCCGGGTCACTTCCGGCACGTAGTGCTTGAGCATGTTCTCGACGCCCGACTTCAGCGTGGCCGAAGACGACGGGCAGCCCGAGCAGGCGCCGCGCATGTGCAGCCAGACGACGCCGGTAGCCGGCTCGAAACGGCTGAAGACGATGTCGCCGCCGTCCTGGGCCACGGCCGGACGGATGCGGGTGTCGAGCAGTTCCTTGATCTCGGAGACGATCTGGGCGGCCTCGTCGTCATAGACGCCGTCCTCGTCATGGCCGCCGGCGGCGTCCTCGCTCAGCAGCAGCGGGCGGCCGCTGGTGAAGTGATCCATGATCGCCGCCAGGATCGGGGCCTTCAGGTGCGGCCACTGGGCGTCCTCGCCCTTGGTCACCGTCAGGAAGTCCGGACCGAAGAACACCCGCGTCACGTCGCCGAGGCGGAACAGGGCGTCGGCCAGCGGCGAGGCCTCGCCTTCCTCGGGGGTGCGGAACTCCCGCGCGCCGTCAACCAGGACCTCGCGGCCGGGGAGGAACTTCAGCACGTCGGGATTGGGCGTGGTTTCAGTCTGGATGAACATGCCGGACATGTGGCCCTTGCGAGGGCGGAGGGCAAGACCCGCCTTGTTTCACCTTCTCCCGGAGGGGAGAAGGAGGGGCCCGCCGCGTAGCGGTGGGAGGATGAGGGGTTACGAGACTCGACGGCGTGCCGGCACGCCGGTCGACGCCGTCACCCCTCACCCTCCCAGGCTATCGCCTGGGCCCCTCCCTCTCCCCTCCGGGAGAGGGGTTTTCTAAGCCCCCCAGAAGCCGACGAGCTTCTTGGTCTCGGCCACGACCGGTTCGGCCACGGCGCGGGCGCGCTCGGCGCCGTCCTTGAGGATGGCGTCGATCTGGGCCGGGTCGGCGGTCAGTTCGCGCATGCGCGCGCCGATCGGGCTCATCACCTCGACCGCCAGCTCGGCCAGGGCCGGCTTGAACGTGCCGAAGCCCTTGCCGCCGAAGTCCTCGATGACCTTGGCGCGGGTGGTGCTCGACAGCGCCGCGTAGATGTCCACGAGGTTGCGGGCTTCCGGACGCTCGGCCAGGCCCTCGACGGTTTCCGGCAGCGGCTCGGGATCGGTCTTGGCCTTGCGGATCTTGGCGGCGATGGCGTCGGCGTCGTCCATCAGGTTGATGCGCGAGGCGTCCGACGGATCGGACTTGCTCATCTTGGCCGTGCCGTCGCGCAGGCTCATGACGCGGGTGGCCGGCCCCTCGATCACCGGCTCGGTGACCGGGAAGAAGGCCGGCTGGCCGCCCGGCGCGCCGAAGTCGTTGTTGAACTTCTGGGCGATGTCGCGGGTCAGTTCCAGGTGCTGCTTCTGGTCCTCGCCCACCGGCACGTGGGTGGCCTTGTAGAGCAGGATGTCGGCCGCCTGCAGCACCGGGTAGGTGTAGAGGCCCACCGAGCTGCGCTCCTTGTGCTTGCCGCTCTTTTCCTTGAACTGGGTCATGCGGTCGAGCCAGCCCAGGCGCGCCACGCAGTTGAAGATCCAGGCGAGTTCCGCGTGGGCCGGCACGGCCGACTGCGGGAAGATCGTCGCCTTCTTGGGATCAAGGCCCGCGGCGATGTAGGCGCAGGCGATCTCGCGGGTCTGCTGGGCCAGCACCGCCGGGTCCTGCCAGACGGTGATGGCGTGCATGTCGGCGACGAAGATGAAGGGCTCTTCGTCCTGGATATCGACGAAGCGCTTGAGGGCGCCGAGATAGTTGCCCAGGTGCAAGGCCCCGGAGGCCTGGATCCCGGACAGGATGCGCTTGGGACCCGCGTACGGAACGGGAGCTTGGTCGGTCATGGCTTCAGCCTTGGATGTCGGAAACGGTCGGGATGGCGGCGCGCACGAGGGCGCGGGCCGCGTCCGGGGACGCGGCGATCGGGTTCAGCGGAAGCTGCGCCATCGCGGCGCGGGGGAACCGATCGGAGCCATGGGCATGCTCGTTACCGTCCCCGCGCGCGCCGGACAAGGCTCTAGGTTGCTTTGCCGCGCCGCAGGGCCGCCTTCAGCTCGCTCGGCTTGACGCCGCCGAACAGGAACAGCAGCGGGAAATAGAGGCCTCCGCCGACCAGGACGGTCAGGACGAGGGCGACTTCCTTGGCGCCGATCACGCGGCCGCGCAGGCCCAGCGCTTCCAGCGGCGCCTCGATCAGCGGCCGCCAGTGCGACGCGGCGGCCAGGATCAGGCCCATGCCCAGGCTGGCCAGCAGGATGCGGATCACCCGCGACCAGGTCTGGCCCGACGGGCCGTAGTGACCCTTGCGCCAGAGGGTGAAGGCCATCTGGCCGACATTGAGCCACGAGGCGATGGCGGTGGCCGCGGCGATGCCCTTCACGCCCACCATGTTGAACAGCAGGATGCCGAAGGCGATGTTCACCGCCACCGAGATCAGGGCGAAGCGCATCGGCGTCTTGGTGTCGCCGCGCGCGAAGAAGGCCCGCGAATAGAGCTGCTGCAGCACGAAGGCCGGGGTGCCCAGGCCGTAGAAGAACAGCGCCGCCGCCGTCTGGCTGGCGTCGAAGGCGGTGAACTCGCCGCGCGTGTAGAGGCCGTCCGACAGGAAGCCGGGCATGGCCACCAGGGCCGCGGCGGCCGGCAGGGTGAACGCCAGGGCAAGGGCGACGGCCTGGTCCATGGCGCTCTGGGCGTCCTCGCCGTCGCCGTTGTTCACGGCGCGCGCCAGGCGCGGCAGCAGGGCGACGCCGATGGCCACGCCCACCAGGCCTAGCGGCAGCTGGTACAGGCGGTCGGCGGTGGCCAGCCAGGTGCGGCCGCCGGGAACGTGGCTGGCCAGGTTGCCGGAGATGAAGATGTTGACCTGGGTGGCGCTGGCCGCCAGCGCGCCCGGAATGGCCTTGCCGATCAGGGCCTTCACCTCGGGGGTCAGGCGCGGCAGCCGCCAGTGGACCTTGGCGCCGGACTTGTTGACGCCCCAGACCAGCAGCGCCGCCTGGGCGACGCCGGCGACGATCACGCCCACCGAGCCCCAGGTGGCGGCCGAGACGGCGTCGGCCTGCGGCAGGATGAAGATCAGGGTGGCGATGTTCAGCAGCACCGGTGCGCCGGCCGACAGGATGAACTTGTCGCGGGCGTTCAGCACGCCCGAGAGGTGCGCGACGATGGCCATGCACGGCAGGTAGGGCATAGTCAGCTGGGTCAGCAGCACGGCCAGCTTGTACTTGGCCGGGTCGGCGGCGAAGCCGGGGCTGATCAGCATCATCAGCCAGGGCATGGCCAGCTGGCAGATCACGGTGATGATGATGGTGGCCGCCGCCAGGGTGGCCATGGCGTCGGCCGCCATGACGTCGGCCTTCTCCTCTCCGTCCTCCTGCAGCGACTTGGCGTAGGCCGGCACGAAGGCGGCCGCGAAGGCGCCCTCGGCGAAGAAACGGCGGAAGAGGTTGGGGAAGGCCAGAGCCGTGTTGAAGGCGTCGGCGGCCGGCGTGGCGCTGGCCCCCATGCGGTAGGAGATCGCCAGGTCCCGCACGAAGCCCATAAGCCGGCTGACCAGGGTCAGGCCGGAATAGATCATCGACGACTTGAGCAGGCCTCCGCCCTTCTTGGCGGGCGGGGCGGACGTCGGTTCGGGCGCGGCGGTGTCGGTCACGTCCGGCTTCTGGGCGCTGCGCGTGAGGGCGTCAAGCGGCGGCGCGGGAACTGCATCGAGGTTTGACGGAAAGTGCATTGTCGGCAGTAGGCCCTTCTCCCCTTGCGGGAGAAGGTGGCGGCCAAAGGCCGACGGATGAGGGGTCGCGCGGACGGTTCTGAGAGACCCCTCACCCGGCCTGCTTCGCAGGCCACCCCCTCCCGCAAGGGGAGAGGGGCGCGTTTCACAGCCCCAGCCGCCGCGCCCGTCCGGCGATCTGCAACGCCAGGCGCTCGGCGATCAGCTGGTCCGGAGACCCAGAGGTCTTGCAGGCCTTGTCGGCGGTCAGGATGTCCTGCTGCACGGTCAGCAGGTGTTCCAGCGTCCAGGCGCGGGCCTGGCGCAGGAACTCGCGTTCGGTCTTCCAGAACACGCCCGAGGCCTTGGCGGCGGCGCCCAGGTCGACGCCGTTCTTGTGCAGGGTCAGGGTGCGGCGCAGGCGGCCCAGATAGTAGCCCATGGCCCGGACGGCGGCGGGACCGCCCTCGCCCTCCTGGGCCGCGCGGCGCAGGCCGGCGTGGGCCGCGCCGATCTTGCCGCCGAAGGCGTCGGCGGCCGCGTCGCTGAGCGAGGCCTCCGGCTCGACGCCGAGAAAGTCGGTGAGGTCGGCCGGGGTGGCGACCACGCCGCTGCCCGGGCCGAGGTACAGCGCCAGCCGCTCGATCTCGGCGCGGGCCACGCCGCGCTCCTTGGGCAGGCGGTTGACGAACAGGTCCAGCGCCTCGCCGTTCAGGCTGACCCCGTCGCGCGAGAGGGCGTCGCGGGTCAGGCGCGCCATGTCGCCGACCTCGTCCTCGTAGCAGGGGATGACGTAGCAGCCGCCAGCCTTCTCGGCCGTCTTGCGCAGGGCGGAGTCGCGGCCCAGGGCCCCGGCCTCGACCAGGAAGAAGGCGTCGGGGTTCAGCCGGCCCTCGACGTGGGCGGTCAGGGCCTCGGCGGCCTGCTTGTCGGGACCGGCCTTCTCGCCCATCAGCCGCAGGCGCACCAAGCGCTTGCCGCCCATCATCGACAGGGCCGCCAGCTCTTCTTCCAGCCGGCCGGGCTGGCTGTCGAGGTCGCCCTCGGTCAGCTGGGCGGTGTCGAAGGGATCGTCGGGCCGCTCGACCACCTTGTGGGCGAGCTGGAGGGCGCGGTCACGCACCACGCCCCGGTCCTTGCCGTAGATGACGACGGCGCGGATGTCGGGCGTCGGTTCCTTCAGGAACCGCTCGACCTCCTGCCGCTTGGAGAGAATGGCCACGTGATCAGGCGGGCGCCTTGCCGGCCAGCCACGAGGCCAGTTCCAGCTGGATCTTTCGGGCGATCTCGGCGGCCGCGCGCTCCTGGCCGTCCTGCTGGGCGGCGATGGCGGCGTAGGGCTGGTCGGCGGAGTCGTAGGTGACCACCGCCATCGTCGTGCCCTTGCGCACTTCCGAGCCCGTCGTCGTGTCGGTGAGCTTCCACTCGACCTTCATGTTGAGCTCGTAGCGGTTGGCCACGTTGTCGACCCGCACGCCGCGGGCGTAGCGGCGCTCCTGGACCTTGTAGGTCAGGCGATGCGAGGGCAGCACGTTCGGATTACGCGCCAGGGCGTCCTCCAGCTGCTCGCGCAGGAGGTAGCCGGCGCGGCCGTCGGCCGCCACCACCTCGATCGCGCCCAGACCGCCGGTCACGCCCTGCTGGCCGTAGAGCGGGGTGAAGCCGCAGGCCGAGAGGGCCAGGGTCGAGAGTACGGCGGCGGCCGCCAGGAGACGCTTCATGGATCAGTTCGCCACGATGTTGACGATGCGGTCTTTGACCACGATCACCTTGCGGACCGTGACGCCCTCAAGGTGGGCCATGACGGCGGGATCCGCCAGAGCGATTTTCTGCACCTCGTCGTCCGCGGCGCCGGCCTTGACCTTGATCTCGCCGCGGCGCTTGCCGTTGATCTGGATCGGCAGCACGCGCTCGTCGTCGGCGGCCAGGGCCGGGTCGGCCTTGGGCCACGGAGCGTCGACCGCCATGCCTTCGCGGCCCAGGCGCGCCCAGGCCTCCTCGGCCAGGTGGGGCGTGAACGGGGCGACCAGGCGGGCCAGGATGTCCAGCGCCTCGACGCGGGCGGCCAGCACGGCGTTCGTCGCGGGCGTTCCATCCCCATTGACGGCCGGAGCGGCCTTCAGGGCGTTCAGGAACTCGTACAGGCGCGCCACGCCGCTGTTGAAGCGGAAGCCCTCGATGCTGTCGGTGACGAAGCCGATCAGCTTGTGGGCCGCCTTGCGCAGGGCCAGGGCCGTCTCGTCGGCGTCGTCATGGGCGAAGTCGCCGGCCGGCTGGCTGTCGAACTCGTTCCACAGGCGGTGGGTGAAGCGCCACGAGCCCTCGACGCCCGAATTGCTCCACTGCACGTCGCGCTCGGGCGGGCTGTCGCTCATCACGAACAGGCGCGCGGCGTCGACGCCGTAAGCCTCGAAGATGTCCTCGGGCGCGACGACGTTCTTCTTGGACTTCGACATCTTCTCGATGTCGCCGATCACGATCGGGGCGCCGGTCTTGGCGTGCGTGGCGGTGCGGACGTTGCCTTCCGCGGTGATCACCACGTCCGAGGGCTCGACCCAGTCGCCGGCCTCGTCCTTGTAGGCCTCGTGGGTGACCATGCCCTGCGTGAACAGGCCCGCGAACGGCTCGTCCACCGACAGCAGGCCCTCGTCCTTCAGGGCCTTGGTGATGAAGCGGGCGTACAGCAGGTGCAGCACGGCGTGCTCGACGCCGCCGATGTACTGGTCGACCGGCATCCAGTGGTCGGCGCAGGCCTTGTCGATCGGCTCGGCGGCGGTCGGGTCGGTGAAGCGGGCGAAGTACCAGCTGCTGTCGACGAAGGTGTCCAGCGTGTCGGTCTCGCGCTCGGCCGGGGCGCCGCACGACGGGCAGGCGACGTGCTTCCAGGTCGGGTGCCGCACCAGCGGGTTGCCCGGCTTGTTGGGATCGAAGGTGACGTCCTCGGGCAGCACCACCGGCAGCTGGTCTTCCGGCACGGCCACGGGGCCGCAGGCCTGGCAGTGGATGACCGGGATCGGGCAGCCCCAGTAGCGCTGGCGCGAGACGCCCCAGTCGCGCAGGCGGTAGACGGTCGCGCCCTGGCCCTGGCCGGCGGCCTCGATGCGGGCGACGGCCTCGGCCTTGGCGGCCTCGACCTCCATCCCGTCCAGGAATTCCGAGTTGAAGATCCTGCCGGGGCCGACATAGGCCTCCTTGCCGACCGAGAAGGTCGCCGGATCCTCGCCGTTCGGCAGCACCACCGGCAGCACCGGCAGGTCGTACTTGCGGGCGAAGTCCAGGTCGCGCTGGTCGTGCGCCGGGCAGGCGAAGATCGCGCCCGTGCCGTAGTCCATCAGGATGAAGTTGGCGATCCACACCGGCAGGGTGATCGACGGGTCCAGCGGATGCTTGACGCGCAGACCGGTGTCGCGGCCCAGCTTCTCGGCGCCCTCGATGTCGGCTTCCGAGGTGCCGCCCTTGCGGCACTCGGCGATGAAGGCCTGCAGGTCGGGGTTCTCGACGGCCAGCTGCTCGGCCAGCGGGTGCTCGGGGGCGATGCCCACGAAGCTGGCGCCGAACAGGGTGTCGGGACGGGTGGTGTAGACCTCCAGGCCCTCGGCCAGACCGTCGGGCGCCTCGCCCCCATTGGAATTGGCAAACTGGAACTTGAAGCGCAGGCCCGTGGACCGGCCGATCCAGTTCTCCTGCATGATGCGGACCTTCTCGGGCCAGCGATCCAGGGTCTTCAGACCGTCGATCAGGGCGTCGGCGTAGTCCGTGATCCGCAGGAACCACTGGGTCAGCTTGCGCTTCTCGACCGTCGCGCCCGAGCGCCAGCCCTTGCCGTCGATGACCTGCTCGTTGGCCAGCACCGTCATGTCGACCGGATCCCAGTTGACCGAGGCTTCCTTGCGATAGACCAGGCCGCGCTTCAGCAGGCGCAGGAACCAGGCCTGCTGCTTGCCATAGTATTCCGGGTCGCAGGTGGCGAACTCGCGCGACCAGTCGACCGACAGGCCCAGGGCCTTCAGCTGCTCGCGCATCGAGGCGATGTTGTCGTAGGTCCAGCCCTTGGGGTGGACGCCGCGCTCCATGGCCGCGTTCTCGGCCGGCATGCCGAAGGCGTCCCAGCCCATCGGGTGCAGCACGTTGAAGCCCTGGGCGCGCTTGTAGCGGGCCACGACGTCGCCCATGGCGTAGTTGCGCACATGGCCCATGTGGATGCGCCCCGACGGATAGGGGAACATCTCGAGCACGTAGTACTTCGGACGCGCGTCGGGAGCGATCGGCGTCAGGAAGGTGTTGGCGTTCGCCCAGGCGGCGCGCCACTTCGGCTCGGTGTCTTTGGGATTGTAGCGGGCCATGGAAACCAGACAGTGCTTGCGGACAGGGCGCGAGAGCGCGCTAGGGTTAAGTGTAGGCGGTTAACCCGCCCGGGCGCGCTCCAATGTTTGATTCCAGAGCCTGCTGCGCAGGCTCTGGGGCGCGCTCCGCAATGCTCATAAGCGGTTTCGCGGCCGGGGCGCGCCTAAATATGCGAACGGGAGCCCCTTGTCGCCAGACCAGGGGCTCCCGCGCGGATCCGTTCGGACTTTGGAGGGTCCGTCAGTTCCGGATGTTCGAGAGGCGAAGCTGACGCGCGCGGGTCAGGATGGCGTTCTCGATGTCGGTCGCCGTCTGTTCGGAGGCGGCCACGTCGGCCCAGGCGCCCGAAGGGTCCTTGGCCTGCTTGAAGATCGTGACGTTCAGGCCGTCGGCGCGCAGGCGCGTGTCCAGGATGTAGACGGTGGCCTTGAAGCGCTCGTCCGGCTTTTCCGGATTGATGTACCAGTCGGTGACGATCACGCCGCCGTACGGGTCGGCCGAAGCCAGCGGCATGAAGGCCAGCGTGTCCAGCGACGCGCGCCACAGGAAGCCGTTGACGCCGATCGAGCCTTCGCTCGCGGCGGCCTTCGGAGCCTTCTTGAACAGGCCGAAGGGCCGGAAACCGGGTTCTTCGCTCTGGCTGGTGAAGGTCTTGGGCGGCTTGTTGCTGCTGCACGCGCCCACGCCGAGAACCGACAGCGCCAGCACGCCGGCGGCGACGCCGCGCAACATGGACCCACGCTCAAACGCCATAGTACCTCGCTCCAAAAATCTGCCGGCGCGTGCGCGCAGCCTCAGGCGCGCCCCCGCAGCCGGAACGCGTCTATAGCATGGCCGCGCTGCGTCAAAACAGGAATCGCGTGACATGACCGCCACAGGCGCCGCTTGAATCGTAACCTGCGACGATCAGCGTGATCCAAGCCCTGTTGACCGCGTTGTACCAAGGCCTTTATTCGGCGTTCAGGGTGTCCGTACCTATATGAGGTGCGGGCAGGGGTTATTTTGGGGAATAGGTGTCGAGTGACGAAGGTCGCGACGCATTTCGTCTTGGCGGGCGCCGCCGCGCTGATCCTCACGGGATCGGCTTCGATGGCTCATGCCCAGACCAAGACCCGCACCGCGCCGGCTACCGCCGACTTCACCGTCAAGAACGACTTCACCGCCTCGCAAGGCGCGCCGTTCAGCCCGCAGAACCCCAAGAAGACCCTGGAATTCGACGCCCGCAAGGGCAAGTGGGGCCTCAAGCTCGATCTCGACCAGCCCGTGGGCCGCGAGATGGAGCTGAAGGACGTCCAGGCCGGTGCCTACTACAAGGTCACCCCGTCGATCCGCGTCGGCGGCGCCGTGGCCCTGGGCGAGAACAACCCCGTGGCCGCCGCCCGCAAGAACGAGACCCGCGAGCCCGCGCCGCGCGTGAAGCTGGAAACGGCGTTCAAGTTCTGATTTTCGGGGCTCAGGCCCCGAACCCCTCGATCCCCGCCAGACCGTAGACGCCCGCGCCGACCAGCGCGTCGGCGGTCCTGGCGTTGACGCCGCCCAGGGCGTAGACCGGCAGGGCCGCGCCCGCCGCGATCCTGGCCAGGCCCGCCACGCCTAGCGGCGCGCCGGCCGACGGGCTGTTGCTGGCGAAGACCGGCGAGACCACCACCGCCTCGACGCCAGCCAGCTGCGCCGCGCGCACGGCCTCGGCGTCGTGCGCCGCCGCCGTGATCCGCCACGAGGGGTGGGCGAGGCGGATCTGTCGAGCGCGCTCCACCAGGCGCTGGGGCAGGTGGACGCCGCCCGCGCCGATCGCCTCTGCCAGCGCCGGGTCGGCCCCGGCCAGCAGCAGCAGGCCGCGGCGACGAGCGATCCTCGCCAGGCGCAGGCCGCGCTCGACCGCGTCGGCGGCGTCGAAGGGCCGGTAGACGATCCCCGCGCCCGCGGGCAGGCGCTCGGCGACGGCCTCGGGGTCCGGAACCCGCGAAGGATCGGTGAAAAACAGCAGGCGCGGCAGGGGATCGCCGGCAAAGGCCCATGGGCGAAGCCGCTCGGCCGTTCTAGAGAGGGCCTCCAGACTGTCCGTTTCCTGGTCCGCCATGTCCGAAGCCCTGACCTCCATCCGTTCCCGCATCGCAGCCGCGACCCTGGCCGCCGGCCGCACGGCCGACGCCGTCCAGCTGGTGGCGGTGTCGAAGCTGCAGCCCTGGGAGCATATCGCCCCTGTGTTCGACGCAGGCCAGCGGGTTTTCGGCGAGAACCGCGTGCAGGAGGCCAAGGAGCGCTGGATCGAGCTGCGCGACCGGATCGAGCTGCGGCTGATCGGCCCGTTGCAGACCAACAAGGCCCGCGACGCGGTGGCCTTCTTCGACGTGATCGAGACCCTGGACCGCGAGAAGCTGGCCCGGGTGCTGGCCGACGAGGTCCAGGCCCAAGGCAAGGCCCCGCGCCTCTACGTCCAGGTCAATACGGGCGAGGAGCCGCAGAAGGCCGGCGTGACGCCCGGCGAGGCCGACGCCTTCTTGGCGGCGTGCCGGGAGGTCTACGGCCTGAGCGTCGAGGGCCTGATGTGCATCCCGCCCGCCGACGAGGATCCGGCGCCGCACTTTCGCCTGCTGGCCGACATCGCCGTCCGCAACGGGCTGGCGAAACTGTCGATGGGCATGAGCGACGACTTCGAGACGGCGATCGCGTGTGGGGCCACCTCGGTGCGGGTGGGCTCGGCGCTGTTCGGGGCGCGCTGACCCCCCTCAGTCGCTCCGCGACAGCTCCCCCAGAGGGGGAGCATCTTGATGGCTCGGCGCTGCACGATCCTCCCCCTCCGGGGGAGGTGGCCCGGAGGGCCGGAGGGGGCCTTGCTACCCCTCCGTAATCCCGATCGCATCCCCCGGCGCGGCCTTGGCCAGCAGCGCCTCGATATCCGCTCGCGCCAGGGCCACGCAGCCCTCGGTGCCGGGATAGCCGTCCCGCGCCAGGTGCAGGAAGATCGCCGAGCCCATGCCGGGAACCGGCGGATCGTCGTTGTGCGCGAGAATCCCCACCAGGTCGTAGACGCCGTCGTCGCGCCACATCCGCTCGGCGCTGGCGGGATAGGGCAACTTGACCGGGCGATTGTAGTTCGCATCGCCCGGGGCGTCGCACCAGCCGTCGTCGGGGGCGATGGGGGCGGTGGGCAGGCTGGTCTCCGGGCCGTCGGGATAGACGTCTGGACGGTAGAGCACCTGGCGGATCGCCCAGGCGCCCAGGGGGCTTCTGTTGTCGCCTTCGCGCTTGTCGGCGGCGGCGATCACGCCCGCCTTGCCCAGCGCGCAGCGCACGATCCGGCCGTCGCCGAGGTCGATGGTTGCGCCGTTTTGGGCCGAACGCGCCTGGAAGATCATCGCAAACCCCGCTCCCGCAAGCCCGCGCCCCTTGGCGCCGAGCCTCGCAGCGGTCATGTTCCGGCTTATGGCGCAACGCAAGACCCTGCTTCTCATCGACGACGACGACGACCTGCGCGGCGCCTTGGCCGAACAGCTGGCGCTGCACGAGGAATTCGCCGTGGCCGAGTGCCCGACCGCGGGCGAAGGCGTGCGACAGGCCCGCGAGATCAAGCCGGACCTGATCCTGCTCGACGTCGACCTGCCCGACATGGACGGCCGCGAGGCCTGCCGGCTGATGCGCAAGAACGGCGTCACCGCGCCGGTGATCATGCTCACGGCCGCCGCCAGCGACAGCGACACGATCCTGGGCCTGGAATCGGGCGCCAACGACTACGTCACCAAGCCCTTCCGCTTCGGCGTGCTGCTGGCCCGCATCCGCGCCCAGCTGCGCAGCTACGAGGCGTCCGAAGACGCGCTGTTCCGCATCGGTCCCTACGAATTCCGCCCATCGGCCAAGCTGCTCGTCGACGACAAGCAGAAGAAGGTGCGGCTGACCGAGAAGGAAACCAACATCCTCAAGTACCTCTACCGCGCCGGCTCCAAGCCGGTGTCGCGCGAGGAGCTGCTGACCGAGGTCTGGGGCTACAACGCCGGGGTGACCACCCACACGCTGGAGACCCACGTCTACCGCCTGCGCCAGAAGATCGAGCCCGATCCGGCCACGGCGCGGATCCTGATCACCGAGGCGGGCGGCTATCGGTTGCAGCCGTAGGTGGTCCCGAACACCTAAACCCCGTCATCCCGGAAAGCCTGCAGGACTTATCCGGGATGACGAGTTTGAAGACGGACAAAAAGAAAGGCCCGGAGCATCGCTGCTCCGGGCCTTCTTCGTTTTCGGGCGGATCAGCCTGGGATCAGGCGTTGCCGACCGGAGCGCCTTCGGCCTGGGCCTTGCGCGCGGCGTAGACGCCGGCGAAGTCGATCGGGTCGATCAGGAAGGGCGGGAAGCCGCCTTCGCTGGTGACGTCGGCGATCAGACGACGGGCGAACGGGAACAGGAAGCGCGGGCACTCGATCAGCAGGACCTGCTCGAGGGCTTCTTCCGGCACGCCGGCGATGTGGAACAGGCCGCCGTAAACGACTTCGACGTGGAACACGGCCTGGTCGCCGCGGGTGGCGCGGGCCGACAGCTTCAGGTCGACTTCGAACAGGCCGTCGTTACGACCGCGGGCGTTCATCTCGACGCCCATGTCGATGGCGGGCTGATCGGCGGCGGCGCGGAGCGAGTCCGGCGCCAGCGGGTTTTCGAACGAGAGGTCGCGAACGAACTGGGCGACGATGCGGATGCCGGCGGCGGCCGCTTCGTTGTCGTCCTGGGCGGCGGGCGGAGCGCCGTTGGTATCGGTCATGAAGGGTTTTTCCATACTCGGCGCGGCATATCGGCCGTTAGGCGTGAGCGGCGCTGCTAACATGCGGGAGAACGCCGTGCAACGTCAGGCGCCTGACGCGGGCGGTCGCTTGGCCTATATAGGAAGGCTGTCGTCTCAATCGACGGCCCCGATGCGGAACTTGTCGTGCTTGAACTGATCGTCTTCGCGGTGCTCGCCGCCGTCGTCCTCTACCAGCTCTACGCCACTCTCGGTCGCCGGGTGGGGCGTCAGCCCGAGGACACGCCCGCCCCCGTGGCCGCCCCGGCCGCCAACCGCCCGGCCGACAGCGCCGAGGCGGCGATCCCGGTTAACGCCACCGGCTTGGCCGCCCTGCGCGCCCGCCAGCCCGATTTCGACCCCGCCCGCTTCCTGTCGGGCGCCCGCTACGCCTACGAGATGATCCTCAAGGCCTTCGCCCAGGGTGATCGCGAGGCGCTGAAGCCTCTGCTGGCCGCCGACGTGATGGCCAATTTCGAAGGCGCCATGGCCGCCCGCGAGGCCGAAGGGCGCACCGAGAGCGTCGAGATCCTGGCTCCGCCGCGCATGGATCTCGACAGCGCCGAGGTGCAGGGCGACACCGCCCGCGCCGTGGTGCGGATCCTGGCGGAAGTGCGCACGCGCTCGACCAGCGCCGCCGGCGAGGCGGTCGACGATCGCCGCACGGCCGACCTGTGGACCTTCGAGCGCGACCTCAAGAGCCGCGACCCCAACTGGACCCTGGTGCGCGTCGCGGTCGCCGAAGCTTGATGCTGCGTTCCGTCCTGACGCTCGCGGCGGCCGCCCTGGTGCTGGCCGCCTGTACGACGACCGCGCCGCCGCCTCCGGTCGCCCCGACCACGCCGGTCGCGCCGCCGACCACCCCCGTTCCGCAGCCGACCACGCCTTCGACGCCGTCGCCGGCCGGCTTCTCGGCGCTGCAGGGCTGGAACGAGGAAGACCACGCCGCCGCCCTGCAGGCCTTCCGCGAGACCTGCGGCGTCGCCAAGGATCCGGCCACGGCCGAGGTCTGCCGCCGGGCCAAGGCCGCGGGCCCCGTCGACGACGCCCGCGCCCGCCAGTTCCTGGAAGCCAACTTCCGCCCCGAGGCCGTCTCCGGCCAGGGCCTGCTGACCGCCTATTTCGCCCCCGAGTACGAGGCGCGGATGTCGCGCTCGGCCGAGTTCAGCGCCCCGATGCGCGGCCGGCCGGCGGACCTGGCCATGCTGGACCTGGGCGCCTTCGATCCCACCCTGAAGGGCAAGACCGTGGTCGGCCGCGCGGCCGGCGGGACCTTCGTGCCCTATGACGACCGCGCCGTCATCGAGGCCTCGCCGCTGGACCGGCCGCTGGCCTGGATGCGGCCCGAGGACCTGTTCTTCCTGCAGATCCAGGGGTCGGGCGTGCTGACCCTGCCCGACGGCCGCCGCGTGCGCGCCGCCTTCGCCGCCCACAACGGCAAGACCTTCGTCGGCATCGCCACCGCCATGCGCGACCAGGGCCTGCTGAGCGACGGCAACACCTCGGGCGAGGCGATCCGCAGCTGGCTGGCGGCCAATCGCGGCCCCAAGGCCGATGCGATCATGCAGCTGAACCCGCGCTACGTGTTCTTCCAGACGCTGCCAGACGACGGCCGCCAGGCCACGGGGGCGGCCAACGTGCCGCTGCCGGCCGGCCGCGCCATCGCCGTCGACCCCAGCCAGCACGCCATGGGCGGGCTATACTGGATCGACGCCAGCGCGCCGAAGCTGGCCGGCGCCTTCCCGACCTATCGTCGCGCCGTCGTGTCGCTCGACACCGGCGGGGCGATCAAGGGCCAGGTGCGCGCCGACCTCTATATCGGCACCGGCCAGGCGGCCGGAACCGAAGCCGGCCGCGTACGCCACGACCTGCGCCTGTGGCGGCTGGTCCCCCAGCCTCAACCGTAGTCCCCGGGGCCTGGCGATGAGCAAGCGGCGGCCGCCGGAAGACGATGGCCAGCGCCTCTGGCGGCTGGTGGCCTCGACGGTGACGGGCCGCGCGCCCGAAAAGGCGCTGAAGATGCGCGACAAGGCCCGCATCCGCACCGGCAAGGCCGACCTGTTGGCCCACGCCGCCGACGTCGAGCCGCCCACGCACCTGGCCTCGGTGGCGCCGCTGCGCATCGATCCCGCCGAGATCAAGGCGCTGAAGCCCAAGCCCGCGCCCAAGCCGCCGCCGGACCGCATCGAGCCCAACCGCCATCGCCGCATCGCCAAGGCCCACGACCCGATCGGGGCGCGGCTGGACATGCACGGCCTCGACCAGGACCAGGCCCGCGCCACGCTGGAACGGTTCATCCGCCGAGCCTTCGACGACGGCCATCGGGCCGTGCTGGTGATCACCGGCAAGGGCAAGGTGGGCCACGGCGTCCTGCGCCAGCGCACGCCCGAATGGCTGGCCGATCCGGCCCTGCGCGAGATGATCGCCGGGGTGTCGACCGCCGACCAGCGCCACGGCGGCGAGGGGGCGCTCTACGTGGCGCTGAAACGGAAGGGGTAGGGGGCCAAGCGAAATCCTCGCCCTTCGACAGGCTCAGGGTGAGGATTTCTACTGATCCTCGGTGCTGGAATTTTCCCCATCCTGAGCTTGTCGAAGGACGAGGAAACGCACCTCTACTTCGGCCGAGACGCCTTCTCGGCGTGTCCCGAGGTTCCCTCGCGGGCTTCCAGCTTCTCGGCGACGGCGTCCAAAGACACGCCCGAGGCGGCCATCAGGGCCAGCCAGTGGTAGAGCAGGTCGGCGCTTTCCGAGGCCAGCGCTTCGGGCCCCTGGGCGACAGCGGCGATGACCGTCTCGACGGCTTCCTCGCCCAGCTTCTTGGCCGCCAGGGCCGGATCGTTCAGCAGCTTGGCGGTGTAGGACGCGGTCGGATCGCCGCCCTTGCGGCTCTCGACCGTGGCGGCCAGGCGCTCCAGGACCTCGAACAGGCGGCTCATGCGGCGGTTCTCGCCGGATCCAGGCGCACCGGCACGCCAGCGGCGGCCATGGCGGCCTTGGCCTGTCCGATCGAGATCTCGCCGAAGTGGAAGATCGAGGCGGCCAGCACGGCGGCGGCATGGCCGTCGCGGGCGGCTTCCACCAGGTGTTCGGTCTTGCCGGCGCCGCCCGAGGCGATCACCGGCACGTTGACCGCGCCCGTCACGGCCTGGAGGAGGGGGATATCGTAGCCGATCTTGGCGCCGTCGCGGTCCATCGAGGTCAGCAGGATCTCGCCCGCGCCGCGCTCGACCACCTTGGCGGCCCAGTCGACGACGTCGAGGCCGGTGTCCTTGCGGCCGCCGTAGGTCCAGACGTTCCAGCCCGAACCGTCGGGACGGGCCTTGGCGTCGATGGCCACCACCACGCACTGGGCCCCGAAGGCGTCGGCGCCGGCGGCGATCAGGTCGGGGTTCTCGACGGCGGCGGTGTTGGTCGAGACCTTGTCGGCGCCGGCCAGCAGCAGGCGGCGCATGTCGGCCACCTGGCGCACGCCGCCGCCCACCGAAACGGGCATGAAGCAGACCTCGGCGGTGCGCGAGATCACGTCCAGGATCAGGCCGCGGCCCTCGCTGGAGGCGGTGATGTCGAGGAACATCAGCTCGTCGGCGCCGGCCGCGTCGTAGGCGGCGGCCTGTTCGACCGGATCACCGGCGTCGCGCAGGTCGACGAAGTTGACGCCCTTGACGACCCGGCCGTCCTTGACGTCGAGGCAAGGGATGATCCGGGTCTTCAGCATCAGGCGGCCGCCGCGACCAGGGCTTCGGCCGGCTTGATGGTGCCGGCGTAGAGCGAGCGGCCCAGGATGGCGCCGGCGATCTCGACGCCCTTGCGGGCCTTGAGACGCTCGATGTCGGCGACGGCGGCGACGCCGCCCGAGGCGATGACGGGGATCGAGACGGCGTCGGCCAGCTCGCCCACGCCCTCGACGTTGACGCCGGTCAGGGCGCCGTCGCGGCTGATGTCGGTGACGATCAGGGCGGCCACGCCCACGTCCTCGAAGCGCTTGCCAAGCGTGATGGCGTCGATGTCGGACAGGCCGGTCCAGCCGTCGATGGCGACCTTGCCGTCACGCACGTCGACGGCCACGGCGATCTGCTCGGGCCACAGGCGGGCGGCCTTGCGGACCAGTTCCGGGTCGTGGACGGCGACGGTGCCGAGGATGACGCGCGACACGCCAGCCTCGATCCAGGCCTCGATGCCTTCGAGCGTGCGGATGCCGCCGCCCAGCTGCACAGGGATCGAGATCGACTCCAGGATCGACTGCACGGCGGCGGTGTTGACCGACTTGCCCTCGATGGCGCCGTTCAGGTCGACCACGTGCAGCCACGAGAAGCCGTCCTTGACGAACCGCTGGGCCTGGTCGGCCGGGCTGTTGTTGAAGACCGTGGCCTTGTCCATGTCGCCGTGCAGCAGGCGCACGCACTGGCCGTCCTTCAGGTCGATGGCGGGATAGAGGATCATGGGCGCCATTCCAGGAAGTTGGCGAGCAGGGCGAGCCCGGCAGCTTGTGATTTTTCGGGGTGGAACTGTACGCCCGCGACATTCCCCTTGGCCACAGCCGCGACGAACGCGCCGCCATGGTCGCTGGTCGCCAAGACGTCGGCCGGGTCGGCCGCGTCGAGCGCGAAGGAATTGGCGTAGTACATGTGGGCGCCGTCCTCGATGCCCGTAAACAGGGCATGAGCGCGCGAGAACGCGATCGCGTTCCAGCCCATGTGCGGGATGGTCAGCGAGGGATCGGACGGCTGAAGCTTCTTCACCTGGCCGCCGATCCAGTCGAGGCCCGGCGTGACGCCGAACTCCAGACCTTCGGTGGCCAGGAGCTGGTGGCCGACGCAGATGCCCATGAACGGCGCGCCGCGCTGGTGCACGGCCTCGTTCATGGCCTCGAACACGCCCGAGGCGTCGAGGCCCGCGCGGCACGAGGCGAAGGCGCCGACGCCGGGCAGGAACACCCGGTCGGCCTTGGCCACGCGGTCGGGATCAGCGGTGACGACGATGTCGGCGGCGACGCCGCGCCGGCGGGCGGCCTCTTTCAAGGCCTTCTCCGCCGATCGCAGGTTGCCCGACCCGTAATCGATCAGGGCGAGAGTTTGCATGGAACCTACAGCACGCCCTTGGTCGACGGCGCCTGGCCGCCGGTCTTCGGGTCGAACTCCACCGCCTGGCGCAGGGCCCGGGCAAGCGCCTTGAAGCCGCTCTCCGCCACGTGGTGCGTGTTGTCGCCGTAGAGCGTTTCGAGATGCACGCAGGCGCCGCAGTTCATGGCGAAGGCGTGGTGGAACTCCTTGAAGAGCTCGGTGTCCATCTCGCCGACCTTGGGGCGCTTGAACTCGACCTTCCAGATCAGATAGGCGCGATTGGACAGGTCGATGGCGCAGCGGGTCAGCGTCTCGTCCATCGGGATATAGGCGTGGCCGAAGCGCCGGATGCCCTTGAAGCCGTCCAGCGCCTTGTTGATCGCCTGACCCAGCACGATGCCGGTGTCTTCCACCGTGTGGTGCATGTCGATGTGCAGGTCGCCCTTGGTCTCGATCTTCAGGTCGAAGCCGCCGTGGCGCGCGAAGCTCTCCAGCATATGGTCGTAGAAACCGATGCCGGTGGAGATCGTCGAGGCGCCGGTCCCGTCGAGATCGATCCAGACCCGGATCTGGGTCTCTTTCGTCTCGCGGACCACTTCAGCGGTGCGGGCCATGCTTCGTCCTTGAAGGTCCGATCGGGACCTTGGGGTTTAGAGTCCGTTCTGGGCGGCCAGGTCGCGCAGCTTGACCTGCGGACGCGGACCGTAGTGGGCGATGACCTCGGCGGCGGCCAGCGAGCCCAGCTTGCCGCAGTCGGCCAGCGAGCGCCCCTGGGAGAGGCCGTAGAGGAAACCTGCGGCGTATTGGTCGCCCGCGCCCGTCGTGTCCACGACTTTTTCCACGGGGAAGGCCGAGATTTCGTGGAAGTGCTCGCCGGAGGCGACCACCGAACCCTTTTCGCTCCGGGTGACGGCGGCGATCTCGACGCGCTTGGCGAGTTCCTTCACGGCGGCGTCGAAGTCGTCGGTCTGGAACAGGGCGCAGACTTCCGAGGCGTTGGCGAAGACGACGTCGCACTGGGTCTCGACGAAGCCCAGCAGCGCCTCGCGGTGGCGATCGACGACGAAGCTGTCGGAAAGGGTGATGGCGATCTTGCGACCGGCGCCGTGCGACAGGGCGGCGGCCTTGGCGAAGGCGCGGCGGGCTTCCAGCGGGTCGAACAGGTAGCCTTCGAGATAGGCGTACTGGGCGCCCTCGATGATGGCCTTGTCGACGTCGGCGGCGGTCAGCTCGACGCAGGCGCCCAGATAGGTCGACATGGTGCGCTGGGCGTCGGGGGTGACGTTGATCAGGCACTGGGCCGTGGCCGGGCCTTCGGCCAGCGGCGGGGTGGTGAAGACGCCGCCGATGGCGCGCATGTCGTGGGTGAACACCCGGCCCAGCTGGTCGTCGGCGACCTTGCCGATGAAGGCGGCCTTGCCGCCGAAGCTGGCCACGCCGGCCAGGGTGTTGGCCGCGCTGCCGCCCGAGGCCTCGATGCCGGCCGCCATGGCGTCGTAGAGGCTCGTCGCGCGCGCCGTATCGATCAGCGCCATCGAGCCCTTCACCAGCCCTTGCGCGTCCAGGAAGGCGTCGTCGCACTGGGCGATGACGTCGACGATGGCGTTGCCGATGGCGGCGACGTCGTAGAGGGCGGTCATGAGGCTAAGCGGGCCTTCCGATGGGACTGCGAAAACGGGAACCGTCGGCAAGTAAAGGAACAGGGCCTGCAAGGCAACGCGGGGCTTGCCGAGCAGGGTGCGGCTTTCTAACCCTGGGAGCATGAGCATGCGCGAAAACGACGCCTTCAGGCCCGACGTCCTGATCCTGGTTCCCGCCGCCGACGAACCGCGCTTCGCGGCAAGCTGGCCGCCGCTGTTCGAGCGCCTGGCCGCGCCGCTGCGGGCCCTGGGCCTGACCGTGGCCTCGCGGTCGTGGACCGATCCGGTCGCGGCCGGCGGGCAGGGGATCGTGCTGCCGCTGCTCAGCTGGGGCTATCACCACCGCGAGCCGGAGTGGTACGGCCGCCTGGACGCCCTGGAGGCGGCCGGCGTGCGCACCACCAATCCGCCGGCCCTGCTGCGCTGGAACACCGCCAAGACCTACCTGTCCGAACTGGCCGCCAAGGGCGCGCCGGTGGTGCCGACCATCACCCTCGACAAGGTGACCCCCGAAGCCGTGGCGCAGGCGCGCGAGCGCTTCCAGGTCGACCTCGTCGTCGCCAAGCCGCAGGTCTCGGGCGGCTCGCACCGCACGGTGAAGCTGGGCCGCGATCCGGACCTGGCCGACGCCCCGACGGGTCCGGCCCTGATCCAGCCGTTCCTGCCGGCGGTGGGCGAGGAGGGCGAGCTGTCGCTGTTCTTCTTCGACGGCGCCTTCAGCCACGCGGTGACCAAGGTGGCCGTGCCCGGCGACTTCCGGGTGCAGCCTCAATACGGCGGCAAGGTCAGCGAGATCGCGCCCGAGCCCGAGGCCCTGCATGCCGCCCGCATGGTGCTGGACGCGCTGGACCAGCCGCTGACCTACGCCCGCATCGACCTGATCCGGGGCCTCGATCACACCCCGCAGCTGATGGAGCTGGAGATCATCGAGCCCGACCTCTTCCTCGAGCACGCCCACGACCACGGCGCGGCGTTCGCGGCGGCGGTGAAGGCGGCGCTCTAGACGCCGGAGACAGGGGGCGCGGGCGGCCGCTCGACCAGTCTTGAGACCGTCTCGATTGCTTTTGGATTTTCGATAGAGGCGGCCTATATCGGATCCATGCTCCCGACCCTTCGCCAGATGCAGTACCTGAAGCTCCTGTCCGAGCACGGCTCGTTCAGCCGGGCCGCCGAGGCCTGCTACGTCACTCAGCCCACGCTGTCGGCCGGGATCCAGGAGTTGGAGAAGATCCTCGGCGCGCCGGTGGTCGACCGGGCCCGCTCGGGCGTGATCCTGACGGCGGCCGGCCAGGAGGCGGTGCGCCGCGCCACCTCGATCCTGGCCCAGACCGAAGACCTGGTGCAGGCCGCGCGCGGTGCGGGCCAGCCGCTGGCCGGGCGCTTCCGGCTGGGGGTGATCCCGACCGTGGCGCCGTACCTCTTGCCCCGCGCCCTGCCGCTGCTGCGCGACCAGTTCCCCAAGCTGCGCCTGTTCCTGCGCGAGGATCTGACCCAGCGCCTGATCGCCTCGCTGAAGGCCGGCTCGCTGGACGCGGCCCTGATCGCCTTGCCCTACGACATGAGCGGTCTCGACTGGGCCCATGTCGAGCACGACGAGCTGCTGGCCGCCGCGCCGGCCAACCATCCGATGGCCATGCAGGAGCGGGTCGACCCGGCCAGCCTGGAGGGCCAGGACGTCATCCTGCTGGAGGACGGCCACTGCCTGCGCGACCACGCCCTGGCCGCCTGCGGTCTGGAGCCGCCCAAGGGCGTGGGCGACGAGGAGAGCTTCGCGGCGACCTCGCTGCCCACCCTCGTGCAGATGATCGGCTCGGGCCTGGGGGTTTCGTTCCTGCCGGCCATGGCCGTGCAGGCGGGCCTGGCCGAAAACGCGCCGGTGACCGTGCGGCCGCTGGCCACCGCCCAGTCGAGCCGTGAGATCGTCGTGGCCTGGCGGGCCGGCTCCAGCCGCGCCGCCGAGGGCCGCCTGCTGGCCGAGACGCTGCGCGCCGCCTGAGCGCCTTTCTTCAATACCGGCGTTCCACGAATTTGCGACCAATCCCCATTCGGCGCGTTGAGGGCCGGGGATTGGGAGATCGATGCGATGAACGCGGCGAAGATGGCGGCCCTGCTGGGCGCGGCGACCATGGCGAGCGGCTGCGTCAGCCTTTCGCGCAGCGCCGTGGTCGACGACCTGCCGGCCGACTGGCGGACCCAGGCCCGGATTTCCGAGGTTCGGCTGACGCGCGGCGAGCTGAAGGTCACCGAGGGCTTCGACGGCCTCTTCAAGCAACGGGTCCAGGCCAAGCTCGACGGCTGCGCCAAGGGCGTCCGCGCCCTGCGGCTGGAAGCCAAGCTCGACCGCTTCGACAAGGCCAACCCGGCCATGACCGCCCTGGTCGGCGGCGCCAACGTCCTGCGGGGCCAGGCCCGCCTGGTCGACGCGCGCACGGGCAAGGTCGTCGGCGACTACGCCATCGGCAAGACCATCGTCGGCTCGCGCCTGGCCGTCATCAAGATGGGCGAGGCCGAGGAGCAGCTCAGCGACGCCTTCGGCGAGGAGCTCTGCGAAAAGGCCTTTCCGGCCGCCGTCGCGAGCCGATAGCATCAGATATATCTAAATAGCTCTTGACCCGATCCGATTTCGATATATCTATCATTTCGATATAACGAAACTGCATCGAAAGAGCACATATGTTTGGACGTCATCATCACCACCACGGCCGTCACGGCGGTCACCACAGCCGCCATCCGTTCGGTTTCGACGGCCGCGAGCACGGCGGCATGGGCGGACGGGGCTTCGGCCGCGGCGGTCCGCGCGGCCGCTTCTTCGACCACGGCGACCTGCGCCTGGTCGTGCTGAAGCTGATCGCCGACAAGCCCAGCCACGGCTACGAGCTGATCAAGGCGGTCGAGACCGCGGCCGGCGGCGCCTACAGCCCGAGCCCCGGCGTGATCTACCCGACCCTGACCCTGCTGGAAGAGCTCGGCTACGTCGCCGCGACCGACGCCGGCGGCGGCAAAAAGCTCTACACGATCACCGACGAGGGCCAGGCCTTCCTGGAAACCAACGCCCAGCCGGTGAACGGCCTGTTCGAGCGCATGGCCGAGGCCGCCTCGCGCAGCGCCGCCTTCGCGCCGCAGATCCTGCGGGCCCGCGAGAACCTGAAGACGGCCCTGCGGTTGAAACTGCACGCCGGAAGCCTAAGCTCCGAGCAGATCGCCGCCATCGCCAAGGCTTTGGACGACGCCGCAACGCAGATCGAAGCTGTCTGAACCGGGCCGGAACAGGAGCCTATCGCATGCAGAGCCACGCCCGCCTCGTCACCGACAAGGCCGCTCGCTACATGACCCAGTTGGCCAAGCACTGGGGCCACAAGTTCGAGGTCGAGCTGACCGAGACCACGGCCCTCTTCCCGCTGCCGCTGGGTCCGTGCCGGATGACCGCCGACGCCGAAGGCCTGGACATGACCGTCGAGGCCGAGGACCTGGAAGCCCTCGCCAGGCTGGAGCAGGTGGTCGCCGACCACATCCTGCGCTTCGCCTTCCGCGAGAACGTCGAGAAGCTGAACTGGACCCGCGCCCGCGAGGCCGGCCACATCGACCCGCCCAAGGCGCGGGGCGGAATGGGGCTGGGGGTCTAAGGGCCCCCTACCCCTCCCCCGCTCGTCATCCCGGCCGAAGCGTAGCGAAGAGCCGGGACCCAGGGGCAGCCGCATTGCGTTGCCGCCGCCACGGCGCTGAGGCAAACGCCGCGCCCAGTCCCCTGGGTCCCGGATCGGCCTCCGGCCGTCCGGGATGACGCGGAGAGTTTGCTCCTACGCCGGCTCCAGACCCGCCAGCAGCTTGGCCAGTAGGCCGCTGAGCGCCTGCTGCTCGTCGGCGTCCAGCGAGGCCAGCAGCGTCCGCTCGTTGTCGATGTGCAGCGGCAGGATCGTATCGAGCAACCCCCTGCCCTCCTCCGTCAGCGCCACGAGCGTGCCGCGCCGGTCGCTGGGGTGCGGACGGCGCTGAACCAGGCCCATCTTCTCCAGCCGGTCGATCCGCGCGGTCATGCCGCCGGACGAGACCATGGCCGTCTCGTAGAGGTCGGTCGGGGTCAGGGCGTACGGCTCCCCCGCCCGACGCAGGGTGGCCAGCACGTCGAACTCGCCGCGCTGCAGGCCATGGGCCGCGAAAAGCGGCGCCAGGCGCTCCTTGAGCACGATCTCGGCCACCTCGCACAGCCGGCCGACCAGCTCCATGGGGAACGGATCCAGGTCCGGCCGCTCGCGCCGCCATTGGATCGAGGCCGCGCCTGCGCGGTCATGACGCTTGGCTTTCGCCGCCATCGGATATATCTCGCCATCAAGATACTTTCTGACGAGATATATCGTGGTCCTCGCCTACGAAGAAGACGCCAAGGCGCGTAAAAGCGCGTCTCTTTCCGCCCGTGCCGCCAAAAGCGGCGCCGTGCTCACCATCGCGGCGATCGTCGTGGCGGCCCTGAACCTGCGCCCGGCCCTGGCCGCGCTGGGCCCCGTGCTCGATCAGGTGAAGGCCGCCACCGGCGCCTCCTCGGCCGCGGCGGGCCTTCTGACCACCCTGCCGATCCTGCTGATGGGCCTGGGCGCCCTCCTGGCCGCGCCGCTGCGCCGCGCCCTGGGCGAGCGCCTGGGCGTGACGCTTGGCCTGCTGGCCATCGCGGTCGCCTGCGGCCTGCGCGCCCTGTGGCCGACCACCGCGGGCCTTTTCGCCAGCGCCGCCGTTGTCGGCGTGGGCGTCGCCGCCGTTCAGGCCCTGATGCCGGGCTTCATCAAGCGGACCTCCGGCCAGGGCGCCCCGCGGATGATGGGCCTCTACACCACCGGCATCATGGCCGGCGCCGCCGTGGCCGCAGCCCTGTCGACGGGCCTGACCCGCGCCGCCGGCTGGCAGGCGATGTTCGGCCTGTGGGCCGCGCCGGCGATCCTGGCCCTGCTGCTGTGGATGCGCGCCGCCAAGGGCGAGACCGCCGCCCCGGCCGGCGGCCCCATCATCCTGCGCCGCCCGTCGTTGTGGAAGAGCCCGCGCGCCTGGCTGCTGCTGACCTTCTTCGGCATCGGCACCGGGGCCTACACCCTGGTGCTGGCCTGGTTCCCGCCGTTCTACGCCAGCCGGGGCCTGACCGCCGACCAGGCCGGCTACGCGCTGTCGGCCCTGACGGTCTGCGAGGTCCTGGCGGGCCTGGCGGTCTCGGCCGCCATCGCCCGGCGCCCCGACCGCCGGCCGCTGCTGGCGGCGGCCCTGGCCTCGCTGCTGGCCGGCATCGCCTGCCTGCTGCTGGCCCCGTGGCTGGTGCTGCCGACCGTCTGCCTGCTGGGCGCGGGCATCGGCGCGATCTTCCCGCTGTCGCTGATCGTCACGCTGGACCACGCCAGCGACCCCGAAGGCGCCGGCGACCTGATGGCCTTCGTCCAGGGCGGCGGTTACGTCATGGCCAGCGTCATGCCGTTCTTCGCCGGCTGGGTGCGCGACGCCTCGTCCGACCTGTCGGCCGCCTGGCTGCTGATGGCCGTCGGCGTGGTGGCGATGATGGTCATGGCCGCGCGGTTCAAGCCCGGCGCGCGGGTCTGATCGTCTAGAACAGCCCCAGCGACGGGCAGAGGTCGGCGATCTTGCAGACCTCGCACTTGGGCTTGCGGGCCACGCAGATATAGCGGCCGTGCAGGATCAGCCAGTGATGGGCGCGGGTCTGGTAGGGACCGGGCACGATCCGCATCAGGTCGTCCTCGACCGCGTCCGGCGTCTTGCCGACCGACAGCTTGAGGCGATGCGAGACCCGGAAGACGTGGGTGTCGACGGCGATGGCCGGCTCGACATCCAGTTCATTCAGCACCACGCTGGCGGTCTTGCGGCCCACCCCCGGCAGGCTTTCCAGCGCCTCGCGGTTCAGCGGCACCTCTCCGCCATAGCGGTCCATCAGGATGTGGGCCGAAGCGATGACGTTCTTGGCCTTGGTGCGGAAGAGGCCGATCGAGGCGATGTACTTGATCAGCCCGTCCTCGCCGAGCTCCAGCATCTTCTCGGCGCTGTCGGCGACCTGGAACAGCGGGCCGGTGGCCTTGTTGACCTGCACGTCGGTGGCCTGGGCCGACAGGGCGACGGCGGTCACCAGTTCGTAGGCGTTGGAATAGTTCAGCTCGGTCTTGGGCCGCAGTTCCAGACTCTCGAAACGCTCGAACAGGATGCGCACGCGTTCCCGCTCGGCGGCGGTGATCCGCTTGCCGGCGGGGCGTTTCTTGACGAGGGGCTTGGAGGTCTTTTGGGTGACGGCCATCGGCGGCGACCATGCCGTGATGCGGCCCGCTCGCCAAGGCGGCGCGAGGGGCGTAGAGCTCATCCATGGCCGCCGCGCTCTACATGGACGCCGTGATCCGCCCCAACCGGTCGCTGAGCCGCGCCGGCATGGCCGTGGTGCTGGGCGTGGCCGTCGCCTTCAACCTGATGGTCGCGGTGTTCCTGCTGGTGGTCGGCGCGCCGCCGGTGCTGCCGTTCCTGGGACTGGACGTCCTGGCCCTGTGGCTGGCCCTGCACGCCAGCAACCGCGCCCTGTCGCGGTCCGAGCGGGTGAAGGTCACGGCCGAGGAGATCGTCGTCAGCCGCGAGGACGCCCAGGGCGCCAAGGTGGTCTGGACCTCGCCGACGGCCTTCACACGCGTGGATCTCGACCAGCCGGGCGAGCACGAGAGCCGCGTGCGCCTGTTCATGTCGCGCCGCCGCCTGACCCTGGCCCGGGCGCTCAGCCCCGACGAGCGGGTGGCGTTCGCCCGCGCGCTCGAGCGGGCCATCAAGGCGGCGCGGGCCGAGCGCTACGCCTGAGCCGCAACAGCGTCAGGGAGCGCAAGAACCGGGCGGACGGCCCGCCCTGCCCGCGCTAGACTTTCACCATGCCTCTCGACGTCTCGCCTTCGGAAACCCTCGCGCGCCTGGCCGAGCGTTCGGCCGACTACCATCGGATGGCCACGGCCCTGGACTGGCTGGCCCAGCGCTGGATGGACCGGCCGTCGCTGGACGAAGCCGCCGACGCCGTGGGCCTGTCGCCGTTCCACTTCCAGCGCATCTTCACCCGCTGGGCCGGGGTCAGCCCCAAGACCTTCGTGGCCGCCATCGCCCATGCCGAGGCCCGCCGCTCGTTGGAGGCTGGGGCCAGCGTGCTCGACGCGGCCTATGACGCGGGCCTGTCGGGACCTTCGCGGCTGCACGACCTGTTCATCGCCCAGGAGGCGGCGACCCCGGGCGACGTGCGCCGGCGTGGGGCGGGCATGATCCTGCGCTGGGGCTGGGCCCCCACCCCGTTCGGGCGCGGCCTGTTCGTGCTGGCCGAGCGCGGCCTGGCGGGCCTGGCCTTCTCGGACGGCGACGACGACTTCAGCTTCGCCGACATGCACCGCCGCTGGCCGGGCGCCGACTGGGTGCGCGACGACATGGCCGCTCAGGACATGGCCCTGAAGGCGTTCAGCGCCGGCGAAGGCCCCCTGCCCGTGGTGCTGATCGGCTCGCCCTACCAGGTGCAGGTATGGAAGGCGCTGCTGCGCATCCCGACCGGCGAGACCGCCACCTACGGCCAGGTCGCCGCCTGGGCCGGCAAGCCCAAGGCCTTCCAGGCCACCGGCGGGGCCATCGGCGCCAACCCGATCTCGCTGCTGATCCCCTGCCACCGCGCCATCGCCAAGGACGGCCGGCTCACCGGCTATCACTGGGGCCTGGCCCGCAAGGCCGCGATCCTGGGCCTGGAGGCGGTGGCCACGCGCGAGGTGGCTTGAGCTACGTGGGCCGACTGCTCAATGGGCATCGCCTCAGATGGCTGGCACCATTTTTGCTTACGCCATTTCGGAACCGCGGTTTTGGGAAGCGGCTTCCTACCGAAGGGAATTATCCATGCGAGCAACTGCACAGTATAACGACAATGACCCACTCGGTGTGGAGGTTGAAGTTGTGGAGGTGCTAGGCGCTGCGGGACATTGGCTGGTTGAGGCCATCGATCACAGATCTGAAGGCGAGATTTATCGCGCCACATTCGACGGATCGATGGCCAAAGAGAGAGCCTTTGACTACGCGCGCCTGACGTACGGCTTTCCGTCCGCCCCGACCCAAAGTTCAACGTCGATCTGATCGACACAGGTTTGAGTGCGATTGTGAGCGTGGTCCGTCCGCCACTCCCCGTCGATGATCTCCACTTCGTGGATTTGTCCTATCATCATGCAGCGCCACTGCCCTCCCATTGGAAGCCCGGACGCTGAGGAGCCGCCATATTGATATGTTAGCACCTGGGGCAAGCCGCGCTTCTTGCCGATTACATGTGCGCACACCAGTCGACGATGGTTTTGGTAGGTAAGCGCTATGGGCTTGCCGTCCAGCATAGCTTGGCGGATTAGATCGTATGTGGAACTCATAGTTCACCTTTCGGTGCAGTAGACGAACCGAAGGCTTGGCAAACTTGTCGCAGGGACCTAGATTCCTGCTGTAGATGACATGTCCCCTGCTCCTCCGGTTCTTCGGATTGCAGGAGGCCCATTTATTTGAGACCGCCGGGGCCCTAATCCCGGCGGTTTCGTCATTTCAGGGCCCGCGAGTCCAAACGCTAAGGCGCCGCTCTAAGAAGAGTCAACAGGCCCCACTACTAATAGAAATTTAGCCGCCTCAAACACCACATCTTGTGCGGGAATAAGGATATCCTTATGCGCGCAAGGCCTCGCCGCTTAAATTGGATAAGAACAAAAATAGAACATACGTCCGGACTCGACGTCGGAGCGAGTCATTATGGCCCGTAACCGCGATGCGGGGTCGAGTAACGGGTGGAGCTATGGAACCGGAGGTCTTGAAGGAATTGGCGGTCGTGTTGTCGGCGGTGGCGGGCGTGTTCACCGCCCTGGCCGGATTGGTGTGGGCGTTTCGGCGACGGCCCTGAGCCGTCTTGCCGTGAATGATCCTCGCCCCTCGACATGCGGGGGCGAGGATCGTCTCGGATCAGGCCGCGCCCAGGAAGTCGCGCTTGCCCAGCACCACGCCGCTCTCGCGCAGGATCCCGTAGGCGGTGGTCAGGTGGAAGTAAAAGTTCGGCAGGGCCTGGCCGGTCAGATAGTCGAGGGCGTTGTGGTGGGTGGTCTCACCACGGCGGGTCAGGGCGACCTCGCGGTTCTCCGCTCCCTCGAAGGCGGCCGGATCCAGGCCCTCGACATAAGCGATGGCGCGATCGACGCGGGCCGACAGGTCGGCGAAGCTGGTCTCCACGTCGTCCCAGGCCGGAACCTCGACCCCGGCCAGGCGGGCGCTGGCGCCCTTGGCGAAATCGGTGGCGATCTGCACCTGGCGGATCAGCGGGAACATGTCGGGATAGAGCCGCGCCTTCAGCAGCGCCTCGGGGTCGAGCTTGCGCTCCTCGACGTGAGCGGCGGCCTTGGCCAGCACGCCCGACAGGCCCTTCAGCCCCTGGACGAAGACGGGGACGCTGACGCGGTGGGCGGTGATGGTCATGGGGGCTCCGGTGAGGCTTGGAGGCTGCATGTAGGATGGTTCGATGCGAAGCGCAGCTCTAACGGAGAAGCTATCTCCTCCGTAAAACCCCCGCGAAAGCGGGGGCCCAGGTGTTTTATCGTCGAGCGCCCTTGGTTTCAGAAAAGCCTGGGTCCCCGCTTTCGCGGGGATTTTACGGATTGAGGGACAGCAGGAACTTCCCCCTCCGTCGGCTTCGCCGACACCTCTCCCTTCAGGGGAAGGATCTCTTAAGCCGCCTCCGCCCCGTCATAGCGCGCCCGGGCCTCGCGGATCGCGCCATGATGTTCCACCGCCCATGCGATCAGGGCGTTCAGCGGCGTCTGCAGCGACATGCCCAGGGGCGAGAGCCTGTATTCGACGCTGGGCGGCTTGGTGGGGAACACCTCGCGCTCGATCAGGCCGTCGCGCTGCAGGTCGCGCAGGGTCTGGGTCAGCATGCGCTGGGAGATGTCGGGCACCGCCCGGCGCAGGGCCCCGAACCGCTTGGGGCCGATGAAGAGCAGCGACAGGATCAGCGTGCTCCACTTGTCGCCCAGGTGGTCGACGACGTCGCGCACCGGGCAGTCGGCGCTGCTGAAGCCCTGACCCCGCCAGCCGTCCATCGCCTCACACATGGCTTGCGGCGAAAGGGCGTCCCGCGACAGGATGGGTGGTTCCTTCAAGGTGCCTATCTCCCGAAAAACTGCCGTCTTTACGGCGCGACTTAGGTCTCACATCTACACCTGGTCTCGAAAAGAGACCAGCAAAGGACGCCCCCAATGACCGCCAAGCCCTTCCTCAATGACCGCCTCCTGGTGACCGGCGCCGGAGGCCAGTTGGGCCGCCGCGTGGTCGAGCTGCTGCTGGAGGCCGGCGCGCCGCACGTGATCGCCACGACCCGCGATCCGGCCAAGCTGGCCGACCTGGCGGCCAGGGGCGTGGAGGTGCGCGCCGCCGACTTCGACGATCCGGCCTCGCTGGAAGCCGCCTTCGCGGGCGTGGACCGCCTGCTGCTGGTCAGCACCGACGCGCTGGACAAGCCCGGCCGCCGCATCGCCCAGCACCGCGCCGCCGTCGCCGCGGCGGTGAAGGCCGGCGTCAGGCACGTGGCCTATACCTCGGCCCCCGGCGTGCGCCCGCAGGCGCAAGGGCTGGACGACCACTTCTGGACCGAGGCGGCGATCATCGGCGAGCCGTCGCTGACCTGGACGATCCTGCGGCACAACCTCTATGCCGAGGTCATCCTGATGGGCGCGGGACAAGCCCTGGCCAGCGGGACCCTCTACACCGCCACGGCCGGCAAGGGCCGCGCCTATGTCACGCGCGAGGACTGCGCCCGCGCCGACGCCGCCGCCCTGCTGGGCGCGGAAGGCCGTCAGATCCTCGAGGTCTCGGGCCCCGAAGCGATCACCCAGGACCAGCTGGCCGCCCTGCTGGCCGAGGTCTCGGGCAAGCCGGTGTCGCACCAGGCCATCCCGCTGGACGCCCTGCGCGCGGGCCTGGCCGGCGCCGGCCTGCCGCCGCCCTATGTGGAGCTGCTGGCGACCTTCGACCACGACGCCGCCGAGGGCCGCCACGCGGTGGTCACCGACACGGTCGAGCGCCTGACCGGCAAGGCGCCGACCACGGTGGCGGCCTTCCTGGCGGCCAGCAAGTCCGCCCTGAACTGACGGCCAAGCGGAACAGTCTTAGGCGTCGCGGGGTTTCTAGCGGGTCCAATTCCACTCCCCCAATCAGGAGGAAGACCCATGAAAGTCAGCGACGCCATGACCAG
The DNA here is from genome assembly GCA_001449105.1 of Caulobacter vibrioides. Lineage (GTDB taxonomy): Bacteria > Pseudomonadota > Alphaproteobacteria > Caulobacterales > Caulobacteraceae > Caulobacter > Caulobacter vibrioides_C. The sequence goes on along the minus strand of LNIY01000056.1, from coordinate 33,422 downwards.
CCAGGTCTCGGTCGCCCGTCCCAGCGACAGCATCCGCAAGGTCGCCGAAGTGATGGCCAAGGTCGACAGCGGCGTGGTGCCGGTGGTCGACAACGGCAAGGTGCTGGGCCTGGTCACCGACCGCGACATCGTCCTGCGCGTGGTCGCCGAGGGCCGCAGCTTCGACAGCCCCGTCTCCGAGGTGATGAGCGACGGCGAGGTGCTGTCGGTGAAGGAAGACGACATCCTGGCCGACGCCACCGCCAAGATGGCCAACAACCAGGTCCGCCGCCTGGTCGTGCTCAACGACTCCGGCAACCTGACCGGCATCCTGTCGCTGGGCGACGTGGCCAAGGACTACGGCGCCAAGCAGGTCGGCAAGACGCTGGAAGAAATCTCGCAGGAGCCCGGCGAGGCGGCGCATTGATTTCCCCCTCTCCCGGAGGGGAGAGGGAGGGGCCCAGGCGATAGCCTGGGAGGGTGAGGGGTGACGCCATTGGCCGTCGTGCCGGCACGCCGTCTTCCGTCCCTAACCCCTCATCCTCCCACGCCTTTCGGCGCGGGCCCCTCCTTCTCCCTCTGGGAGAAGGTTCGGGAAAGGCAAAGAAAAAGGGCGGCTCCTTTCGGGGCCGCCCTTCGTCGTATCGAACTGTCGAACCGGTCTTAGACCAGGGTCGGGTCGATGGTCTTGCAGGCTTCCATCAGGCCCTTCACCGACTCCACCGACTTGGCGAACATCGCCTTTTCGGCGTCGTTGGTTTCGAACTCGATGATCTTCTCGGCGCCGCCGGCGCCGATGACCACCGGCACGCCGACGTACAGGTCCGACAGGCCGTATTCGCCGTTCAGGAAGGTGGCGCACGGCAGGACGCGCTTCTTGTCCTTGAGGTAGCTGGTGGCCATGGCGATGGCCGATTCAGCCGGGGCGTAGAAGGCCGAGCCGGTCTTCAGCAGGGCGACGATCTCGCCGCCGCCCTTGCGGGTGCGCTCGACGATGGCGTCCAGTTCTTCCTGGGTCAGGAAGCCGGCCTTCACGGCGTCCGGCAGAGGGAGCCCACCAACCGTGGAATGACGGACCATCGGGACCATGTCGTCGCCGTGGCCGCCCAGGGTCCAGGCGTGGATGTCTTCGACCGACACGCCGGTCTTTTCGGCCAGGAAGTAGGCGAAGCGGGCCGAGTCCAGGACGCCGGCCATGCCGATGACCTTTTCCTTGGGCAGGCCCGAGAACTGCTGCAGGGCCCAGACCATCGCGTCGAGCGGGTTGGTGATGCAGATGACGAAAGCGTTCGGGGCGTGGGCCTTGATGCCTTCGCCGACGGCCTTCATGACCTTCAGGTTGATGCCCAGCAGGTCGTCGCGGCTCATGCCCGGCTTGCGCGGCACGCCGGCGGTCACGATGCAGACGTCGGCGCCGGCGATGTCGGCGTAGTCGTTGGCGCCCTTCAGGGCCACGTCCTTGCCGAACACGGCCGAGGCTTCGGCGATGTCGAGCGCCTTGCCCTGCGGGGTGCCTTCGGCGATGTCGAACAGGATCACGTCGCCCAGCTCTTCGCGAGCGGCGATATGGGCCAGGGTGCCGCCGATCATGCCGGCGCCGATAAGGGCGATCTTCGCGCGAGCCATGGGGTCTCCATCAGGCTGTGGACAGGAAATGTCGGGGCGCGGTCTACGCCCGTCGCGGCTCAGTCTCAAGCCCCCTTTCCCGTTTCGCTGCGCTGCGGCAAAACGATCACAACAAACACAAGGAGAGGCGCCGTGAGCAAGACCGATCCGGGGAGCTTTTTCGAGGACTTCCGCGTCGGTCGGGTGCTGGTCCACGCCACGCCGCGCACGGTGAGCGCGGGCGACGTGGCGCTGTACACGGCGCTTTACGGACCGCGCTTTTCCCTCTTCTCGTCGGATGAATTCGCCCGCGCCTGCGGCCTGACCGCCGCCCCGGTCGACCCGCTGGTCGCCTTCCACGTGGTGTTCGGCAAGACCGTGCCCGACATCAGCCTGAACGCGGTGGCCAACCTGGGCTACGCCGAGGGCCGCTTCCTGGCCCCGGTGTTCCCCGGCGACACCCTGACGGCGACGTCGGAGGTGATCGGCCTGAAGGAGAACTCCAACGGCAAGACCGGGGTCGTCTACGTCCGCACCACCGGGACCAACCAGCGCGGCGAGGCGGTGCTGAGTTACGTGCGCTGGGTGATGGTGCGAAAGCGCGACCCGGCGGCCGTGGTCGAGGGCCAGTCGGTTCCGGACCTGGCCAAGGCGGTCGACGCCAAGGACCTGGTTCCTCCGGCGGGCCTGGATTTCTCGTCCTACGACTGGGCCCTGGCCGGCGCGCCGCACGCCTTCGAGGACTACGCGGTCGGCGAGAAGATCGACCATGTCGACGGCATGGCGGTGGAGGAGGCCGAGCACCAGATGGCCACGCGCCTGTGGCAGAACACCGCCAAGGTGCACTTCAACCAGTTCGAACGCTCCAAGGACCCGTCCGGCCGGCGCCTCGTTTATGGCGGGGTGGTGATCTCGACGGCCAAGGCCCTGTCGTTCAACGGCCTGCAGAACGCCGGCCTGGTCCTGGGGATCAACGGCGGCCGGCACGTGGCGCCGTTCTTCGCCGGCTCGACCGTGTTCGCCTGGAGCCAGGTGCTCGACAAGGCGGATCTGGGAACGCTCGGCGCCCTGCGGTTGCGGCTGGTTGCCACCAGGGACAGGCCGTGTACGGATTTCCCCGACAAGGACTCCGAAGGGGCCTACGACCCGGCGGTGATCCTGGACTTCGACTACTGGGCGGGGGTTCCCAAGCGTGGCTGACTTCGATCTTCATCCGGCCTTCCCGGCCAGCTCCCACGCGGTCGGCGAGCTGGCCCTATGCCACGTGCGGCTGCACGACGACGCACGCTATCCGTGGCTGGTGCTGATCCCCCGCGCCAACGGCCTGGTCGAGCTCGAGGACCTGTCGCCGGAGGGCCGCGCGACCCTGGCCGAGGAAGCCGTCGCCGCCGGCGCCGCCGTGCGGGCGGTGGCGAAGGTGCTGGGCCTTTCGGTCGCCAAGCTGAACCTCGGGGCCTTGGGCAACGTCACCCCGCAGCTGCATGTCCACGTGCTGGGCCGCCGCGCCGGCGATCCGGCCTGGCCGGGCCCGGTGTGGGGTCACAGCGCCGGGGTCCCCTACCCCGAAGACGTGCGCGCGGCGGCGATCGCGGCGGCGCGCGGGGCGCTCAATCTCTGACCCCTCTCCCCTTGCGGGAGAGGGTGGCCTCCAAAGGAGGTCGGGTGAGGGGTCTCTCAGAACTATCGGACAGGGCTTTCGACCCCCCATCCGTCGGCTATCGCCGCCACCTTCTCCCGCAAGGGGAGAAGGATCAGAAGAGGCTCGCCACGCCCAGGCCGGCCGCGAAGGCCAGGGCCGTGGCGGCGGCGCCGGCCAGGAACCACGGCCATGCCGGGGCCTTCTCGACCACCACCGTCGGCGGCGCCGGCGGCTGTTCGGCGTAGCGGGCCATGGCCCTGAGGGCGCGCAGGGCCTCGTCGGCCAGTTCCTTCATCCGCGCCACCGGCGACAGCTCGCGGGCGATCCAGCGACGGACCACCGGATCGGAGGCCGCCCACAGGTCGTGGGTCGGATCGATGCGGCGAGCCACGCCCTCGACCGTGACCATGGTCTTCTGCAGCAGGACGAGTTCGGGCCGCAGGGCCATCTCGAACAGGGCCGTGATCTCGAACAGCTGCGCCAGGAGCTTGCCCATCGACACCTGGCGGGCGTCGCGGCCGAACACGGGTTCTCCCACGGCGCGCAGGGCCTGGGCGAAGGCGTCCATGTCCTGGTGGGCGGGCACGTAGCCGGCGTCGAAGTGGATCTTGGCCACCCGCACATAGTCGCGGCTGAGGAAGCCGTAGAGGATCTCGGCCAGGTACTTCCGCTCGGCCGGGCCCAGGCGGCCGACGATGCCGTAATCGACGGCGGTGATGGCGGCCGGGGCGCTGACGAACAGGTTGCCCTCGTGCAGGTCGGCGTGGAACAGGCCGTGATCCAGCGCCTGGGCCAGGAAGCCGCGGGTGACGTTGTCGGCCAGGGCCTTGCGGTCCAGGCCTTCCTGCTCCAGCGCCTTGGGGTCCGACAGCGGCACGCCCGGCGCCCAGGCCAGGGTCAGCACCCGCTTGCCGACGCCGTCCCAGACCACCGCCGGGGCACGCATGTGGGTGTCCAGCGCCATGGCCTCGCCCAGCTCGGCGCAGCCGGCCGCCTCGAAGCGCAGGTCCATCTCCAGGTCCAGCGCCCGGATCACCACCTCGACGAACTCGCGCGGACGCAGGCGGCGGGCGGCGGGAACCAGGCGGTGAGCCAGATCGGCGGCCAGGCGCAGGGTGGCGCTATCCTCGACCACGCGGCGCTCGATGCCGGGACGCAGCACCTTCACGGCCACCTTGGCGCCGTCATGCAGGGTCGCCTCGTGGGCCTGGGCCAGCGAGGCCGCGCCCACCGGTTCGCCGAAGCTGGCGTAGAGGCTGTCGATCGGGCGGGCCAGGCTGCGCTCGACCTCGGCCCGCGCGATGGCGGTCGGGAACGGCGCCAGGCGGTCCTTCAGGTGCGACAGGTCCTCGGCGAAGGTCGCGCCGAAGATGTCGGCCCGGGTCGACAGGAACTGGCCCATCTTGATGGCGACGGGGCCAAGGCCCTCCAGCGCGCGCGCCAGGCGCTCGCCCGGACGGCCCTTGCGGGTCTTGCCGCCGGCGAACAGGCGCAAGGCTCGGCCGGCCAGCCGCGCCGACGGCGGCAGCAGCGGCTCGACCTCTTTCGGAACCAGGGCGTCAGCACGCACCAGGCGCCAGCCGGCGCCGATCAGGCGGACGAACGCGGACAGTCGCTGCATGGGCTCTAGAGCGCCCAGCCCTGGTGCAGGGCCGCCACGCCGCCGGTGAAGTTGGTGTAGGTGGCGCGCTTGAAGCCCGCCGCCTCGATCATCGACAGGAAGGTCTTCTGGTCGGGGAAGCGGCGGATGCTCTCGACCAGGTACTGATAGGCGTCGCGGTCCTTGGCGACCCATTCGCCGACCTGCGGGATGACCTTGAAGCTGTAGGCGTCATAGGCCTTCGCCAGGGCTTCCGTCGCGGGACGCGAGAACTCCAGGCACAGGAAACGGCCGCCGGGCTTCAGCACCCGGCGCGCCTCGCGCAGGGCCGCGTCGATGTCGGTGACGTTGCGGATGCCGAACGAGATGACGTAGGCGTCGGCATAGGCGTCGGGCAGGGGCAGACGCTGGGCGTCGCCCACGGTCCAGGTGATCTCGGGCTCGCCGCCCTTCTCGATCCCCGCCATGATCATCTCGGCGTTGTAGTCGATGATGTTGATGGTCGCGTCCGGACCGCCGCGGCGCTGCTGCGCGTTTCGGGCCATCTTGGCGAAGCGGCGAGCCATGTCGCCGGTGCCGCCGGCGCAGTCGATGATCACCTCGCCCGGCTGCGGGTTCAGCCGCGCGGCGACGGCGTCCTTCCAGAGCCGGTGCACGCCGCCGCTCATCAGGTCGTTCATCAGGTCGTAGTTCTTGGCCACGCGGTCGAAGACCCCGCGCACCAGGCCCGCCTTCAAAGCGGGGTCCACGTCCTTGAATCCGAAAGTGGCGGAGGGCTTGCTCATGACGTCTACGGGTCGGGCTCTCTATATGATCTTCGCCTATTAGACCGCGTCTCGCGCCGCGTCATCGTTTTAAGGGGTCTTCCTTGCCCGAACTGCCCGAAGTCGAGACCGTCCGCCGCGGACTTGAGCCCGTCCTTTCCGGCGCGCGGCTTTCCCGCGTGCGCGCCAATCGCCCGGACCTGCGCTTTCCCCTGCCCGAGGGCTTCGTCCAGCGGCTGACGGGGGCGAAGATCCTGCGGCTGGAGCGGCGGGCCAAGTATCTGCTGGCCCCGCTGGATCGCGGCGACACCCTGGTGATGCACCTGGGCATGACCGGCAGGTTCGAGATCGCCGCGCCGGAAGGATCTGTGAGGCCCGGCGACTTCGCCCGCGAGGTCAAGCCCGACGACAAGCACGCTCACGTCGTCTTCGAGACCGAAGAGGGCGCGACGGTCACCTATTACGACCCCCGCCGGTTTGGCTTCATGGACTTGATCGCCACCGACCGCGTCGACCGCCATCCCTGGTTCGCGACCATGGGGCCCGAGCCTCTTAGCGACGCCTTCGACGCCAAGACCCTCGTGAAGGCCTTCGGCGGCCGCAAGCAGGGCCCAAAGACCCTGCTGCTGGACCAGAAGACCGTGGCGGGGCTGGGCAACATCTATGTCTGCGAGGCCCTTCACCGATCGGGCATCTCGCCGTTCAAGCCCTCGGGCCAGATCGCCGGCAAGCGGCTGGGACCGCTGACGGCCGCCATCAAGGACGTGCTGGCCGAGGCCGTCGAGGTCGGCGGCTCGTCGCTGAAGGACTTCGCCGCCGCCGACGGGGCGCTGGGCTACTTCCAGCATCGCTTCCGGGTCTATGACCGCGAGGGCGAGCCCTGCCCCACCCCCGGCTGCAAGGGCGTGATCGCCCGCGAGGCGCAGGCGGGGCGTTCGACGTTCTTCTGCCCCGTTTGTCAGAAATGACCCTGGCCGCGCTTTCCCGACATTAGAGGCGCGGCTTTCCGGTTTGGCGTGATGTTCCGTTCCCTCCTCGTCGCTCTGACCGCCTTGCTGGCGACCCCCGCCCTGGCCGCGCCGCCGGTGTGGACGGTGCGCGATGCGGATTCCGAGATCGTGCTGTTCGGCTCGATGCACGTCCTGCCCAGGGACCTGGACTGGAGGCCGCCGGCGCTGGACGCGGCGCTCTCCAGGGCCGACGACCTGTGGTTCGAGGTCCCGATGGACGCGGCCGCCGATCGGCGGATGCAAGACCTGGCCGGCGCCTACGGCCTGTTGCCGCCCGGCCAGACCCTGACCTCGCGCCTGAAGCCCCGCGCCGCCGCCCGCCTGCGCGAACTGGCCCGGCGCCTCGACGTGCCGATGAGCGAGATCGAGCGGCTCAAGCCGTGGATGGCCGAGGTGCGGCTGACCACGGCCGCCTTCGCCCGGGACAAGGGCCTGGCCGAGGACGGGGTCGAGCGGCGCCTGCAGGCGGCTGCTCCGCCGGCCGTCGCCCGCAAGGCCTTCGAGACCCCCGACGAGCAGATGGCCCTGTTCGCCGGCGCCTCCGAGGCCGACCAGGTGCGGACCCTGAACGCCACGGTGAAGCAGCTGGAAAAGGATCCCGGCGCCTATCGCCGGCTGGTGGCCGCCTGGTCGAAGGGCGATCAGAAAGCGCTGGAGCGCGCCGTGGTCGGCGGAATGCGGAAATCTTCGCCCGCCCTCTATCGCCGGTTCATCGTCGAGCGTAACGCACGGTGGATGGACGCCCTGCAAGCGCGCCTGGCCGGTTCCGGCCGGACGGTGGTGGTGGTCGGCGCGGGGCACCTGCTGGGTCCCGACGGCCTGCCGGCCCGCCTGCGCGCCCTGGGCTACGATGTCGAAGGGCCGCGCTAGACGGCCGAACTGAACACGAGGAACCAAGCGCAGATGGCCTTTGAGACCCTGATCGTCGAACGCCCCACGAGCGCGCCCGGCGTGGCGCTGATCCGCCTGAACCGGCCCGAGGCGCTGAACGCCCTCAACAGCGTCTTGCTGACCGAGCTGGGCCAGGCCCTCGCGCAGGCGCAGGGCGACGACACGGTGGGCTGCATCGTGCTGACCGGCTCGCCCAAGGCCTTCGCCGCCGGCGCCGACATCAAGGAGATGTCGGACAAGTCCTATGCCGACATGTTCAAGGCCGACTTCTTCACGGCCCAGGCCCGCGCCATCGAGACCGTGCGCAAGCCGATCATCGCCGCGGTGTCCGGCTACGCCCTGGGCGGCGGCTGCGAGCTGGCGATGATGTGCGACTTCATCCTGGCCGCCGACACCGCCAAGTTCGGCCAGCCGGAGATCAATCTCGGCGTCGCCCCCGGCATCGGCGGCACCCAGCGCCTGACCCGCCTGGTCGGCAAGTCCAAGGCCATGGACATGATCCTGACCGGCCGGATGATGGACGCCGAGGAGGCCGAGCGCGCCGGCCTCGTCTCGCGGATCTTCCCCGCCGACCAGCTGGTCGACGAGGCCGTCAAGGTCGCCGCCAAGATCGCCGCCCAGTCGCCCCTGGCCACGGCCATGAACAAGGAACTGGTCAACGCCGCCTACGAGACCACCCTGACCACGGGCGTGGCCCTGGAGCGGCGGCTGTTCCACTCGCTGTTCGCCTTCGACGACCAGAAGGAGGGGATGGCCGCCTTCGTCGAGAAGCGCAAACCCGCGTTCAAGGGGTCGTGATCGCCGGCCGGCCTGGTCCGGCTCTCGGCCGGCGAAGAATCCCCATGTGGATGGATTGACCCGCCCCCGGCCTTCCCGTATATCCGCGCGCTCTTGATTTCACCTGCTTCGCGGCCGCCCGCGCGGCCGTCCGTTTGAAGGTCCTATCCATGGCCAATAATCCCGGCGCCAAGAAAGCGATCCGCAAGATCGCCCGTCGCACCGAAGTGAACACCGCTCGCCGTTCGCGCGTGCGCACCTTCCTGCGCAAGTTCGAAGACGCCATCGCCAAGGGCGACGTCGCCGTCGCCAAGGCCGCGTTCATCGAGGCTCAATCGGAGCTGATGCGCGCCGTCTCGAAGGGCGTCGTTCACCCGAACACGGGCTCGCGCAAGGTGTCTCGCCTGGCCGCCCGTCTGAAGAAGCTGGATAAGGCCGCCGCCTAAGTCCAGATCGCGAACGAACGCCGTTCGTTCAGCGAAATCAAAGACTTGTAGAAGCCGATCGAGGCAACTCGGTCGGCTTTTGCTTTGTCTATGTACTCCTTTACCTGCCCCCCAGCTCGTCGAACGAAAGTCTTCAAAACGGCTTTCCCTTGACGGGAGAGGCGGTGTCGCGAGTCAACAGAAATATCCGCGATCGGACGCAAGTTTTCCGTTTGACCGGCCCGGGCCGGTAGCTAGTTTAAAGGTCTCAGCGCTCTCCCAGTCTTTGACGACAGCGGCGGCGGCGGACACTCATGCGTTCGCCGGTTAAGCCCCTGTGTGTCTTCAATAAATGCGGGGGAAGAGTTTCTGAGTTCGGTCGCGCGCCATGGGGGGCTTGCGACCGGCAATCTGTAATTGTGTGTATGCAGGCGCGAGGCGGTGAACTGATGTCGATCAAGGTCGGGGCGGCCAGTCAGGAATTGTCGGCGGCGTATGCCGCCGTCACGCGCGAGCCTGCCGGCATCGTGTGGAACAAAGTCTGCGTCTCCCTGAAGCGCGAGCTGGGCGACGCCGCCTTCGGCTCGTGGATCGCGCCCGCGGTCCTGCGTGAAACCCAGGCCGGCGACGTCGTGCTCGTCACCCCCACCGGCATCGCGCGCGACTGGATCCGTCGCAGCGCCTGGCGCCGCATCGGCGAGTTGTGGGCCGCCGGCGACGCCGTGGGCCGCCGCCTGGACCTGAAGTCGCGCCTCGAATTCGAGGCCTCGGCCGACGCCGCCTCGGCCACCGCCGGCGCCGTCTATGTCGAGGCCAAGCCGCAGCCGATCGAGATCGTGCTGCCGGTCTCCAGCGACGTTCCCGCCGCCGCGGCCCCGATCGCCGGCAAGACCTCGCCGGTCCAGGGCCTGCAGGAACGCTTCACCTTCGACAGCTTCGTTCCGGGCCCCGCCAACGAGTTCGCCCACGCCGTGGCGCGCCGCGTCGCCAGCTGGGCCGACGGCCACTTCAACCCGGTGCTGTTCCACGGCCCCTACGGCTTCGGCAAGACGCACCTGCTGAACGCCCTGGCCTGGGAGGCCATGCGCGCCGCCCCGAACAAGCGCGTGGTCTACCTGACCGCCGAGCGCTTCCTGTCGACCTTCGTCCGCGCGGTCATGGATCGCCAGACCACGGCCTTCAAGGACGAGCTGCGCGGCGCCGACCTGCTGATCATCGACGACGTGCACTTCATCGCCGGCAAGCAGTCGAGCCAGGAAGAGCTGTTCCACACCCTGACCGCCCTCGTCGAGGACGGCCGCCGGGTGGTGTTCTCGGCCGACCGTCCGCCCTCGGCCATGACCGAGATGGACGCCCGCCTGCGCTCGCACCTGTCCGCCGGCCTGGTCTGCGGCATGGAGCCGGCCGACCGTTCGCTGCGCCTGGGCATCCTTGAGCGCAAGATCGAGGCGCTGGGCCGCGCCCAGGGCTTCACCGGCTCGGTGCGCCCCGAAGTGCTGCAGTTCCTGGCCGACCGCTTCACCGACAGCGTCCGCGAGCTGGAAGGGGCCCTCAACACCCTGACCGCCCGCGCCGGCGAGCGCCTGTCGCGCCTGTCGCTGGACGAGGTCCAGGCGATCCTGCGCCCGCACCTGCGCGGCGGCGAAAAGCGGATCACCATCGACGACATCCAGAAGGCCACCTCCGAGCACTACGGCATGAAGCAGGCCGACCTGCTCAGCGAGCGCCGCAATCGCGCCATCGCCCGCCCGCGCCAGGCGGCCATGTGGCTGGCCAAGCAGCTGACCACCCGTTCGCTACCGGACATCGGCCGTCGCTTCGGGGGTCGCGACCACACCACCGTGCTGCACGCCGTGCGCCGCATCGAGGCCCTGCGTCAGGAAGACGCCGTGCTAAGCCAGGACCTGGAGACCATCACCCGCAAGCTGCGCGGCTGATCAAGTTTTCATGCTCGACCGAAAGGGCCGCTCCGGAAGGGGCGGTCCTTTTCGTTTGATGCTCCCCCTTCTGGGGGAGGTGGTCCAAAGGGCCGGAGGGGGACGGCGCGGCGCCACCCCCCTCAGTCGGCTTTGCCGACAGCTCCCCCAGAGGGGGAGTATCCCTCACCCCGCCCGCGCCCGCCTGAGCGTCAGGTTGATCCGCCCTCCCCCGGGCACGAGCCGCGAGGAGCCAGGCAGGATGCGGTCCACGCCGTGGAAGGCCAGCCGCGCCGGACCTGACAGCCGGCAGACGTCGCCCGACGCCAGGCGCACCGATCGGGTCGGGTCCTTCCGTGAAGTCCCGCCGATGCGGAACACCGCCGTGTCGCCCAGCGAGACCGACAGCACCGGAAAGCGCGGATCGGCCTCGTCGCGGTCCTGGTGCAGGCCCATGCGGGCTTCGGCGCCATAGAAGTTCACCAGGCAGGCGTCGGGCGGCACCTCCGCATCGCCCAGGGCCGCCCAGAGATCGAGCAGGGCCTGGGGGATCTCGGGCCAGGCTCCGCCGGTGCCGGGATGACGATCGGCATAGCGATAGCCGGCCGCGTCGCTGGTCCAGCCCAGCGGGCCGAGGCTGGTCATCGCCACGCTCATGGCCTTGCCGTAGGGCGTTTCGTAATTGGCCGGCGGGGCGATCCTGGCGGCGGCCAGCACCGTCTCCGTCAGCGCGCGCTGGACGTCCGGCGACAGCAGGCCGGGCCACAGATCAAAGCCAGGGACGAGGGAGACGGGGGTCATCATTACGCGGATTTAATGCCCTTGGACGGCCGGATGGGTGTTGGTTTGCGCCCTCGCGGCCCAAGGCCGCACGATCCTTCCATACCAGGGCCGTTCATGCGTCGTCTTCTGTCCACCGCCGCGGCGGTCACGCTGCTTCTCGCCTCCGGATCCGCCCTCGCCGCACCGGCCGTCTCGGGCTCCAAGGGGGCCACCCCGGCCACCGTCACCACCCAGCTGCCGCGCAACGCCCATCCGACCCACTACGACCTGGCCTTCACGCCCGACGCCAAGGCGATGAGCTTCACCGCCTCGGTGAAGATCGCCGTCGAGGTCGTCGAGCCGACCGCGACCATCACCCTGCAGGCGGCCGACCTGACCTTCGCGAAGGCCTCGATCGACGGCAAGCCGGCGACCATCAAGGTCGACGAGGACGCCCAGACCGCCGCCTTCACGCTCAAGGCCCCGCTGGCCAAGGGCAAGCACGTGCTGGCCATCGACTACGCCGGCAAGATCTACACCCAGGCCGCCGGCCTGTTCGCCCTCGACTACGACACCGAGGAGGGCCCCAAGCGCGCCCTCTACACCCAGTTCGAGAACTCCGACGCCCGCCGGTTCATCCCCTCGTGGGACGAGCCGTTCCACAAGGCCACCTTCAGCGTCGAGGCCACGGTGCCCACTGGCCAGATGGCCCTGGGCAACATGCCGGTCAGCAAGAGCGTCGACCTTCCCGGCGGCAAGACCCGCGTGACCTTCGCGACCTCGCCGAAGATGTCGACCTACCTGCTGTTCTTCGGCCTGGGCGAGTTCGAGCGGGCCAGCATCAAGACCGCCGGCGTCGACATCGGCGTCGTCACCAAGAAGGGCGACCTGCCGAAGGCGAAGTTCGCCCTGGAGTCGGCCGGCCCGATGGTGGCCTGGTACAACGACTATTTCGGCGCCGACTACCCGCTGCCCGTGCTCGATCACATCGCAGCCCCGGGCCGCAGCCAGTTCTTCAGCGCCATGGAGAACTGGGGCGCGATCTTCTACTTCGAATACGCCCTGCTGATGGACCCGAAGATCTCCACCCAGCGCGACGCCCAGAACATCTACACCACCGTCGCCCACGAGACCGCCCACCAGTGGTTCGGCAACCTGGTGACCATGGCCTGGTGGGACGACCTGTGGCTCAACGAGGGCTTCGCCTCGTGGATGGAAGGCCGGGCGACCGAGAAGTTTCACCCCGAATGGAACGCCGCCCTCGCCGCCGTCGGCGGCCGGGAATACGCCATGAACCTCGACGGCCTTTCCACCACCCACCCGGTGGTGCAGCACGTCGAGACCGTCGAGCAGGCCAGCCAGGCCTTCGACGCCATCACCTACCAGAAGGGCGAGGCGGTCATCCGCATGCTCGAGGGCTATGTCGGCGAGGACGCCTGGCGCACCGGCGTGCGCGCCTACATCAAGGCCCACGCCTACGGCAACACGGTCAGCGACGACCTGTGGAAGGCGGTCGAGACCGCCGCCGGCAAGCCGATCACCGCCATCGCCCACGACTTCACCCTGCAGCCGGGCGTGCCGCTGATCCGCGTCGAGGGCGGCGCCTGCCAGGCCGGCAAGCAGGTCCTGACCCTGACCCAGGGCGAGTTCAGCAAGGACTTCCCCGACAAGACGCCCCTGGCCTGGCGCGTGCCGGTCAACGCCAAGGCCCTGGACGGTTCGACGATCGCCAAGACCGTGGTCGAGGGCGGCAAGGCCAGCCTGACCGTCGAGGGCTGCGGCCCCGTCGTCGTCAACGCCGGCCAGAGCGGCTACTACCGCACCCTCTACGCCCCGGCGCAGTTCCAGCGGCTGGCGGCCGACTTCGGCAAGCTGGCGCCGATCGACCAGTTGGGCCTGCTGTCGGACGCCTGGTCGATGGGCACGGCCGGCCAGCAGTCGCCGACCGACGCCCTGGCCCTGATCGCGGCTGCGCCGGCCGACGCCGACCCGCAGGTGCTGTCCAAGGTCGCCGGCGTGCTGTCGGCCATCGACGGCTATTACGAAGGCCAGGCCGAGCGCGCGGCCTTCCGCAAGCTGGCCATCGCCCGCCTGTCGCCCCTGCTGGCCCGCGTGGGCTGGGAAGCCAAGGCCGGCGAGCCCGATCCCGTGGCCATCCTGCGCGGCGACCTGATCTCGACCCTGGGCGAACTGGGCGACGCCGCCGTGGTCGCCGAGGCCCGTCGCCGCTACGCCGCCGACAAGACCGATCCGGCCGCCATCCCCGGCCCGCTGCGCAAGGCGATCCTGACCGTCGTGGCCGTCAACGCCAATGCTGCGACCTGGGACGCCATCCACGCCCAGGCCAAGGCCGAGAAGACGCCGCTGGTCCGCACCCAGCTCTACAACCTGCTGGCCGCGGCCGACGACGAGACCCTGGCCCGCAAGGCCCTGGATCTGGCCCTCACCGCCGAGCCGGGCGAGACCAACTCGGCCGGCATGATCTCGGGCGTTGCCTCGCGCCATCCGGACCTGGCCTTCGACTTCGCCACGGCTCACCGAGACGCGGTGGACGGCAAGGTCGACAACAGCGCCCGCACCCGCTTCATCCCGAGCCTCGCCAAGGCCTCGGGCAAGCCGGAAACGGCCGAGAAACTGAAGGCCTGGGCGCTGGCCAACCTCGCCGAAGGCTCGCGCAAGGAGGCCGACAAGACGGTCTCGGCGATCGAATACCGGGCCAAGGTGCGTCGCGAGCGGCTGCCGGCGATCACCGCCTGGGTGGCCAAGGCCGGCTGAACCGACTTTTCCACAGCGTCGGCCGAGGGTCGACAGGCCGACGCTGCGACGTTCCGTCTTGCAGATTCCCCTTCTTTCCCTGCGGGAATGGGGTTGCGGCGGCACGCGTATCCCCCATATCGGGCATCGAAGCGGGGTTGACGGGCTCGTCAACTTCGATTGAAGCCTCTCCTTTCGCCTGGTTCGTCCAGGCGGCAGGATTTTGGATCAACCCTAGACGCGACCAGACGGGGACGGACCGAGAAAAACCGGGGCGCTTCTGATAAGGCCCTTGTCACCGCCGTCCGCCATTCGAGGAGCTGCAGGCACACCACATGAGCAAGATTATCGGTATCGACCTTGGCACCACGAACTCGTGCGTGGCCATCATGGACGGCAAGAACCCGAAGGTGATCGAGAACGCCGAAGGCGCTCGCACCACCCCGTCGGTCGTCGCCTTCCTCGAGGACGGCGAGCGCCTGATCGGCCAGCCCGCCAAGCGCCAGGCCGTGACCAACCCGACCAACACCCTGTTCGCGATCAAGCGCCTGATCGGCCGCAACGCGAACGACCCGGTGGTCGAGAAGGACAAGGGCATGGTGCCCTACGAGATCGTCAAGGGCCCGACCGGCGACGCCTGGGTCAAGGCCCACGGCAAGGACTACTCGCCCCAGGAAGTCTCGGCCTTCATCCTGCAGAAGATGAAGGAAGCCGCCGAAGCCCACCTCGGCGAGCCGGTGACCAAGGCGGTCATCACCGTTCCGGCCTATTTCAACGACGCCCAGCGTCAGGCGACCAAGGACGCCGGCAAGATCGCCGGCCTGGAAGTCCTGCGCATCATCAACGAGCCGACCGCGGCGGCCCTGGCCTACGGCCTGGACAAGAACGACGGCAAGAAGATCGCGGTCTACGACCTCGGCGGCGGCACCTTCGACGTCTCGATCCTCGAGATCGGCGACGGCGTGTTCGAGGTGAAGTCGACCAACGGTGACACCTTCCTGGGCGGTGAAGACTTCGACCTTCGGATCGTCGACTACCTGGCCGACGAGTTCAAGAAGGAGCAGGGCGTCGACCTGCGCAAGGACAAGCTGGCCCTCCAGCGCCTGCGCGAAGAGGCGGAAAAGGCCAAGAAGGAGCTGTCGTCGACGGCTCAGTACGAGGTCAACCTGCCGTTCATCAGCATGAACGCCTCGGGCCCGCTGCACCTGAACATCAAGCTGTCGCGCTCCAAGCTGGAAGCCCTCGTCGACGACCTGATCGCCCGCACCATCGGTCCGTGCGAACAGGCCCTCAAGGACGCCGGCCTGAAGAAGAGCGACATCGACGAAGTGATCCTGGTCGGCGGCATGAGCCGCATGCCCAAGGTCCAGCAGGCGGTGCAGGACTTCTTCGGTCGCGAACCCCACAAGGGCGTGAACCCCGACGAAGTCGTGGCGCTGGGCGCGGCCGTTCAGGCCGGCGTGCTGCAAGGCGACGTCAAGGACGTGCTGCTGCTCGACGTGACCCCGCTGACCCTGGGCATCGAGACCCTGGGCGGTGTGTTCACCCCGCTGATCGAGCGCAACACCACGATCCCGACCAAGCGCTCGCAGACCTTCTCGACCGCCGACGACAACCAGTCGGCCGTGACCATCCGCGTGTTCCAGGGCGAACGTCCGATGGCCGTGGACAACAAGATCCTCGGCCAGTTCGACCTGGTGGGCATCCCGCCGGCGCCGCGCGGCGTGCCGCAGATCGAGGTCACGTTCGACATCGACGCCAACGGCATCGTCCAGGTCCACGCCAAGGACAAGGCGACCAACAAGGAGCACTCGATCCGCATCCAGGCCAATGGCGGCCTCTCGGACAGCGACATCGAGCGCATGGTCAAGGAAGCCGAGGCCAACAAGGCCGCGGACGAAGAGAAGAAGAAGCTGGTCGAGGCCAAGAACCAGGGCGAGGCGATCCTGCACTCGACCGAGAAGGCCCTGGCCGAGCACGGCGACAAGGTCGGCGCGGCTGAAAAGGGCGCCATCGAGACCGGCGTCACCGAGCTGAAGACCGCCCTGGAAGGCGAGGACATCGAGGCCATCCAGGCCAAGACCCAGGCCCTGATCCAGGCGTCGATGAAGCTGGGCGAGGCCATGTACGCCTCGCAACAGGGTGGTGAAGGCGCCGAAGGCGGCGCTGAAGCTCCCGCGGACGACGGCGTCGTCGACGCCGAGTTCGAGGAAGTCGACGGCAACGAAAAGCCGGCTTCCTAAGCCATGGACGCGCCGGCGAACGCCCAGATTGGGACCGTTCGCCGGCGCGCTCGTTTTGCGGTGCGCCCGATTGACGCCTTGCGGCGGGGCGCCCCCTCCCCCACCTCTTTCACGACACTTCTTGTCCTGTTGAGCCTTACGGGCGCCGAACGCTGACGATGCGCGACTATTACGAAATTCTCGGCGTGAACCGGACCTGCGACGACGCGGGCCTGAAATCCGCCTTCCGCAAGCTGGCGATGCAGCACCACCCCGACCGCAACGGCGGTTGCGAGGACGCGAGCGGCCGGTTCAAGGAGATCAACGAGGCCTACAGCGTCCTCTCCGACCCGCAGAAGCGCGCCGCCTACGACCGCTTCGGCCACGCCGGCGTCAACGGCCCGCAAGGCGGCCCTGGCGGCATGGGCGGCGGGTTCGACGCCAGCGACATCTTCGGCGACGTGTTCGGCGATGTCTTCGGCGAGATGTTCGGCGGCGGCCGTCGCCAGTCCAACGGCCCGCAGCGCGGCCAGGACCTGCGCTACGACCTGGAGATTTCCCTGGAGCAGGCCTATGCCGGCGCCGAGGTCGAGATCACGGTCCCGGCGGCCATGACCTGCGAGGTCTGCGACGGCTCGGGCGCCAAGCCCGGCACCAACCCCACCGTCTGCGGCTCGTGCGGCGGCGCCGGCCGCGTGCGCGCCACGCAAGGCTTCTTCTCGGTCGAGCGCGCCTGCCCGCGCTGCGGCGGCTCTGGCCGCCTGGTGCTGGATCCCTGCTCGGGCTGCCATGGCCACGGCCAGGTCCGCAAGGAACGCGTCCTGTCGGTCCGTATCCCGGCCGGCGTCGACGACGGCGCCCGGATCCGCCTGGCGGGCGAAGGCGACGCAGGGCAGCGCGGGGGCCCGCGCGGCGACCTCTACCTCTTCCTGTCGGTGAGCCCGCACGAGCTGTTCGAGCGCGACGGCCTGGACCTGCTGTGCACCGTGCCGGTGCCGATGACCGTGGCCGCCCTGGGCGGCGAGATCGAGGCCCCGTGCCTGAAGGGCGGCGAGACCTGCGACGGCACCTGCCGCATCAGCGTCAAGGTTCCCGAAGGCGCCCAGACCGGCAAGACCGTTCGCCTGAAGGGCAAGGGCATGCCGTCGCTGCGCAACCGCCAGCGCGGCGACCTGGTGGTCGAGCTGTTCGTGGAAACCCCGACCCACCTGTCGGCCCGCCAGAAGGAGCTCCTCAAGGAACTGGCCGGCCTGTGCGACGACAAGCAGAACCCCAAGTCGGCCAACTTCGTCGACAAGGCCAAGCGCTTCTGGGAAGAAGTCACCGGCAACTGAGGCTCAAAAGCCGGGTTTCCAGTCTCGAAAGGCCCGCCCTCGTGGCGGGCCTTTTCTGCATCCGGGCCTAGGCGGCACGGCCTTGGCGGCGATCTAGATGTCGACCCTGCGATCGGCCTGCAGAACCCGGATCAGACCGAAAAGCCCGACAAGCAGGAGCGCCGCGACCAGCATCACGAATCCGACCTGGACCGCGGTGACCGGCAGGACGAATTGCGGGGTCGGCGGCACGGCGAAGGTGATCGGGATGCTGACGTCCTTCTTTCCGATCAGTTCGGGCGGCGGCGGCGTCATCTCGAACTCGGCCGACAGCTTCACCGCCGCCTTGCCGAAACCGTAGCCCTCGGGGGTTTCCTTGAGCACCTTGCAGTCGGTCAGCCGCCCCCCTTTCCCCACCATGCAGCCGATGGTGGCCAGGCCGCCGACATCTTCCCGCTGGGCGCGCTCGGGATAGTACCGCGCCATCTGATCGGCCGTCGGCTTGCGCTGCCAGTCGGGCTTGTAGGTCGTCGTCCCGGTTCGTTCGTCGCCGCTCATGCCGCCCCCGATGTTCCGGCCAAGCTTATGGACCAGGTCGTGCGCGGGCAATCGCAACGGCGCCAAACCCCCTTTCGGACGACTATTCAGCCCTTCATTTTCGTTCTATCAATGTTCTCATTCTGGAGAGGGGCGACGAGCTTGGGGCAGGAACAGGAAACGCCGGTTGGCCTGATCGAGGACGACAACGGCCACCGCTTCCTGATCTACGCCACGGAAGCCGGCGCGCGGGTCGAACTGCGCCACGACGGCGAAGCGCTCTGGATGACTCAGGCCCAGATGGCGCAGCTGTTCGGGCGCGATGTCTCGGTGATCTCCCGTCACATCAGCAACATTCTTGAGGAAGATGAACTGACTGAAGAGAGCAATTTGCAATTTATGCAAATTGCTCGATCGACAAAGCCGGTCGCCCTCTATAGCCTCGATATGGTGATCTCCGTTGGCTATCGGGTCAGCTCGGCCCAGGCCACGCTGTTCCGCAAGTGGGCGACGAGCGTGCTGGTGCGCTTCGCCACCAAGGGCTTCGTCGTCGACGCCACGCGGTTGAAGGATCCCGAGCAGAACGACCGTGTTCGCGAACTGCGCGAGATCGTCAGGGACATCCGCGCCTCCGAGGCAAACCTCTATGCCGAATTGCGGCGCGTCTGCGCGATGTGCCAGGACTACGAGCCAAGCTCGCAGGCCGCGACGAGCTTCTATCGCCGCACCCAGGCCAAGCTGTTCTACGCCGTGGTCAACCACACCCCTTCGGAGGTGCTGAACGATCGCGCGGACGCCGAGGCGCCGAACATGGGCCTTCAGTCCTGGCCCAAGGACGAGATCCGCCAGGCCGATGCGCTGGTGGCCAAGAACTATCTGGCCCCGGCCGAGATCCAGGAACTGAACCGCCTGACCGACATCCTTCTGGGCATCTTCGAGGACCAGCTCGACATCGGCAGGCTGGTGATCATGGATGACGCCAGCCGCCTGCTCGACCAGCAACTGGCCAGCCTGAACCGCGTCGTTCTCGATCACGGCGGCGGCATCCGCCATGATCAGGCCGAGGCGGCCGCGAAGGCGCAGTACAAGCTTTTCGACGACCAGCGCAAAGCGACCCGGCGTGCGCAAGCCGATCGCGAACTCGCAGCCCTGAGAGACGCCGACAAGGCCCTGCCGAAAGCGCGCAGATCGCCGAAAAACCCCCGTCGCACCCCTTAACGAAAACCGCGACGCTCTGTACTTTCCGGTCGGATGAACGCCCCCGTTTCTCCGCCCGTCCAGACGTTCGACGCTACCGGCGCCACGCCGGTGATGCAGCAGTTCTTCGACATGAAGACCCGGCAGCCGGACGCGCTGCTGTTCTTCCGGATGGGCGACTTCTACGAGCTGTTCTTCGACGACGCGATCCGCGCGGCCGCCGCCCTGGGCATCTCGCAGACCTTCCGGGGCACCCATGCCGGCCAGCCGATCCCGATGGCCGGCGTGCCGCACCATGCGGCCGAAGCCTATCTGTCGAAGCTGATCCGCATGGGCTTCAAGGTCGCCGTCTGCGAGCAGATGGAAGACCCGGCCGAGGCCAAGAAGCGCGGTTCCAAGTCGGTGGTCCGCCGTGACATCGTCCGCGTCGTCACCCCCGGCACCCTGACCGAGGACGGCCTGCTGGACGCCCGGGGCGCCAACCGCCTGGCGGCGGTGGCCATTCGCGCCGGCCAGGCGGCCGTGGCGGCCGTGGAGCTGTCCACCGGCGAGGTCGAGTGCTTCTCGACCGGCAAGGACGGCGTAGGCCCCTTGCTGGCGGCCCTGTCGCCGTCCGAGACCCTGGTGGCCGACCGCCTGCTGGCCGACGACCACCTGGCCCAGACCCTGAAAATCTGCGGCGGCCTGATCCAGCCCATGCCCTCGGCCCTGTCCGAGCCGCAGGCCTCGGAGACACGGGTGAAGCGTCTTTACGGCGTCGACACCCTGGACGGCTTCGGCGGGCTGGCGCCGGCCGAGGTCGGGGCGCTGGGCCTGATCGCGGCCCACCTGGAAATGACCCAGGCCGGCAAGCTGCCGGCCCTGCGCGCCCCGCGCCGGGCGGCCGAGGCCGACGTCATGTCGATCGACCCGGCCACCCGCTCCAGCCTGGAGATCGACCGCACCCAGAACGGCGACCGCAACGGCTCGCTGCTCGCGGCCATCGACCGCACCGTCACGCCGGGCGGCGCGCGCCTGCTGGCCTCGCGCCTGGCCCGGCCGCTGCTGGACCCGGCCGCCATCGACCAGCGCCTGGACGCCGTCGAGTGGTTCGTCGAGCACCGACCCTTACGTGAACGCCTGCGCGAGCAGCTCAAGGGTTCGGGCGACATGGCCCGCGCGCTCGCCCGCCTGGCGCTGGGCCGCGGCGGTCCGCGCGACCTGGCCTGCCTGCGCGACGGCCTGAAGACCGGCGAGAAGCTGGCCGGCATGGTCGGCGGCTCGGGCGACCCGCTGTCGCCGCCGCCGATCGAGCTGGAAGGGGCGCTGGCCGCCCTCACCCCGTCGCTGCACCAGGGCGTCTCGCAGCTGCTGAACACGCTGGAGGCGGGCCTTGGCCCGGACCTGCCGGCCCTGGCCCGCGACGGCGGTTTCGTGGCCCCCGGGATCCGTCCCGAGCTCGACCAGGCCCGCGCCCTGCGCGACGACAGCCGCCGCGTCGTCGCCGCCCTGGAGCAGCGCCTGATCCAGGAAGCCGGCATCACGCTGAAGATCCGCCACAACGGCGTGCTCGGCTATTTCGTCGAGGCCACCGCCGGCAAGGCCGATCCGCTGTTCCAGCCGCCGCTGAACGCCACCTTCATCCACCGCCAGACCCTGGCCAACCAGGTGCGCTTCACCACCGTGGAGCTGGCCGACCTCGACGCGCGCATCGCCCAGGCCGCCGAGCGGGCCCTGGCCATGGAAGTCGCCACCTTCGAGGACTGGCGCACCGAGGCCTGCGCCCTGGCCGAGCCGATCCAGGCCGCCGCCGAGGCCCTGGCCCGCCTGGACGTGGCCTCCAGCCTGGCCGAATGGGCCGAGGACGCCGGCGCCGTGCGCCCGATCGTCGACAAGTCGCTGGCCTTCGAGGCCAAGGCCGCCCGCCACCCGGTGGTCGAGGCCGCCGTGCGCCGCGCCGGCGACCCCTACACGCCCAACGACTGCCGCCTGGACGCCGCCGGCGAAGTGGCCGCCCGCCTGTCGATCGTCACCGGCCCGAACATGGCCGGTAAGTCGACCTTCCTGCGCCAGAACGCCCTGCTGGCCATCCTGGCGCAGTCGGGCTGCTACGTGCCGGCCAAGAACTTCCGGCTGGGCGTCGTCGACCGCCTGTTCAGCCGCGTCGGCGCCGGCGATGACCTGGCGCGCGGCCGCTCGACCTTCATGATGGAAATGGTCGAGACCGCCGCCATCCTGACCCAGGCCACGCCGCGCAGCCTGGTCATCCTCGACGAGATCGGCCGCGGCACCGCCACCTATGACGGCCTGGCCATCGCCTGGGCCTGCGCGGAATCGCTGCACGACACCAACCGCTGCCGCGCCCTCTTCGCCACGCACTATCACGAGCTGGCGACGCTGGAGGAGCGCATGGCGCACGTCTCCAACCTCAGCCTCCGGGCCAAGGAATGGAACGGCGACCTGGTGTTCCTGCACGAGGCCGCCGACGGTCCCGCCGACCGCTCCTACGGCGTGCAGGTGGCCAAGCTGGCCGGCGTGCCGCCGCAGGTGGTGGCTCGCGCAAAGGAGGTCCTCGACCGCCTGGAGAGCAAGACCGAATCACCGGCCAAGCTCGACGACCTGCCGCTGTTCGCGGCCTCGGCCCCCATCGCGGCGGCGCCTGTCGTTTCGGCGCCCAGCGCCGTGGATGGGGCGCTGAAGGAGCTGGACGTGGACGGCATGAGCCCCCGCGAGGCCCTGGAGGCGCTTTATCGGCTTAAGGGTCTGCTCAAGACCTAGGATCAATCATAGGAGCATGGCGACGGCCGGTTCCGGCGGTCGCTTTGGTCACCTCTCTCAGGTACCCCATATAATCGCCATGCCCCGCCGCCTTCGCCCCACGCCCCTGGAACACGTCGTCGACGGCCACGCCCTGCGGGCCCGCCTGTCGGCCGCCGCCCTGGACGCCATCGGTGACGAGGCCGCCCAGCGCGCCCGGGCGATCGACATCCTCAAGCAGGCGCTGTTCCGTGGCCGCATGATCGCCAAGGAGCGGCTGGAGAACGGCGCCGGCGGCGTGGAGACCGCCCGCCTGCTCAGCGGCGTCACCGACGAGGTGATCACCGCCCTCTACGACTTCACGACGGTGCACGTCTTCCGGGCGCGCAACCCGACCGAGGGCGAACGCCTGGCCCTGATGGCCGTGGGCGGCTACGGCCGCGCCACCCTGGCCCCGTTCAGCGACATCGACCTGCTGTTCCTGCGGCCCTACAAGCAGACGCCGCACGTCGAGAGCGTGATCGAGTACATGCTCTATGCGCTGTGGGACCTGGGCTTCAAGGTCGGCCACGCCTCGCGCACCATCGAGGAGTGCGTCCGCCTCTCGAAGGAAGACTTCACGATCCGCACCTCGATCCTGGAGGCCCGGCGGCTGACCGGCGACGAGCGCCTGGCCGCCGACCTCAAGAAGCGGTTCCGCGACGAGGTGATGAAGGGCACCGGCCAGCAGTTCGTGGCCGCCAAGCTGAAGGAGCGCGACGACCGCCAGGCCCGTGCCGGCGCCAGCCGCTACATGGTCGAGCCCAACGTCAAGGAGGGCAAGGGCGGCCTGCGCGACCTGCACACCCTGGTCTGGATCGCCGAGTACCTGCATCCCGTCGACGCCCCCGAGGACGTCTTCAAGATGGAGGTTTTCTCCGGCCGCGAGACCAAGGCCTTCATCCGCGCCTTCGACTTCCTGCACGCCGTGCGGGCCCACCTGCACTTCACGACCGGTCGCCCCGAAGAGCGGCTGACCTTCGACCTGCAGCCCGAGATCGCCCGCCGCATGGGCTATGGCGACCGGGGCGACGCGCCAGCGGTCGAGCGCTTCATGCGCCGCTACTTCCTGATCGCCAAAGAAGTGGGCGCCCTGACCCGCGCCTTCTCGGCCAAGCTGGAAGCCGAGCACTTCAAGAACGAGCCCAAGGGCATCTCGCGCTTCCTCCCGGGCGCCAAGCCCAAGCGCAAGGCCCTGGACGCCCCCGGCTTCTACGAGGACGGCGGCCGCCTGAACATCGACGGGCCGGAGATCTTCGAGCGCGATCCGGTCAACCTGATCCGCCTGTTCAAGATCGCCGACGAGCGCGACCTCGACCTGCATCCCGACGCCTTCACGGCGGTGACCCGGCACCTGGGCCTGATCACCTCGAAGGTGCGCCGCGATCCGGAGGCCACGCGGGCCTTCCTCGACCTGCTGGCGCGCGGCAAGCGCAGCTACCGCACCCTGACCCTGATGAACGACGCCGGCGTGCTGGGCCGGTTCATTCCCGAGTTCGGCCGCGTCGTCGCCCAGATGCAGTTCAACATGTACCACTCGTACACGGTGGACGAGCACACCCTGCGGGCGGTGGGCCTGATCGGCGACATGGCCGCAGGCCGCCTCTCCGAGGATCATCCGCTGGCCGTGTCGATCATGCCGCTGATCGAGGACCGCGAGGCCCTTTTCCTGGCCATGCTGCTGCACGACACCGGCAAGGGCGGCGTCGGCGGCCAGGAGAAGGCCGGAGCCCGCAGCGCCCGCAGCGCCTGCGAGCGCCTGGGCGTGGAGCGCTCGAAGGTCGAGCTGGTCGCCTGGCTGGTCGAGAACCACCTGGTCATGAGCGATTTCGCCCAGAAGCGCGACGTGTCCGATCCCGGCACCGTCGCCGCCTTCGCGCGCATCGTCGAGAACCCCGAGCGCCTGCGCCTGCTGCTGGTGATCACGGTCGCCGATATCCGGGCCGTGGGGCCGGGTGTGTGGAACGGCTGGAAGGGCCAGCTGCTGCGCGAGCTCTACAACGCCACAGAGGCCGTTTTCCGGGGCGGACGGGGCAGTGACGCCACCGCCAACATCCAGCGCCACCAGGAGGCCGCCGCGGCCGTCGCACGCGAGGCCCTGATCGCCGCCGACCCCGCCGCCAAGGGCTGGGCCGCGGCGATGGAGGACGCCTACTTCGGCGCCTTCGGATCGCAGGACCTGCTCGACCACGCGGCGCTGGCCCGCCGGGCCGCGATCCAGGGCGGCGCGGCCGCCGAGGGCAAGGTCAATCCGGGCGCCAACGCCGCCGAGATCGTCGTCGCCGCCAAGGACCGGCGCGGCCTGTTCGCCGACCTCGCCCTGGCCATCTCCTCGCTGGGCGGCAACGTCGTCGGGGCGCGGGTCTTCACCTCCCGCCAGGGCCAGGCGCTCGACGTCTTCTATGTGCAGGACGTCACCGGCGCCGCGCTCGGCTGTGAGAACCCTCGCGCCCTGCGCCGCCTTGCCGACGCCCTGGAAGCCGCCGGCCGCGGCGAGGGCGTCAATGTCGAGGCCCGGCGCGGCGCGGAGCTGGCCCGCACGGCCGCCTTCGCCATCGCCCCCACCGTCGTCATCGACAACGAGGCCTCGCACGAGGCCACCGTGGTCGAGGCTTCGGGCCGCGATCGTCCCGGCCTGTTGCAGGCCCTGGCCCGCACCCTGGCCGACAACGGCCTGTCCATCCAGTCGGCCCACATCGACGGCTATGGCGAGCGGGCGGTGGACGCCTTCTACGTGCAGACGGCCGAAGGCGGGAAGCTGGCCGAGGGCCGCAAGGTCTCGGCGCTGAAGGCCGACCTGCTGGCGGCGCTCGAACAGAACGAGGCGGGCGCCCCCAGCACCCGGCCGGGCCTGAAGCGCGCACGGGCCAGCGTCGCCCGCTGACGCCGACAGACCTCACGGTCGTGGACTGATCTTCACCGGACATCCCCGCGAAGGCGGGGATCCAGACCGCGTGCGACTGCCCACGTCCGTACGTGTGTCTGGAAGTCAGCTTGGGTCTCCGCCTTGGCGGGGAATGGCGGCTTGGAGTCCGGCCAAGAAAGACCGCCTACCCGTCCTGGAACGGGGACGCGGCGCGCCGGATAGCGATTCGAGATTTCGGTCAAATAGTTCGGCGGAAAATACATCGCCGGCTTGTGGAAAATTTCCGCCGGCGGAGCTTTCAACCGAGCCGGATCGGTCGTCATTTTTCCTTGTTCGACAAAGGATTAGGCGGGAATTCCGCCCTCCCCGCCTTCGCCTGTGGCGAATGGCGCGACCAGGGATACGGTCGCGCCTTGCTTTGTTCGCCACAGAAGACCCTGAAAACGGGTCCGATCAGACCCCGCGCGTCAGGCGGTTGCAGAGGTCGTCCAACTGCTCGAGCGTCGCGTAGCGGACGACCAGCGAACCGGCGCCGCCGCGATGGTCGATCTCGACGTCGAGGCCGAGCACCGACGACAGGTCGGCTTCGAGGGCCTGGGTGTCGGTATCCTTGGCGCGCGGCGCACGCGGGAGGGCAGAGCCGCCGTTCTTGGCGCGAGGGGTCGCGTCACCGGTCTGGGCCACACGGGCCAGGGTCTCGGTCTCGCGCACCGACAGTCCGCCGTCGATGACCTGCTGGGCCAGCGCGCCGGGGTCGGCGGCGGTGGCGATGGCGCGGGCGTGGCCCGCGGTCAGGGCGCCGGTGACCAGGTGCTGCTGCACCACTTCGGGCAGGGCCAGCAGGCGCAGGGTGTTGGCCACGTGGCTGCGGCTCTTGCCGATGGTCTGGGCGATGGCGTCCTGGGTGCGGCCGAACTTGTCCATCAGCACCCGGTAGCTCAGCGCCTCTTCGAGGATGTTGAGGTCCGAGCGCTGGACGTTCTCGATGATGCCGATCTCGAGCACGGCCAGGTCGTCGAGCTCGCGCACGATGATCGGCACGGTCCGGAGGCCGGCGCGCTGCGCGGCCCGCCAGCGACGCTCGCCGGCGACGATCTGGTACTCGCCCGGAGCCCCCGGCGCGGGTCGGACCAGGATCGGCTGCAGCACGCCCTTCTCGGCGATCGAGTTGGCAAGTTCTACCAGGTCTTCCTCGCGGAAGGTCCGGCGAGGCTGGTCGGGATTACGCTTCAGAAGTTCGATCGGCGCCTCGCGCGAGCCGCCGGTATTGTCGCCCGGGGCCTGAGCCGGAGCGGCCTCGACCTCGCCCAGCAGCGCCGACAGGCCGCGACCCAGACCCCGACGGCCTTCCGACATCCCCGCTTCACCGACCACGACCGTCTCCTCGAAACTTCAACTTCAATAACGACTTCGACCCGTGTCCTCAGGCCGGCGCTCAACTAGATAGGCCTGTTGATCAGGCCGCCTGGGCCTGCCGGTCCCGCTCGCGGCTGATCACCTCGCGGGCCAGCCGCAGGTAGGCCTGCGAGCCGGCGCACTTCAGATCGTACAGCAGCACCGGCTTGCCGAAGGACGGCGCCTCCGACACCCGGACGTTGCGCGGTATGACCGCGTCATACACCTTGTCGCCGAAGTGCTCGCGCACGTCGCGGGCCACCTGCTCGGAGAGGCTGTTGCGGCGATCGTACATGGTCAGCACCACGCCCTGGATCTCCAGGCGCGGGTTCAGGCTGCCGCGAACGCGCTCGATGGTGCGTATCAGCTGGGTCAGGCCTTCCAGGGCGAAGAACTCGCACTGCAACGGCACGAACACGGCGTCGGCCGCGGTCATGGCGTTGACCGTCAGCACGTTCAGCGACGGCGGGCAGTCGATCAGCACATAGGTATAGGGGCCGTTGGCGCGCAGCGGCTCCAGGGCGTCGCGCAGGCGGTAGGAACGTCGGGCCACCTGGCCCAGCTCCAGCTCGACCCCCGAAAGGTCGGCGTCGGCCGGGATGACGTCCAGGCCCGGCAGCGAGGTCTGGACGGCGGCCTCGATCACCGGCGCCTCGCCCATCAATACGTCGTACAGCGTCTTCTTGCGCTGCAAGCGGCCGATCCCCAGGCCCGTCGAGCAGTTGCCCTGCGGGTCGGCGTCGATCAGCAGCACGCGCTCGCCGCAGGCGGCCAGCGCCGTGCCCAGGTTGATGGCCGTGGTGGTCTTGCCCACCCCGCCCTTCTGGTTGGCGACCGCCAGAACTCTCAGCTCAGACTTTGCGGACACGGTTCAGCCCCTTGATTTGCACGACATGGCCGCGCGGATCGCTCTTGGAGCTCCGCACATCCGACTCGAACTTCCAGGTCTTCTCGGCTTCAGCGATCTCGGCGGCGACCTCCTGGCCCTTCAGGAACCAGGCGACCGCGCCGCGCTTGAAATAGGGTTGCGCGTATTCCAGCAGGCGCGGCATCGGCGCGCAGGCCCGGGCCGTGATCACCTGAACCTTGAGGTCCAGGCTCTCGGCGCGGGCGTTGTGGATCTCGACCGGCAGGTCGAGCTCGCGGGTGACGGCGTCGAGGAAGCGGCAGCGCTTGGCCATGCTCTCGACGAGGTGGACCTTGGCCCCGGGAACGCCCTTCAGCAGGATGGCCAGCACCACGCCCGGCAGGCCCGCGCCGGCGCCCAGGTCGGCCCAAACCTTGGCCTGCGGGGCGAAGGTCAGCAGCTGGGCGCTGTCCCAGGCGTGGCGGTTCCAGTAGGCCGCCATCGAGGCCGGGCCGACCAGGTTCATCACCTCGTTCCACTCGGCCAGCAGCTGCTCGTAGCGCGCCAGATCGGCGATCTGCACGTCGGTCGCACCGGTCAGCCGCTGGAAGGCCGCGGCGTCGACCGGGTCGAGCGTCTCGATGACGAGTTCGCCCATCGCGTTTTCAGGAGCGGCTTGAGCCATCAGGCGGCCCGACCCCGTCGCACGTGGGCGAGCAAGGCCGTCAGAGCGCCGGGGGTGACCCCCTCGATGCGGGCGGCTTGGCCCAGGGTCAGCGGCTTCACCCGGATCAGCTTCTCGCGCACCTCGTTGGAGAGACTGCCGATGTCGCGGTAGTCGAGATCGGCCGGCAGGCGCAGATCCTCGTCCTTGCGCAGGGATTCCGCGTCGGCGCGCTGGCGGTCGAGATAGCCGGCATAGGCCGCCTCGATCTCGATCTGCTCGCGGGCCATCGGGCTCCAGTCGGCGATTTCGGGCCAGATCCGGACCAGGTCGTCGAGGCCGACGTCGGGATAGGCCAGCATGGCCAGGACGTCGCGGCGCTGGCCGTCGGCATTGACCTTGAAACCGGCCTTCACCGCCTCGGCCGGGGTCATGTTCAGGGCGCGGGCGCGAGCGCGCACCGTCTCCAGCTCGGCCTTCTTGGCGGCCCAGGCGCTGGCGCGAGCCTCGCCCACCACGCCCAGCTCGACGCCGCGGCAGGTCAGGCGCTGGTCGGCGTTGTCGGCGCGCAGGGTAAGGCGGAACTCGGCGCGGCTGGTGAACATGCGATAGGGCTCGGTCACCCCACGGGTGACCAGGTCGTCGATCATCACGCCGATATAGGCCTCGTCGCGGGCGAACACGGCCGGCTCGCGGCCCAACGCCGACAGCGCGGCGTTCATGCCGGCGACCAGGCCCTGGGCCCCGGCCTCTTCATAGCCCGTGGTGCCGTTGATCTGGCCAGCCAGATAGAGGCCCGGCAGGCGCTTGGTTTCCAGCGTGGCGTACAGTTCGCGCGGATCGACGTAGTCGTACTCGATCGCATAGCCGTAGCGGATCACCTCCACGGCCTCGAGGCCGGGGATGGTGCGCAGGAAAAGCAGCTGGGTTTCGGCCGAGACCGAGGTCGAGACGCCGTTCGGATAGACCGTGTCGTCGTCCAGGCCTTCCGGCTCCAGGAAAACCTGGTGGCTGGTCTTGTCGGCGAAGCGGACGACCTTGTCCTCGATCGACGGGCAATAGCGCGGGCCGATCCCCGTGGCGCGGCCGCCATAGACGGCGGACTCGCCCAGGCGCTCGGCGATGATCCTGTGGGTTTCCTCGGTCGTGAAGGTAATG
The DNA here is from genome assembly GCA_001449105.1 of Caulobacter vibrioides. Lineage (GTDB taxonomy): Bacteria > Pseudomonadota > Alphaproteobacteria > Caulobacterales > Caulobacteraceae > Caulobacter > Caulobacter vibrioides_C. The sequence goes on along the minus strand of LNIY01000056.1, from coordinate 4,326 downwards.
CCGCAACGGATCTGCGGTACCTCGATCTTCTCGTTGAGGAACGAGAACGGCACGGGTTCCTCATCGGCCGCCTGCATGTCCAGGCGGTCCCAGGCGATGGTCTTGCCGTCCAGACGGGCGGGCGTGCCGGTCTTCAAGCGGCCCATGTCGAAGCCCAGGCCGTACAGACGGTCCGACAGGCCGATCGACGGCTGGTCGCCGACCCGGCCGGCCGGAATGCGGGTCTCGCCCTGGTGGATGACGCCCTTCAGGAAGGTGCCGGTGGTCAGCACGACCTTGGGAGCGCGATAGACGCTCCCCTCCCCGTCCACGGCGCCGGCCACGTGGCCGTCCTCGACGATCAGGTCTTCGGCGGCGGCCGCGACCACGTCGAGGTTCGGATAGTCGAACAGCTCGGCCTGCATGGCCTCGCGATAGAGCTTGCGATCGATCTGAGAGCGCGGGCCGCGCACGGCCGGGCCCTTCGACCGGTTCAGCATTCGGAACTGGATGCCGGCCTTGTCGGCCATACGGCCCATCAGGCCGTCCAAGGCGTCGATCTCGCGCACCAGGTGGCCCTTGCCCAGGCCGCCGATGGCCGGGTTGCACGACATCTCGCCGACGGTTTCACGTTTGTGGGTCAACAGCAGGGTGCGTGCGCCGGTGCGCGCCGACGCTGCCGCGGCTTCACAGCCGGCATGACCGCCGCCGATGACAATGACGTCCCAGGACTGGGGCGAAGAGTTGGACAAGGGAGAAACGCGCCTCAATGCGGAACGCCCCCGACCCTGCGGGAGCGTGCCTGACTTATAGCTTCAAGCCGCCCTGTGGGCGAGTCGAGTCCGGGGCGTTTCACGTGAAACGCGGTGCGCGTATCTGTGGTCAGGCTGTGGACGGTTCAAGTCCCTGTTCCACGTGAAACATTCACTTCCCGATGCAGAAGCTTGAAAAGACACGATCAAGCACGTCTTCCGGATCGATCCGGCCTGTGATCCGCGAAAGTGCACGGGAAGCCAGGCGAACGTCCTCCGCGGCGAGTTCCACGTCCTCGACCTCGGCCAAAGCGCGCTCGAGAAACGCCCTCGCCTCGCCCAGGCGCTCCGCGTGGCGGATCCGGGTAGCGGCCGGGAACTCCGCGCCGGACAGCGCCTGCACCACGTGATCGGTCAAAGCGGCGCGGATCGGGTCAGCGCCCTGCTCTCGCGCCGACAGCGCCACCACGTGCAACCCCAGGGCCGCCGTCTCCGCCCGTATGGCCGCCACGGCATCCGGCTCTACCAGGTCGATCTTGTTGATCACCAGCCAGTCGCCGGCCCGGACGATTGCGTGGTGTTCGGAATGTTTCACGTGAAACTCGACGGCGTCGACGACCCAGAGACGCAGATCAGCCTCCTCGGCCCAGACGCGTGCCCGGCGCACGCCCTCGGCCTCGATATCGTCCGAAGTCTCGCGGATCCCGGCCGTATCCGCCAGCAAGGCCTTGTAGCCGCCCAGCACAAGCGGAACCTCGATGACGTCCCGCGTGGTGCCCGGCGTGGCGGTAACGATGGCGGCGTCTCGCTCGGCCAGGGCGTTGAGCAGCGTGCTCTTGCCGGCGTTGGGCGCGCCGACCAGGGCGATGCGGAAGCCGTCCCGCACCCGGCGACCACGTGCGACATCCGCCAGGGCCGCATCGATCTCGTCCTTCAGGATTTCCAGCCCAGGCCGGGCCCGGGCCGCCACGTCTTCCGGAAGCTCTTCGTCCGGGAAGTCGACGGCGGCTTCCAGCATGGCCAGCGACTGCACCAGGAGATCGCGCCAGGCGTCGTAGCGGCGGCCCAGGGCGCCGCCCAGCTGCCCCAACGCCTGCTTGCGCTGCCCCTCGGTTTCGGCGTCGATCAGGTCGCCGACGGCCTCGGCCTGGGCCAGGTCGAGCTTGCCGTGCTGGAAGGCCCGGCGCGTGAATTCACCCGGCTCGGCCAGGCGCAGACCCAAGGCCGACAGCGCCGAGAGCAGCGCCTCTACGACCGCCCTGCCCCCGTGCACGTGAAACTCGGCGGCGTCCTCACCGGTGTAGCTGGCCGGCCCCTGGAACCACAGCACCAGCGCATCGTCGAGCGCAACGCCGTCGTGGCGCAAGGTGCGAAGGGCGGCCTGGCGCGGTTTCGGCAGGCCGCCGGTCAAGGCGCGCACGGCCTCGCCGCTGGCCGGACCCGAAACCCGGATCACCGCCACGGCGGCGCGACCGGCCGCCGTGGCCGGCGCGTAGATCGTATCAGCCATCAGATCAGTCGCGCTTGCCGACCGCCGCTCCGGCCGCCGCCGTCATCAGCTTGCGGAAGCTGTCCTGAGCCCCGGCCCCGAACGCCATCCAGTTCTTCAGCAGTTCCTCGGGCGCCAGCATCGCCATGTTGGCGTCCATGCGCGCCTGCATCTCTTTCACGAGATGGTCGTTCAATCCGCTTACGTCGGGCAGGCCCAGGAAGGCCCGCGCCTCGACCGGGGTGCAGTCGATCTCGATCGTCATCTTCATCGAAAAAGTTCCCTGGCGGCAGGCCACGAGATTGTGACGCCGCGCACTGCTCGGGGCAGGTTAGAGCGCTTCGGTCGAAAGTCCCATCGACGGCTTATTGTATGTGGAGAGCCCCATGAGCGAGACCCTCACGATCAACACGCCCGATGGCGACTTCTCGGCCTATGTGGCGCGCCCGGCCACGGGTGACAATCCGCCGGCCGTCGTCGTCATCCAGGAGATTTTCGGCGTCAACCAGGTGATGCGCGACATCTGCGACAAGCTCGCCGGCGAAGGCTTCCTGGCCGTGTGCCCCGACCTCTTCTGGCGGATCGAGCCCGGCATCGACATCACCGACAAGTCCGAGGCCGAATGGAAGAAGGCCTTCGAACTGTTCAACGCGTTCGACGTGGACGCCGGCGTCGCCGACATCGACGCCACCATCGACGCCATCCGCCCGCAGTCGTCGGGCAAGGTCGGCGCGGTCGGCTATTGCCTGGGCGGCCTGCTGGCCTTCCTGACCGCCACCCGCACCGACGCTGACGCCAGCGTCTCCTATTACGGCGTCGGCATCGAAAAGCACGTCGGCGAGGTCGAGAAGCTGGAAAAGCCGCTGCTGCTGCACGTGGCCGAGGAAGACAAGTTCGTGCCCAAGGAGGCCCAGCAGGTCATCTTCGCCGCCCTGAAGGATCACCCGCAGATCACGCTGCATACCTATGCCGGCCGCGACCACGCCTTCGCCCGCGAAGGCGGCGAGCACTATGACGCCGCCGACGCCGCCCTGGCCAACGGCCGCAGCCTGACCTTCTTCAAGAAGACCCTCGCCTGATGCTGGCCGTCGAAGCCAAGGCCGCCGGCGGCCCCGAGGTCCTGGAGGTCGTCGAGCGCGACCTCCCCTCGCCCGGCCCCGCCCAGATCCTCGTCCGCCATGCGGCCGTCGGTCTCAACTTCATCGACACCTATCACCGCTCGGGCCTCTATCCGGTGAAGTACCCGCAGGTGCTGGGCCTGGAAGCCGCCGGCCACGTGGAAGCCGTCGGCGAGGGCGTCAGCCGTTTCGCGGTCGGTGACCGCGTCGCCTACAACGGCACGATGGGGGCCTATGCCGAGGCGGCCGTCGTTCCGGCTGATCGAGCGGTGAAGGTCCCCGAAGGGATCGAGCTGGAGGTCGCCGCCGCCGTGCTGCTGAAGGGCATGACGGCGGAGTTCCTGGTCCGCCGCTGCTTCCCCGTGAAGCCGGGCCAGGTGGTGCTGGTACACGCCGCCGCTGGCGGGGTCGGGCAGATCCTGGTGCAATGGGTCAAGGCGCTGGGCGCCAGCGTCATCGCCACGGTCGGCTCGGAGGCCAAGGCCCAGATCGTGCGCGATCTCGGGGCCGACCACGTGATCCTCTACGATCACGAGGACGTCGCGGCCCGGGTGGCCGAGATCACCGGCGGGGCCGGCGTGCCCGTCGTCTATGACGGCGTCGGCAAGGACACCTTCCAGGGCAGCCTCAAGAGCCTGGGACGTCGCGGCGTGCTGGTCACCTACGGCAACGCCTCGGGCCCCGTGCCGCCTTTCGCGCCGCTGGAGCTCGGCGCCAAGTCGGCCTTCATCACCCGCCCTCGCCTGTTCGACTACATCGTCACGACGCAGGAGCTCGACGAGAGCGCCGCGGCCCTGTTCGAGGTGCTGGCGTCGGGCGCGGTGAAGATCGAGATCGGGCAGCGGTTCCCCCTGGCGCAGGCCCGGGCGGCGCATGAGGCGCTGGAGGGGCGCAGGACGACCGGGGCGACGGTGCTGGTGCCCTAGTCCCGGGGAGACCCCCTCCGGCCCTTCGGGCCACCTCCCCCAGAGGGGGAGGATCTATGAAC